>NZ_JAATHJ010000069.1 GCF_012034335.1 Alkalicoccus luteus | reverse complement strand
TGAAAGTCCACTACGGGCTTGGCAATGGGAACCGTTAGCGAATGGCAAGGGTGTCCGGGGCGACCCGGAATCTGAAGGAAGCCGGACGCAAACACACGCGGTAACGAACAGAAACAGGATACAAGGCGGAAAAGGAACGGATGAATCTGCGCTGCAAGATAAAATCCAACATTGCCCGAATTCCTTACCGTAAATCCTGTACCGACGGGTGGAAAGCGGTCAGACTTACCCGGGGAGGTCTTATCAGGGTCTCGAAAAAGGAGCCATTCCTTACAGGGACAACGGTGCCAGTGATGGCATGGTGAATGATAAGAAGTCAGCCGAGGCCATAGTAGTCACCGTTGGTGACGAAGGGCCGAACAATAAGGATCCAACCGAACGTGGAGGTGGGAAGAATGCGACGATCACAGAAAACATCAACGGATGGCTGCCTGCAGGAGGGTACGCTGGAAGCAGAGAGGAATGCAGGAGCGTGTAGTGTTCTTCGCGGTGAAACGACTCGGGTGGATGGTGATGCTTCCGGGATGATCCAAAAGCTCGTCTCCCGGGAGAACATGGGACGTGCGTTCCAACGCGTCAAACGAAACAAGGGAAGTGCCGGTGTCGATGGGGTGGAAACCACCGAGATGCACAGCTACTTTGCCAGACATTATCGGGAGATCGTGCTGGCTATCAAAAGCGGTTCGTTGGAACCGCAGCCGGTGAAACGGGTCTCCATCCAGAAAGACGGGGGCGGAACGCGGGAGCTCGGCGTTCCCACCGTTCGGGACCGGGTCATCCAGCAAGCGCTCGTGCAAGTGCTCACGCCGGCAATCGATCGGCACTTTTCCGATCACAGTTACGGATTCCGCCCGCGACGGAGCGCACACGATGCGATCCGACAGGCAGCTTCCTATCACGAAGCAGGTTACCGGTATGTTGTGGACCTCGATCTGAAACAGTATTTCGATACGGTCCCGCACGACAAGCTGATGCACCTCGTCAGCCGGTTCGTCTCGGATCGTGCGGTACTCGCGCTCATTCGAACGTTCCTGACCGCCGGTGTGTCCATCAACGGGAAGGTATTCCCGACAGAACGGGGGACCCCGCAAGGCGGCAACCTGTCCCCGCTCCTCAGTAACATTTACCTCCATGAATTGGATACGGAACTGGAGCGACGAGGCCACCGGTTTGTCCGCTATGCCGACGATTGTAACATCTACGTGAAGAGCCGACGGGCAGGGGAACGGGTGCTGCGAAG
>NZ_JAATHJ010000067.1 GCF_012034335.1 Alkalicoccus luteus | reverse complement strand
GACCAGGAAACGCAGTCGAACAAGCCACGAATCGATTTCAACTGATTGCCCCCTTATTAGAAGAAGCGTTAGACAAACAGGAACGAGCTGCCCTGCTCCATCAGCTCTCACAGCGGCATGGCGTGTCAGAACGAACCATTCGTCGCTATCTTGCTCAGTTTCACAAAGAAGGCTTTGAGGGGTTAAAACCGAAAGCCTATCGCCCTGTGTCGGTCGAAAATCAGGATCCAGTGCTGGAACAGGCGATTTTATTGCGCCGGGAGGTGCCGTCCAGAAGCATTGCATCGATCATTCACATATTGGAATGGGACGGGCTGGTGGAAAAAGGCACGGTGAAGCGATCGACCCTGCAGGAACAATTAGCCAAGCGAGGGTACAGCGCCCGGCAGATGAAACTGTATCACGAGACATCCGGGGCCGTACGGCGCTTTCAGAAACGATCCCGAAATGCGTTGTGGCACTCGGATATCAAGTATGGCCCGTACCTGCCAATCGGGCCAAATGGAACCAAGAAGCAAGTCTACATGGTGGCCTTTTTGGATGACGCCACCCGGTATCCCTTGCACGTATCCTTTTACCCCATGCTGGATGCCCGATGTGTCGAAGAAGCGTTTCGGGAATCGGTTCGTACGTATGGGATCCCTGAACAAGTGTATTTTGATAACGGGAAGCAGTACCGGACGAAGTGGATGGCGAAAACCTGTGCCAAGTTAGGGACAAGGCTGTTGTATGCCAAGCCCTATTCACCGGAATCCACGGGGAAAATCGAACGCTTTAACCGAACCTTTGATGCGTTTTTGCAGGAAGTACAGTTGGAACGCCCCAAGACCGTAGAAGCGCTCAATCAGTGGCTGCGGGTATGGCTCGACGAGCGGTACATCCACCAGCCGCACCAGGCCCTGGGCACCGCCACGACACCGTTCCAAGCATACCGCCAGGAAAGCACGCCGATCCGAACCATTTCGGCCGAAGAACTAACCCAGGCGTTTTTACATACGGAAACGAGAAAAGTCGATAAATCAGGCTGCATCAGCTTTCAGGATACGAAATACGAAGTGGGCATCACGCTCATGGGCTGTCGGGTCGAGATTACCTACGATCCTCAGGATACGACGACGCTCACCATCGATTATCCCGGTTATGACAGCTGGACAGCCACGAAGCTCACAATGACCGAACAAACAGGGAGACGACCGTCCCTCCCGGTCCATATGACCAAAGAACCTGCCGGTTCGTCGAGGTTGTTACAAGGAGCGAAGAAACAGAACGAGGAACGACGGGCCCAGGCGAAAGGGCCAACCGTGCCCGCCGTTCACTTCCGTCATATCG
>NZ_JAATHJ010000066.1 GCF_012034335.1 Alkalicoccus luteus | reverse complement strand
TTGTTCCATTTTTATTTTTTCTGGTTACTCGTCGAATATACATGCCTATATTATATCTGATAAACCCTTTAAAATAAAGAAAAAATAATATAAACGTGTGCCTATGTAAAAATTGTAAAAAAGGAGCACATTTTCGCTTCATGCCTTGTCAGGAGTGGACCACGAGGTCCAGAAAAGCGGAAATGTGCCTATTTACTGTCGAACTCGGGTCCCACATGGAGCCGATTCATTTCCTTGCGAATCTGGGTCCATGTGTCTCCGGTCTGCAGCTCGGCAATGCGGACAAGCAACAGGGCCAGCCAGCTGATGACCACATGGGCACGGATCCGCTCTTCGAGCCGATGATACATGGGACGCAGTTGTAACGTCGTTTTTAAAGTACGAAACGCGTCCTCCACTTCCAGCAGCTGCTTGTAACCAAGCGCCACGTCTTCGATCGACAAGGTATCGTCCGACGTGCGGATGAGGTACTTTCCGTCATATTTACTCGCGTCGCGTACGGCTTGTTTATGGAGACGGAGAGTACCATCTTTCAGTTGCCGCACATATTTTCCGTACGTCGAATGTGCCCGCAGGGCACAGGCTTTCTTATGATGTGCTTCGTTTGCCTCCTGTTGCAGCGCATCGATCTGCGCTTCGACCGATGCCACGATTTGTTCCCGCTTCCTCCGGTCTCGTGCGGCTTCGTCGGGATTGTAAGCAATCACATAGCGCTTGCGCGCTTCTCCGTTACCAACAATGGCTTCTTTCACGTGCAGATTCTCTCGAACCACCTGAAACCGCCCTCGCTTGCTTAAGGCTTCTTCGACATCTTTTTTTCCTGCATGCATGCGTTCGCCAATAATATAATGGCCGCCGGTTTGCTGCAGGATCCGAAGATTCTTTTCGGAAGAAAACCCGCGATCGGCGACTTGAATCACCCGCCCGAGCTTCCAGCCGATCAAGTCTTGTTTCACCTGCTCGATCACCGTCATGTCCCCGAGTTCGACAGTTACTAGGTAAACGAAATGCCTGGGAACCCTACTAAGACAAGGTGTTATTGCTAGTCCAAAACGTCCAGAATAAGATGGGATTGTTTGTCCAAGGATTGACGGATATACTGTCTATAAAGACCCTGCAGAAAGGAAAAGACGCCTTCCACAATGCCTGTTTATGGCAAACTAAAAATGTAAGGTTCGGCATTGATTTTATGTAGGATCCTAGATAAGGATCAATGCATAGAAAAAGCCACTTGTGAACACCCCCCATAATCAAATACACTCCTGTTGGACCCATTTTTCTGGCAGGAGGTAAATGAGGAGATGTTACAAGTGGACACCGTTAATTATATCAGAAGTGAAGTGAACGCTAAAGGTCATAGCTATTCC
>NZ_JAATHJ010000065.1 GCF_012034335.1 Alkalicoccus luteus | reverse complement strand
AATGAAGCTAGTATAAAAAGTAGACACGTCCATGTGGTAGTCTGAGTGAAACGAAAGCAGTGGAGGAGGAACCGGGAATGAGCACGGAGAAAAAACACTACGATAAGGTATTCCGTCGATATGTAGCGAAGCTGGCGGTGCAGGACGGGCGGCGGCCGGTGGATCTGGAACGGGAGCTTGGCGTTTCCTACAGTAGCTTGTTGCGCTGGATCAAGGAGTACAAAGCAGAACGGCGGGAAGCAGAAAAAGCCGAACAGAAAACCCTCTATACGGCAACCGAATACAAAGGACAGGTAATGAGCCTGGAGAAAGCCAATCGCGAGCTGCAGGAGGAAGTCGATATCTTAAAAAAAGCGCTGCACATCTTCACGGAGAACCCGGAAAACTAGCGTTGTTTTCCTTTATTGAAGCGCATGCGGACGAGCACCGCGTGGTCAAGATGTGCGAACTGCTTCAGGTGTCCCGGGCCGGGTATTACCGCTACCTGGAACGAAAAAAAGAAGGGCCCTCTGCGAGGGAGAAAAAACGGCAGAAGCTGGACCAGGCGATTCGGCAGGCTTATTTGGAGAGCCGGGAAACGTATGGCAGTCCCCGCATCCATGCCAAGCTGATTCAGACCGGATGGGTGGTGTCCCAAAAAACGGTGGCGAATCGGATGAAAGCGCTTGGTCTGGCATCCAAACGCCAGTGGAAACGCGTCGGCACGACGGATTCCTCGTCTGACGCCCGCGTGTATCCGAATGCGTTGGGGCGTGCCTTCCAGCCGGAAAACGTCAACGAGGTATGGGCGACCGACATCACCTACATCCCCACGTTGGAGGGGCCGTTGTATTTCAACCCGGTGCTGGACCTGTGTTCCAAGCGTATCCTCGCCTACCGCGTGGAGGACCATATGCGAACGGAGCTCCCTAAAGAGGCGCTGCAGGAAGCCATCGCCCTCCGGCGCCCGGCAGAGGGCTGGATCCATCACTCGGACCGGGGCTCGCAGTACACCTCCAAGGAGTATGTGGAGGTATTGAAGCAGGCCAAAGCGGTCATCAGTATGAGTGCGAAAGGCGATCCGTATGACAACGCCTGCCTGGAGTCGTTTTTTTCCGGATTCAAGCAGGAGTTTTTGTACCGCTGGCGCCCGGCCAGCAAGGAGGAAGCCCGGCAGCTCATCGCGGATTATGTCCATTTTTACAACGAAGAACGTTTGCATTCGACACTGGGGTATGACACCCCGGTTTCGTTCGAATGCAAGAAAAAACGCGAGCTCGTCCCATCTGTCAGCTTGAAAACCGGATGAAGGAGGTGAGCGCCGTCAGACGGGGAAAAGGAACGGATGACAGGAGCAAAACGTGATAGCGATTTGTCTACTTTATTGACAGAACCACA
>NZ_JAATHJ010000064.1 GCF_012034335.1 Alkalicoccus luteus | reverse complement strand
ATAAACTGATGTAGCAAGTGGCAGAACCTCCTCGTGTTTGTCTCGACAACTTTCACGATAAAGGATCTGCCACTTGTTTTCATTTCATCTGCTTAAGTGTCAACTACACTTCGTGGTGATGAGCCAATTATTTTCGTAACATAGAAGCCAGATACAGTTTCAAGAAAGGAGAGATCAGAAGATGATGCTTCAACGTGTATCCATCTGGGCTATAATGCTTCTTTTTGTAGCAGCCTGTCAAAACCAGGACACCTTGCACTTCAGTAACGAAGGAGACAATTGGGAAGTAGACTACACGGTTAATATTTATGATGAGAACAGCCAATCCATCGATTACGCCATTCGCTACATCGGCGAAGAAAGCCTGCCGGAAACGCTGAATTACAGCATCGGCAGCACAACCGTAACAGGCGAAATCCTCAGCGAAGGCGGCGTCATTGAGCATTCAGGCAGCGGCTGCAGCGGATGTGCCGTTACACGAGAAGACGATGACATTGAATTTTCAATTGAGTGGGACGACGAGCACGAAGAGAGCTTTGTATTAGAATAGCCGCTGTGATCACAAGGCACGTGTTTATTAACGCTTAAGCTACAGTTGGCATTGCATAAGGGGAAGAGACAATGATCGAAAACGTATCGGCGCTTTTGCTGCTGTTTATGATAGGGATGCTAATCCCTATCATAATCGGCCTAATCAAGAGAAACACGACCACGAGGGACAAATGGTTTGTTGTCATAATCTATTTATGTTCAGTTCTTCTTGTTGTATTACCATTTTCCTTTCAATACTTAGTAAGCTACCTGCTCTTAAGCATTCATCTAATCGCCATTATTTATATCGTTTATTTCGAGCAGGTAAAAATGAAGTACTTTCTTTTTGGATTGTCTGTAGCAGGGTCAGTTACATATTTTCTTTTTCTAATATGAGGGCAGGGGGCAAAAGACACAGCAATGCGAATTTCCTCAATAAAGAAATACTCTTCTTTTATATTAGTAACGAAATGAAAGCCAAGCAACTGATATCAATGTTTGAACAATCTCAGATAAGAAACAAAAAATGAAGGTGATACAGATAAATGTAGTTGAACAGGGACTGATCTTATTATGTTTAATAGCTGCGGTCGCTTTATTCTTTTCTTTCGTTCGTTTCATAGTGGCCCGTTATTTCGGTGACTTTTATCAAGGGTTTTACCGGAAATCTAATCGTATTTTCTAGAAATATATTCGTAAATAGACAGAAGTTAGGCACTAGCTATTTAACTCGAGTTCGACAGTAAATAGGCACATTTCCGCTTTTCTGGACCTCATGGTCCACTCCTGACAAGGCATGAAGCGAAAATGCGCTCCTTTTTTACAATTTTTACATAGGCACACGTTTATATTATTT
>NZ_JAATHJ010000063.1 GCF_012034335.1 Alkalicoccus luteus | reverse complement strand
GCACGTATCAGATGGTTAAGCGACCAAGGGCGCACGGTGAATGCCTTGGCACTAGGAGCCGATGAAGGACGGGACGAACACCGATATGCTTCGGGGAGCTGTAAGTGAGCTGTGATCCGAAGATTTCCGAATGGGGGAACCCCCCTTCCGTAATGGGAAGGGATCCACACCTGAATCCATAGGGTGTGAGAAGGCAGACCCGGGGAACTGAAACATCTTAGTACCCGGAGGAAGAGAAAGCAAACGCGATTTCCTGAGTAGCGGCGAGCGAAACGGAATCAGCCCAAACCAGAAGGCTTGCCTTCTGGGGTTGTAGGACACTCCATCGGAGTTACCAAGAGAGCAGATAGAGGAAGCGGCCTGGAACGGCCCGCGGGACAAGGTAAGAGCCCTGTACTCGACATCTGACTCTCCTCCGGAGTGGATCCTGAGTACGGCGGGACACGTGAAACCCCGTCGGAATCCGGGAGGACCATCTCCCAAGGCTAAATACTCCCTAGTGACCGATAGTGAACCAGTACCGTGAGGGAAAGGTGAAAAGCACCCCGGGAGGGGAGTGAAATAGATCCTGAAACCGTGTGCCTACAAGTAGTTGGAGCCCGTTAATGGGTGACAGCGTGCCTTTTGTAGAATGAACCGGCGAGTTACGATCCCGTGCAAGGTTAAGCCGCAAAGGCGGAGCCGCAGCGAAAGCGAGTCTGAACAGGGCGCATGAGTACGTGGTCGTAGACCCGAAACCGGGTGATCTACCCATGTCCAGGGTGAAGTCCAGGTAACACTGGATGGAGGCCCGAACCCACGCATGTTGAAAAATGCGGGGATGAGGTGTGGGTAGGGGTGAAATGCCAATCGAACTCGGACATAGCTGGTTCTCCCCGAAATAGCTTTAGGGCTAGCCTCGAGGGAAGAGTCTTGGAGGTAGAGCACTGATTGGACTAGGGGTCCCTACAGGATTACCGAATTCAGTCAAACTCCGAATGCCAATGACTTATCCTCGGGAGTCAGACTGCGAGTGCTAAGATCCGTAGTCAAGAGGGAAACAGCCCAGACCAACAGCTAAGGTCCCCAAGTATACGTTAAGTGGAAAAGGATGTGGAGTTGCTTAGACAACCAGGATGTTGGCTTAGAAGCAGCCATCATTGAAAGAGTGCGTAATAGCTCACTGGTCGAGTGACTCTGCGCCGAAAATGTACCGGGGCTAAACGTATCACCGAAGCTTTGGATGGTCACACCGTTAGGTGTGGCCGTGGTAGGGGAGCGTTCCAGGGGCGGCGAAGCACGATCGGAAGAACGTGTGGAGCGCCTGGAAGTGAGAATGCCGGTATGAGTAGCGAAAAGAGGGGTGGGAATCCCCTCCGTCGAAAGCCTAAGGTTTCCTGAGGAAGGCTCGTCCGCTCAGGGTTAGTCGGGTCCTAAGCCGAGGCTGAAAAGCGTAGGCGATGGCAAACAGGCGAAAGATTCCTGTACCACCTTGTTTCCATTTGAGCAATGGGGGGACGCAGGAAGGTAGGGAAAGCGCACCGCTGGACGTGTGCGTCGAAGCAGA
>NZ_JAATHJ010000062.1 GCF_012034335.1 Alkalicoccus luteus | reverse complement strand
CTTTGAAAACTAAACAAAAGACGAGAAGAAGGAAAGAGAATGAATCATTCTCTGTCAATTTTTGAAATACAGGAATCTTTAGCCAGATTCCGTTCTGACCGACCGGTTTCACCGGGAGGACAGCTTTGATCAGGCTACTCTTTCATGGAGAGTTTGATCCTGGCTCAGGACGAACGCTGGCGGCGTGCCTAATACATGCAAGTCGAGCGCAGGAAACCGGCGGAACCCTTCGGGGGGAAGCCGGTGGAATGAGCGGCGGACGGGTGAGTAACACGTGGGCAACCTGCCTTTCAGACTGGGATAACCCCGGGAAACCGGGGCTAATACCGGATAACCAGCCGGTTCGCATGAACCGGCTGTAAAAGAGGGGAGTTTTCTCCTCTCACTGAAAGATGGGCCCGCGGCGCATTAGCTAGTTGGTAAGGTAGTGGCTTACCAAGGCGACGATGCGTAGCCGACCTGAGAGGGTGATCGGCCACACTGGAACTGAGACACGGTCCAGACTCCTACGGGAGGCAGCAGTAGGGAATCATCCGCAATGGGCGAAAGCCTGACGGTGCAACGCCGCGTGAACGACGAAGGTTTTCGGATCGTAAAGTTCTGTTGTGAGGGAAGAACACGTGCCGGTCAAACAGGCCGGCACCTTGACGGTACCTCACGAGAAAGCCCCGGCTAACTACGTGCCAGCAGCCGCGGTAATACGTAGGGGGCAAGCGTTGTCCGGAATTATTGGGCGTAAAGCGCGCGCAGGCGGTCTTGTAAGTCTGATGTGAAAGCCCACGGCTCAACCGTGGAGGGTCATTGGAAACTGCAGGACTTGAGTGTAGGAGAGGAAAGTGGAATTCCACGTGTAGCGGTGAAATGCGTAGATATGTGGAGGAACACCAGTGGCGAAGGCGACTTTCTGGCCTACAACTGACGCTGAGGCGCGAAAGCGTGGGGAGCAAACAGGATTAGATACCCTGGTAGTCCACGCCGTAAACGATGAGTGCTAGGTGTTAGGGGTTTCGATGCCCTTAGTGCCGAAGTTAACACATTAAGCACTCCGCCTGGGGAGTACGGCCGCAAGGCTGAAACTCAAAGGAATTGACGGGGGCCCGCACAAGCAGTGGAGCATGTGGTTTAATTCGACGCAACGCGAAGAACCTTACCAGGTCTTGACATCCGTTGACCGCTCTGGAGACAGAGTTTTCCCCTTCGGGGGACAACGTGACAGGTGGTGCATGGTTGTCGTCAGCTCGTGTCGTGAGATGTTGGGTTAAGTCCCGCAACGAGCGCAACCCTTGACCTTAGTTGCCAGCATTCAGTTGGGCACTCTAAGGTGACTGCCGGTGACAAACCGGAGGAAGGTGGGGACGACGTCAAATCATCATGCCCCTTATGACCTGGGCTACACACGTGCTACAATGGATGGTACAAAGGGTGGCGAAGCCGCGAGGTGGAGCGAATCCCAGAAAGCCATTCTCAGTTCGGATTGCAGGCTGCAACTCGCCTGCATGAAGCCGGAATTGCTAGTAATCGCGGATCAGCATGCCGCGGTGAATACGTTCCCGGGCCTTGTACACACCGCCCGTCACACCACGAGAGTTTGTAACACCCGAAGTCGGTGAGGTAACCTTTATGGAGCCAGCCGCCGAAGGTGGGACAAATGATTGGGGTGAAGTCGTAACAAGGTATCCGTACCGGAAGGTGCGGATGGATCACCTCCTTTCTAAGGAGCATCAAGCTCAATCGATTCCTTCTGTCTCG
>NZ_JAATHJ010000061.1 GCF_012034335.1 Alkalicoccus luteus | reverse complement strand
TACGAAGATCAAACTCATTAAGCGCCGCGCTTATGGCTATCGAAACAATGAACACTTTAAAATACGTATCAGTTTAGAAACTGGCCGAGCAAACTAGCTCGTCAACTACACTTTATGGTGAAGAGCCTAACCTTTTCCAAAGAAACGGAATAACTACATTAACAAGGATGACACCGGCACCGTACCAGCCCAGCAGAAGGCTGTAAAACGCTTCTCCCTGATTTGGATAATTACTCAAAAGCATGAGAAGCAGACCCACCTGCCATACCCACGTGTTGAAAAAAACCATGAGAAATGTGGCTGTAAACAACGTTCTCATCTTTATTTCTCCCTTTGCCCACCGGAAAAATTCGAGAATGGAAGGAAGGATCTGCAGTTTTTTCTCCCCCGGGGAAACTCGACTTGACGGCTCCACCCAATGAAGCTGGATGATGAAAAAGGCACTTAAAGCATACGTGAGGGCATCTATCGTATAAAAATGAATCGTGTATCCGGTGCTTAACAGGCCGATACTGAATACAGGACCGAGGACCTGAACACCCCTCGTGACGATATCCAGCAGGCTGTTCACTGTCGTACGTTCATCCCGTGTAGTGATGAGCGGTAAAACGGCCCGGTAGGCAGGATTATAAAAACACCCGAAACTTTGTATAACAAAACTCACGACTAACAAATGCCAAAAAGCTAAACTCCCCGCGTAATAAAGCACCACAAGGGACATGATGATTGGAACCCGCAGGAATTCAATGTGCAGCAAAAGTCTTTTTTTATCAATACGGTCTGCGACAGCCCCTCCGATAAGACCGAACAGAAGATAGGGGAGAGCCTGGGTGATCGCTATGACCGTTGTAAGCCCGGCTGACTCTGTCAGTTCATAGGATAAAAATAGAAAAGCGAGTCCGGCCAGTACATTTCCGAGCTGGGAGATACCGGCGCTCGCCAAATAACAACGTATTTGTTTCTTTTTGAGTACATGTCGATACATCGTAACCACCTCTCATACAGGTTACAATGTATACGTTCGTGCAACTATATAGATCTTGTTAGCTTTCGAAACAATATTCAACCCAAATCAAACCACTAAGTCAAGGCAGGAAGGCAATCCTATTGGCTTTGTTAAAGTTTAAGGGTTTTTACACATTAAGTGTAAACAAAAAATTCACGCAATAAAATTACTCGATTTCACCACGTATCTTGGGCTATTTGAAGCTCGTCTAACATTTCTTGAACAAAAGAAAACTGGAATAGGATAATTATGAAAAAGGATTCTTTTTACATAAACGCCGTTGACGTTCAATAGGAATGCGGGTAATGTCCATTTTTACAACGAAGAGAGTTTGCATTCGACACTGCGGTATGACACCCCGGTTTCGTTCGAATGCATGAAAAACGATAGCTCGTCCCATCTGTCAGCTTGAAAACCGGATGAAAAAGGTGAACGCTATCATACAAGGAAAACCAGAAGAGGGCAGGAGAAAAACGTGATAACTTTATTTATAGAATCAAAAGCTCAGGATGGTCATATGAATAGACAAAATATCAGATATTCTAATTTCATGTTAGTTAAATTCGTCTTTTTATTCTTTATCATTGAATAATTAAATTGTATAATAGGTGTATGATCCTTTAAATTTCCTTTTATTTTCTAAAAAATGAATTTATAGGCTCATCACCACGAAGTGTAGTTGACACTTAAGCAGATGAAATGAAAACAAGTGGCAGATCCTTTATCGTGAAAGTTGTCGAGACAAACACGAGGAGGTTCTGCCACTTGCTACATCAGTTTATC
>NZ_JAATHJ010000060.1 GCF_012034335.1 Alkalicoccus luteus | reverse complement strand
CCCCCCATAATCAAATACACTCCTGTTGGACCCATTTTTCTGGCAGGAGGTAAATGAGGAGATGTTACAAGTGGACACCGTTAATTATATCAGAAGTGAAGTGAACGCTAAAGGTCATAGCTATTCCGAGGTGGCGAGAAGAACAAACACGGATGCTAGAACCGTAAAAAAATATGCAGATCAAGAAGAGTTCCAGGCAAAAAAACAAACGAGAAAGAAACAGCGGTCCCCTGTGATGGATCCTGTAAAAGAGCAGGTGGATCAATGGTTGATCGACGATGGAAAGAAGAAAAAGAAATACAGAAGAACTGCCAAACGCATTTGGCAGCAGCTGTGTGACGAATGTCATTTTGAAGGGTCAGAAAGAACGGTACGAGATTATATATCTAAACGAAAAGTAAGCTTACAAGAAGAGAGTCATCAAGCTGCGCTTCCGTTGGAATCGAAGCCGGGAGATGCCCAAGTCGATTTTGGACAAGCTCCGTTTCAACGGCATGGGGAGATCGTGGAACTGCCGTATTTAGTCCTCTCTTTCCCTTACAGCAATGCTTTTGTCGTGCAAGTGTTTGAATCAGAAAATCAGGACTGTTTCCTTGAAGGGTTGAAACGATTTTTTGAGCATGTGGGAGGAGTACCAAGGAGAATCCGTTTTGATAACCTGTCCCCCGCCGTGAAAAAGGTGTTGCCGCACGGCAAACGGCAATTAACAGAAGGTTTCCACCGATTTGCACTCCATTACGGGTTTGCCTACGAGTTCTGTAACCCTGGTGCAGGAAATGAAAAAGGCCATGTGGAAGCGATGGTGAAATATGTGCGGAATAACTTCTTTCTTCCCGAACGGAAGGTATTTGATCTGGAGGAAGTCAATGCAGGCTTATGGAAGACTTGTATTGCGGATAGAGATCGTGCGCACTTCGAGAAAAAATCGAAGATTTCCGAACTGTTTGAAGCCGATCAGCAAGCGCTCTTTTACTTACCCGAGAAAAGCTATGAAGTGATTCGCTACGAAACCATTAAAGCGAATAAATATGGATATGTGGCCATCGATGGCAGCAAATATTCTACTTCCCCTCGTTATGCGGGACAACGCGTATTGGTCGGAATCACCTATGATACGATCCAGATCCTGACGGATCAATACGAGACGATCGTCCGTCATATACGTTCTTATGAGGGGGAAGTGGTGATGAAGTGGCAGCCGTACTTATCCCTCATGGCCCGTCGGCCGAATGCGATGAAATACACTTCTTTCTATGACCAGCTGCCGCAGCCTTGGCAAGAATACTTACAGGCATGCACGTACGAGGAAGTAAAAGAGACATTGAAGCTTCTATCGACATTACTGAAGGACCATCGGATGGAAATCGCTACGGAAGCGTTACAAGCTGCTTCGAGACATGCGCATCCTTCGCCGGACGCCATTCGGCAAATGTTCCATCAGCTCGTCAACGGCAGAGGTTTCCGGGAAGCAATTACAATCCAGCAGGAGGTTCCCACGATGCCGGAAGCACAACGGGGAATGACGCGTTATGATGACTTCTTTCAGCTGTCAGGGAGGGAAACCTGATGCAGGAAGAGATTCAAGAATATGCGAAACGCTTAAAGTTAAGCTGGGTGCGGGAACATTTTCAGGAGATCGAAGCGTCCTCTCAGGAAGAGTATTTATATAAGCTGTTGGCGCGGGAAATCGAACAACGGGAAGCGCGTAAGATCAACTTACTATTGAAGGCAGCCACATTGCCGAAGGAGCCTAATAAAACATTTGATTGGAAGAATATCAAGCTTGGCCAAGGATTGACCCCGGAAGGGGTGTTACACGGAGCTTTCCTAAAGCATCAAGAAAACATGATCTTTTATGGCGGGGTAGGAGCCGGCAAAACATTTCTTGCCACCCGTATCGGGTTGCATGCCATTTATCAGTATGGCAAAAAAGTAAAGTTCTACACGGTGGCCACCCTGGCAAATGAGTTGCTGGATGCCAATGAAAAAGGCACATTAACCAAGCTATTTAAGAAGATAGAGAAATTGGATTTGCTTATATTGGATGAACTTGGCTATATTCCGCTTCATAAGCAAGGAGCAGAGCTTTTATTTCAAGTGATCTCTCTGTGTTATGAAAAAAGAAGTATCATCATCACGACAAATCTGCAATTTGGAGAATGGAATCACGTATTTGGGGATCCGGTCCTGACAGAAGCCGTTGTGGATCGGTTGATCCACCATTCTCATTTAGTTCTTTTTGGCGGGGATAGTAACCGCATGAAAGAATCCTTTCTCATGAATCAAATCGAGGAATGAGGAAGGAAACGGGGTTCAT
>NZ_JAATHJ010000005.1 GCF_012034335.1 Alkalicoccus luteus | reverse complement strand
AGATGGGCACGGAAAATCAATTTGTGCTCGGCTATTCGGTGCATCAGCGCCCGACGGATACCCGCTGCCTGATCCCGCACCTGGAGCTTCTCCGCTCCTGGTCCCTGCCGTTTCCCAAGCAGCTCGCAGCGGATGCCGGCTATGGCAGTGAGCCAACCTATACGTATCTTCTGGAAGAGGCGCCTCTCCAGGCAGAGAACCCGTTTTTGATTCCGTACAACACCCTGGCTGCCGAAACGAAACCCTCGTTTACGAAACGCATCGACAAGGTCCAGAACTGGGACTACGACGAAACGAACGACTGGTTCCGTTGTCCGAACAACCGGCGGGTCACGTTCCGGGGATACACCAGCCGGACCGATCCCATCACCGGCTACCGCCGGGATTTTAAACGGTACGAAAGTGAAGACTGTTCGGATTGTCCGATCAAAGCCTTCTGTACGAAAGCAGAAGGAAACCGGCAGGTATTGTGGAACCCGACCTACGAAGAAGAAAAAGCCAAAGCCAGAGCCTTCCTTTGGTCTCCCGAGGGCGCAGCGACCTACGCGAAACGAAAAAACGAGGTCGAAAGCGTGTTCGGGCAGATCAAGGGCAATCGGTCGTTCCGCCGCTTTCACCTCCGTGGCCTCGAGAAGGTCACCCTGGAGGTCGGGCTGCTCGCCGCAGCCCACAACCTCCTGAAAGTGGCCGGGAGCCGCTCGGCTTTCTGCTGTTTTTTTGTCTTTTTCTCATTTCATTCCAAAAAAAGCGGAACCGGACACATCCGGCACCGCTTTTTTTGTTTCATAAAGGGCTTTTGAGACAGCCCCTTCTGAACACGCTTATCAGGAAAACGTAATGCTGTCGACAGTGTCGCGGTCAAGTTTTTTAATCACTTCCACGATCAGTTTTACCGCATTCTCGAAGTCATCCCGGTGCAGGATACCGGCATGCGTGTGAATGTAGCGTGTTGCGATCGTGATAGATAAAGCAGGTACACCGTTAGCCGTTAAATGAATCGCTCCGGAATCCGTACCACCGCCTGGTACTGAATCAAACTGATACGGAATGTCTGCAGCGTCTGCTGTATCCGTAACGAAGTCACGCAGTCCTTTATGCGAAATCATGGATGCATCATACACGATGATCTGCGGACCGTCACCCATTTTAGCGAGGGCATCCTTATCCGATACACCTGGTGTGTCGCCGGCGATACCCACATCTACGCCAAACCCGATATCCGGCTGGATCTGATTAGCAGATGTTTTCGCTCCCCGGAGACCGACTTCTTCCTGAACCGTTCCAACGCCGTAGACCGTATTCGGGTGGTCTTCGTCTTTCAGCCTGCGCAGCACTTCAATCGCGATCGCGCAGCCGATTCGGTTATCCCACGCTTTCGCCATCAAATACTTCTCATTTTTCATAACAGTAAAGTCGCAGACCGGTACGACGGAGTCACCGGGACGCACGCCGAAGGACGCTGCTTCTTCTTTGTCCTTGGCACCGATATCGATAAACATTTCTTTTTTATCAACCGATTTCTTTCGCGCCTCTGCAGGAAGAATGTGCGGGGGCTTGGATCCGATAACACCAGGGATGCTGCCATCCTTTGTCATCACCGTCACCCGCTGGGCAAGCATGACCTGCTCCCACCATCCGCCGACGCACTGGAACTTCAGGAAGCCGTTGTCGTCGATATTCGTAATCATAAATCCAATTTCATCCAGGTGACCTGCCACCATAATCTTCGGTCCGTTTTGAACAGAGCCGTGCTTTTTCGCAATCAGGCTTCCAAGCTGATCTGTTTCCACCTCATCTGCGAACGGTTCGATGTAGCGTTTCATCACGTCACGCGGCTCGCGTTCGTTGCCGGGAACCCCGTTAGCGTCTGTCAGATCTTTGAGCATGCTGAGCATTTCATCCATGATCGATCATCCTCCTCTATTGCAGTAATATGTACTCCTGTTCAGTATAGCGTTTTTCTGTCTGTGTCTCAATTCCTTCGTCTGTCGAATTAATAACCGTTTTGCTGGCGATTGTAATTTTCCTCATTCTTTTGCGCGTACGCATGGGTAACATCCTCCCACGTATAGCCAAGGAGTCCAGCCAGACTCAAATAGGCTGAGAACAGCGCCCCGTACGTTTCAGCAGAAGGTTCGATTCGCAGCAGGGAGACGGCTGCAAACAGCTCAAGAAATGCAGCGGTCTGTTCTTTCTCATCCGCCTTGTCCTGCTCCAGATCCACCGCATCGGCTTCCGGTGAGAGTGCGAGCGTATTTCCGATCGACAGCAGAAAATGCAGACCGTCTACGTATTCTTCTAAAATGACGCTGTCTTCAGAAGGGCCGCGGCTGCTCCAGAACTTGAAGCTTCTCACTTCATTGGCCAATTCGCCCGCTTCCACAGAAAAGGCCAGCAGTTTTTCTTCAAATACATCCTCTGCCTTCACTTGGCGTTTCTCTTCGATATAGCTGTCCAGCTTCTGCTGGTGTGTAAATAACGCCTGCAAGTCCATTGGTATCTTCTCCTTTTCGTTATCAGCAACATTTATAAGAGCATTTCACATGTCTTCTATCAGGAAAATAACTGCATTGTGAAACCTTCCTGCATGCTCTATCGTAACATAACAAGAGCTATTTCTTTACGTTCAATTCATCTGGCGTGTACGATAGAAACAGATACCCTGGTACGACCTTGAGAGAAGGAGAGATTACCATGATGACCGTAATTCTTTTTCGGCTTTTCCTGCTTATCGCTGTCGGAATCATCGCCTTCAGTATCATTAAATATATTACCGATCCCAGCCGCAGACTCGAAAGGGCCCGGCGCAGCCATGATTTTTATGTGCTCGACGATCCGGAGAACGTACGGCGCCATTTGTTCATTACGACCCAGGGCGCTTTGTTTGAAGGGGAAAAATTTTTAGGAACGGCGGACCAGTCAGTCGAAGTGACAACGATCGTGATACAGGCTGAAAATCTGGATGAACTGCGCGGCATGACGCTTGCTGATTTTGAAACGATGGAAAAAGAAATTCTCGTCCGCTATCCGAAAGCGGAAATAGAATGGGGACTGCCGGTGCACGATATCATTAAACGTCTCCGTAAGAAACAGAAACAAACTAATTAACCGTTCTTCACACGGAACAGCTTTTATATCGCAGAAAAGGCTCTCACCTGATAAACAGGTGAGAGCCTTTTGGCTGTATCTTTTTCTTATGCTTATAAACGTATCGTTCAAAGCTCGCAGTGGATTCAATAAACTAGCTGTTTATGAAGCCATGAACGAAGACAGCTTCAATGATGTTTTTTCACTCAGGCACCACTCAGGGAAAACCCGCACGGTGCCCATCCCAGGAAATATGAAGCTAATCGTACACGTTTACTGCTGCGGAAGATTCATCTGTCGTTACCCAGCTCTGCTCGGTGACGGACGTATAGGGTCAGGCCGTTCTTCCCGACGGCCTAAATAGAAAAAAGCTGCTGCCAGAAGACCGAGTATCGGCAGGGCATAAACCCATGACAGTTCCACAAGGATATGACCGAAGCCGGTAAACAGCATGGCCGGAAGAATGATACCAAGCACACTGTACGTCATATAACTTCTGAAATTGCTAGTCATTTCCATCAGGTACAGCGAAAGCAGATGAAAATGAACAAACGGCAGCATGCGCAAAATCATGACCTGACCGACTGTCATCTGCCTGTCGTGAAACACTTTCTTTTTCAACCGGGCGACCCGTTCCCGAAAACGGGGCAGCTTCTGTACAACAGCATAGAAAGCTGCAGACATTAAGGCGAGTCCTGCAATTGAGTACAAGCTGCCCTGCACGAATCCGAAAAAGTACCCGCCTGCCATACAGACGATGACGACCGGAAGAAACAGGAATGGCCGGAACAGATGCAGCAGCACAAAAATAAGCGGTGCAAGCCACCCTGCCTGTTCAATGACTTGAAAGATCGTCGTTTCCAGTTCTTCCACGATACCAGACTCCTTTTACATCAGCATCCAAATCCAGAATCCAGCATGGATCAGGACAGCAGCCGGCATGCCGGCTCGAAAAACAAGCGTACGCGTTTTGTGCCGAATAAGCCTGCCCGTCAGAATCATCAAGGGCGCTGCTCCGGCAAATGCCCAAAGCAGCAGCGTCTTTTCCTGAATCCGCCACTTTCCAAGCCGGGCCTTTCGCTTATCCGCTGCAAACAACGCAGCTCCAGCCGCGTTGACGACTATATAGTAGACTGCTGCTGTTATCATCCACACTGCCTCCATCGTTATAATTCATGCAAGCCGCTCGGCAAGCAGCCATGAAAAAAGGCTGCCCGGCATAAGTGCGGGGCAGCCGACTGTTACATTACTTCAGGTTTTCTTTTGCTTTTGCAGCAAGATCTGCAAACGCCTGCTCGTCGTTGATTGCGATATCAGCGAGCATTTTACGGTTCATATCGATTCCTGCTGTCTTCAGACCATGCATCAGACGGCTGTAGGAAAGACCATTCATGCGGGCTGCCGCGTTGATTCGTGTGATCCACAGCTGACGGAAGTCACGCTTCTTCTGACGGCGGTCACGGTATGCATACAGGTGAGATTTCATCACCTGGTCCTGCGCGACGCGGAACAGACGGTGTTTGGAACCGTAATAACCTTTCGCTAATTTTAATACTCTTTTACGACGACGACGGGATACATATCCGCCTTTTACTCGAGCCATCGTAATCCCTCCTCAAATGATATAGTTTCACGGGCTGCCTCGGCAGCTGCCGTTATCTGTTCTTTACTTTACGAGCTCGTTGATGCGCTTCTGGTCGCCTTTAGAGACGAGAGCAGATTTACGGAGCTTACGCTTCTGCTTCTGGGACTTGTTTGCCGCCAGGTGGCTTGTGTAGCCGTGGCTGCGCTTAAGCTTGCCGGAACCTGTTCTTTTAAAACGTTTTGATGCACCGCTGTGCGTCTTCATCTTTGGCATGGTCAAACATCCTTTCCTGCTATAAAAATCGTTGTTGTCTTAAGGTGAAGCGGAAACGGTCGTGGGCTGAATCACAGGCCGTCGCTCTATTTTTCGTTCTCTTTATTTGGCGCAAGCACGAGAAACATGCTGCGTCCTTCCATCTTCGGCTTCTGTTCAATTGTCGCAAGGTCTTTACACTCATCGGCAAGACGGACAAGAACTTTGCGGCCGAGTTCGGAATGCGTAATGGCACGTCCGCGGAAACGGATCGCAGCCTTTACTTTATCGCCTTTTTCAAGAAACTTTCGTGCATTGCGAAGCTTTGTGTTGAAATCATGCTCTTCGATGTTCGGGCTGAGTCGAACTTCTTTCAAGTTAATGATTTTCTGCTTCTTGCGCGCTTCTTTGTCTTTCTTTTGTTGCTCGAAGCGATATTTACCGTAGTCCATAATGCGGCATACAGGCGGCTTTGCGTTCGGCGCTACCATCACAAGGTCAAGATCTGCATTGCGGGCCATGTCCAATGCTTCCTGCTTGGATTTCACACCGATCTGATCGCCGTTTGCACCAATCAGACGAACTTCACGGGCACGAATATTTTCGTTGACGAACATATCCTTACTAATATTGAGCCACCTCCATAATGTCTCGGAGCAAAGCAAGAGCTTTCACACGTCGTGAAAGCATAAAAAAAGCGTGGGCATACTTCGCCCACACTTCACCTATCGTAAAATAAGTCCACGATAACCTGAACGTACTGATGACGAAACAGGTGAGAAGCGGGCGCTTCTTCTTGCTTTGGAGTCCGTATATTGTTCACCAGTACACTCTATCAGGTACGTCCGCTCCTGTCAACTGCATCTGTTACTTCGATTTATCGTTAATCGCCTGCTTCATGTGAGCTGCAAAATCTTCGAGGCTCATTTCCTCGGTTTCTTTCTGTCCGTAGCGGCGGACGTTGACGCCGCTGCTTTCAATTTCCTTATCGCCGAGCACGAGCAGATACGGAATTTTCTTCATTTGAGCATCGCGGATTTTGTAGCCGAGTTTTTCGTCCCGCGTATCGATCTCTACCCGCACTCCTTCACGCCTCAGGCGGTCTTCCACCTGCTTGACGTAGTCGAGATGCACCTCGCTTACCGGAATAGCTTTTACCTGCACAGGTGCAAGCCACGCTGGAAATGCGCCCTTGTATTCTTCGATCAAAAACGCAATGAACCGTTCCATTGTGGATACGACGCCTCGGTGGATCACAACCGGACGGTGGTCTTTGCCGTCTTCACCTGTATACGTCAGATCAAAGCGCTCCGGCAAGTGGAAGTCAAGCTGCACAGTGGAGAGCGTTTCGTCCTTTCCGAGCGCTGTCTTGACCTGAACGTCAAGCTTTGGTCCGTAAAAGGCTGCTTCTCCTTCTGCTTCCACATACTCTACACCCATGTCATCGACCGCTTCCTTGAGCATGTCCTGCGCTTTTTCCCACATCTCGTCATTGTCCACGTATTTCTCCGTGTTTTCCTTATCACGGTAAGACAGCCGGAAATAATAGTCATTGATGCCGAAGTCGCTGTAAACTGCCTGAATCAGCTCCACCACACGGATGAATTCCTCTTTCAGCTGATCCGGACGGCAGAAAATATGCGCATCGTTCAGCGTCATCGCTCTTACGCGCTGCAAACCTGCAAGCGCGCCTGACATCTCATGCCGGTGCATCGTACCGAGCTCTGCAATCCGCAGCGGCAGATTGCGGTAGCTGTGCTTATCATTTTTGTACACCATCATATGGTGCGGACAGTTCATCGGACGCAGCACGAGGTCCTCGCCGTCCATTTCCATCACCGGAAACATGTCGTCCTGATAGTGATCCCAGTGGCCGGACGTTTTATACAAATCAACACTTCCAAGCACCGGCGTGTACACGTGATTATAGCCGAGCTTTTCTTCGATATCGACGATGTAACGTTCCACGATGCGGCGGATTGTCGCGCCGTTCGGCAGCCAGAGCGGAAGTCCCTGTCCTACTTTCTGATTGACTGCGAAGATCCCAAGCTCCTTCCCGAGTTTACGATGATCGCGCTCTTTGCGCTCTTCCAGCAGCTGCAGGTAATCATCGACTTCCTGCTGCTTCACAAAAGCAGTTCCGTAAATGCGCTGCAGCATTTTATTATTGCTGTCGCCGCGCCAGTAAGCTCCGTTCACCTGCATCAGCTTAAATTTCTTCAGCTTGGACGTCTGCGGAACGTGCACACCCCGGCAGAGGTCGAAGAATTCTCCCTGTTCATAAATCGAGATCGTTTCACCAGCCGGGATCTCTTCCAACAGCTCAAGCTTCAGCTCATCCCCGATTTCTTTATAGCGCTCGATCGCCTCTTCACGGGAGACTTCGACGCGCTTAATTTCATGATTCTCGTCGATAATCTTCTTCATTTCTTTTTCGATCTTCGGCAAGTCTTCACTCGTAATCGGTTCGTCTACATCGATATCGTAGTAAAACCCTTCCTCGATCACCGGTCCAACGCCGAGCTGCACGTCGCCATAGAGCCGCTTTACAGCCTGAGCCAGCAGATGCGCTGTGCTGTGCCGGAGGATATGAAGCCCTTCATCGGACTGATACGTAATAATCTCAATGTCTCCGCTCTCCTGAATGGGGGTGCGCAAATCAATTTCTTCTCCGTTCCATTTGCCGGCAAGCGCATTTTTACGCAGACCCGGTGATATAGACTGGGCCACGTCCTCGGTCGTTATACCAGCCTCAAATGCCTTTACGGCTCCGTCTGGAAAAGTCAGCTGAATTTCTGCCATCGTCGTATTCCTCCTTTAAGAATGTCTGCATGATCAAGCACAAAAAAAAGCACACGCCCTCTGATTCGAAAATCAGAAGGGACGTGTGCCGACGTGGTTCCACCCTTGTTCCGGGCCAAAGCCCGCTTCGTTCAGCCGATAACGGCGGCTGCCGTCCGTTTCTATCGGGAGTCCCGGGTCAAAACGAATGCTCAAAGGTGGTAACCAATACCCCGTACCGCAGGAAGCTCTCAGCAGGCTGCTTCCCTCTCTGTTCCGGCCGGAAAGTATGATCTCGTCCTTGTCGACGCTGTGCGTATGAATCTGAAATTCAGTATAGCGGGGCTCTCTGGAAAAAGCAAGAGCCGATTAGTTTTGCATGATAAAGTCTTTTTCAACCGTTTCACCTTCTGCAAAGGAACGGAGGTGCTTATACTTCGTATTACGCTGGACAGGTGTTTTACCTGCTTCGCGGATCAGACGGAGGATCAGGTTCGTGTCCACTTTATACGTCGCGCCTGCAGCAGAAACGACATTTTCCTCAATCATCGTGCTGCCGAAGTCATTACAGCCGTAAGACAGGGATGTTTTGCCGACTTCCGGCCCCATCGTGACCCAGGACGACTGGAAGTTTGGAATATTATCGAGGAAAATTCGGGAAATCGCGAGGTTTTTCAAGTAGTCTCGCGGCGTCACCTTTTCCCCTTTCATATTCGTGTTTTCCGGCTGGAACGTCCAGGAAATAAAGGCGAGGAAGCAGTCGGCATCATCCTGCGCATCGCGGACGCGCTGCAGATGAAGTGCTCTCTCTTCCATTGATTCGCCAAAGCCGATGACCATCGTAGCAGTACCGTGCATGCCGGCACGTTTCACTGCTTTCATGCAGTCAATCCACTGCTCCCATGTTCCTTTCAGCCGGCTGATCTTGCGTCTCGTGCGGTTATCAAGAATTTCAGCGCCACCGCCCGGAACAGAATCGAGTCCTGCTTCTTTGAGCTGCTTCAGCACCTCATCAACAGAAAGACCGGAAACGTCAGCCATTTTATAAATTTCTGCGGGTGAAAAGGAGTGCATCGTAATATCGAAACGCTTTTTGATTTCACGAAGCAGATCTGTGTAATAGCTGAACGGCAGGTTCGGGTTTGTTCCGCCCTGCATTAAAATTTCGGTCCCGCCGACATCGATCGTCTCCTGAATCTTTTCGAAAATGACTTCATTATCCAGCGTATAGCCATCCTTTGCATTCGGAGGACGGTAAAACGCGCAAAAACGGCAGTATGTGTCGCAAAAGTTCGTATAGTTTACATTGCGTCCGATAACGAAAGTGGTTTCCGGCTCCGGATGCCACTTCTTCATTTTCTCGTTCGCAAGTTCTCCCATCTTCTCTACTTCATCAGACTCGTAAAGGCGGATGGCATCTTCTACAGTAATACGCTCTCCGTTCCGAGAGCGTTCCAGAATATCATCGATACTCATTAAGGAATCCCCCATTCATAACTTTCAGGCTCTTGTCCTATCGTACCACATTCTCTCTGGGGGTCAAAAAGAAACCGTTCTACTGAAATCATGAACAGTCTGTGTCTGAAAAGGCCCATCTGCCCTTGTCAACAGCCGGGCACCTCGAGGTACAAAGAAGAAGCTGCCTGAAAATCAGACAGCTTCTTCAGGCTGTTGAAAAAGTCTTACAACTTACATGTTTATTCGTTTGGTTGTATTTCCCCTCTGTTTACCGAGCCTGCCGTGGGCTGGCCTTCAGCTATTTCTCAAGGTGACCCCTGTATGAAGGGAAGAAAGGCACGTAGGATGGCGCGGCTTCACTCGGACACAGGCTTCTCGCGAGAAGCCTTTAAGACCCGGTCCGGCTCCACTCGCGCTTTTCATGCCGTTCAAGATCGAACGGCTATGAGGCTTCACTCGGACACAGGCTTCTTACAAGAAGCCTTCAAGACCCAGTCCGGCTCCGCTCGTGCGTTGATGCCGTTCGCAGATCTGAACGGCACGGAATCTTCAGGCTGCGCGACTTCCACTGGCGTCTCCGCCGGACACATCGGGGAAACGGCTCTGCTTCGTGGAAAACAACGTCACGACAGACGCGACTGCTTTTTGTACTTTCATAATGAATTCTACGAAGTACGAACACCCCTGTTCAACATTGAAACGTCTCATCGGGAAAGTTCTATCCGTATGGAAGCCGATCGTGCATTCATAACCAGGCACTTGAAACGCACTAACAGCTGCCGACATCGGAGGACCTCGACTCCAGGAGGATCAGAACGAGGCGAAGATCCAGCGCTTCCGACAGCAGGAGGAAGCGGTTAGCTGAGCCCGTTCCCTCCGGAAAGCGAGTGTCCGCAGATACAGGCAGATGCAACGTTATTCACTTAGAATGACTTTATCCACACTCTGAAGAAGCTGCCTGAAAATCAGACAGCTTCCCCTTTTCTTTCAAAACCGGTTAATCGGTTCGTCTGTTGCGTCCGCTCATCGGGATTTCGTCGGTCAGGTGGCGGATGCGCTCCATGATCCGTCTTGCTTTCAGCTCATCAACCTTTTCCGCTCCCCGAGTCTGGGTGGAAGCGAAGTGCAGTTCAAGATCATCGAGGCTGAAGTTGGAGGTGAAGACAGTCGGAAGCTTCTCCATCATTCGGAATTGGAGCAGCGACCCAAATACTTCATCACGGACCCAGGGCGTCATCGTTTCCGCTCCAATGTCATCGAGAATGAGGACGCGGGCCCTCTTCACATTATCAAGCTTTTCCTGGTAGGAGCCGTCTGCAATACCGCTTTTAAGCTCCCGCAGAAAATCAGGCGTATACACGAGCATCGTCTCCACTTCCTGATCCGCAAATTCGTTGGCAATCGCACTGACGAGAAATGTCTTGCCGACACCGAACGGACCATGAATATACAGCCCCATTGCCGTTTCACCGGGAACCGTATTTGTACAGAAGGCCAGTGCTTTCACGTAGGCATCCGTCCGCTTCTCCGTATCCGATTCGAAATCCTCAAACGTCACTGTCAGCATATCTTTCGGTAAATAGAGGCTTTTCATAAAGGATTCATGCTTTTTCCGTTCATCATCCCGCCGTTTCAGCGGACATGTCTGATAGGACAGGTGAATCCGTCCACGCACTTCATTGAGCTGCGGCTGATAGCCCTGCATAACGTTGGGACATGCCGCAAGTCCAGGGCAGTGGTCGCAATTGTGCCACTGCTCCTTATACTGATACAGGTCATTCAGGCCGCTTTCAACGGCCTCCCGGCCAATTTCGGGATGCCCCTGTAGAAACGACGCGACTCTGCTGTCAGCCGTCACTTCCTGCATCAGCTTATTAAGGCGTTCCTGAATCCGCCCGTCGCCAAACCGGCGCAGTGACTGGTTAATCGGGTCCATTGCTTACCCTCCTCTCTTTTCTTTTTTTTCACGCAGCAGCGCTTTATATTTTTCTGCTTCCTGTCTTGCCCGCTGCAGCGACTCTTCATCCTGTTCTGTTTCAGCTTCGGGCTCCTGCATCCATTTCGGAAGCGGCTGTCTGATCTGTTGTTTCCCTTGTTTTCCTTGAGGCTGCTTCTGATTCTGCTCGTAGTGTTTACGGCTCTCATGCTCCTGCTTGGCCAGTGCCATCGCATCCGCTACTGTCTTTACTTTCTTCCGCTTCCACTGCGTAGCTATTTTGAAGGCGAGCCCCTTCGCCAGATTGCCGTTATTGACTATATACAGATAGTCGATCAGAACGTTGACGACACCTGCTGGCAGCCCGTAATCGGACATCAGCTCTTCAATAATGTCTACATCGCCTGGAAATACTTTTGCCCCGTCGCTTAAGGAGTGCAGATATTCCAGAGGAGACGTCGTTTCGAAATACTGAATCTGTCGTTCTTCATCGGTAGCCGGTTCTTTGTTGACGGTCCGCAGCTGCGGCGGCTGGCTGCGCATGCCGAGCATCGGCGGTCTGCCGTTTTCCTGGAGGCGGTAGCGTCTTTTTGCGGCCTCCCGCAGCTCTTTCACTTCCAGGTGATCCGTATGAAACATCGCATCCTGAATCAGGTAGGCAATTTCCTCTGCGCTGTATCGGTACAGAAAAGCGATCTGTCGTATACACGTTTCATTGACATCCGTATACAGTTCCTCCCGCTTAACGAACGGCGGAAGGTGCGCAGCGATCTCCTCGAGCGTCAGTTCCTCTCTGCTAAAGTCGTAGGATGCTTCCTCACCGCTCCCCTGCAGGATCGAGGCAGAAGAAACTGCATCCGCCATTTCACCTGATGTACTCCGCATTTCCGATGGATGAATCGAGGTAAAAACTTGATCAAACCCCTGTGTCACTTTCTCATAGCCGCTTTTATCTGCCTGGTGTACGGCAAATGACTCCCGCAGTCTTCGATACCGCTCTCGGCTGCCGATTCGATTGTACAAATAAACGCTCAGCAAATCATCAGCGAAAAAATCGGCAGGCGACAGCGGCTGCTTGAGTTCATACAAATAAACGCTGTCCCCGTCTTCCTCTTTTTTAAATGTTTCCAGAAGCCCCATCGCTTCAAGCTTTCTGCGCTCATCAGCAAGCATAGGCAGCGGCTGTCCGGTATGCGTCATCCATTGCTTATGCGTGCCGGTGATAGCTAAATCAGCGCTCATACTGATCTCTGAAGCGAGCATCATATACAAGCTGTATGCGACAGGACCGATAAGCGGCTGATACAAAAGTGTCAGTGAGCGAATGCGTTCGTCCGGCACCGCTGCGGACATAACGGCAGAAAATGGTGTAGCGGGCTGTATATCCTGCCAGCGCATGTGGTCATCCCTCCATAGAAAAGAGCCGCCCCGAAACAGACAGGGACAGCCCCGGTGATTACGATCATTTGTTTTCCCGGTTGATCAGATCCTTCAATTCGTCCACAAATACATTGATGTCCTTGAACTGCCTGTAGACAGAGGCAAACCGCACGTAAGCCACATCGTCAATATCAGCCAGATGCTGCATGACATATTCGCCAATGTCATTGCTGCTGATTTCCGGAGCGCTGCGGTTTCGCATTTCTTTTTCCACTTCTGTCGTCAGCTGTTCCAGACGCTCAAGCGGAATCGGACGCTTTTCGCATGCACGTACCAGACCGCGAAGCAGCTTCTCTCGGCTGAATTCCTCCCGGTTTCCATCTTTCTTCACAACGATCAGTGGTGTTTTTTCGACCCGCTCAAACGTCGTATAGCGGTAGCCGCAAGCTTCACATTCGCGACGGCGCCGGATCGCTCTTCCTTCGTCACTTGGCCTAGAATCCAGCACCTTTGTTCCATTATGAGAACAGTGCGGACAAATCATGGCGGACACCTCACTTTATCTGCTCAGTTCATCTCCGAGCGCAGTGCCGACGAACGTAAGCCTGCTGTTCAGTTCTTTGTAAAGGCTCCGCACCATCTTGGCGCTGCTACCGAAGTCTGTAAACAGGACGGTATCCGTATTGACAGCAAAATCAACTGCTGTTCGGTACGGACGCACCATGATCACAGTAATAACAATAAAATATTTCTTTCCGGAAGTCGTGTTCACGATAATTTCCCCGTGCTCTTCCGAAACCGAACTGACTGTATATCCCTGCTTCTGGGAAAACATCGTCTGCAGCTCCGACATCACTTTGTCTCTCATCGCTTTATAGTAATGGGTTTGCAGCGTTTCATCCGGATGCTTTTCATTTGTCTCTGTTCTGGTACTGAATGCTTTTTGCAATGTCTGTTTGATTCCCATTTGTATGCACCTCGCCTTCTTTAAGAATAGCAAGAAACAGCGGCTGATTCAATCGAATATGATAGACCGTCTGAAACGGAGGTGCCCGCAGTCTCTGTGCGGCTCCGGAATCTTTCCCCGCAGCCTGAAGCCGCGTGTATGAGCACTGGTCATCAAAACGAAAAGCCGCTCCGGATGATTAGTCGGGAGCGGCTCTTGTTTTAAACTGCTATTTTACGAAGAGGTGCTGCTATAAGAACCCTCTCCTGATTTCTGCATGACTTCAATCGGTCCGATACCGCGTGGCACTTCGACAACTTCCGATCGTCCGGCGCCGAGGGCATTCGCGATAAAATCGGCCGCCACGTTCGGATCAATCCGGTCCCCGCACGTATACACATCAATACTTGCATAACCGTGCTCCGGAAAGCTGTGAATCGTCAAATGTGATTCGCTGATTATGACGACTCCGCTGACACCCTGAGGGGCAAACTTGTGAAAAGCCACCTCTCTTACTTCTGCTCCTGCTTCCAGAGCAGCATCAACAAACGTCCGTTCAATAAACGCCATATCATTCAGCTTTTCGATGTTACATTTCCATAGTTCTGCAATTACATGTCTTCCCATTGTATCCATTGCAAAATCCCCCTTCTTCAATATCAAAGCTGTTAATCGATCACTTAATCCTGGATTACTGGGGGGAAAGTTAGTCCGGTGAGGTCCTAACCCTTTAATAATCAAACTAAGCGAAGTTTACGAAAGTTAGTATACGTTTTTTACAACAATAATGCAATCATTTTTTACCGCTTCTTCCAGCTGTCCAAAGCCGATAATACGGGGCAATTAACTATAATTAACAGCAGGCATGAAGAATGCCGCAGCCCCGGAGGAAGCCCGGGCTGCGGCAGTTTCAAATTGTATTAGGAAGCGTATGTGCTGCGGTCCGCATTCAGGTAGCTGCCTACGTAGTAGACGAGATCAAGAAGGCGGCAGGAGTAGCCCCATTCGTTATCGTACCAGGCGAGTACTTTCACCTGACGATCATTGACGACCATCGTAGACTGACCGTCGATAATGGCAGAGCGTGCATCACCGTTAAAATCGACTGATACAAGCGGATCATCCGTATAGCCGATAATGCCGGACATGCCGTTCATTCCGGATTCCCGCAGAATATGATTCACTTCCTCAACGGATGTATCGCGCTCTACATCGATGACAAGGTCTACGAGCGACACGTTTGGTGTCGGCACACGCAGAGCCAGTCCGTGAAGTTTCCCTTCCATTTCCGGAAGCACGGAGGAGATGGCCTTTGCTGCTCCGGTTGTTGTCGGTATGATGGACTGGCCGCAAGCACGTGCGCGGCGAAGATCTTTATGCGGGTTATCGATATTACGCTGATCGCCCGTGTAAGAATGCACCGTCGTCATCATTCCTGAAACGATGCCGAGCTCTTCATGTAACACTTTTACCACCGGAGCGAGGCAGTTCGTCGTGCAGGAGGCGTTTGAAAGTACGTGATGATTCGTATGATCATAGTCTTCCTCGTTAACGCCGTACACGATCGTTACATCTTCATTTTTACCCGGCGCCGTGATGATCACCTTTTTTGCACCTGCCTGCATATGTTTTTCTGCTTCTTTCTTCTCACGGAACTTTCCCGTTGCTTCCAGTACGATATCAATACCAAGCTCTTTCCACGGAAGTTCAAGCGGATCGCGTGAATTGACCAGCTCAACCTGCTTTCCATCGACGATCAGCTTTCCATCAACGGCTTCCACCCGCTTTTTAAATGTACCGTGTACTGTATCATAGTTTACGAGATGAGCGAGCGTCTCCGCCGGATATCCTGCGTTCACAGCTGCGATTTCCACCTTCTCATCCATCATCGCCTTGCGAAACACCATCCGTCCAATTCTGCCAAACCCATTGATTGCTACTCGTATCATACAATACCCCTCCCAAGCTAATGTGCTATATTATATAAGCGTTTTCATGGATATAGTATAGCACATTAACCAAAAAAGATACTATCTATTTTTATTAATTACAAAAGATTTCCTGCCTCTAAGGCAGGTGCCCCACATAAATCGTTCCGGATTGCTAAACTGGTCCTCATTAGAAGCATCAAAAAAGCTCAGAAGCGCTGTGCTTCTGAGCTTTCAGGCAGTTATCGAAAGATGCCTGCTGCTCCCGTGGTAACCGGCATCCGTTCTTTTGGTAACACAATGAGCGCTATATGCCGCCGGAATGCAAGCTCGGTAAGATCGCCCAAAATATCTCCGGCCTGCCGTTCTTCTGTTCTTGCTCCGCTGACCTCACCGGTCAGTTCATCAATATGACCGGCAACGTGCCTACCGTCTTCAATCAGCAGACGGGCAAGGCGGTTTTCCGTTAAAGCAAGTGCGATTTCTTCTAAGTGGGAAGAGCCTTTGCCATGAGCCCGGGCCGTTTCAAAAGCATCGACGGCTTTTTTCGTTTTCTCCAGATAGACCGGTTCAACGATGTTCCATGCCCGTTTTGTCAATTCTCCAAGCTCCAGGGAATTGATATCGCTTTTTATACCTTCTTCCATAAGATAAGCATTGCTGCTCACTTTATGATACAAGCCGTGATGTTCGTTGACAGATACAAGCATGAGCGGCAGCCTCGTTTTGTGTGAATGATGATCGGTTACATAGCGGTCAACGTAGCGGAAGAACTTTTCCGTATCTTTATCCATTTCATCTTTCCGTCCGCCTTGTCCAAAGTACGCCGCATTTCCACCGCTCAGTGAAACCTGGTCAAGATGCGACTCTTTTTTCTCATCGCCGACTACTTCCTCTTTTGTTTTCGGAATGTCTTCAGGTAGCGTTATTTCTTTCAGACCGTAGCGGTTGCCTTGATACAGGCGGAACGTGTCTTTCGTGAGGCCGAGCAGCTGATAGTCATCTGCAGATTGAAATACGCGGATCAGTGGGCTGATAAAAGGCCGCTCGGAAACGATTGACATCGACTTCACAGGCCGCTCAAGCTGGTACACCACGCAGCGTCCTTCTGCTGCAAATACAGCAATGCTTTCAGGAATCGTTCGCCAAAAATGTCTGTCCTCTGCAATGGCACGAAGCGGTTTAACGAGTTCATCTGCTTTTACGTGCGGATAACCCTCCCTGAGCTTCCGATCGAGGTCTTTCAGCATGTTGCGGAATACGACAGCGTTAGACTGTTTTTCTCTTCCGGCTCTTTCGGTCGCCTGATACAACGATAAAAACGGAGCCCGGGCATCATAAAACAAGTCATGCGGAAAATGATTTGTCAGTTCGAACATACGTCTCGCCTCCATTCAAATCATTCAGATGTTCAGCATCGCCCACACGTTCACTAATAACGAACAAAAAACAGCTACAGTTCTTAAAAGCGAACCGATTTCTTTCATTATACAATACGCCAACGCATTTTCCTTTATTCCTATCAAATCTTTTTACGCTACTTCTAGCTCACTGCTGCAGCAGAAAGCCTGGACCGTCGACATGTCCAGGCAGTCATTATATGCACTTGCTGCTTCATTGTTTCTGGAGAAGCATTTCGATCAGCTCGCTCACCTGACGCGCAGTTTCCTGTTCCGAACCGCAGTTTGCAATGACGAAATCTGCCCGTTTCTTTTTTTCTTCAATCGACAGCTGCGACTCCATCCGGCTGCGAGCTTCCTGCTCTGAATAACCGTTTCGCTTCATAAGTCGCTCCAGCTGCGTCTTCTCCGGTACATAAACGACGGCTGTTTTATCAACTAAGTAAAACAGCTCATTCTCAAATAATAGCGGGATGTCCAGAACGACGATCTCGTGTTCAGCCTCCGCTTCATCGGCCTGCTGCTTCATCGCGCGGCGGATGACAGGATGAACGATCGCATTGAGCTGCTCGCGTTTCGCCGGGTCACTGAATACAACGGAGCCAAGTTTTTCCCGGTCCAATGTTCCATCTGCAGCGATGACAGAGCTGCCAAAAGCAGCTTTAATTTCATTTAATGCCGGTGTACCCGGCTGAACAACTTCTCTCGCAATGATATCGGCATCAATCACCGGGCAGCCTTCCTCGCGGAAAAAGCCGGCAGCGGTGCTTTTGCCTGTTGCAATACTGCCTGTAAGTCCAAGCTTCATCGGGAAACCTCCCTTGCAGGCTGGCAGCGGGGACAGATATGCGTCCCGCGCCCGCCGACGGTGAAACGGATAATCGGTTCCCCGCAATGCTTGCACGGCTCATTTTTTCTTCCGTACACGTTAAGCTGCTGTTGAAACATCCCCATTTCACCCTGACCGTTTACATAGGATTTAACTGAAGAGCCTCCAGCAGCAATAGCGTCTGCCAGCGTTCTGACGATGCATTTGTGCAGCCGTCTGATCTGCTCATCCGATAATTCCGATGAAACCGTCTCCGGATGAATACCGGCTGAGAACAAGGCCTCATCTACGTATATATTGCCAAGTCCTACTAGCTTCGTCTGATCCAGCAGCTGCGTTTTTACCGCACGGGAAGATTTCAATCTGCCTTTCAGAACGTCTGGCGTAAAATTTTTCTCCAGGGGCTCAGGCCCGAGCTGCCGGAGAGGAAGCTCTGTCAAATCCGTGCCTGCTTCAAAAATATGCATCGTTCCGAACTGACGCACATCCGTATAGCGGAGCTCGCTTCCATCTGTAAAGACAAAGCGGACGTGGGTGTGCTTATCGACCGGATCCTCTTTTTCAAACATGCCGTATCTGCCTTCCATACGCAAATGCGACACGAGCACGTAGTCATCCAGCAGCAGACGCAGAAATTTCCCTCGCCGCTCAACCAGGTGAAACGTCTGTCCCTGCAGCATCGTCCGGAATGCCTCCACATCATCCGGCTTCTGAATGATTCTCGGCAGTGTAATCACGACGTCTTCAATTGTCTTTTTCTTTATCAGTTGATTTAATGTTTGTCTGACTGTTTCCACTTCCGGCAGTTCCGGCATGTGAACACTCCTTTCAGCCTGGCCGCGCTATTTCGCGTCGTACCATGTCTTTCCGTAGTCCGCATCCACTTTTAATGGTACGTCGAGTTCGACGCACGATTCCATCACCCGGCTGACAAGCTCTGACAGCTCGTCGGCCTGTGATTCAGAAACTTCAAAGATTAATTCATCGTGCACCTGCAGCAGCATGACAGCCTCGAGGCGTGATTCCTCCAGCGCTGCATCCACGTCCACCATCGCTTTTTTAATGATGTCAGCGGCACTCCCCTGAATCGGTGTGTTCATCGCTGTCCGCTCCGCAAAGCTGCGCTGGTTAAAGTTCCGGCTCGTAATTTCAGGCAGATAGCGTCGTCTGTTCATCATCGTCGTGACATACCCGCTTTCCCTCGCTTGTTCAACGATGGTATCCATATAGTCTTTTACTCCAGGATAACTCTCAAAGTACTTGTCGATAAACGACTGCGCTTCTTTTCTCGTCACGCCCAGACTCTGGGAAAGTCCGTAGTCACTGATTCCATAGACGATACCGAAGTTGACGGCTTTGGCCGTTCGCCTCATGCCTCCGTCCACCTCGTCCGCGGAGACTCCGAAAACGTCCATTGCCGTTTTTGTATGAATATCCATGTCTTCCTGAAATGCGTGAAGCAGATTCTTATCCTGCGAAATGTGAGCAAGCACCCGCAGTTCAATTTGCGAATAGTCGGCTGCGAGAATCACAGATTCTTCACGGGTCGGTACGAAAGCGTGACGGATTTTACGGCCTTCCTCAAGACGGATCGGGATATTCTGCAAGTTTGGTTCCGTCGAACTGAGCCGGCCGGTCTGTGTCAGCGCCTGATTGAAAATCGTATGAATGCGTCCGGTTTTGTCATTGACTGCTTTCAGCAGGCCTTCGATATACGTCGAATTCAGCTTGCCGAGCTGGCGGTACAGGAGAATTTCCGGAATGATCTCATGAGAATCCTGCAGTTTTTCAAGTACATCCGCTGACGTTGAATACCCCGTTTTCGTTTTTTTAATCGGCGGCAGCTGCAGCTTTTCAAACAGAATTTCTCCAAGCTGCTTTGGCGAATTAATGTTAAACGTCGTACCGGCCAGATCATGGATCTTCGCTTCAATCGCGTCCAGCCGCTCGGTCAGGCTTTTTCCAAGATCTTCAAGCTCTCCTTTATCGATCGCAACCCCGTGCTGCTCCATCCGTCCTAGAATGACAGACAGCGGCATTTCCAGTTCAATCAGCAGCTCAAGCTGCTCGTTTTCGGAGAGTTCGTTTTCAAGCGCCGGCTTCAGCTCGAGCAGAGCAGCTGCTTTTCTTCCTAGATGCTGGCTTAGCTTCTCTTCTTCCGGAACCTGCTGTTTCTTGCCTTTTCCGTAGACGACTTCATCGTGCTGAACCTGCAGACCGCTTTTCCGCTCCGCGATATCCGCCATGTCGTGGGAAGAAGCTCCCGGGTCGAGCAGATAAGAAGCCATCTGCACATCGAATCCGGCACCGTCGAGCTTAATTTCCTCCCAGCCGAGGCTGACAACAGCACGCTTGGCATTGAAAACCCATTTCTTCTTTTCCGGATCGGCAGCCCACTCCTGAAAGACCGGGTCCTGCAGCATCTCCGGCTTCAGGTAGTACACGCCGTTTTTATTCGCTGCAGCTGCTCCAATGATCGCCGCATGATGATAGTTGTCTTCCAGTGATTCTACGACGAGGGCGCATTCCTCTGTCAGCACCTCATCTGTCAGCTCCTCCGGAATAATCACTTCCAGATCTTTAAGGTCTTCTTTCGTTTCCGCTTCTGCTCCTATGCGGTTTAAGAGCGATTGAAAGCCGAGCTCGTTAAACAATGCAGCAAGCGCACTCTGATCTGCTTCCTGAACCGGGAGATCTTCGACATTTGTTTCAATCGGCGCTTCTGTCAGAATGGTTGCAAGCTTTTTACTCATGAGTGCCTGCTCTTCATTTGCTTCCAGCTTCTCCTTCATTTTTTTTCCGGAAACCTGATCCAGATTTTCGTACACGCCTTCGACCGTTTTGTGCGCAGCAAGCAGCTTCAGTGCTGTCTTTTCTCCGACTCCAGGCACCCCGGGAATATTATCGGAGCTGTCGCCCATCAGGCCTTTCATGTCGATGATCTGCTCCGGCGCAAGGCCGTATTTTTCATCAAGCGCCTCCAGGTCATATGTATCCACATTCGTGATGCCTTTACGCGTCAATGCGACCTGCACATGCTCTCCGACGAGCTGAAGCAGGTCTTTATCTCCCGTAAAAATTTTTGTTTCCCAGCCTTTACCGGCAGCTTTTACCGCAAGCGTTCCGATAATATCGTCCGCTTCGTAGTTTTCCACTTCCTCATACGGAATGCGAAACGCATTTAGCAAATCCCGCATAATCGGAAGCTGCTCAGCAAGCTCCGGCGGCGTTTTCTGGCGCGTGCCCTTGTACTCTTTAAACGTATCGTGGCGAAACGTCGTCTTACCGGCATCAAAGGCGACCATCAGGTGAGTCGGCTTCTCTTCTTCCAGTACTTTCAGCAGCATCGTTGTAAATCCGTATACTGCGTTTGTGTATACGCCTTTATCGTTATTCAACAGGGGCAGCGCAAAGAAAGCCCTGTATGCAATACTGTTTCCGTCTACTAGCACTAGTTTGTTTGTCATTCCATCCACCCCGGTTTCATAATTACTTTCTTCTGCTATTTTAGCATGAATGCCGGGACATGACACAAACCGAGAGCGAAAAAACGAACGTACTTTCGTGTATTTATACAGAAAAGGACCGGAAGCTCAGGGGAGGGCTTCCGGTCCGCAAAAGGGGATGTATCATATACCGCTGCTGCGGGGACAGCAGACAGTACATGAAGCAGTTCACACTTCTGAGTATAGCGCGTGAATACTAAGCGTGTTTTAAGCTCATGTAAAGAAATTGTAAAGTTACCCCTGATCCTCAAACGGCTGGCGCTTAAATACGAGCCGGAATGTCGTCCCCTTTCCGGGTTTACTGTCGACAGAAAGCCTTGCATGATGGGCTTCTGCTAAGTGTTTTACGATTGCCAGGCCAAGACCCGTGCCGCCTGAATTCCGGCTGCGTGCCCGGTCCACCCGGTAAAACCGCTCAAATATACGCGGAATTTCTTTTTTCGAAATACCAATCCCGGTGTCGGACACTTCCAGTACGACCGTTTCCGTCTGGCCGTAAACACGGACGTAAATATCTCCGCCTTCCGGTGTGTATACGATCGCATTATTCACGAGGTTGATCAGCACCTGCTTCAGGCGGGCTCCGTCTGCAGGCACGATAATATCTCCGTCACACTTTGTGTGGATTGTCATATTTTTAGCTGCTGCTTTTTCATTCAGCATCATCGTTGTGTCCTCGATCATCCTGCCAAGATCCACCTCGTCCCAGTTCAGTTCGAAATGCTCGCCTTCTATTTTGGAAAGCTCCAGCAGGTCAGTGATTAACCCTTCCAGCCGGACTGATTCCTTTGAGATGATCGTTAAAAACTTTTCACGCAGAACATCGTCATGCATCGCGCCGTCAAGGAGCGTTTCCGTAAAGCCCTTCAACGACGTAACCGGCGTTTTCAGCTCATGGGAAACGTTCGCAACGAAGTCTTTCCGAGCCTGCTCCAGCTTTTTCAGCTCCGTAATATCATGGAAGACGAGCACGACTCCCTTCAGTTCATCGTCATGGCCGATAATTGGAGCGCCGTGCACATCAAAGTGGCGGATGTAGATGCCTACCGGCCATTTAATCTGACGGCGGAGCGGCCGTTCAACGAGAAACAGCTCCTGAACGAAGCGGATTACGGACTTCCGGTCGATCGCATTGTAGTACAGCTTGTTCAGCCAGCGGTCCGTGTCCTCTTCAAACAATTCTCCGCATGAACGATTGACGAGCGTAATATCACCTTTGGAATTAATCAGGACAAGACCGCTCCCCATGTTCTCAATCAGCGTTTCCAGTCGCTCCTGTTGATTCTCATATGTTTTTGTAATCTGATCCAGATTTTCAGCCAGTACATTAATCGATCGGTTCAGTTCCCCAGTCTCCAGGTGCAGCCCTTCATACGTTCTTGCCTGATAGTTCCCTCTCGCCAGTTCGTTCGCAACACGGCGGGCGTCTTCAATCGGCTTAATCAGCTGGTTTGCAAGCTTCGTAGCAAATAGAACGATAATAATAAAGGCTATAAAAAAGGAAACGAATAAGAGCAGCCAGACATTCTGGTAAACGTCATTAAGCTCACTCATTTCCAGTCCCAGCCTTAAAAATCCAATATCTTCTCCGTTTACGATAAGCGGCTCTGCATAGTAAAGCAGCTCCTGTTCAACGGTGTCACTGTACCGTACTTCAAATGCTTCAGAGCCTTCTCTCGCTCCAATGATCTCCGGCCGGTCCGCGTGGCTTTCCATCACTTCCGGGTCCTCCGCGCTTTCAGCAAGCACGGTGCCATCTGTGGCAACGATCGTAATCCGGGCACCGAGACGTTCGGAGAGCTCTGCAACGACCTCCTGAAAGTCGCCGCCTGAAGCAGGATCGCTTTGCGCGACCGCATAGGATACGACGGCTGCTTCTTTCTGAACCCGTTCATTCATCCGCTCCTGGTAAAAGTCCTGAATGAACGGTCCCAGGAGGGCGCCAAGACTGGCTAATACCGCAAGAATAATAAGCGACAGCGGCACAATCAGTCTGAAACGATAGCTATTCATCCAGGAACGGATCCTCCATTTTATATCCGAGGCCCCTCACTGTTTTAATGTAAACCGGCTTTTTTGTCACCGGCTCTATTTTTTCGCGCAGGTGGCTGATATGCACATCGACGATTCTCGTATCTCCGACAAAGTCGTAGTTCCAGACGGAATTCAGCAGCTGATCCCGCGTCAAAACACGGCCGCGGTTGTTTATTAAATACAGCAGCAGTTCAAATTCCTTTGGCGTCAGCTCAAGTGCCTGTCCCTTCAGAAACACTTCATAATTGTCCGGAAATATTTCCACATCACCGATTTTCAGCTTGTTTTCCTTTCGCTTTTCTTCCACAGGAGCCGACTGCGATCTTCTCAAAATCGCACGAATTCTCGCCGTCACTTCTCGCGGGCTGAACGGTTTTGTTAAGTAATCATCAGCTCCCAGCTCAAGTCCAAGCACTTTATCAAACTCATCGCCCTTTGCCGTCAGCATCAGGATCGGCGTCTGTATTTTGCTCTGCCGGAGCTCTTTGCATACTTCCATGCCGTCCATTCCCGGAAGCATCAAATCGAGCACAATTAAGTCAAACTGTTCGTCAAGCGCCTTTTCGAGCGCTTCCTTTCCATCCATTGCGGTCGTTACCTCAAATCCACCCTGCTCCAGATTAAATTGCAGCAAAGTCAGGATTGATTCTTCATCATCCACCACCAGCAGGCGCTGTGCCATGTGTCATCCTCCCTGTTGCCGGTCCTGACCCCTGATTCAGGCCGGCAGATAAAATCGCAAACTGCTTCTTCCTTTATCTTACTATACTTTGTGCGGATGACAAGAAGCCTGTGTCTGCTGATTGAAAAAGTATGCGCTGCAAGCAGCCGTCGTAAGCGACACCAAATGGATGTATGCCTTAAACGGCAGATAAAGCCGTCCTGTTCTTGCGGACCGCATTTAAAATATACTCGATCGTCCGCTGGTAAAGCTGGCGTTTTTAGTGCGAGAGTTGAACGTTTTCTGATGCAAATGATGTTCTTTTTCGATACAGCAGTCCTGTATTGATGCTCGTGAAAAGCTGCCGGCCGATGCTAACACTTTTGATGCTGAAATGGAAGCTTTCCGGAGTAAGGTTAACGATTTCACCTGTAAAAGTAAACATTTTCATCCGTGTGTAAAAAACTTTCTGCAGTTCCCCTCGCTTTTTCAAAGCAGCTCACGCTTATTTTCCGAAAAGCCGTTGAATGAAAAAAGCAGGAAGCTGTTTGCTCCCTGCCAGTTTACCTAAAAGTTTTCAAACGTACCTGCCTGCTCCGTCATCGGCTTCCATGGATAAGGCGGAGTGACGTCTATCGTTCCCAGGATAATCGAGTCGTCATACTCATCCCTTCCATCAACCGTCATAAGCGCCGTGCCCTTTTCTCTGTTCAGCTTTTCCACCGTCAGCGTGAGCTTCAGTTTTCCATAGTGATACAGCGGCTTCGGAAAAGCCAGCTGCTGCTCGCGAATGACCGATCCCGGTCCCGGCAGTCCGGTTGAAATGAGAGAAGTAACGAACCCCATCAGCATCAGCTGAGGAACGATCGGCCTCTCGTAAGGCGTCCGGGAAGCATAGTCATGCTGGATGTAAATCGGGTTGGCATCGTCACTGAAGCCGAGGTATAAAAGAATATCCTTATCTTTTATGTCAAATTCCTTTGAAACCGAGGAGCCTTCCTGCAGCTCTTTCAGCGTTTTCCCAAGCTTTTTTCGTTTTGAAAACATATTGATCGTCCCCTTCCATCATCGTACTCCGCTTCAGAAAGCGCTTACAACATCAGTATACCAGACCAGCTTAATCCGGCACAGCTTTTCATGATTATTCCTATGCCTCTCGGAACGCGGAACTTACGCGCGGAGCCGGACTGAATTTAAAATGCTTTTTGTCAGAAGCCTCAGGTTGTTGAAAAAGTCATTTTTGATGCATTTTTATTGGATTTCATGCATCACTTCTTCGCATACCGCCAGAAGATCAATGCAAAGCATCGTTATGCTGAACAAATGAAGGGAAAACATTAACAACCGATTAATCAAACATTTTTTTTACATAACAAACAGGTTAAGACCAGTCAGCATGTTCTCCTGACTGGTCTTATAATGTCGTTTCGAAGTATGCCCAGAGCTTAGTGCTACAGTGCTTTCATGACGTTTTTGACGGATTCGGCAGATTGGTCCAGCTGTTTTTTCTCTTCCTCGTTTAAGTCCAGTTCGAATACTTTTTCGAGACCGGCTCCGCCAAGCATACACGGTACACCGAGATACATATCGCTGTAGCCGTATTCCCCTTCCAGATACGCAATCGCAGGAAGAACGCGCTTCTTATCCTTCAGCACCGCTTCGACCATCTGAGTGATGGCTGCTGCCGGAGCGTAGTAGGCGCTGCCGGTTCCAAGGAGACTCACAATTTCGCCCCCGCCTTTTCTCGTTCGTTCGACGATCGCTTCCAGACGATCAGGAGCAATAAGTTTTTCAACCGGGATACCTCCGACCGAGCTGTAGCGAAGCATCGGCACCATGTCATCCCCGTGCCCGCCGAGAACGAAGCCGCGCACATCTTCGACAGAAACGTTCAGCTCTTCGGCAATAAACGTGTTAAATCTTGCCGTATCCAGTACACCCGACTGCCCGATAACGCGGTTTTTCGGGAATCCGGATTCCTGATACACCGCATACGTCATCGCATCAACAGGATTTGTGAGCACGATAATCAGACACTCCGGCGAATAGCGGACAATTTCTTTCGTTACGCTGCGCATAATGCCAGCATTCGTACTGATCAAGTCATCGCGGCTCATCCCTGGCTTGCGCGGAATACCAGCTGTGATGACGACAATATCAGAGTCAGCGGTATCTGCGTAGTCGGACGTACCTGTCACCTTGGCATCAAAGCCTTGAACGGGTGCTGACTCCAGCATATCGAGCGCCTTGCCCTTCACCGGTCCTTCATTATCGGGAATATCAACGAGGACCACGTCTCCAAGTTCCTTTTGTGCTGTCATAAGAGCTGTCGTCGTACCGGTAAACCCGCCGCCGACAACGGTGATTTTTCTGCGTTTAATTGTAGCCATATCGCCACACCCTTCCGGAAATAATCTAGCTTACGATCAAAAGAGACTGTCTCGTATAAGCATGCGAGACAGCCTCAAAGGAGCGCGCTCCTGCCGGCCAGACAGGAGACACGTTCATGTTTATCATGCAGAGGCTTCGCGTGCTGCCGGAAATCGTTCGTCCGATCAGCCCAGGTTTTTAATCAGTGCGTCACCAAACTCGGAGCATTTCACTTCTTGAGCACCGTCCATCAGGCGCGCGAAGTCATACGTTACCGTTTTTTCTGCAATTGTTTTATCCATTGCATTTTCGATCATGTCGGCAGCTTCTCCCCAGCCGAGGTGGCGGAGCATGAGCACACCGGAAAGAAGTACGGAAGAAGGATTCACTTTATCCTGACCCGCATACTTCGGTGCAGTACCGTGCGTTGCTTCAAAGATTGCATGGCCGGAGTCATAGTTAATGTTCGCACCAGGTGCGATTCCGATTCCGCCAACCTGTGCAGCAAGTGCGTCGGAAACATAGTCCCCGTTCAGGTTCATCGTCGCCACAACAGAAAATTCTTTCGGACGAGTCAGAATCTGCTGCAGGAAGATGTCTGCAATAGAATCCTTGATGATAATCTTGCCGGCAGCTTCTGCCTGATCCTGCGCTTCGTTGGCAGCGTCCTTGCCTTTTTCTTCTACGATGCGGTCATACTCAGCCCATGTGAAGACTTTGTCGCCGAATTCGCGTTCAGCGAGGTCATAGCCCCACGTTTTGAAGGCACCTTCAGTGAACTTCATGATGTTGCCTTTATGCACGAGCGTAACGCTCTTACGGCCTTCATCAAGCGCATACTGAATCGCAGAACGTACGAGACGCTCTGTGCCTTCTTTGGAAACAGGCTTGATGCCGATTCCGGACGTTTCCGGGAAACGGATCTTCGTTGCGCCCATTTCATCCTGGAGGAAGCTGATCAGCTTTTTCGCTTCGTCTGTTCCTTCCTGGAATTCAATACCCGCATAGATGTCTTCCGAGTTTTCACGGAAAATAACCATATCTGTATCTTCCGGACGCTTTACTGGAGAAGGTACACCTTCATACCAGCGTACCGGTCGTACGCATGCAAACAGGTCAAGCTCCTGACGAAGCGCCACGTTCAGGGAACGGAAGCCGCCGCCGATTGGCGTCGTCAGAGGACCTTTAATTGCGATCATGTATTCGCGGATGGTTTCAAGCGTTTCTTCCGGAAGCCATTCGCCAGTTTGGGTATGTGCCTTTTCACCTGCAAGCACTTCTTTCCACTCAATTGCTTTTTCACCGTTATATGCTTTATCTACTGCAGCTTCAATAACTCTGGAAGCAGCCTTCCAAATATCAGGACCGATACCGTCTCCTTCAATGAAAGGAATAATCGGTTTAGCAGGTACGTTCAGTTCTCCATTTGTTACCGTAATTTTTTCTCCAGCCATTCGTAAAAAACCTCCTAAATATAGTTCGTTCCTTCACAAATATATCATAAAGGACAGGGCTGTATCGATACAGCCCCGCCGCCTTTATGCGATTATCGTTTCTCGAGCGGTATCCATTCCTGTTTATCCGGTCCGGTGTATTCTGCACGCGGACGGATGAGGCGGTTGTCTGCATACTGCTCAAGAATATGAGCCAGCCAGCCGGACACACGGCTTACTGCAAAGATCGGCGTGAAAATATCGTGCTCAATGCCAAGACTGTGGTAAACGGATGCCGAATAGAAATCAACGTTTGGAAGCAGTCCTTTTTCATTTGTCACGATTTCATCAATTTTAACGCTCATCTCATACCAGTTGGACTCCCCGGTGATTTCCGTCAGCTGACGGGACATTTCACGCAGGTGCTTGGCTCGAGGGTCGCCGTTTTTGTAAACGCGGTGACCAAAGCCCATGATTTTCACTTTATTGGCGAGAGCTTCTTTGATGTAAGCTTCCGCGTTATCGACGTCGCCGATCTCGTTCAGCATCGCCATTACGCGCTCATTTGCTCCGCCGTGCAGCGGGCCTTTGAGGGCGCCGATTGCAGCTGTTACACCGGAATAGACGTCAGAAAGCGTCGCTACGCAGACGCGGGCAGTGAATGTAGATGCATTCAGCTCGTGATCGGCGTGAAGTACGAGCGCCTTGTTGAAGGCCTTCTCAGAAATTTCATCCGGCTCTTCTCCGTTCAGCATGTAAAGGAAATTCGCAGCAAAGCTTAGTTCCGGCTTCGGAGCGACCGGCTCTTTGCCCTGACGGATACGCGAGAATGCTGTAACGATTGTTGGAAGCTGTGCCTGGAGTTTTACTGCTTTTCTGCGGTTTGCTTCCTCTTCCATCTCATCTGCTTCCTCATCAAACAGTGCAAGATTGGAAACCGCCGTACGGAGGGCAGCCATCGGGTGCACCTTGTCAATCGGAAATGACTTCAGCTGATCCAGCACGGCATCCGGTACTTTGGAAGCCTGGGCAAGCTCTTTGGCAAATGCATCCAGTTCCTCTTTATTCGGAAGACGATTGTTCCAGAGCAGGTAGACAACTTCCTCAAATGATGCGTTGTCCGCAAGATCGTCAATATTGTAGCCGTGGTATGTCAAAACCCCGTCAATGATGGAGCTGACCTGCGACTGCGTTGCAACAATACCTTCTAACCCTTTAGTCTGACTCATGCTATCTCTCCTTTACACACAAAATACGGGCCAAGCCCGGGTTGAACAAAGGAAGCAGCCGGCGTGCGTTTTCGTCCGGCTTTCCTGGATAATAGAAAGCGGTTACGAAAAACATTAACCGCAGAAACCAAACCATTTCTTCTATGTATTTGGCAGTGTCACGATTCCTATTATACCATTTTTCGTATTTTTGTGAATCGAAAAGTTCTGAAATCGACAAGAAGATTCATACAGTTTTCGACAACCGTCGCAGTAGCCTTCCGTTTAGAAGACGGTGCAGAACGTTTCCTGTTCCGGCTCACAATTGCACGATTATACCTCAATGTGTATAAATACAGATCCCCGGCTCAACCGATCAATCCGGAGAAAAACTGAACAGCCCGCATCGCCAGATAAGCAATTCCTGCACCGATGACCGGTCCAACGGCGACGCCTCCAAACAGGGCGACCGCAAGAATCGTACCAAATACGAGCGCCGTCGTGATATGAGGGTCGCTTTGCAGCAGGTCAATTCCGTTCGATGCAATAACAGCGACAAACACACCTGAGACTAAGGCAATCCAGGCATAGGATGAGCCCATCGCCTCCCGTAAGTCCTGAAGTCCTATCTCGCCTGTCACAATAGGTACGAGGACAGCGATTGTAATAATCGTCACTCCGATCTGAATGCCTCTTTCCTGCAAAAACGGAAGCACGCTTCCTGACATACCTCCGTAATACAGGATGAGGAGGACGGCTACTGCCGTCATGAGCGTCACGTTACGGGCAAAAAAGCCGACTGCTAACAGCAGCAGCATAAAAATCAGCGCCTGATTCATCGTAGATTCCCCTTTCTCTGCCCAGAAAAAAACCGCCTTCGAGGCGGTTTCAGCAGCTATCGTCTGCCGTTCTGAGTATTGACAACATAAACATTTCCGGCCTGGATCATGCGCTCATACATACGCTGAAGCAGTGCTTTAAACATTTCGCGGGTCTGCGGAATGAGCAGTAAAAAACCAAGAGTATCGGTTATAAAACCTGGCGTAAGAAGTAGGATACCGCTGATCAGGATACAAACCCCGTCCAGAATTTCACTGCCTGGTATCTGCCCCTGTGAAGATCGGAGCTGTGCTTTTCGGATTGCTTGCAGTCCTTCTCTTCTGGCAAGCCACACACCAAGCACCCCGGTCAGAATAATCAATATGATCGTCCAAAACAAGCCGATGAAGTTCCATGACAGCAAAATCACGATCATTTCAAGCGTTGGTACGACAATCAGCAGTAACAGCAGAAGTTTCTTCACAGCGATTCCTTCCTTTCCTACGAGCCACTCTTTGAAAAAAGACATGAAAAAGAGCCAAGCTCTTTTTCACGTCTGAATAACCTGCTCGCTGTCTCTATTATAGAATACTCGCAGAGCCTTTGTAAATCTTTCCTTGCGTGCCATCTACGGTAACTTCGTCTCCGTCACGGAAAGAAGCGCGTGCATTTTCCACTCCGACGACTACCGGTATACCAAGGTTGAGGCCGACTACAGCCGCATGCGACGTCAGGCCGCCCTGTTCTGTAATCACGGCTGCCGCTTTCTCAAATGCTTCCATCATGTCACGGTCTGTAACGTTGGTTACAAGGATATCTCCCTGCTTCATTTTGCTGATCGCTTCCTCGGCTGTATCTGCGACAATAACGGCTCCTTTCGTCACTTTACGCCCGATTCCTTGGCCTTGAGCAACTACTTCACCGATGACGTGCACTTTAAGCAGGTTCGTTGTGCCCTGCTCGCCTACCGGTACACCTGCCGTAATTACAACAAGATCACCGTTTTTCACGTGACCGGATTTAAGTGCTTCATCAACAGAAAGCTGCAGCATTTCATCCGTTGAGCTGACGGGCTGACCGATCTGGCTGTGAACACCCCAGACGAGTGACAGTGCCCGGCTGACTCGTGCACTGCTCGTTACAGCAATGATAACCGATTCCGGACGATACTTGGATATCATGCGTGCCGTATGACCGCTTTGCGTAGCAGTCAGGATAGCAGAAGCTTCCAGGTTCAGCGCTGTATGGGCCACTGACTGGCTGATCGCCTCTGTAATCGTGCGGTCACTTTCCTTCGTAATGCGGCGGAGCGCATCTTCATGCTTCATCGCTGTTTCTGCACGAAGGGCGATGTTCTGCATCGTCTGCACGGACTCAACCGGATACAGACCTGCTGCCGTTTCACCGGAAAGCATGATCGCATCTGTTCCATCGAGGATCGCGTTAAACACGTCGGATGCTTCCGCACGCGTCGGACGCGGGTTGCGCTGCATGGAGTCCAGCATTTGTGTCGCCGTGATAACCGGCTTACCGAGCCGGTTGCAGCGTTTGATCAGATCTTTCTGAACGAGCGGAACTTCTTCAGACGGAATTTCCACACCGAGATCTCCCCGGGCAACCATCAGCCCGTCGGATACTTCCAGAATTTCTTCAATGTTGTCGACGCCTTCCTGGTTTTCGATCTTTGGGATAATCTGAATGTGCTCGGCATGATGCTTTTCAAGCAGCTCCCGGATCTCCAGTACGTCAGATGCACGACGGACGAATGAAGCTGCAATAAAATCAACGTCCTGCTCGATACCGAATTCGATATCCGCTGCATCTTTTTCTGTAATACCAGGCAGGTTCACGCTTACGTTTGGAACGTTTACGCCTTTTTTGTTCTTCAGTTCGCCGCTGTTCAGCACTTCGGTAATAAGCTCTGTTTCCTTTACTTCTGTGACGAGCAGCTCGATGAGCCCGTCATCAAGCAGCAGCTTTGAGCCGGTGTGCACGTCGTTGACAAGTCCCGGATACGTAATGGAAATAACTTCGTTGTTCCCCGTTACTTCTTCCATGGAAACGCGCAGCGTCTGGCCTTTTTCCAGTTCAACCGATCCGCCCTCGATTGTCTGGGTACGGATTTCCGGTCCTTTCGTATCAAGAAGAATAGCAGTGTCCGTTCCTGCAGCTTTGGCAGCTTCACGGATGTTTTCAATACGGGCACCGTGCTCCTCAAAATCACCGTGTGAAAAGTTAAGACGAGCTACGTTCATACCTGAATCAATCAGTTCAGCAAGCTTTTCCTTTGATTCACTGGCCGGTCCGATCGTACATACAATCTTTGTTTTACGCATACGTTTGTTCCTCCTTCGATTGTGGGGGCTGCCCATACAAAAGCCAGGACCGCCCTGAAGGCGTCCCAGCCGGGTGCTTGGCACCGTGTTCGTTTAAATAGAAAGTTCCTTCGAAAGCTGGTACATTTCCTGATCGAGCGTCTTCTTCTTGGCAAGCGCATCGTCAATTGGATGATAAACAAGCTTATTGTCTTCAATTCCTACCATCTGACCTGCTTCTCCAACGAGCAGAAGCTCTACTGCTTTCGCTGCCAGGCGGCTTGCGAGCACCCGGTCCTGCGCCGTCGGTGAACCGCCGCGCTGGATGTGTCCGAGAACCGTGACACGCGTTTCCAGATCGGTTGCTTCTTTAATCTGACGGCCGATATCCACACCGGATCCGACTCCCTCTGCTACAAGGATGATGCTGTGCTTCTTTCCGCGGTCATGACCGCGCTTCAGGCGCTTTACAATCTCTTCCATGTTTTCGTTCACTTCTGGAATCATAATCGTTTCGGCACCGTCTGCAAGTCCCGCCCAAAGAGCCAGATCACCGGCATCGCGTCCCATTACTTCCACCACATACGTACGTTCATGGGAAGTAGCGGTATCGCGGATTTTATCGACAGCATCAATAACCGTATTCAGTGCCGTATCAAAACCGATTGTAAAGTCTGTTCCGGGGATGTCGTTGTCGATCGTCCCTGGTACACCAATCGTTGGGAAACCGTGCTCCGCAAGCTTTTTTGCACCTTGAAACGAACCGTCTCCGCCAATAACGACGAGAGCTTCGATCCCGAATTTTTTCAGCTGCTCGATTCCTTTAAGCTGACCTTCTTTTGTCTTGAACTCTTCACAGCGTGCTGTGTACAGCTTCGTTCCGCCTCGGTGGATAATATCCCCGACAGACCCGAGCTCAAGTTTTTCAATATCTCCATTAATCAGTCCCTGGAAGCCGTAGTAAATTCCGAATACTTCCAGGTTGTGATAAATCGCTTTTCGTACCACCGCGCGGATCGCGGCATTCATGCCGGGTGAGTCCCCGCCGCTGGTCAATACTCCAATACGTTTCATCGACTGCATTCACCTCGTCCTTAAGCATCATATTCGTTGCATGAGTTAAAAATACCATTTTCGATTTTCAAACACAATAGACATCAGACGACGACTGGAGCCTGCATCACAGCGGGGTTTCGACATAAATCCCTATTCTTCAGTAATGGCATCGTTTACATCGGCAAACTCTCCGATGCGATTAAATTTTTCATGTCTCTGCCGGATCAGCGCGTCTTTATCCAGATTCTGCAATTCCTGAAGGCTTTCCCCCAGCACCCTGCGGATCGATTCCGCTTGTGCGTGTAAATCACGGTGCGCCCCTCCGCGCACTTCCGGGATCACGCTGTCGATAATACCAAGCTCATACAAATCCGGAGCAGTGATTTTCATCGTCTCTGCTGCCCGTTTAGCCTGCCCTGCATCCTTCCAGAGCAGTGCCGCAGCTCCTTCCGGCGATATGACGGAATACGTAGAGTTCTCCAGCATGTAAAGCCGGTCACCGATTCCAAGCGCGAGTGCCCCCCCGCTTCCGCCTTCACCTATAACGATACAGATAACAGGTGTCTTGAGACCGGCCATTTCCAGCAGATTTCGGGCGATTGCTTCACTCTGTCCGCGTTCTTCAGCCGCCATACCGGGATAAGCTCCTTTTGTATCAATGAAGCATACGACGGGACGATTGAACTTTTCGGCCTGCTTCATCAGCCGGAGTGCTTTACGATAGCCTTCCGGATGCGGCATACCGAAATTGCGCCTGATATTTTCCTTCGTATCTTTTCCCCGCTGGTGGCCTATTACCGTTACCGGCTTGTTTTCAAACATGGCAACACCACCGACGATCGCCGCATCATCACCGTGCAGCCTGTCTCCGTGAAGCTCCATAAAGCTTGTAAAGAGCTGGTTAATATAGTCGAGCGTAGTCGGGCGCTGCGAGTGACGTGCCAGCTGGACACGGTCCCATGGCTTCATGTTCCCATAAATATCTTCTTCCAACTGCTCCAGACGTTTTTCAAGCTTCTCGATTTCCCCGCTTAAATCAATTTCTTTTTCAGCTGTAAATTGCTTCAGTTCGGTTATTTTTGCACGCAGTTCAATAATCGGCTTTTCAAATGACAGGTGCTCAGCCATATCAGCCACGCTCCTTTCCTGCTGGTTTATGAACGGCGAGCAGAAGGCTCAGCGTTCCCCGCATATCGTGGCGGTGGACGACTTTGTCCAGCTGCCCGTGCTCGAGCAGAAATTCAGCTGTCTGGAAATCGTCCGGCAGCTTCTGGCGGATCGTCTGTTCAATGATTCGCCGTCCGGCAAAGCCGATCAGTGCTCCCGGTTCTGCCAGATTGATGTCTCCTAATGAAGCAAAGCTTGCAGAAACTCCACCAGTTGTAGGATGCGTCATAATACTTATAAACGGCAGTCCCGCCTCAGCCAGGCGCTGAAGGGCTGTGCTCGTCTTCGCCATCTGCATCAGACTGACAACACCCTCCTGCATGCGTGCCCCGCCGGAAGCAGCAAACAACAGCAGCGGAACGCCTTCTTCAACAGCCTGATCACAGGCACGCACGATTTTTTCACCGACGACAGACCCCATAGAACCCATGCGGAATCCAGCGTCCATGACGCCGATGATAACCGTTCTGCCTTCAATTTTTGCGCGGCCGGTTACGATCGCCTCATTAAGCCCGGAATTATCCCGGTCTTTTTGTGATTTCTCTTTATATTCAGGGAAGCCGAGCGGATCTTTTGCAATCATGCCGGCATCAAATTCTTCAAACGAGCCTTCGTCGATTGTGCAGTGAAGTCGCTCTCCCGCCGTCAGACGATGATGATAGCCGCACTGGTCGCATACCATATCGTTTTTGCGCAGTTCTTTTATGTAAGAAATGGACCGGCATTCCGGGCATTTCGCCATGATCCCTTCCGGTACATCATTTTTGCCTTTTTTGGACGGCACTTTTGCTTTACGGCCTTTTTTTGAAAACAAATCTCGTATCATATTGATTCCTCCTCATACCCGGTTAAAACCGGCTGTTACTTAAATGCCGGTTCAGTGCATCAGCTGCCCGGCTGCTGTCTTTTTCACGTACTGCGTCCAGAATTTCGCGATGTTCCTCCCAGGCGTGAACCGTCCGTCCTTCTCTGGAAAGCGACTGCTTTAACGCCTCCCGGCTGTATTCCACCAGCGGGCGCCAAATGTTGAGCAGGAGCCTGTTTTTACTTAATGCGACGAGTGACTTATGAAACTGTATGTCTTCGTCAATAAAATACCCTTCCTGCGACATTTCTATCGAGGAATACACGAGCTTCTGAAGTTCATCAAGCTCTTCAGGCTCTGCCCGCTCACAGCCAAGCTTCACTGCTTCTACTTCCAGAATCCGCCTCGTTTCGGCAAGATCCTGACGGGCTTTTGCATCCTTTAAAAAGAAGCCGGCAAGAATTTCGGCGAGACGATGACTTCCGGCCTGACGGAGAAAGGTTCCTTCTCCTTTTCTCGTCTCGATCAGATCGAGCAGTTCAAGTGCGCGGAACGCTTCTCTTACAGACGAACGCCCTACCTGAAGCCGTTCTGCAAGCTCACGCTCGGAAGGCAGCCGGTCTCCGGCCTCAAGATTTCCCTGCATAATCATCGTTTCAATATGTTCCAGTATACGAACGTAAACTTTCGATCCTGCTGTCAAACTGCCAGCCTCCTTCCCTTAAATGGCGAAGAAGCTGTCCGCCGGAACGGGGACAGCTTCAGCAGGTGATCAGGCATCGTGCTCAATCATCGTCAGGCGGCGGGTTTTCTCCGCTACTTCTTCCGCATCGACCTGGCGCCTTGCCACGCCGGTTTCCATCGCTGCCTGAGCGACAGCCTTCGCTACTGCCGGGGCCACCCGCTTATCAAACGGAGCAGGAATGACATAATCTGCGTGCCGTTCGGAGTCAGCTACGAGATCGGCAATCGCCTTAACTGCTGCTACTTTCATTTCTTCGTTGATATGCGTCGCATTGACGTCGAGTGCACCCCGGAAAATACCAGGGAATGCCAGAACGTTGTTAACCTGATTCGGAAAGTCAGACCGCCCGGTACCGATCACGCTTGCACCGGCTTCCTTCGCTTCCTCCGGCATAATTTCCGGCACCGGATTTGCCATAGCGAAAATAATCGGGTCCGCGTTCATGCTTTCCACCATTTCTTTTGTCAGTGCTCCTTCGACAGATACGCCGACAAATACGTCGCTGTCTGCAATCACTTCACCCAGCTTGCCGTCGAGGTGCTGGCTGTTAGTTACCTGAGCAATTTCGTGCTTCAGATCATTCATGCCGTAAGGACGCCCTTCATAGATCGCACCTTTGGAATCACACAGAATAATATCCTTGCAGCCCATGCTCTGAAGCAGCTTCATAATCGCAATACCGGCTGCTCCGGCGCCGTTGATTACAACGCGGATCTCTTTCATTGCTTTGCCGCTGATTTTCAGTGCATTCACAAGTCCTGCCGCTGTCACAATCGCTGTTCCATGCTGATCGTCATGAAAGACCGGAATATTCATTTCCCGCTTCAGGCGCTCCTCGATTTCAAAGCAGCGCGGTGCTGCGATGTCCTCCAGGTTAACGCCGCCAAAAGTCGGCTGCATCAGCTTAACCGTGCGCACAATTTCATCCACATCGTTTGTATCGAGACAAATTGGAAACGCATCGACTCCTGCAAACGATTTAAACAGGACTGCCTTTCCCTCCATAACGGGCATTGCCGCCTCCGGTCCGATATTCCCGAGACCGAGCACAGCCGTTCCGTCGGATACGACTGCTACCATATTTCCTTTTACCGTATAGTCATATACACTTTGAGGATCGTCAAAAATCGCTTTACAAGGCTCCGCCACTCCCGGGGAATAAGCCAGTGAAAGGTCGCCGGCATTTCGTACCGGCACTTTCGGAGTTGTTTCGATTTTCCCTTTTTTCACGCGGTGCATATGCAGTGCTTCTTCTCTCAATGTAGGCACAGTCGCCACTCTCCTCTGTATCAAGATCCAATTCCAGGTGGTCTGACCACCATGAGCCATCACTAATTATAGCAGATTCTCCAGTACGTTACACCCTCGGTCTTTTCAGAAAGACATGTTTTTTTCCAAGCAGGGCACCGAGGCGGTCCACCAGACGCTCATCCGGCTTCACGTTCCACATTTCAGACAGGCGGACGATCTCTCCGGCTGCCCCGTATTTCAGCACGACCGGAATACTGCCCGGGGTGTCCTCGAGCAGTTCCTTCACCCTGTCGAGGCTCCTGCGCTCTGCTTCCGGTGTAATATACAAATACAACGTTTCTTTCTCATGCGCTTTCTGCCTGTCCATCAGCTCATCAATGAGGATGCATTTTTTCAAAATCGCCTTTCTCGTTCCCTCATATTCCTCTATCACAGCCTCAATAAACAGTTTTTCCTGTTTTTGAAGCTTGAGCTGGCAGCTGCTGTAGGCTTCCGGAAAAACGGTCACATCGATTGTTCCCGTCTCATCTTCTAATTCCATAAAGGCCATCTGTTTTCCTTTTTTTGTCTGAATTTGTCTGATGGACATCACGATTCCCGCCATCCGGACCGGCGTTTTATGCTTTAGCTGGACCGCTTCTGCACTGACCGTTCTTCCGTACTTGTCCAGCAGTTCCGCCGCTTCTTCAAGGGGATGCCCGCTGATATAGCAGCCCACCATCTCTTTTTCAAGCTGCAGCTCCTGCGTGCGCGGCATCGGCTTTGCTTCTCTGTAAGAAGTGTCGATTTCCTCATCGGCAAACAACGCTTCTCCTCGTTCAGCCGTCTTGTCTTCCTGCTCGGCGTAATGCAGGGCATCATCAAGAGTTGCAAGGAGCACCGCTTTGTTTTTGCCGAAATCATCGAGTGCCCCACCTCCGATCAGCGCTTCAAAAAAGCGTCGCTGCCGGTGGATAACGGGAACACGTGCGCAAAGGTCAAACAAGTTTTCAAACGGCCCTTGTTTTCTTGCTTCTTCAACAGACAGTGCAGCGCGTGCGTTCACATGACGCAGCACGTGCAGTCCGAGTCTGACAGCACCGTTTTCCATACGAAACGCAGCACCGCCTTGCTGAACGGAGGGCGGGAGCACCCGGATCCCGGCCCGCTTCGCTTCATGAATGAGGAAGGCGAGTTTCTCCTTGTCATGGGTGACGCTTTCCATGAGCGCGGTATAGAACGCCTCCGGTGCCCTCGCTTTCATGTAGGCAAGCTGATAAGCGATAAAGCTGTAGGCTACAGCGTGACTGCGGTTAAAGCCGTAGTCAGCGAAGCGGACGATCAAATCATAAACAGCCTCTGCCTCAGCGTCTTTGTAGCCTTTTTCACGCGCACCTTTCAAAAAGCCTTTGCGCCCTTCTTCCAGGTCCTCCCGTTTTTTCTTGCTCACAGCCCGACGCAGCAGGTCTGCCTCCCCCATCGAATATCCTGCCATGATCGAGGCGATCTGCATAATCTGTTCCTGGTAAATAATCACCCCGTACGTCTGCTTCAGCACGGGCTCCAAATCGGAATGAATATAGTGGATCTGCTTGCGCCCGTACTTTCCATCGATGTAGTCCGGGATGTATTTCATCGGACCTGGCCGGTAGAGGGCATTTACAGCTACAATGTCCTCAAAGCTTGTCGGCTTCAGTTTTTTCAAAACCCGCTGCATTCCTTCTGATTCAAGCTGAAAGATACCCGACGTATCTCCGCGGCTCAGCAGCTCATAAACGGCCCGATCGTCAAGCGGTGCGTCTGAGGCAGAAAGCCCGGACAGCTCCTCCAGCCGGTCGAGCAAGGTCAAGTTGCGCAGTCCGAGAAAGTCCATTTTTAACAGGCCCATCCGTTCCAGATCGCCCATCGGATACTGGGTCAGCACGAGTCCGTCGTGTCCCTGCATCAGCGGCACAAGCTCTGTCAGCGGTTCCCGGCTCATGACGATGCCGGCTGCATGCACCGATGTATGACGAGGCAGTCCTTCCATCCGGACAGCAACGTGAAACCAGCGGCTGTTCTCTTCCTGCATCGCCTGCAGCTGCTTCTGCTGAAAGGCTTCGGCCAGCGTAACCCCCGGTTTGGCAGGCACAAGCTTTGCGGCGCGGTCAATCGCATACGGATCAACACCCAATGCCTTGCCGGAATCCCGCAGGGCTGCTTTAGCTGCAAACGTGCCAAATGTAACAATCTGTGCAACGTGCTCTCTGCCGTATTTTTCTGCTACGTACTGAATAACCCTGTCGCGATCGGAATCCGCAAAGTCAATATCAATATCAGGCATCGTAACCCGGTCAGGATTTAAAAATCGTTCGAAAAGCAGGTTGTAGCCCAGGGGATCGACATCGGTGATCCGCAGCAGATAAGCGGTCAGCGACCCGGCAGCCGATCCACGCCCGGGACCGGTACGGATAGCGTTATCTCTGGCAAAGCGCATAAAATCAGCAGTGATTAAAAAATAATCAGAAAATCCCATCTCCGAGATGACGGCTAACTCATAGTCAAGCCTTGTTTCTGCTTCCTGTCTGCGCTCTGCATACAATCTGTCAAGTGCTTCGGTACACCATTGCTTAAGGAGCTTATCCGCCGGAATATCAGACGGATAGGCAGGCAGGTGCTGTTCCGGTTCCGGCACCGGACTATCCGCAAATTCACTGACGATTTCTTCAGCTGCTGTCAATGCATGCTCCCAGCCCTTCATGGCTTCTTCCATTTCCGTGCGGGATTTGAGATAGCCTTCCTCAAACCCTGGTGCCGGCTCTGTTTCAGACAGCAGCGATCCTTGCTTAACGGCTTGAAGCACAGGGAGCACGTCTGTTTCCTCCCGTTCCACGGCGTGTACGTGGTTGCTTGCAATAATCGCAGCCGGGCAGCTCTGAAGCCATTTTCTCAGCTCGAGCAGCATCTGCCTGTCTGCTTTCGTATAATGATTACGCACTTCAATATATACGTCACTTGGGAGGTCATGAAAGCGGCGCTGCAGTTCGGTCGCTGCCTCTGTTTTTCCTTCGGCAAGAAGAGACGGAACAGGCCCTTCATGCAGCGGCTGAATGATCACACACTCTTCAATTGTTTCCAGATCTGCATAATCAAGCGGTTTAGCTGAGAGCTGAACCCGGCTGACGAGCCGGACGAGTCCGCGGTACCCCCGCGCTGTTTTCGCGAGCACAATCAGACTTGCATCGTTTACATAATCCAATTCTGCACCGATGATCGGACGGATCCCTGCTTTATCGCAGGCTTCAGCAAATGCCGGAACGCCGTACATCGCATTTTTATCCGTTAAAGCGAGTGCCGGTATATGCATCGCAGCTGCTTTCCTAACCAAATCATGGATTCGTGCCGCCGATTCCAGCAGACTGTATTCACTATGTACGTGAAGATGAGGAAACGTCATGTTCTTTCTCCTTTCCCCGTTTAAAACGGCCTTGGTTGCTTTCAGTATACACGAACATTTGTTCTTTTCGACAGAAGTAATCACCCGATAGATTCTTATTCTATTCTGCTCGTCCGGAAATCGATTTGCAAGCGTTCGCCTGATGCCTCGTTAACCTCACTTCCGCAGCAGAGGGTCTCCTGAAAAAAACAGGCACCTGGAGTCAAGTCTCCGGTGCCTGCTGAAGCAGTCGCTTATGTCTGATTGGTCGCTTCGCTGTCACGGCATACGTGACGCAGTTTTTCAAAAAAGGAATCTGTTTCTTCCCAGCTGAATGCACTTGCTCCCGAGGCCATCGGATGTCCGCCGCCGCGGTACTTTTCGGCCAGCTTATTGATCTCCGGTCCTTTTGAGCGGATGCGCATACGAATCTGATCTTCCTCTTCCACAAAAAACACCCACGCCCTGAGTCCCTCCAGATTGGAGAAGCAGTTTACAATTGACGCTGCCTGCTTCGATGTGACGCCAAATGTTTCCATTCGTTCACGCGTGAGATAAACTTTGGCGGCCCCTTCATCCGTCACCTCCACCTCCTGCAGGACATACCCCTGCAGGCGAAGCATCGGCAGTGTTGTCACATCCATTTCATTGTACAAAGAATGCCGGTCAAACGGATGCTCACTCAGCGAAGCTGCTGCTCTGAACGTTTCGGGCGTTGTATTGGAAAACCGAAATCTTCCGGTATCTGCTGACATTCCTGCAAACAAAAGTCTTGCTGCACGCGCTGTCACTTTAATACCAGTTACGGCTGCAAGCCTGTGAATCATTTCGCAGGTGGAGCTTGCTTTCGTATTCACCCACTGAATGTCACCGTAAGGATCCACTTCCGGATGGTGATCGATTTTAATCAGCGTATCTGATTCCGGAATGTCACCGTCAATCCTCGCTTGGTTAGCTGTATCCGTTACGATGACGAGTGCGTTCCGATAGTCCTCTGCCTCCAGCTTATCCATGCCGGAAAGAAATGTAAGCGACTGCTCTTCTTCTCCGGCGAGCTTCACGGTTTTATCCGGAAATGTTTCCCTTATCAGTTCACCAAGGCCGGCCTGGGAGCCGACCGCGTCCGGGTCCGGCCGGACGTGCCGGTGAATGATAATTCGTTCTGCTTTTTCAATCGTATCCCAAATATTAAAAATTACTTGTTTTGTCACTGGATTCCCTCCCGTTGTTTGTTGCGCCCTCCCTTGTGCTCCGGTACAATGAACGAAGGCTATAAGTATGTAAAGGAGTATGCATCATGATTATTTTTCCGATGGTGATCGTTTTTTCTCTGATCGCGTTCGTATATTTCAAAGTTTTTCAGTCACGAGGCTACGGGCCGGCCCAGCGCCAGTTATACGGTGCGAAAGCGTCTATTTCACTCGGTATCTTTGTTTTGTCTTTCGGTGTTAACGCGTATATCAATTATCAGACGACTACAGCTGCCGTAATCGGCCTTATTTTCACCGCGCTTGGAGCAGCAAACATTTATTTCGGCTCCCGTCAGCACCGTCACTTCAGTCCGCTTGCGAAAGAAGAAAAGCAGCAGACAGCCTGAAAGCTCCTCCATGACAACACGTCATGGAGGTTTTTTCATGACGTCTAACGATCAAGCAGCTGTGCCATCAGCATGGCTTTGCCGACTATCTGCTCATTGTGATACAGTTCGACGTCGACCTTTCCGAATTTACGGCCAACTTCCAGCACGCGCGGCCTGATTTCAATTTTGGCATCAATCTGCACCGGCTTCATGAAAAAAACGGTCATATTCTCGACGACAAGGTCGCCTTTTTTATATTTACGAAGCACCCGGCTGGATGCCTCCGTCACGATCGTTGTAATAACACCGTAGGAAATCGTTCCGAGATGGTTCGTCATCTGCGGCGTCACTTCAAGCTTATACAACGTTGTCCGGCTATCAGACACGTCCTCCAGGTGGCGCGTAACTAAATCTTCGATCGTATCACCAACGTGCGGCTGACGCTGTATCATCTGCAGCGCTTTTAACACGTCCTGCCGGCTGATAATTCCAAGCAGCTGCTTGGATGAAGTGATCACAGGAAGCATTTCAATCCCTTCCCATACCATCATGTGCGCAGCAGAAGCGACTGATGTCTGCCTCGTCACCGTTATCGGCTGCTTCGTCATCACTTTTTCAATATCTGTGAACGGACTTGTTCCCATAATATCTTTTGCCGTTACAATGCCTTGGAGCTTTCCATTTTCGTCAATGACAGGATACCTGCTGTGGCCGGTCTGATTATTCAGGTTCTGATATTTTTCCACTGTATGATGCAGCGTCAGATGATCGGTTTTCTCAAGCGGAATCAAAATATCCTCGACGGCGATAATTTCTTTTTTGATCAGCTGGTCATAAATAGCGCGGTTGATCATCGTCGCTACGGTAAACGTGTCATAGCTCGTCGATATCACCGGGAGGTTCAGCCTGTCTGCCAGCTGCTTCGTTTCCTCCGCCGTGTCAAATCCGCCGGTTACAAGCACTGCCGAGCCAGCCTCCAGTGCCATATGATGTACTTTATCCCGGTTGCCGACAATCAGCAGGTTTCCTGCCTCCACGTAGCGCATCATCGCTTCTGCCTTCATCGCTCCGATCACGAACTTGTTCAGCGTTTTATAAAGTCCGTTACGGCCCCCGAGAACCGTTCCTTCGACAATATTGACGACTTCTGCATACGTCAGCTTCTCAATGTTTTCTTTTTGCTTTTTCTCAATCCGAATCGTGCCCACACGTTCAATCGTGCTTACCATCCCTTGATTTTCAGCATCTTTAATCGCACGGTACGCGGTTCCTTCACTGACGTGAAGCTCCTTTGCGATATGGCGGACCGAAATTTTATTGCCTACTTCCAGCGATCGTATAAACTGTAGTATCTGTTCGTGCTTTGTCATCGCAGGCGCACATCCTTTATTTCAAAACTGTTTACATCTTATGATTAACTCTGTACTACTACAAGTATACGTTCCCCGGAGCGGGAGTTCAAGGCAGAGCAGGAGAAGAATGGCAGCAATTTGCTGAATGACTTTGCTGGAGCGTTGCCAACATCTGCACGAGTGATTTCGGACGCTTTCTGATGCCTGCACATCCCGTTCTTAAACTCTTCTCACTATTTTCACACTATATTTGACAATTAACGATATTTTTCTCATTGTTCAGGGTATAAGAAGAGTGGGAAAATAGTGTCTGAACAGAAATGGGTGAAACGTTATGAGAATCCTGACAGCTCTTTTGCTGCTTTTACTGGCCGCAGCATGCACCAATGAGTCGCCGGAGGCTGTACCTGCTGAAGAAGATGGCACGGTAGAGCTTATTTTTGGCGATCAGGAAGTCAGTTTTACTGCCGGGCACTATGAACGTATGACCAACGAAGCGCTTGACCTGTTTGCAGAAACTGCCGCACCTTCTCAACGGCTTGATGCGCAGCTAGAACGCTGGTTTATTCGCTATTACATTCAACGCTATGAATACAATGAATCCTGGTCACCGGAAGACATTCTGCTGTTTGCCCATGAGCGAAGTGAGTTTGAAACTTTATGGCGCGAATATGCCATGATTGCCTATGAGGTGGAAGTCACAGAGGAAATGGTCGAAAGCCACGCCTTGTATAACATGGATCTTTATGAAGGTAACATGCCCGCTTCTGTGCAAGGCATGGCTGAAGCGCTTGATATGAGTCCCGAAGAGTTCTTTCTTGAGTTCGACCGTGATCACATCGAACGGAGTGTAATATGGGAGGAGCTCTATCCTCTGCTGGAAGAAGAGTACAATAACGCTGCCGACGAAGGCAACAGCATCTCCATCGCCAATGCCTATAATGAAGAAGTCATGATCTTTATGGAATCTGGAAACGAGCTGTATCCGTAACGTGCATACTATGAAGGAGCAGCCCGGCGAAACAATCGCCGGGCTGCTCCTGTTTAGAGTGCTTCTTTAACTTAAAGATCGAGAGAATCTCCTGCTTTCATGACGCTTCCTTTCACAGACAGGAGATCAACGAATGCTTGTGGATCCTGTTTAATTACGTCGAACGTATCGTAGTGAACCGGAACGACATGAGAGGCCTGAATCCATTCAGCCGCTGTTGCAGCATCTTCCGGTCCCATCGTAAAGTTATCGCCGATCGGCAAAAAGGCGAGATCAATACGGTTACGCTCTCCAATCAGCTTTAAATCTGAAAAGAGTCCGGTATCTCCGGCATGATAGATGGTCTTACCCTCAGCCGAAAATAAAATCCCTGCCGGCATACCTGTATACACGATGCGCTGGTTTTCTTCTTCTGTATACGCAGAACCGTGGAACGCCTGCGTCAGCTTCACTGTGCCAAACGCAAATTCATGACTGCCGCCGATGTGCATCGGATGTGCATTAACACCCTGAAAGCCAAGGTAGGTCGCCAGCTCGAACGGCGCTACTACGAGGGCATCGTTTCGTTTGGCAATATCAACCGTATCTCCTACGTGATCGTTGTGACCGTGGGTGAGCAGAATAACGTCAGCCTTCGTATTGTCCGCTTCCAGGTCGGTTTGCCCGTTACCGGTAATAAACGGATCAATGAGAATGTTCGTGCCGTTCGTTTCAATTTTTACAACGGAATGTCCATGATAAGATACTTTCATCTGCGATCGCTCCTCCTTTATATTTTCCTCTATCCCGTACCCGTTCAGTTCCTTTAATATGCATTGAAATCCTTAAACAGCTTCTCTCCCCTTACGAGCACCTCCTTTATGCTAAACTGAGTGCAGATCCCATAAAGGAGTGATTACAGTTGACACGAGCAGAAACGCTACAACAGAAAATGAGAGAAGAAAAAATCGACGTACTCATGGCCCAGTCCAGACCGAACGTATTTTACATAAGCGGTTTTGATGCCGATCCGCATGAACGGCTTCTCGCCGTGCTGCTGTTTGCAGAGGCAGACCCGCTCGTTATCTGTCCTGCTATGGAAATCAATCAGATTAAAAAAATAATCGATGCTCCCATCATCGGCTACAGTGACACCGAAAATCCGTGGGAAAAGCTGCAGCAGTATCTATCTAAAAAACAGATCGCGATGCAGACCATTGCGCTTGAAAGCGGAATTTCCTGGAGCAGGCTGAAGGAATGGCAGCGTATTGCGCCGGATTCACAGCTGGTTGAAGCAGATGGGCTTCTGACCGGAAGTCGTCTCATCAAGTCAGCTGAGGAGCAATCGTATATGAAAGAGGCGGCGGCTCTCGCTGATCAGGGGATTGCAGCTGGAATTGCAGCATTGAAGGAAGGGATCACGGAGGTCGAAGTCGTGGCCGCCATTGAATACGCCTTGAAAAAAAAGGGCGTCCGGGAAATGTCCTTTCAGCCGATGGTATTGTTCGGCGGGAACGGAGGCGACCCGCACGGTGTTCCAGGGAGCACCCCGCTTCAAAAAGGATCCAGCGTTCTGTTTGACCTTGGAGTGATGTGGAAAGGGTACGCCTCCGACATTACACGGACCGTCTTTTTCGGGGAACCTGATGAAGAAAGCCGCCGCGTCTATGAAACAGTCCTCCGCGCACTGCAAACCTCTCTGAGCGCTGCGGCTCCCGGCGAAACAATCGGCAGGCTTGATCACACAGCCCGCTCGGTCATCGAAGAAGCAGGCTACGGCGAGTACTTCCCTCACCGGATCGGACACGGAATCGGAATCGATGTTCATGAACTGCCGTCTATGCACGCAAATAATAACGACCTGTTAAAACCGGGCATGACGTTTACAATTGAGCCTGGCATTTATATTCCAGGTAAAATTGGCGTAAGAATCGAGGACGACGTTCTGCTTACCGAAGACGGAGCCGTCACCCTCACCAAAACTCCGGTCAGTTTAACCGTTGTCTAAAAGGTCCGAAGCCGAATAAAGGCCCTTTGCAGGAGGTTCAGCTGATTTTCCCACACAAAAACCCATGCTGGTAAAAAAGCATGGGTTTCTTAACTTTCCGGCGCCTCGTAAAAGCGGCTTTTCAGTTTGCACAGAACAATTGCCTAGGACCGGTGCTTATGAAGAACGTCCAGTCCTCCGGTTACTTCAATAACGCTGCCGGTTATCATGTCTGCTTTTTCATCTAAGAGAAACATGACCGTGCGCGCGATATCTTCTCCGGTGCCACTCCGTCCGACCGGCGTTTTCTCATCAGGCTGACTGCGTGAATACGAAATGGAGCTTTCCTTCATCTCATCCAGAATTTCACCTGGGCATACCATATTAGCCGTGATGCCGTTCGGCGCTTCTTCAATTGCCAGCGATTTTGTTAAAGAAGCAAGTCCTGCTTTTGACGCTGCAAAAGCTGCCCGGAACAGCCAGCCCGGCGAATGATCGGCTCCCTGAAAGCCATATGTAACCACCCGGCCAAACTGCTGGCTGCGCATAACAGGTATCACTTTTTTCAGCAGATAAAAAGCTGCATTCAAATTACCGTTAATCATTTCATGCCATTCGCTGTCCTCATAGTCAGCAAGCGCCTTCCGCTCAAAAATATAAGGACCTGCATTGAGGAGTAGGACATCTATTCTTCCAAACCGCTTCAGCCCTTCGTCTGCAAGACGGTTCAGATCCTCTTTATTCTGAACGTCGCCCTGAACAAACTGAATTCTGTCTTCATAGTCCAGCCAGTCCTGCTGTCTTTCACGCACCGCCTCTATGTCAGAACGGTAATTCACGGTTACTGCATAGCCGGCCTTCAGCATTGTTTCCGTCATCTTTCTGCCGAGACCTTTCGTTCCAGCCGTAATAATAGCATGCCGCAATTCCAAAACCACCTTCGCATTGTTATATGTCTATTGTGGCTGAATCCGTCTTTGTTCTCAACTGCGAAGCATTAAAGAAGTCGATAATGCGTTTTCATTCCATATTTTCGGGAATAAGTATGGTAGAATGACAATATAACCGGGTAAACCGGCACTTTGGGAAATGGGAGGCGTTACCAATGTCTGTTCGTTATACTAACATTCTCGTTGCTGTTGATGGCTCTGATGAAGCAAAGCGGGCTTTTCGCAAAGCGGCCCTTCTGGCGAAAGATCACGAAGCCAAGCTCTTACTTGCACACATTGTTGATACGAGGACATTCGCTTCAGTCGAGCATTATGACCGCACGATCTTTTCCGAAGCAGAGCAGTACGCCAAAGATATGCTGAATGAATACAAGAAGCTTGCTGAAGACCAGGGACTGACTGATGTCACTCTGATTCTGGATTACGGTTCTCCTAAAGTTAAAATTGCGAAAGATGTTGCCAAAAAACATGAAGTTGACTTAATCGTTACTGGTGCCACAGGTCTGAACGCGGTAGAACGGTTTCTGATCGGAAGTGTATCCGAACACATTACACGCCATGCAAAATGCGACGTATTAATCGTCCGTACCGAAAACGCTACAGACGGACGCTGATAACATTTAAACTGAAACCGCCTGCGGACATATCCGCAGGCGGTTTCCATGTGTAGTCCGGCTAGTCCAGCCACCCTTCTTCTTTGCACAATGTGACAGCCGCGATTCGGTTGGATACTTCCAGCTTGTCCAGCGTCGAAGAAATATAGTTTCGGACTGTACCGTTTGTTAAATACAACGCTGCTGAAATTTGCTTCGTCGTTTGTCCTTCCGCCACCAGCTTCATCACTTCCTTCTCTCTCTCCGTCAGAGGATTAGGTGTATTGTATGCAACATCAATCAGCTCCGGTGCGTATACTTTGCGGCCGTTCATAATCGTACGGATGGAGTCAGCCAGATCCTCACTTGGGCTGTCCTTAAGCAAGTAACCGCTGACTCCGGCTTTTCTTGCACGCTGAAAATAACCCGAGCGGGCAAAGGTTGTCAGAATGATGATGCGGCACGGATGATTTATCAACTCTTCTGCAGCATCCAGCCCTGTCTTGGAAGGCATTTCGATATCCATAATACAGACATCCGGATTGAGCCGGCGTACCATATCCACCGCTTCTTCCCCGTTACCCGCTTTTCCAACAACCTCCATATCCTCCTTCAGACCAAGCAGCGTCCCCAGCGCACCAAGCAGCATCTGCTGATCTTCTGCGAGCACGATTCGTATCATAGCTGCCTCTCCTTTCTGATCGGCTGAACAATCCGCGGAATCCGCATGAACAAGCTTGTACCTTTCTTCGACTCAATATCCAGCGTGCCGTTTACAAATTCGAGTCGTTCCTTCATACCTTGAATGCCACTTTCATTCAGCTGCACGGTGTGAAGGGAAAATCCGCTTCCATTGTCTTTCACATTCACCATGATTTCTCCTGCTGAATCCGATATGTCAATCTCACACAGCGTCGCGCTGCTGTGCTTCACAATATTTGTCACTGCTTCTTTTACGCACATGCTGAGCGTATTTTCTGCGAGCAGCGGTACTTCTTTCAGTTCCGGACTGCCGGTTACGTGAAGGTTAATCCCGGCTATTTCCAGTATCTCCTGAACGTGCCGCATCTCTTCGCTGAGCCGAGTCCCGCGCATATCTGAGACGAGTTCCCGCACTTCTTTTAGTGCAAGCCGGGCCGTGCGGTTAATATCCCCGACCTCTTTTTTAGCCTCCTGCGAGTTAATGTCAATCAGCTTCTCTGCAAGGTCGCTCTTAAGTCCAATCAGTGACAGCTTTTGACCGAGCGTATCATGCAGGTCCCTTGCAATACGCTGACGTTCCTCCATCACGATAAGCTGGGAAATCTTTTTATTAGCGTCCTTCAGTTCCCCCTCCAGCTTCTCCTGCTTTTTACGCAAATAAATCGTAAACGGAAGCAGCAGGATGCCGATCAGACTGATTACAATAAACGGGAGCTGCATCATAAAAATTTCACTTTGAATATAAAAACCGAATGCGGCAGATGAAACGCCTGCCGTAACGTTCAGGATGTAGAGGAGTACAAATTCGCGGCGCTGCGTGATATTGCCGATAAAGAAAGCGAGAAACAAAAAGAAATAGATGTATCCGAAATAAAGAGTCATCCCGATGCTGACGGCTAATTCAATCCCGACAGCTGCATAAACAATCCAGCCTCTTTTCACGAAGGAAAAGCGATAGGCAGCAAAAAAGATCATAATCATCAGAACACCTGCAACGATCTCCCGCGGAGCCGAATTGGCGATTACGAAATAAAAAGGCAGCAGACAGAAAATGATCCAGGCATATAAACTTAAGCCAGTATGCTGCGGAAATATGTGAAACCAGTTTTTCATGCGGGCACCTCTTCCGATCGTTCGTCATGGGTCGCGAATGCATCCATCCTCCCACACGGCTGTAAAAAACAGCTCTTCTCTTATTGTATCAAAAAGCTGGTCCTGCCGGGAGCACTGGACATGCATATCGTTTTTGATCATTGAAAAAAGCCGCCATTCGAACAGGCGGCTTCTTACCAGTTATGCTCCCTTTTGAGTTTTTGAAGGTGGGCTGACCTTTGTCGGGACAGCTCTTAATTTTTTAGCTGCTCCATATCCGGTGAATCGCTTGTTCTTTTCATCATACAGTCTGAAGTTAACGGCTTTCAGGCTCGTCCAAAGCGTGATAGTGGTTACCTTTTGCAGAGGCGCCGTGTTCTCGTGTGTCTGCTCAAGCCGGTAGTTTGGCACTTTCGGACTGAGGTGATGGACATGATGGTAGCCGATGTTACCAGTAAGCCACTGCACCACTTTCGGCAGCTGATAATAAGAGCTGCCGTCGACTGCCGCTTTAACGAAGTCCCACTCTGATTCATTTTCAAAATACGAATCTTCAAACTGATGCTGTACATAAAACAGCCAAATACCGAGAGCTCCGGAAATGAAGAGGATCGGCAGCTGAATGAGCAGGAACGCTTGAAGGCCGACTGCCCAAATAAGCAGTGCGTAGATGACCGCAATTGTCGCTGTAATGAGGTGAGTATTCAAGCGCTCTTTTTTCTTTGCGCCGCGACGATTGAACCTGTTATCCACGAGAAAGAGGAAAATTGGACCGAGTCCGAACATGACAATCGGGTTGCGGTAAAGGCGATAGGACATGCGCTGCAAGAATCTGGCTGCAGCGTATTCTTCTACTGTCATGATCCATATGTCTCCCGTGCCGCGCTTATCCAGATTACCGCTCGTCGCATGGTGAATCGTATGGCTGCGCTTCCACTTTTCGAAGGCGAAGTGAGTGATAACACCTGTCAGGAATCCGACCGCCTTGTTTGCTTTTGCGCTTTTAAAAAAGGAGCCGTGTGTGCAATCGTGAAAGATAATAAATGTCCGGACGACAAATCCTGCTGCTACGACTAGAATCGGCAGAGTCAGCCAATAGGAAACAGACAGGCTTACGTATGCTCCATACCATAACAGGAGAAGCGGAACAATCGAATTAACGATCTGCCAAATGCTTTTTTTTGTATCGGAAGCTGCGAATGGTGCGACGCTTTTTTTAAGTTCTGCTAGCTGTTGCCGGCTCATAATGATTCCTCCAGTTGTTTGTTTCTGTAATGTCAGTTTACACTCGGAGAAACACATAAGGTAGACACAGCTGTCAGGCCGATCATATGACAAATGTCATATTCTTTTTCATCATTGGCTTCAATCAAAAAGCCGTTCCGAGAGCGGAACGGCTGTAAACAGATTTTTGCAGTCTATTGAGCAAGTCGCAGCGTGTCGCGTGCAATCATCACTTCTTCATTTGTAGGAATAACTAGCACTTTTACCGGAGAATGCGGATAATTAATAAACGCCTCTTCCCCGCGGGTTTTATTCAATGCAGGGTCCCAGTAAATGCCCATGAATTCGAGGCCTTTCAGCACCTGTGCACGAATGACGTCACTGTTTTCACCAATTCCTGCTGTGAAAATAACCGCATCGAGCCCGTGCATACGAGCTGCGTAAGAACCGATATATTTATGAATACGGGAGGTGAAGACATCCAGCGCCAGCTTAGCTCGTTCATTTCCATCTGAAGCCTGAAGCTCAATATCCCGCAGGTCGCTGGAAAAACCGGACAATGCGAGCATGCCGCTGCGTTTGTTCAGTACGTTCATTACTTCTTCAGCACTCAGATCTGCCTTTCCCATAATGTATGGGATCAAGGCCGGGTCAATATTTCCGGAACGCGTCCCCATCGTAACACCTGCAAGCGGTGTAAAGCCCATAGATGTGTCAATGGATTTTCCACCGTCAATCGCAGCAATCGATGCGCCGTTGCCCAAGTGGCAGGAAATAAGGCGCAGGTTTTCTACAGGACGTCCGAGCATTTCCGATGCACGCTCAGACACATACTTGTGAGAGGTTCCGTGAAATCCGTATTTACGAATACCGTACTTTTCATAGTATTCATAAGGGAGGCTGTAAAGATAGGATTCTTCCGGCATTGTCTGGTGAAAAGCCGTGTCGAACACCGCAACTGCAGGGACGTTCGGCAGGACTTCACGAAAAGCCCGGATGCCGGTAAGGTTTGCCGGGTTGTGCAGCGGTGCAAGCTCTGACACATCCTCAATACCCTGGATTACGTCATCTGTGATAAAGACGGAATCGTTGAATTTCTCTCCCCCGTGCACAACACGGTGACCGATTCCTTCAATTTCATCCAGAGAAGCAATAATGCGATAGCGGGTCAGCTTATCTAGCAGCAGTCGGACTGCTTCAGCGTGATCCGGGATCGACGTTGTTTCTTTTTTCTTTTCTCCGTCTACTTCTATAGCAAATACAGCGTCATCCATTCCAATTCGTTCCACAAGGCCCTTTGTTACGACCGTCTCTTCAGGCATTGTCAGCAGCTGAAACTTCAAAGATGAGCTGCCGGCGTTGATCGCCATGATTTTCGACATCTGTTCATCGCTCCTTCATCGAGTGTATACGATTGTTCGTCAACCATAATTAAAACACTGTGCAGAGCAGAATGCAACCTCTGTGCTAATTAAATATATAAACAGAATTGTAACACAATATCATTTCATAAACACTGAAATGAAAGGGTTTACTTAGCTGTATTAAAATCTATACTATATTAAATTCATTCTGCACTGATACAGTCATCCGTGAACGTTCTCTTCAATCCATCCGGATATCCGCTTCATCATGTCGGCTAGGGCAGCCTCTTTTGTGAATGACGGCATTTCAGCAAGCAGCGCCTGCGATGGTGGTATAATTCCATCCTTTTTCTTACGCAGGATCAACATACTTTTCCCGGAACTACGCGTCTTAAACATCGTTTCAGGCAGCTGCAGTACGGCATAAATGTGGGCCTGCTCCCGTATCATCTCCTGGAGCCCGGCAGATTGATCAGACTGAAACAGCTGATTCGGAACGAGCAGAATGAGAAAGCCCCCCTCCTTAACGTGGCGGATAGACCGCTCAATCAGCAGATGATGCACATACGTTTTTTCGTCTTTTGCTTTAACCTTGAATCCTGCTGCGGTCTCATCATCGGGATAATACCCTGCAGGGAGATCGCATACGACAGCGTCTGCGTGATCGAGAAGCGGTGAAGCCACGCTGTCCTGATGGAACAGATCCACTTCATGCTCCTGCAGGTTGGCGTTCATGAAAGCGAGTTTCAGCAGGGTTTCATCAGGTTCTGCCGCAACAAAATGAGCATCTTCAGACAACTGATTGAGCACAGCTGTCATCAGGTTCCCGCTGCCCACTGCCGGGTCAAGCAATACCGGTTTTCCTTCTTCTTTTTTCAGCAGCAGATTCGTCAAGTAACCCATAAAAAGCGCTACTGCATCCGGCGTCATGGCGTGGTGCGGCTGAACCGCTTCTTTCATGCCTTTCAAAACGGCTAGCTGAATCGCTCTTCGGACTTCTTCCCGGTGCATTTCTTTTGGAAGCGAAGCTGCTGACTGCTCCAGCTCTAATCGCAGATCTTCTCCGGCAGGTGTGAAATCCCGCTGAAACAACATTTCTCCCATCGTTCCGAGCGCTTCTATATAGAGATTATCTTCTATACTTCGAATCTTTTCTGCTCCTTGGTCAAGCACTTGAAAATAAGCTTCCGTTTTTGTTGACTCCTGCATTGGCCATCCCTTCTTTCCTAAAGTCATTTCCAACCATACAGCTTAGCAGATAATAATCTGTCCGAAAACCGAAACACCTTTTACAGAACCAGATAAGCAACGAAAATACTGACGATAAAAAAGGCTCCGGCGAATCCCAGATTGTGCAAGGATATTCGGTACGGATTCTCTCCAAGGTTGGCGGAGGTAATTTGTACAAACAAGCCGTACGTGTTGACAGTCAATGTTGCGATCGAACTCGTAATCAAAATAATCGAGAGGCTAAGCGGACTGATCACGCTCATCAGCAGCGGACTTAGTGAACTGAGAATTCCGATTGTGGCAATGGGGTGAACGCCGAAGAGACTGAGAAACACGAAGCTGGCCTGAATCAGCATAAAGACGAGAATCGGGTAATCCTGCACATACATGACAGGAGCTTCCAGCATCTCCAGCAGCCCTGTTTGTTCAAGCGCAGAAGCAAAAAAGGAGAGAGTCAGAAACAAAACAAAAAAGTGCTGCATTGTATTTGTTTTCTCTTTCCACGTCTGCCAGCCAATACGAAGAAATCGGCGGCGCCTCCGCAAAAACACGGACCAGCAGAAGGCAAACGGAAAAATCAGCAGCGTGACGGTCAGAATAAAGTCAAAGCCGGTCACGTTTCCCATAATAATAACAGCTGCCAGAAAAACGCTGAGCGCGGCGAATAAGTGGGCCATGCTGCCAACAAGCCGTTTCCAGCCGCTCCAGTCAAGCGACACCATTCCCTCCTGATCGAGCGGCTCCTTTCGGTAGCGAAAATAGTTCCACAACGCATCCCCGCAAAACATGAGCAGCGCAATCAGTAAAAGCCACGGCAAAAGCTCCAGATACGCAGTGCCGGTAATAAATATCGTTAGTGCGATCAGAACTTCAAGCGGACTCCAAATAAGAGCGAGCGCATTTCCCCGCAGCGTTGCTCTGCTGATAAACGTGTTCCGAAGCCGCATCGGCAAAGAAGCTAGATTCTTTCGCAGCACGCCCTGTGAAATCGGGGCAGCAGAAAGGTTTAAAAAGGCCGTCAAAATAACCGATGTAAATAAGCTTCGAGGATACAAATTGCCGAGACTGTCAGCATTCACACGAAGCAGTTCAGCAATTTTCCGGTCAAACTTTCCGCTCTCCACGACGCTTTTCATCCACGGAAGCATAAGGAGGAGCGCGAGCAGCCCATAGTTATCAGTCAGAAGAAACGGAACTTCTGACAGCGAGCCGCCGGCGTACCAGTGAAAAAAAGCTCCCGCTCCCATAAATCCGGCACCGAGAACTTTGAACAGGCGCGGCGCTCCTGGATAAGATAAGAGCAGCAGAATTACCGCGGCGGGTGCCAGCAGCCAGTCCAGCAGCGGATTTCCGGTAAAAACCACAAGCAGATACAGCGCGATCACCGGAGTATAAATCATGTATAAGTATGGGTGTATCCATCTCACCTAAAACGCCTTCTTTCAACATGCTGCTATTCCGGCAGCGTTCAGTTTCGGACAGAATACGACGTAACAGAACGGAGCTGACCCGGCAATCACCGGTCAGCTCCGTTCCCACTGTATCCTGTTCGCTGAGGCTCAGGGCCTTATTCAGCTTGCTTCAATGCTTCAACTGCTTTTTCATAATCCGGGTGACCGCTTACTTCTCCGACAACTTCACTGTAAACAATCGTTCCGGAGCTATCGACGACAAATACTGCTCGTGACAGGAGCCGAAGCTCTTCGATTACCAGGCCGTAGGCCATTCCGAAATCAAGCGTTTTGTGGTCAGAATAAATGTGAGCCCCCTCGAGCCCGGCATTTGCGCACCACCGGCGCTGAGCAAATGGCAGGTCCGCGCTGATCGTCCAGATTTCTGCGTTATCGACTGCAGCCGCTTCTTCATTGAATGTTCGGGTCTGCTTATCGCACGTACTCGTATCAATGGACGGAACAACACTGATGAGCGTTTTCGTTCCTGCTTCGAATGTCACCTCAGATAAATCGGTTCCAAGCACGGTAAATGAAGGAGCTTTCTCCCCCGTCTGCGGCTGTTCTCCGCTGAGTGTAACAGGCTTATCCTTGAACGTAATTCCCATCGTTATCCACCCTTTCATTTCATTCGTTTACGATCCTACTCTATCATACGCTTGGTGAACTTTCCAATTGCTGCGGTTCTTTTTCAGCACGTTCCGGCACCGTTACCATGGCTCGTTTTTCCATCACCACAACCGTATCTCCGAGAAAATCATGGATTCCTCGTTTTTTCGGATGAAACGCAACGACAAGGTACAGTGCATTCGTGACAACGAGAAACCGGTGCAGAAACCGGCCGACAAATTCCCGGAATAACACATCCATCCAGGACATTTCTTCCTTCCTGTAGGATACGACCCGCAGACCGAACAGCTGCTTGCCGAGCGTCCTCCCGAAATACTTGGTAAGCAGGATGAAATATAAAAACGTGACCATTCCGGACAGAATGCCGCTTACGCTGAACGTAAGAATCGTCAAATCGGTTCCTGTTACTGCCATATATAGTCCCGTGACAGCTGCACCTGCAGAAAACGTTACGATAATATCAACGGTGTACGCCCATAAGCGGATCCAGAAGCCTGCCTGCATATAGTCTACAGCTTGAGCGGCCGGCGCTTCGCTAGTTTCTTTTATTCGTTCCGTTTCGATTGCTTCTGTTGATTCCACACTTTCATTCATGATTGCTCACCTCAATTCGTATAGAGATACAGGAGTCTGCCGCCCTGATTTTGCTGCAGCCATTCCGTCAGCTGATTCAGCTGGCGCTGTTCAAACAGCTGGTCCATCGTTAAGCCGAAAAAGGAGCCAAATCCGAATCCTTGCTCGTATTCGACAACATCCGTGTCACGGCCGATATCTGCTTTCATGTCCTCAATCACGTCTTCCAGGTTTCCGAGATCGTCAATCAGCCCGTTCTCAACAGCCTGATTGCCTGTAAAAATACGTCCGTCAGCGAGCTCCTCAACTTCTGAGCGACTCAAATCGCGGCCGTCTTCAATCACTCCCAGAAATTGCTCGTACGCATCGTCCACGATCGACTGAAGAATTTCTTCGTCCTCGTCGGTCATCTCACGAGTAGCCGACATAATATCTTTAAACTCCCCGCTTTTAATCGTCTGGTCACTGATACCGAGCTCATCTGCGAGCTCCGCAAAATTAATCGACTGCATGATAACTCCCAGTGAGCCCGTAATGGTCTGTCCGTTCGCATAAATGCGGTTTGCGGGCGCAGCTACATAGTAGCCGCCACTTGCAGCCTGTCCGCCCATTGAGACGTAAACATCCTTCGCGTATTCATCACGTACTTCTACGATTTTGTCGTGAATTTCATCGCTTTCCACGACGCCTCCCCCGGGTGTGTCTACACGCAGCACAATACCATCAACCGACGCATCACGTGCTGCATGGTCAAGCTGATCGAGCAGAAGCTGATGGTTATATCCGCCACCGAAAAGGGCATCTCCCCCGGCCTGGATTATGCCTTCAAGACGGATAACCGCAATTTTCCCTTCATCTGTTCCTTGTTCTACGAGCCGTTCCTGAACCGGTTCTTCGGAAAAACCGGGAAATCCTCCTGCAAAATCATCTGTATCAGCAGGTGAGGTAACGAGACTGACCGCCCCTGATACCGCAATAATCGCTAATACAGCTACGAGTGCAATCCAGCGTTTTGCATTCATTATGTACTCCTCCTCTATTGTTGTTTTTCTTCCTTACTGCGCGGTTCTGTCTGTTTTGGTAGAATAAACATGTACGTATCCTGATTGGAATCAGAAAGGGTGGCTTACGCTATGACAGACCGCAAAAATGTCTATCTGTTTTCCAAAAAAACAGAAGAAATCGAACAAAAAATACTTGAGTTCCGCGAACTTGGCCGGAAATACGGGTTCAAGCTTGTCGATCACCCGAAAGATGCCAACATCATTGCAAGCTTCGGCGGTGACGGAACATTTCTGCAGGCGCTTCAAAAGACCGGCTTCCGGGAAGACGCGCTTTATATCGGCGTCAATGACGGAGAGTTCGGCTTTTATACCGACTTCAGTATTCACGATCCGGACCGCATCGAACTTGCGATGCAGTCTGACATGGTGGAAGTACTGCGCTACCCGACACTGGAAGTTACGACTGACGACGGGCAAAAGTTTCACTGCCTGAACGAATTGTCCATCCGCTCGAACATTATTAAGACGTTTGTCATTGATGTTTATGTGGACGGTCTTTACTTTGAAACCTTCCGCGGCGACGGGCTTCTCGTCTCCACGCCTACGGGAAGCACTGCATACAACAAATCACTCGGGGGCGCTATCGTAGACCCTAAGCTTCCTTCCATGCAGCTGACGGAAATGGCTTCCGTCAACAACAACCGCTACCGTACGCTTGGTTCTCCGCTCGTGATGGGGAAAGAACGAGAGCTTACGCTTAAAATTGTGCAGGATGGCAACGACCATCCGATCGTCGGCATCGACAATGAAGCGATGGGCATCCGGCACAGTCATGAGCTGCACGTAAAGGTATCCGACCGAGTCGTCAAAACGCTTCGTATGAAAGACAATCTCTTCTACCATAAAGTAAAGCGCAGCTTTCTTTAAGCTGGCTTCCGGCCCCGCTCTGCTTTGCAGATGCGGGGTTATCGTTGTTCGACGAGCTCCTGATTACGATGATAGACGATCGTATCATCCACGACTGTCATCACTGTCTCAGCGTGCAGCCACTCATTCGGCTCCAGCAGAGACAAATCCCTGCTGAGGACAGTAAAATCAGCCCGGTACCCCGGCTCCACGATCCCTGCCACATCTTCTTCACAGACTGCAGCAGCACTTCCCGAGGTGAACAGACGCAGCGCCTCAAAAAGCGTCAGCTTCTGATCAGGGAGCCAGCCGTCATGGTCTTCTTCCGGACGACGGCGCGTGACAGCTGCATGAATGCCGAGCAGTGGATCGACCGGTTCAATCGGAGCGTCCGATCCTCCGGCACAAACCAGCCCGTCCTCCAGCAGTGTTTTCCACGCAAAGGAGTCCGGCAGCCGATCCTGTCCGAGACGATCCATGACCCACGGAAAATCAGACGCCGTGAAGCGCGGCTGGATATCAAGTACGACATCGAGCTTTTTCAGACGGCTGCGGAGTTCGGGTGTCGTTACCTGCAGATGAATCAGCCGATCCCGTTTCCCCGGTGGCGGAGGCTGGTTTTCAATTGCCGTCACCGCCATCTCCAATGCCTCATCGCCGATCGTATGCACTGCCACCGGCATTTGAATGGCTCTCGCCTTTTTCACAATTGACTCCAGCTGCTGCGGTGTATGTATCGCCACTCCGGTCGTATCCGCATCAGAATAGGGAGCCTTTAACAGCGCCGTTCTCCCTCCGAGCGCACCATCAGCAAACAGCTTTACAGAGCCTGGCTTGAGAAATTCCGAATCCGGAAACGTATCAATCACGTCAGCAGCCTCATGATGTACCAGCAGATTCGTGCGGAATTTTCGGTGAGAGCCAATGACTTCCCGAAAAACAGAAGCTGTTTCCTCCGGTTTATTGTAATAAAACAAATCCTCTGTATGCCCGCCTGTAAACCCATGCTGATACAAATCGGCGAGCGATGTTTCCAACGCCCGTTTCACATAGTCCCGGTCGATCTTCGGCAGATAAGGCTTGATCAGCTCCTGCGCCTGATCGTGCAGATAACCAGTCGGCTCTCCGTCTTCCCACCGTTCAATTCTGCCTCCGGACGGAGACTCTGTTCCTCTGGAAATACCAGCAAGCTGCAGAGCAGCCGTATTCACCACCATCGCATGTCTGCATACCCGCGTAATCATAATCGGTTTTGTAACAGATATGTCGTCCAGAAACAGCCTGTCCGGAACTGTCCGGTTTTCATACAGATTTTCGTTAAAGCCTTCTGCCAGCACCCATTCTCCTTCAGGAACTGCTGATGCCTGCTGCTCGAGCAGCCTTTTCAGCTGATCAAGGCTCGTAACAGATGAAACGTCGAGCTTCAGCAATTTTTCTCCGTGTCCGATCATGTGCAGGTGACTGTCGATAAAACCTGGATAAAGCGCACCCCCGCGCAGATCGACTTCCCGGTCGATGGATGATGCAAATTCTGAACGAAGTGCTTGTTCAGAGCCCAGCGCCACAACAAAACCGTCTTTTGTAAAAACTGCCTCTTCCCTGCGCTCTTCCTCTGTCATCGGTATGATTGTTCCGCCAAACCAAAGTGTTCCCATTCCGCTTTCCTCCTTTACTATCCTATTATGACGTTTCCAAAGCTTTTCCTGCAAGCAGAAGCCTTCTTTCCTTCTGCCGTGCAGCAAAGGGCTCGAACGAACGCCGATCTGTCTGATCACGTCCGGATAAAAAGCCGCCCCAAGTACTCCATTGTTCCAGATTCGTCTTGATCCGACTTATAACTACTCAGACGAACCTTTCTTTCTGCAAATTGCAGTCTCCTCTTTTAAGCAGGTATCGTTATCATGCAAGGCCTTTTCTCCTCCACATTCAGAGACCTCTCCTCCCCTCAAAGTACAGCTTATTATAAAAAGGCAACGGCTGCGCGCCCATTCAGGACCCCGAACGACAACGATTTTTAGAGTACGCTTCATGCTTCCAGTATCCCTGCTTCACATTTATGAAAAGCTTTTTAATAATAATGCACAGCGCTAAAAAAAACAGAATCCCCTGTATGTCTGGAGATTCTGCCTGCTGCTTTATAGCCTTACAAGAGGTCTTCAAGCTCCTCATCTTGTTGTGTCCGACCATCAATGATGCGGACTTCGGTACGTTTAACCGCGTCGTTTACAATATCGTCAATCGCAAGAAAGCTTTCATAATAGGCTACTTTTTCAGCATTAGGCTTCGTCTTTGGATCAGACGGCAGAAAAATCGTGCAGCAGTCCTCGAACGGACGAATCGATATGTCGTACGTACCGATCCGTTGCGACTTTTCGATAACGTCCAGTTTATCCTGCGTAATCAGGGGCCGGAGAACAGGCATTGTCGTCACCTGATTAATGGCGTACATGCTTTCCAGCGTCTGACTTGCGACCTGGCCAAGACTCTCACCACTGATCAGCGCTTTTAAGCCATCCTTTTCTGCCAGCTGCTCTGCGATGCGAAGCATAAAACGTCTCATCACAGTGATTTCTACATTGTCCGGAACCTGCTGATGAACAGCGAGCTGAGCTTCGGTAAACGGAACGACGTGAAGCTTGACCGCTCCTCCGAATGCAGACAGAACTGCAGCAAGATCCTCCACCTTCTGCTTCGCCTGAACACTCGTATAAGGCGGGCTGTGAAAGTGTACAGCTTCAAGCGTCACTCCGCGTTTCATCGCTTCAAATCCTGCTACCGGACTGTCGATTCCTCCTGATAAAAGCAGCATGGCACGGCCTCCGGTTCCGGTCGGCAGACCTCCTGCCCCTTTAAGCTTTTCACCAGTAATCGCTGTTCCTTCCTGCCTGATTTCCACTGTCAGCTCCACATCCGGATGGTGCACGTCTACCGTAAGCTCTGGAAATTGTCCGAGCAGGTGTGCGCCGATCAGCTGATTCATGTCTTGAGAGCCAGTCGGGAATGTTTTGTCAATTCTGCGGCAGGACACTTTGAATGAACGCTTCCCTTGAGCGAGTGCGTCTGAAATGACAGCCGCCGCCCCTTCTTTTATATCAGCCTCTCTATTCACCGTGCGAACGACCGGACTGACAGAAGATATTCCAAACACGTGCCGAAGTGCTTCCAGAACCTCTTTGCTGTCTTCGCCGTTCGTTTCTGCAAACAGCCTGCCGAACGTCCTGGAGGTTCTTGCTGCCGGAAAACGACGCTTCAGCAGCTGCTGAATATTTTTTTCCAGTCTTCGTTCAAATTTTTTCCGGTTGCGTCCTTTTATAGCGAGCTCCGCATAGCGGATTAATATCGCATCATGCTTCATTATTTTGCTCCTTTCGCCAGCGTCACTTCCGGCACTGTTTGCTCCCATGCCTTCATAAAGGAGCCGATTTCTTCGGCGGTCGTTCTTCCGGATAGCGAGATTCTTACAGCGCTCTCTGCGACAGACTGGTCGGCTCCCATTTCTTTCAGTACGCTGCTTTCGTTTGAGACTCTGGAGGAGCAGGCGCTCGTCGTCGAAATATAAATCTCTCTCTGCTCGAGTGCATGGACAACGGTTTCTGCTTTTCGGCCCGGACAGGACACATTGATAATATGCGGAGCCCGTTGAGCAGGTGAATTTATTACAACTTCTTTCCGCTCCTTGAAAAATGTTTCAAGCTGTACGTTCAAGTCCCGCATGTGAGCAGCATGTTCCGGACGGTTCGACACGGCAAGACGCAGCGCTTTCACCGCGGCAGCAGCGCCCGCAGGATTTTCTGTTCCTGCTCTTATTCCGGATTCCTGAGCTCCGCCGAAAAACAGAGGCGTCAGGTTTCTGGTATCCCGGTAAACTAGCAGGCCTGTCCCCTTTAAGCCGTGAATTTTATGAGCGGAAATGGAAAGAGAGTCTGCCCCGATTGTTCGAAATGATACCGGGATCTTCCCAACGGCCTGAACAGCATCAACATGATAATGAATCCTGGGGTAGCGCTTCAGCATAAGGCCGACTTCCTCTGCCGGAAGGATCGCTCCCGTTTCATTATTCACGTGCATCATGCAGACGAGCACGGTATCTTCGCGAAGTGCACGTTTTACCGATTGCGCCGTCACGTCACCATTCATCTGCGGAGAAACGCGGGTCACATCCCACCCCTCACGTTCCAGATAAGCCACTGCCTCCAAAATGGACGGGTGCTCGAGAGAAGAAACAACAACGTGCTTTCCTCGATTTTGTCTCGCATACGCCGTTCCTTGTACAGCGAGATTATTCGATTCGGTTGCACCAGAAGTAAACAGCACTTGATGCTGTTCAGCTTCCAGCAGTTCAGCTGCTTTTTCACGAGCTTTTTCAAGCAGCGCTGAAGCTTCTCCCCCAAGCTTATGGAGAGAGGAAGGATTGCCAAAGTATGCGCTGGATGCTTTAGTAAATGTTTTAAGTACTTCTTCATCCGGGATAGTTGCTGCACTGTTATCCAGATATATCATGATTGCTGAGGCCTCCCGTGCAATTATTCACCGGAAAATCCTATCATACATAGACCTGCTTTTCCAGTCCTCCTTTTCACCCGTTTGCTTCGTCTGATGTGTCTGTCAACCTGGGTTTCTTCTGATCACCCGTTGCGAACATGCTCCAGTATCAGGCTTCCTGCAGGAGGGCGCCGTGCCCTGCATGTCCACCATTTGTCTGAGCGCCATGTCAGGATTTTTTTGTGTTACTGACCAATAAAGAACCCACGCTTCTAATTGAGCGTGGGTCTCTAATCACCATGAATGCTCCAGGTGACTCTTTTTTACATTGAACTGCGGTTAATCAAGTGATTCGAGCTCCTCCAAAAAAGCGAGCAGGTCGTCAATGGACATGCGTTGATCCGGCGCAGCGTCCTCAATATCTTTCACTTCAAGTCCTTGGTCCTGTATTTTTTCAATCAGCCGATCAGGCACATCTTCCAGTTCGACTTCTGCTTCCTCTGCTGATTGATTTTCTTCTTCTGATGCAGATGGCTCGTCCGGCTCTGCTGCTGGTTGATTTTCCTCTTCTGATGCAGATGATTCGTCCTGCTCTGCTGCTGATTGATCTTCTGTTTCCTGGTGTGCGTAAAAATCGACGAGTGACTGTTCTTCTTCTGAAAGGGACGCTTCCGTCTGTTCAGATTCGTCCGGTTCTAAAACGGTCATCAGGAGGACGCCCCAGACCGCAGCACACACTGCACCGGTGGCACCGATAATCAACCATTCCTTCTTCACGCTGCTTCAGTCCTTCCGCCTCACATGATTTTAGTACTATTATACCCCTTATCGGCATAAAATCAACTACAGTGAACATTTTTAACGTGAATATTAGGTAAAAATACGGATACAGGTCCGAATTGTACAAAAAAGACCAGTCGGGAGTGTATTCTCCTGTCTGGTCTTTTTCAATCAGGCATTGCCCGCTTTGCTGTTCAGTTCTGATGCCGTTCCGTTCACTTTATCCAGCACCTGCTTATCAACTTTTTCGACTCCTTTAACGGACAGTTCAACTGCTTCTTCATAATGTCCCTGCCGAAAGCGGTCTTCTGCCTGGAGCAGCAGAATCTGCACCTCATCGTGTTGCGTCCGGTAGCGGTTGCCGTATTGAATAACACGCTCTGCAAGCTCTCCGTCTGCAATCATCTTATCTACCATCGCAGCGGCTTTATCGATCTCCGATGCGGCCTCTGAAACGGCCTGTCGTACGTCCTCCATTACAAGCGGTGCTTCTTCCAGCTGCTCTTCTGCCCTCGTAATCTGCTTTTCCGCTTCAAGCAGCTGATTCTTCGTCAGATCCGGCACTTTTGGCAGCGAACAACGTTCCACCCTGCGCTTAATACCGCGGAGATAGCGGCGCTTTTCTGAAACCGTTTCTACTGCCTTCAGTTCATCTTCCCGAAGATGACCGAGATTTTCTTTCATGGATGCCAGCGCGGCTTCAACTTCCGCGATTTCCGCATCAAGCTCCTTTAATCTTTCTTGAATAGCAGAGAAGGATTGATTCCGTTCTTCTTTCGAAGCTTCCAGCACCCGAAACGCGGAGACAAGTTCCTTCCACTTCTTTTCACTTGCTGCAAGTTCCGCTTCTTCCTTCTCAGAAAGCTGATAGCTGAGCCGTACCGTTTCAAGCTCTACTTTCATCGCCTCAATCAGTGAGCCTGCCTTTTCAAGCTTTGCACCAGTTTCCGGGAGAGACGTCTCAGCATCCTGACGCGCAACCGCTTCTTCTTCCAGTCTTGCGTAAATATGCTGGAGGTCCTGTTCTACCTCTTCCAGCAGTACCGATGAACTTGCAACGTCGAGCTCATCAAGCGCTTCTTCCGCATTGGTACATTTGGTTTCAAGTTCCTTTTGCAGCGGCTCAAGATCAAGCAGTTCAACCGGATAACCCTGTTCCTTCATTTCAGCTATACCGTCGCCAAGTTCACGCAGCTGTGCGGGAACGTCCCGCTTTACTTTCAGCTGCAGCGAAGGCAGTTCATCGATCAGTTTGTTAATACGATCCAGCGCCTCGCGCACTCCCTGGAGCGTTTCCCGTGCCTGAAAATAATTACCTTCTCCCGTCTGCTCATGGAAAACAGAAAAATTCCCGTGGGCCGCTTCAAGCTCACTATCGATGCGGTCTGCAGCGGTTCCGAGCGATCCCCGGTGAACCCACAGTTTCTTTTTCGTTTCCTGGTAGTATTCTTCTACACGCTGAATATCATGCCGGTTCTGTTCTTCACTATGTACAAGCTCATGCACTTCATGAATCAGATCATTGATATGTTTTTCAATTGCAGTGAGCGCTTCTTCTACAACTCCGATCAGCTGACGGGCTCGGCCAAATCGGTAGCGGTTGGCTGCTTCTTCAATGTCGAAAAGCTTTTCCTCGATGTCAGGAAGCTGGACGGTTACAATTTCGTCCCACTCACGCCGCCACTCGTTGAAGCGTTCTTCCGTTTCACCGGAAAGCTTTAATCCTTTCATTTTTGACAGCTCTTCGGTTACGGGTCGGTTCATCAGCTCCACTTTTCGTCCGCCAAGCCGGTCCACGTCCTTAAAAATGTTCCTGCGCGCCAGCGCCCCGTAAATAATACCTGCAAGGAGCAGCGCAATCACTGCATAAATTACATAGCTCATCAGAACCCTCCTTCACCAAGCTGCTGTTCGTTAAACGGTCCGGACAGCAGTAAATATGTATATAGTCATGCTATAATAAGTACATTCAAAAGCTTTCTTTTCCTATCTTATCATGACAGACAACGTTTGGAATAACTTATTCCACAATTTCTTTCAATTAATCTCCCTTTTTTATCCTTTTCATGTAAGAAGGTGCTAAAACGCGAACAGCTGTCCGCACCTGCACACCCTGTAAACGAAAGGATGTTTCCTGTTGCACATCAAACACGACGCTCACATGCACACCCCCTTTTGTCCGCACGGATCTGCGGACACGCTGAATGAATATGCAGAAGCCGCGCTTCTGGCCGGCCTGGACGAAATATCGTTTACGGAGCATGCTCCGCTTCCGGAAGGCTTTCATGATCCCGTACCTAATCAGGACAGCAGTATGCAGCATGCTGACCTGCCTGCTTATCTGGAAGCGTGCCGGCTCGTGAAAAAGGAGTATGACGGGCACCTGAAGATCCGGACAGGTCTGGAAGTCGATTATATCGCGGGATGGGAAAAGGAGATCACCCGTTTACTGAATGATACAGGCCCCTATTTGGACGATGCTATTTTGTCGGTTCATTTTCTTCGCATAAGCTCCGGTTACATCTGCATGGATTTCCATGAGGATACTTTCGCTGAGCTGATTGCAGCATGCGGTTCGCTGGAAGCGGTCTACCGCTTGTACTACGAAACGGTTCTCTCATCTGCTGCTGCTGATCTGGGAAAGTGGAAGCCTGCCCGGCTCGGGCACATAACGCTCGTTCGTAAATTTCAAAAGCAGTTTCCAAGAACCTTTGACGATTTTCCCTGGATTTGTGAAGTGATTGACAAAGCAGCGGAACAGAATCTGGCTCTGGATGTTAACACAGCCGGTCTTTATAAGCCGCTCTGCGGGGAGCACTACCCTCCTCCGGAAGCACTTAAACACGCTCGTTCGAAAGCGGTTCGGCTTGTATATGGTTCTGATGCCCACAAAAGCAGCCAGGTCGGCGCCTCTAGAGCTGCTGTTGACGCTTTTCTTTCTGAGCACAGCCCTTTTCTGCGCTGATCAGCCTGTGCTATAATGCTCGGCATATACTTTATCTGAAAAGGATGATGTCCCATGTTTGAAGCTGTTACCCCTTCCGGCACGCTTGAAGAGCAGTATTCGCTGCTATCACGTCAGCTGGATGCACTTCTCGAAGGCGAAACGGATATTACTGCAAATCTCAGCAATGCTTCTGCTTTGTTAAATCAATTCCTAGATGATGTCAACTGGGTCGGCTTCTACCTATGGAAAAACGATGCCTTGATTCTCGGACCTTTCCAGGGTCTGCCGGCATGTGTCCATATCGCTTACGGCAAAGGCGTCTGCGGTACGGCGGTCAGTGAACAAAAGACGCAGCGAATTGAAGACGTCCATGCCTTTCCGGGTCATATCGCATGTGACGCTGCTTCCAACTCCGAAATTGTCGTGCCTTTATTTAAGGACGGACAAATCTTCGGAGTGCTCGATATCGACAGCCCGTCTAAAGCACGCTTTACCGAAACGGATCAAAAAGGCATCGAAGCCTTCGCAGCCGTTCTCGAAAAGTATTTGTAGGCGACATCCCCGCTGAATGATTTCGCAGACAGGATAAACCAGCGACATCATCGCCTCCGTGGTTGTGAGCGACTGTTCGAATTCCTTCGCGTTATGTTACTTTTGCGACGGCTTAAGTTGTTTTATTCGTTATAACGGTCTGTTAAGGTGCGTAAGTTACGTTTGACCTCCGCTAAGTTAGTTTCATGGAGCGTTCTGTTACAATTGCCGGGCGTTGTGTAGTTTTTACCAGCCACAAGGTTGTTTTTCAGTCAGCAATTCCTTACAGACCATCACTTGCTGCGCTAAGCAGCATACGTTTGTACGAAAAACGCTTCATCGGCTGAAAGCAAGCCCACGGCAGGGTGGGGAAGCGGAGTGGAATACAACCGAATAGAATAAACATGTAAGTTGTCAGACTTTATCAACAGCCTGAGATCCGGTATAGCCGGGTCTTTTTTCTTTATGCAGCCGGTTACTATGTGCTGACTGATACATGTTTCGTTATGAAAGGAATGCCTGATCATTCGCAGTAAACTATTGACACAATGGCTGCTTCATTATACACTGTACGTTGTGCAAATAAGGCAGCCTGCGTAAACGGCTTTCAGTTCATTTCATTCCCGCGGAACGTCGAGGGGTATTGTGTAACCTCTAGCTGTCGAGGCGAAGATACCTAAAATGAAATGGCTGGGACTCGGGATTACGACCTGTTTATTTCACGAACATTCTTTCAATAAAAAGGAGGAGCTATTTATGGCTCGATACACAGGACCAAGCTGGAAGCTTTCCCGCCGTCTCGGAATTTCCCTGAGCGGTACTGGAAAAGAGCTTCAAAAGCGCCCTTACGGACCAGGCCAGCACGGCCCGAATTCCCGCAGGAAAGTAACAGAATACGGACTTCAGCTTCAGGAGAAGCAGAAGCTGCGTCACATGTACGGCATGACCGAGCGTCAGTTCCACAAGCTCTTTGAAATTGCCGGCAAACGCGAAGGAATCCACGGTGAAAACTTCATGATTCTGCTTGAATCCCGTCTGGATAACCTCGTTTACCGCCTCGGCCTTGCTCGCACTCGCCGTGCAGCACGCCAGCTCGTCAACCACGGTCACGTGACTGTTGATGGCCAGCGCGTAGACATTCCATCCTACCGCGTAGCACCTGGTCAGAAGATCTCTCTTCGTGAGCGTTCTATGAACCTGGATGCCGTGAAGGATGCACTTGAAGTAAACGACTTCGTTCCATCTTACCTCGAGTTTGATGAAGAAAAGCGCGAAGGTACGTTCACTCGTCTGCCGGAGCGTTCTGAGCTTCCTGCAGAAATCAATGAACAGCTTATCGTTGAGTGGTATTCCCGTTAATAGCCTCAACATCCCGACCCGGACTAGTTTGTCCGGGTCTTTTTTTAGTTTTTTACATCATAGGCTGAAGCTCATGCACGTGTTCTAACACTCGATCTTAACGAATTCACAGAAACAGCTCCCTCCCTAAAAAATGAAAGAAACCGTCTCTGCAGCGAGACGGCTTCTTTCCAGGCTGTTGATCAAGTCAACTTGTTTACATGTTTATTCGATTGATTGTATTTCCCCTCTGTTTACCGGCGGAAGCCTGCCGTGGGCTTGTCTTCAGCTATTTCTCAGGTGGTACCTGTCTGCAGGAAGGAGAGCGCGGCTTTCACGGGCACGCCGGACACGACGGGAAAACGGGTTTGTTTGATGGAGAAAAACGTTCCGATCGCTGACGCTGCGGCTTTTTTGGTGGATACGTTGACGTACTGGCATCCTTATTCGACGTCGAAGCGTTGCCTATATAAAGGTTCCATCCATATGGAACAAGATCGTGTGAACCACCACCAGGCGTGTCAACCGGACTGCCAGCTGCCGACATCGAAGGATCTCGACTCCGGGAGGATCAGAAAGAGGCGAAGATCCAGCGCTTCTTACGAAAGGAAGAAGCGGTTAGCTGAGCCCGTTCCCTCCGGAAAGCGAGTGTCCGCAGGTGTAGGCAGATGCAAGGTTATTCACCTGAAATTACGTTATCAACCCTCTGGAAAGAAGCCGTCTCTGCATCGAGACGGCTTCTTTCGTTTACACCCATTTAATAAGAAAGAATTTTTTCTTTCCGCGGCGGATAATCGTAAAGCTGTTTTCCAGCTTTTCTTCAGTTCCGACCACCTTGTCGAGCTCCTGGCAGCGTTCTCCGTTAATAGAAATCGCCCCGTTTTTAATGTCCTCCCGCGCCTGACGCTTCGATGGTGCGATGCCGGCTGCTATCAGCAGATCAATGAGCGGCATCGTATTTTCACTGATATCCGCTGAAGGCACATCCTTGAATCCTTGCAGCACTTCCTCCTTCGAAAGCTCCTTCAAGCTACCGCCGCCAAACAGTGCATTCGTAATGTTCTGCGCCTGGCTGAGCGCTGTTGCTCCGTGCACGAATGTTGTGAGTTCTTCAGCAAGTCGCTTTTGGGCGGCTCGTTCGTGAGGGCGCTCCTCCACCTCTGTCTGCAGCTTATCGATTTCATCCGATGTTAAGAAAGTGAAGTAATGAAGAAACTTTATGACATCAGAATCCTCCGTATTCAGCAGGAACTGGTAAAACTCATACGGGGAAGTTTTATCTGCATCAAGCCAGATAGCACCGCCTTCGGTTTTTCCGAATTTTTTACCATCGGCTTTTGTAACGAGCGGGATGGTAAATCCGAAGACCGCTTCACGCTCTTCTTCCTCTTTGCCGTACATTCTGCGGATCAGCTCAAGACCTGCAGTGATGTTTCCCCACTGATCGCTTCCTCCGATTTGAAGCTTTACACCGTGTTCTTTATATAGATGGTAGAAATCAAGAGACTGGAGAATCTGGTACGTGAACTCGGTAAACGAGATTCCGCTCTGAATCCGTGTTTCAACAGACTCCTTGGCAAGCATATAGTTCACACCGAAGTGTTTCCCCGTATCACGCAGAAAATCGATAATGCTCATTTGTCCGATCCAGTCATAGTTGTTCATTAGTTCTGCAGCGTTATCGCCTTCAAAGTCCAGAAAGCGCATCAGCTGCCCTTTAATTTTGTCGCTGAATTCCTCTACAACGCTCTGTTCATTTAAGGTGCGCTCTACGCTTTTTCCGCTCGGATCTCCGATGAGACCGGTAGCTCCTCCGACGAGAGGATACGGCTTATGGCCAGCCAGCTGGAATCTTCTCAGCGTAATTATCGTGAGGAGATGTCCAATATGAAGGCTGTCGCCAGTCGGATCAAATCCGCAGTACAGCTTCACCTGCTCTTTATCCAGCAATTCCTTTAATCCCTCTTCGTTCGTCATCTGGTTTACAAGACCGCGATGCTTTAAATCTTCTAATAGTGTCACTACCCATTCCTCCTTCATCATGATGCGCACAAAAAAGCCCCCTGCCGAAAATCAGCAAGGGACGTATAAATTACGCGGTACCACCCATGTTGAAGAGCACGCAGCTCTTCCACTCTTCCCTGATAACGCCGGGACAGCGCCTTCCATTTCTGAAAAGCCACTCCAAGACCGTAATTCACCGGATGGGTCTGCACCGGTTCCCAGCACCACCGGCTCTCTGAAGCAGACGTTCCTTCCCGCTACTTTATCTCTTCTACGTGAAATTCTTCATGTTGACTTACCTATTAATAGCACAGTCAAAATACCAAGTCAAGAGACTCCTTTATGGAATTAAGGCTTGACTCCTATTTGCGTTCAGCAGCCGTATGATATAATGTGGAGTGATAATGTTTTCGCGAGGAGGTTTTCAGGTGAGTGAAGAACGTTCTTCACGTACCAGGTTTTTCGGGAGCCACGGACCAGCCGCTGTGACGAAAGGCGTACGTATTACATCTGCTGTTTTCTGGAATTTATTGCTTATCTTCTTTATTTTAGGTCTGGCAGGTGCAGCGTTCGCCGGAGGTGCAGGTGCAGGTTACTTTGCTTCTCTGGTTCAGGATGAACCAGTACGTGATGTTGATGAACTCTCAGTTGATATATTTAATTATGAAGAAACGACGGAAGTCTATTTTGCAGGTGATGAATATCTGGGCGACCTTCCGTCTCCGCTGGAAAGACGTGAAGTCGATCTGGAGAATATTTCTGATCACCTCGTCAATGCGGTGATAGCAACAGAAGATGAATACTTTTTTGAGCACGACGGAATCGTTCCGAAAGCACTTATGCGTGCAGTATATCAGGACTTTTCCAACGCCGCCACCCAGACAGGCGGCAGTACACTCACCCAGCAGCTCGTGAAAAACCAGGTGCTCTCGAGTGAAGTCACGCATGACCGGAAAGCTGCTGAAATTCTCCTCGCGATGCGGGTCGAACAGTTTATGGAAAAAGACGAGATTTTAGAAGCATACTTAAACATCGTGCCATTCGGCAGAAATGCAAACGGACGCCAGGTAGCCGGAGCAGAAGCTGCCGCTCAGGGCATTTTCGGTGTCAGTTCTTCTGAGCTTAACATTCCACAGGCTGCATTTATCGCGGGTATGCCGCAGAGTCCATTCTCCTACACTCCTTTTCTCGGCTCCGGAGAAGTGAAAGAAGACATGGAAGCCGGTTTAAACCGAATGAGCACAGTGCTGAACCGAATGCACCGCCACGGCTATATAACGGATGAGGAATACGAGGAGGCGCTCGACTATGATATCAGAGACAGCTTAACCGGGCCTACCCCATCGAGTTATGAGGAATATCCTTTCATCGTAGATACCGTGCGCGACCGTGCAGAACAAGTTATCTTTGAACATCTGCTCGAAGAAGATGATGTGGTCCTGGAAGACATTGAGGATGAGGAATACCGTCAGCTGCAAAGCAGCAACTACCGGGAAGCCGCACGGGAAGCGCTGCAGCGAAACGGCTATGTGATTCATACGACGATTGATAAAGACATATACGATGCCCAGCAGGAAGCAGTGGCCGAGTACGAAAACTTCGGTCCTGACCGTACAGATATTGTTGAAAATGAAGAAGGCGAAGAAGTCGAGGTTACTTATCAGGAAGAAGTCGGCTCTGTGCTGATTGACAACCGGACAGGTGCGATCATCAGCTTCGTCGGCGGCCGCGATTTCCAGCAGAGCCAGTTCAACCACGCGACAGGAAATGCACTGCGCCACACTGGTTCAACAATGAAATCGCTGCTCACCTACGCTCTTGGCTTTGAAACCGGCGACTTACAGCCGGGCTTTATCACGCCGGATACGCCGTATGAATACGAATCAGAAGAAGACCGTGAAGTCACAAACTTTGACGACGATCACAGCGGGATGATCACGGCGAGAGAAGCACTTTCCCGATCCCGAAACGTACCTGCCGTTCGCGAATTTCACCGCGTCGACCAGGACTTCGCCCGGGAAGCGATGATCAACTACGGACTGGAGCGGTTTATGTACGACGAAAACCTTCCTTATGAAGGAACGCCGCTCGGTACGATGGGTATGACGGTGGAGGCAAACACGAGTGCCTACTCCGTATTTGGAAATGAAGGAAACCGTAAGGAAGCACACATGATTGCATCTATTGAGGATTCTGAAGGAAACGTAATCTTTGAACAGGACACGGAAGAAGAAGTCGAGGTCGTCTCTCCGCAGACTGCCTACCTGATGATAGACGTCATGCGTGATGTGATGGAATCCGGGCTCGGTACTGCACCGAACCTGCCGGGCTACCTCGACTTTGAATCTGACCTTTCCGGAAAAACCGGAACGAGTCAGGCACTCCGGGATTCCTGGTTTGTCGGCTTGAATCCGCACATCACCCAGGGGCTCTGGATCGGCTATGACGATGATCAGTTCCGTGTCGTGCAGGAACATAACGGCATGGGCTACGGTCCACGTACGCAGATGCTCTGGGCAGACCTGGCGAACGCAGCCTATGAAGTTGATCCGGATCTGATGGCTCCGGAAGAAGACTTTGAGCGTCCGGATGGCATCGTGGAAGAAACGATCTGCGGCATTACGGGCATGCTTCCGTCAGACCTTTGTGAAGAAGCCGGCTTTGTTACAACCGACCTCTTCAATGAAGAGTTTGTTCCGGATGAGACGGATGACAGTCTGGAACGAGTCGACTATGTTCGCGTTAATGGCGATACCTACCTGGCTCTCGACAGCACACCGTCTGAGTTCACTCGTCAAGGGGTGTCGGTCCGGGATGACTTCTTTGATCTCGGAGATGAAGATCTGTCTGAGTACCTTCCGGATGACTGGGACAACCTTATCTCAACAGATGAAGAAGCGCCGGATAACGGACGAACTCCTGGAGCACCGTCGATCAGCACCAGCGGCGATACTGTTACGTGGAACGAGCATGAGGAAGGCGATGTCGTCGGCTATCGTATCTATCGCGCTTCTAATGAAGACGGAGACTTTTCTGAAGTAACGAGCGTCCGCTGGGATGAAGACTTTGAGTATTCCGGCAGCGGCGGTGCCTATTACGTAACCGCAGTCGATGTTGCCGGCCGTGAATCTTCAGCAAGCTCAACCGTCACGATCGGCACGACAAGCGGCGGAGACAATGATGAGGACGATAACAGCGACTCGGATAATGCAGATAACGATACAGATAATGAAAGTGATTCAACTAATAACAACAGCAGCAATAACGATAACGATGATAATAACGAAAGCGATGACAGTAATAATAACGACAACAGCTCCGATAATGATAACAGTAATACGGACAATACCAATGATTCAAACAATGAAAACAACAGCAATACGAACAGTGATAACGACAGCTCTGATAACAATGGAAACGGCAATTCGAATGACAGCAATGAAAATTCGAATTCCGGTAATGGAAACAATGGCGGCGGGAACAACGATTCAAACAATGAGGCCTCGAATAATGAGGCCTCCCCCCCTTCCAATTCCAATAACGGTAATAGCTCCGGCAACAATGAGGGGAACAATAACAGCAGCGGTTCCAATAACGCTGATGAAGGCAGCAGTAACAACGGTAATATAAACGATTCAGAGAGTAACACAAATGAGAACAATTCTTCCGGCGGAAACAATGAAAGCAGTAACGAAGCCGGAAGCAACAATGGCGGGAACAATGCTGAAGATAACAGTGGTGGAAATAACAGCGGAGAACCTGATAACGCCGAATCTGAAACAAATACAGCAAACAATAATACAGCAAATAATGACGGGGCGGGAAATAACAGTGGAGACAATAATGAATAGTATAATCCAGACTCCTGCCGCACCTTCCGGCAGGAGTTTTTATATCCATTTTTATAGGCAGCTTATTGGTAACGCTTCCATGAAATCCATAGGTTTGAGTGGCAGACTATGGTATATTAGACATATTAAGATGGAAGGTAGGGATGGCCTTGAAGCATCGGAAAAAGTATCATTCTATCACGCATACGGGTAAAGAAAACCGACAGTTTCAGATCGCCGGCCCTCTTAGTACAGATACGATTGAGCAGGCTGAATTTGATGAAGGGCTGAAAGCGTTCCGGCAGCCCGAACAGCAGAAAAAAGCATTGATCGACGTATCGAAGCTGGAGGAAAGCCGCATCATCGCAGCCATTGAAAACAACAAAATTGTCGGGTACGCCGTCTATTTATACCCTGATGAAATGGAACGCTGGTCACAGTACCGCTTCGATAACCTGATCGAGCTCGGAGCAATCGAGGTCTCCATGGATTACCGGGGCCATAATCTTGCAAAAGAGATTTTAAAAGTATCGATGATGGACGATGCCGTAGAGGATTATATCATTATTACAACGGAATACTACTGGCACTGGGATCTTCGCGGGACCGGCCTGTCTATTTGGGATTACCGCGATATCATGGAAAAAGTGATGAAGTCCGGAGGGTTAATGTGGTATGCCACGGACGATCCGGAAATAACTTCTCACCCTGCCAATTGTTTGATGGCAAGGGTCGGGAGCCGGGTAAGCACGGAATCCGTCCATGAGTTTGACCGCGTCCGTTTTCAGAATCGCTATATGATCTAATTGATGGAGGTGCAGACAATGAAAATAGAAGAAGTCATGCAAAAAAATGTGATAACCATTACGACGGATGAATCTGTAACAGTCGCAGCTGCAAAAATGAAGAAACACGACGTCCGCCACCTCCCTGTTGTAGACGTGGACGGAATTGAAGGAGTCCTTTCCAACCGTGATGTGCGCGGAGCAGAATCGGGCAGCGTTTCTGACTATATGACCCGCAACGTACATACCTGTCTGCCCGGCGATTTCGTGGAAGACGCCGCCCATCAGATGCTTGAAAATAAAATTCACTGTCTGCCTGTTGTTGATCCGTATGAAAACGTCATTGGTATTCTGACAGATACCGACCTGCTCCGCACACTCGTACGTCTTACCGGCTCAGACCGGCCCTCCTCCCGCGTAGAAGTCGAGGTGGATGATAAAAGTGGAAAGCTGGCTGAAGTAACGACCATCGCGAAAGAACACGCTCAGAATATCCGCAGTATTTTTGTCATACCAGCGGAAGATGGCAGAATGCGGATTGTGATGCGTCTGCAGACGATGAATCCCGGACGCTTTGCACAGGCATTGAAAGAAAACGGCTGTGAACTGATCTGGCCTGAAGAACCGGAGATGACACTATGAAGCATGAAGCAGCCTTTGTATTTTCCGAAGAGCAGCTCGGCTACAAATTTCACGACGATCATCCTTTTAACCAGCGGCGCCTTACGATGACAAATGACCTGCTGATGAAAGCAGGAGCTTTGAACGAAGCGGACATTGTTCCGGCCCGAACGGCAACCGTAGATGAGCTGCTGCTCTTTCATGATGAAGACTTTGTTTCCGCCGTGATGAGTGCGACAGACGGACAGCATAAGTCGTCCTTCACTACCAAGTACGGTATTGGCACTGAGGACACCCCTGTCTTTCCGATGATGCACGACGCGGCATCGTGGCTTGTCGGAGGAACACTGCAGGCAGCTGACCTTGTTTTCGAAAATAAATATGAGCATGCCCTCAATCTTGGCGGAGGTCTGCACCACGGTTTCCGGGGCAAGGCTTCCGGCTTTTGTATTTACAACGACAGTTCTATAGCGATTGAATATATGAAAAAGAAATACCAGGCGAGAGTGCTTTACATCGATACCGACGCCCATCACGGTGATGGTGTGCAGTGGGCTTTTTACGACGACCCCAATGTTTGTACACTTTCCTTTCACGAGAGCGGCCGTTTTCTGTTTCCAGGCACCGGGCACGTATCAGAACGCGGTCACGGAGACGGTTACGGAACCGCTTATAACGTACCGTTCGAGGCCTTCTCAGAAGATGATACGATGCTCGAAGCATGTGAGAAAGTGATGCGCCGTGTCGTTGAAACATTCAAACCCGATGTCATATTGACACAAAACGGTGCAGATGCGCACTACTTTGATCCGCTCACGCATCTTTGCGGAACCTTGCAGTTTTTTCACGAAGTGCCGCGGATTGCTCATGACCTGGCACACGAATTCTGCGATGGCCGATGGGTAGCAGTCGGCGGCGGCGGTTATGATATCTGGAGAGTTGTGCCAAGAGCGTGGGGCAGTCTCTGGATGGAAATGAGCGGTCAGACGGCCCTGCGCGATGAGCCGATTCCGGACGAGTGGCTCGCCAGATGGCAGGAAGAGTCTCCTGTAAAATTGCCTCAGTCCTGGCACGACCCGAAAGGACTCTATCCGGAAATTCCGCGTCGCAAAGAGATTAACCAGAAAAATGCCCGCACTGTTAAACAGGCGCTGAAATTTCTTTCGAAACAGACGTAGCCGGCAAACTGAACAAGCCTTTATGCAGTCAGACCGGCTTTTCATAAAAAAAGCAGAAACCAACTTCTTTGAGTTGGTTTCTGCCAGGCTGTTGAAAAAGTCTTTCAACTTACATATTTATTCGTTTGATTGTATTTCCCCTCTGCTTACCGAGCCTGCCGTGGGCTGGCCTTCAGCTATTTCTCAGGGCGACCCTGTATGAAGGGAAGAAAGGCACGGCTTCACTCGGACACAGGCTTCTCGCGAGAAGCCTTCAAGACCCAGTCCGGCTCCGCTCGTGCGTTGATGCCGTTCGCAGATCTGAACGGCACGGCATCTTCAGACTGCGCTGATCCCACGGGCGTCCCCGCCGGACACATCGGGGAAACGGCTCTGCTTGTTGGAGAACAACGTCACAACAGACAGACACGACTGTTTTTTTACGTTTATCATGAATTCGATGAAGGACTGGCATCCCTATTTAACATCGAAACGTCGCATAGGGAAGGTTCAATCTGTGTGGAAGCCGATCGTGCAGGCCTAACCACACATATGAACCGTACTGCCAGCTGCCGACGTCGAAGGAACTCGACTCCGGGAGGATCAGAACGAGGCGAAGATCCAGCGATTCCGACAGCAGGAGGAATCGGTTAGCTGAGCCCGTTCCCTCCGGAAAGCGAGTGTCCGCAGATACAGGCAGATGCAACGTTATTCACTTAAAATGACTTTATCAACACTCTGGCAGAAACCAACTTCTTTGAGTTGGTTTCTGCTTTTTATTTTAAGAGCCGCCATCATTTCCACAGACGCTCCTGCTACCGATTGCTGCCTAATTCAGATGACAGCTTTGTAAGCGCGCTGGAAATAATAGCTGCTGAGCGTTCTGCTGTTTCATAAACCCACTTCTGAAATGCTTCGGGTGCTTCCCCATTTGCTTTATCAGACATGGAACGCAAGACTACGAACGGCACATCATGCATCCATGCGATCTGCGCCACGGCCGCGCCTTCCATTTCCACGCAATCGGCCTGAAACGTCTTCCTCAGGTCAGCTACTTTGTCTTTGTCCGCAATAAACTGATCACCGCTGACAATTTTACCTGAGTAAACGTGAACGTCATCCTCCAGCTCATTCGCAGCATCAAGCAGCCTCTGCTGCCATGCTTTGTCAGCTGGAATATCTGCAGGCGTCTCTGACATAGGAATCGTTCCCCGGGGAAAGCCCAGAGCTTCTGCTTCGATATCGTGCTGCTGGCACGAGGTGCTGATCACGACATCACCTATTTCATAATCCGGATTCGCAGCGCCTGCCACCCCGGTGAAGAGCAGTACATCCACCTCGAATACATCAATCATTTTTTGAGCAGCAGCGGCAGCATTTACTTTGCCGACCCCCGCTTTCGTCAGAACAACATCGCACATACCGAATTTGCCGATAGCATACGTATTTTTAGCAAGCTCGTGCTTTTCTTCAATCGTAAGCAGATGCATGAAGTGGGCAATTTCTTCTTCCATTGCGCCGATCAATCCGATTTTCATGCGATCCCTCCTCTGTAAATGCGTCAAAACAGGCTGCCGTCCGCCGCAGCGGAACGACAGCCTCTGCTGACTCCATTGTAACATTTACTATCACGCTGCGTGACCGTTCTTTCTTCGTATTCACTACCCGATGTCCAGTTTAATAAAGGTCATCTTCATCAAAGGACGGATCCGAAATAACGATGACAACACGTCTGTTCTGCTGCAGGTTTTCTTCAGACGTATTCGGCGCTACCGGACGAGTATCTCCGTAGCCCGCCGCCATAAAACGCTGTGGATTCAGATCTCCCGCTTCCGTGATGTAGCGGATAACGCTGCTTGCTCTTGCTCCGGACAGCTCCCAGTTGGATGGAAACTGCATCGTATTTATCGGCCGGCTGTCTGTATGTCCTTCCACTTTTACCATATTTGGTATCGTGTCAAGCAGTTCTGACACTTTATCGAGAAACGGCTCAGCCTCATCGATCAAATCTGCTCTGGCTGTCGCAAACAGAGCCTGTTCCTGCAGAACCAGTACGACCCCTCGATCATCTCTCGAAGCCGTAATCTCTTCAGTGAACTCATTTTCTTCTAAGTACTCATTCACGTCTTCGAGCAGTTCATCCAGCTGCTCGTTTAACTCGTCCTGCTCTATTTCCTCATAAGGCTCAAACGGGTCCATCTCACCGTCAGACGGCTCTACTTCCTGCTCCCGCTCTTCAGCCGGGCTTTCAAATGGCAATACGGAAGGAAATCCATCAAATACAGCCCGGTCCTGAAACGAATCTGCAATAGCCCTGAATTTGGTAGCATCCACTACCGACATGGAAAACAAAAGAATAAAAAAGACGAGGATCAGCGTCATCATATCGGAAAAGGTGACCATCCACTTCGGGGCTCCACGCTCTTCTTCCCGTCGTCTCCTATTCATTTGAGACCGGCTCCCCCAGCGGCGCTTCCTCTTCCTTCTTTTTCGAAGACGCCGGCAGGAAGGCGGCAAGCTTTTCCTGCAGAACTTTTGGATTTTGACCGGATTGAACGCCGATGACCCCTTCAATGATGATCTGCTTTACAAATACTTCGTCTTCCGTGCTGAGCATAAGCTTATGCGCCATCGGTCCGAAAACAAGATTGGCCAGCAGCGTGCCGTAAAGCGTTGTTAACAGAGCCACAGCCATGTTTGGTCCAAGCGTAGTCGGATCATTTAAATTCTGGAGCATCAGGACGAGCCCAACGAGCGTACCGATCATCCCCCATGCAGGCGCGTACTCGGCAGCTTTCTCAATCACGAGCCGGCCTTTCCGATGCCGTTCCTCCATGGCGACAACTTCTGCCATCATAATATCTTTGATGACGTCTGGTTCAATCCCGTCCACTGCAAGCAGGACCCCTTTTTCAATGAACGGATCCTCTACTTCCTCAAGACCTGCCTCAAGCGCGAGCAGTCCTTCACGGCGGGCTTTCGTCGACAGATCGACGAACGTATCTATCAGCGATCTCAGATCATGGTTGCGCGTCTGAAATGCTTCCTTAAAGACCCGGGGCATCAGCTTTAAATCTGCAAGGGAAAAGTTGATGAAAATCGCAGCCGTCAGGCCTCCGAGCACAATCAGAATGGAGGTAACCTGCAGAAAATCTGTCAGGTTACCCGCTCCGACCGTACTCGTAAAAATGGCTAAAAACATGGCGGTCATTCCGATAAACAATCCGATCGGTGTGAGTAAATCTGTTTTTTTCATAAGTCGCTCCCCACGCTGCAGCTGCCGCCGGATGACCGCTCATCAGTATCTATTCGTCTTCAGAGAAAGATGTCGACTGGCGGTATTCAATACGATGCGGCAGTACAACTGCATTTTCTGTTACTTCTTCTTTATTCATGAGCTTCGTAAGCAGACGCATGGAAACCGCGCCGATATCATACATCGGCTGGACGACTGTGGAAAGCGTAGGACGAACCATCGTAGCAAGACGGGTATTGTCAAATCCGACAATATCAAAATCACCCGGCACACTCTTACCGTGATCCTGGGCACCGTGGATCAGACCGAGCGCCATTTCATCTGTGCTCGCGAAAACAGCAGTTGGCTGATCATCCAGCTTCAGGAGCTGCTCCATGGCATCGACACCGGCATCATGCGTATAGTCACCGATCACAACGAGGCTGTCGTCAAGATCGATACCAGCATCATGAAGCGCTTCTTTGTAGCCGGAGAACTTCTGGTAGCCGTTAATCGGATCTTCCAGCGTCCCTGTAAGCATAGCTACACGTTTATGGCCCTGACGCAGGATTGCTGATACGGCATCATAGGAAGCCTGCTTGTAATCAATGTTCACTGATGGAAGCTCCCGCTTCTCATCGAGGGTTGCAGAAAGAACAATTGGCACCGGAGACTGCTTGAACGTCTCTTCATGTTCATTTGTAATTTCTCCACCCATGAAAACTATGCCGTCTACCTGTTTTTCCAGCATCGTGTTAATCAGATGAATTTCTTTTTCTTTGTTCTGATCTGAGTTACTGAGGATAATGTTATATTTATACATTGTTGCGATGTCCTCAATCCCTCGAGCCAGCTCGGAGAAAAAGATACTGGAAATATCAGGAATAATTACCCCTACTGTCGTCGTACGCTTGCTTGCAAGTCCTCTTGCGACAGCGTTCGGCCGATAGCCGAGACGTTCAATCGCTTCCATGACACGCTTTCTGGTCGTTGGTTTTACATTTGGATTCCCGTTCACCACACGTGATACGGTAGCCATGGATACACCTGCTTCTCTCGCTACATCATAAATCGTTACATTATTCATTTGCTGTTTCCTCCTTACGGTATATAGAAAAATCTTACTTTCATGTTTTCATAATATACGCTAATCATAGTATACTTTCAGGAGGCGCGCAAACTATAGATTATATCGACAGCCTGCGTTCCTTCCTGAAGATAAAGGTGCTATTTTCCCGAAAAAACATGATTAGTCCTGACTCGGAAGGCCCTTTTGCCGCACCCGCTATTATACATAATTTACGATTAATATTCACGTTTTCATGCATTGTTTTCAGGAAAACGCACGGAAAAGCGGACCGCCTCCTCCGAATTGGAGAAGTAACTGGTCCGCTTTCTAAGTTTCTTAGTTTGCTGTTACACTCCCACGCTTGTAAAGACCGGATTCTTCAAGCTTGTTGAGGAACTCATCAAACTGCGGGAAGTCCATCTGCTGTGCAGAATCGGACAGTGCGACTGCAGGATCGGGGTGAACCTCTGTCATCACTCCGTCGGCTCCAATCGCAAGAGCAGCTTTTGCTGCCGGCAGAAGCAGATCACGGCGACCCGTGGAGTGTGTCACATCTACAAGTACCGGAAGGTGTGTTTCCTGCTTCAAAATCGGTACTGCTGAAATGTCCAGCGTGTTACGAGTAGCTGTTTCGTACGTGCGGATACCTCGTTCACAAAGAATGATATTGCCGTTCCCCTGAGAATGGATGTACTCAGCTGCGTTGATAAATTCAGCAAGGGTAGCAGACAGGCCGCGCTTCAAGAGGATTGGCTTATCCACTTTACCGGCAGCTTTCAGAAGCTCAAAGTTCTGCATGTTTCGGGCACCGATCTGAATCACATCGAGGTAATCCACTGCTTTCTCAATATCATGCGGCGTCACGATTTCACTGATTACAGCGAGGTCGTGCTTGTCAGCCGCTTCCTTAAGGATTTCAAGGCCTTCGATTCCAAGTCCCTGGAAGTCATAAGGTGATGTTCTCGGCTTAAATGCACCTCCGCGCATCAGCTTAATTCCCTGCTTTTTCAGCGTCTGGGCAACCTGATCCACTTGTTCGCGGCTCTCGACCGAGCATGGACCTGCAATAATTCGCTGCTGTCCGTCTCCAATTGCTTCGCCTTTAACAGTTACAATCGTATCGTCCTGCTTACGCTTACGGGATACAAGCATCGCCTTGCTGTGATCGTCCTCCTGGAGCTCCAGGCTCGCCTTGAATATTTCTTTGAATATGTGCTGTATCGTTGATGTCTCAAACGGACCCTCATTTTTAGCTGCGAGTGCGTCCAGCATCTTTCGTTCACGTACCGGATCAAAACGGTTCAGACCCTGAGCTGCTTTCACCCGTCCAACTTCCTGTGCAAGCTCGGCACGCTTTGTGATCAGTTCAAATAACTGATCGTTCACCTCATCTAGTTGTTTTCTAAGCTCTTCCAGCTGTTCATTACCCATTCTGTAAAACTCCTCTCGTGATTAGCACCAAGCTTGTGCTTCCTTTAGATTTAATGATTATTATAAACGATTGTTAACCGCTTGTCAGCCCCTTTTCTTTAATAATTAAACGCTTTTAAGCATTAAAGCGGCAAAATATCTGTCATTCCCTTCTCCCCCAATGGTTCTGACGGTTGAGGAAAGATAAAATCTTTTTTTTATTTTCTTTTACAGACCATCAAAGCTTCCATAATACGGCGGCCTTAACATGTAAAACATCCGCTGAAGTATCATTCAGCGGATGTTCTCGTAACTATATTCACGACCGGCGTACGCCGGCCTCAGCCTGCTGCAGGCTATCCTTCGTGATGTTCCAATGTGAATCATGCCACAGCACCTGCTGATTGTGAATAAGCAGTGCCTGAGGAGATTCGTGTTTAACATGGTACGTCTCTGCAATTTCCGAAGAACCGTCACGAAACTCCTGCACATGCAGAAAGTAAATAGGAATTTCCGAAACGTCCGCATACGCTTCAAGCTCACTCCAGGCCTCCGAGCTGATCGGACAGGTCGTACTGTGCTTAAAGATCAGAAAAGGCTCAGGCCGCTCATAAAGAGTCCGGAGGGTTTCGTTATCTTCAAGCTTCTTTAACGTCATGACAAGGAGCCTCCCCGCTTCTGCTTCTCACGTTCCTCAACTTCCTGAATCAGCTGTTCCACGGACCGCTGCAAATCTTCCACTTCCTGACGGACAGACGCGGCGATGTCATCAGACAAACCTTCAAAATCCTCCATAAGATAGTCTGCCGAATCGGTCAGCTCTTTCATATCCCGCCGCACGGACCGCGACAGATCCCTCATTTTATCAGCAAGACTGCTCGTGCTTTCCCTCGCCTGCGTATTAATATTACGCCGGATTTCACGTCCGGATTTTGGTGTGAGCAGAAAAGCAGCGGATGCTCCTGCCAGTCCGCCTACCAGTGCACCAATAACAAAATCCTTTACGTTCATGCCTTCGTCGCTCATCGGCACAGCCTCCTTCACTTATGATCACACGTTTGTTTCTTTTTGCTTTTTATAGCGCGTCCAAAGTTCAAGCGCTACATTTCCCCACTGTACAGCTTTCGCCACTTGTTCAGAACGCTGATCGGCAGTGCGCGATACAGAATCGGATACGCGTTTTACAGACGTATTCATATTCTGGAACGTCACTCCAAGATCCTGCGCTGCTGCAAACACAGAATTCAGGGAATCCGATTTGCGCTGCAGATCATCGGCGAGCGCATTTGTTTTATGTAGAAGATTTGTGGATTCATTCGTGATTCCTTCCACCTGTCCTTGCAGGTCTTCCACTGTTTTGGATACGTTGTTCATCGTTTCCTTCAAGGATTGCAGCGTTTTGATGAGATAAAAAACGAGAAGTGCAAATGCAACTGCAACAATTGCAATGCTGACATACATGAGCCATTCCATAATTAGTTCCTCCTTGTCTGATTGCGGTTTAACTTTACCGTATCCAACTCTTATTGAACTAGATTCGAGATAAATTGTCAAAATCCTCCCGGAAAAACAGCGCTGACTGGTGTTTTTTCAGCACAGCCGGTAGAATGGAAAACGGATACATAAACTAGAAGTGTGAAGGAGTGTGCTGTAAGCATGAGAGATCCACGAATTCAAACCCTTGCCCGGAATCTGATTCAGTATTCCACTGATCTTCAAAAAGGGGAGAAAGTATTAATTGAAAATTTCGGCCTCCAAAAAGAACTGGTTAAGGCGTTGGTAGAAGAAGCATACGCTGTCCATGCTATACCCTTTGTTTCCCTGAAAGAGCATGATGTAAACCGTTCCCTGTTCATGGGAGCTACTGAGGAACAGCAGCAGCTGACTGCTCGTTTTGAAGCACATGTAATGAAGGAGATGGACGCTTATATCGGACTGCGGGCAGGAGATAACATCAGCGAACTTTCCGATGTACCTTCAGCAAACATGGCGCTTCATCAGAAAACCGTCGGAACAGAAGTACACCGAAAGATCCGTGTACCGCATACGAAGTGGGTTGTCCTTCGCTATCCGACTGACTCCATGGCTCAGCTTGCAGGCATGAGCACGGAGGCTTTCGAGGATTTTTACTTTAACGTCTGCAACCTGGACTATGCCAAAATGGATCAGGCAATGGACGCTCTCGTTGACCGCATGAACCAGACCGATGAGGTACACATTCAGGGAGAAGGCACCGATCTCCGCTTTTCCATCAGCAATATTCCTGCGATCAAATGTGCAGGCCGGCTGAATATTCCCGACGGCGAGGTTTACACTGCACCGGTCCGAGATTCGGTGAATGGAACGATCACCTATAATACAGCTTCTCCTTACCAGGGAACGACGTTTGAACAGATTCGTCTTACGTTTGAAAATGGAAAAATCGTCGATGCTTCCTCCAGCGACACGACAAAGCTGAATGAAATTCTCGACACTGACGAAGGCGCACGGTTCATTGGTGAATTTGCCATCGGCGTGAATCCGTTTATTCAGCATCCGATGCAGGATATTTTATTTGATGAAAAGATCGACGGCAGTTTCCACTTCACTCCTGGTCAGGCTTACGAAAATGCCTATAACGGAAATGATTCTGCTGTACACTGGGATATTGTCAACATTCAGCGCCCTGAGTACGGCGGCGGAACCATTTCCTTTGACGGCAAAGTAATCCGGCGCGACGGACGATTCACTGTTCCCGAGCTGGAGCAGCTGAATCCGGAAAATCTGAAGTAATCCGTATCTGTAACAGAACTTCTCCCGGGACTGTCTGAGGTATCATTCCTCCGGCAGTCTTTTTTAAATAACCGTATCAGAGGTTTGCCAGCATGAAAACGAAGGCCGGCATTCAGCTTATAGCCAAATAGGTATACGTGTACTGCCAGGAAAAAGCTTCAGTTCATAAACGAACTGAAGCTTCAGAGTGTGGATAAAGTCATTTTAAGTGAATAACGTTGCATCTGCCTGTATCTGCGGACTCTCGCTTTCCGGAGGGAACGGGCTCAGCTAACCGCTTCCTCCTGCTGTCGGAAGCGCTGGATCTTCGCCTCGTTCTGATCCTCCCGGAGTCGAGATCCTTCGATGCCGGCAGCTGCCAGTCCTTCATCGAATGCATGATAAACGGAAAAAACAGTCGCGTCTGCCTAGTGTGACGTTGTTTTCCAAGAAGCAGAGCCGTTTCCCCGATGTGTCCGGCGGAGGCGCAACAAGCAGTCTGAAGATTCCGTGCCGTTCAGATCTGCGAACGGCACCAACGCACGAGCGGAGCCGGACTGGGTCTTGAAGGCTTCTTGTAAGAAGCCTCTGTCCGAGTGAAGCCTCATAGCCGTTCGATCTTGAACGGCATGAAAAGCGCGAGTGGAGCCGGACCGGGTCTTAAAGGCTTCTCGCGAGAAGCCTGTGTCCGTGTGAAGCCGCGCCATCCTACGTGCCTTTCTTCCATTCATACAGGGGTCACCCTGAGAAAGAGCTGAAGACCAGCCCACGGCAGGCTCGGTAAACAGAGCGGAAATACAATCCATCGAATAAACATGTAAACAAGTTGACTTTATCAACAGCCTAAAGCTTCCGTTCATAAACGAACGGAAGCTTTCTTATACCAATTATAAAGCACCTTCCTGGCTGATTCGTTTTTCTTCGTAAGCTCGCTGAAATTTCTGCACGTCCCCGGCACCCATGAACAGCAGGACTGCATGATCATACTGCATAAGCACTTCCGTTCCGGACTCCTCTAAAAGCTGTGCACCGGAGATCTTGTCCTGAAGATCCCGTATGGTCAGTTCCGCCTTCTTCTCACGGGCCGACGAAAAGATGTCGCACAGATAAACGTGATCCGCATCTCCAAGAGCCGAAGCGAAGTCGTTCAAGAATGCTTCTGTCCGGGAAAACGTGTGCGGCTGGAAGATCGCAATGACATCTCTGCCGCTGTATTTCTTTTTTGCCGATTCGATCGTCGCACGAATCTCGGTCGGGTGGTGCGCATAATCATCAACAAGAATCTGCGTGCCAGCCTGCTTTTCGGAAAAGCGGCGCTTCACACCTGAAAATGTAGCAAGCTGAGCTGCCACGGTTTCCTTCTCAATCTGTTCATAGTGGCAGATCGCAATCACCGCCAGCGCGTTCAGCACGTGGTGGGTGCCGTAGCCTGGGATCGTAAACCTGCCGTAGTGCTCCTGCCGCACGTAGCAGTCAAAGTGCGTCCCTTCAGCATCTGTTTTAATGTCCCGAGCCTGAAAATCACTTTCTTCTGACAGTCCGTAATAGATAACCGGAACGCCTGCCTGCAGATGCTGCAAATGAGGATCGTCACCGCAGGCAATAATCGCTTTTTGTACCTGAGAAGCCATGTCCTGAAATGCCTGGAAAACATCATCGACATCTTTGAAATAATCCGGATGATCAAAATCAATGTTCGTCATAATAGCGTAATCAGGATAATAATTTAAAAAATGACGACGGTATTCACATGCTTCGAATGCGAAATACTCACTGTTCTCCGTTCCTTTACCTGTTCCGTCTCCGATCAGATACGAGGTCGGCCTCGCTTCTGAAAGAACATGGGAGAGAAGCCCCGTCGTTGTTGTTTTACCATGCGATCCGGTTACTGCCACGCTGGTGAACTGTTTAATGAATGACCCGAGAAAGTCCGGATAAGAATGCACCGTGATGTCTTTTTCTCCGGCCCGCTGTACTTCGGGATTTGTTTCATTGTAAGCAGGTGACGCTATGATTGTCTGCCCTTCCTGCACGTTATCGGCCTGGAAAGGATAAATTGGGATATTCTTATTTTCAAGCGGTATCTGCGTGAAAAAACGTTTCTCCACATCAGAACCTTGTACGTTCATTTTCATATCGCTCAGAATTTGTGCCAATGCACTCATGCCAGAGCCCTTTATTCCAATGAAATGATAGTTTGTCATTTCCAACTGCCTCCGAATTTTGAATAAGTCGTGGTGCCGGGGATTCCGGCGATTCATCTCCCCATTATAACAGACAGGCTCTATCCCCGCTATGTGCCATTTTACGGACGGTATTGCAGAAACGATATGCCTGTTTCCTTCAGAAACCGATGGTAGGATTTTCTCCCTTTCGCTTCAAAATACCGGAGTTTTTCAAGTGCTTTTTCCTCATCGTCTGGATTAATCCGGATACAAGGCCCGATCATTGTTTTCTCAAAACCTACCTGCGCAACTCTTGCCAGAATCAGTTCACCTGCTTCTGCCTGCTGCGGGCTGCCGACTGCCCTGACGGCAATCTCCCGCTCTTCCTGAAATGGTGAAAGAAGATGTTCCGTCCCGCACGTATGCAGCACACGGTAAGGCGCAAGGTGCATGAGCATCATCATCCCCGCAATTTCCTTCATTTTTGCCGTCAATTCTGCACTGTGGCTGCGTATAAACAAATCAAACGGGCGGGAGCCAATCACCGTAATGTAATCAAACAGCATCCAGTGCTCGGCGTGCAGCTCCTCTTCATGAGTCAGCACCCGATCTGTTTCAAAGCCGCAGAGATCCCGAAACATGTGCTTGGCCCGGACTTTTTCTCTCATATTTAAATCACGTTCGACGAATTCAAACAGCCGTTCATAAAGATCCTCGGCTTCTCTGTGATAGGCTTCCTGCTTCTCACGCTTCATTTCCTCAAAATTAATCATAAATGTGGCTTTGCGTTCTGGCATGCTGCACGCCTCCTTTCCAGCTATGTAGACACGTTGTGAAGAAAAAAGAGCCGTCCCGAAGGCACAGCTCCCGACTGTTTCTCAATATGAGGCGACCGGCGGCCTTATTTCCGGATATCCGCTGCCTGAAGTTCTATTTTCTTTAAGCGCGGATTTTCCCTGTATTTTCTGCCTTCTTTCGCCTGCGGCTCGCCGTTTAATATGACGTTGTCTCCTGTAAAGCCGATGTGCACCTTAAGCAGACTGCTGCCGACTCCGTACATATCTACCGGCACACCGTCTCGTTCGTACCTGGTAATCCGTTTAGCGTCGAATCCGCCGGAAGCAACAATCTTAACATGATGAAACCCTTCAGCATCGAGTGCTTCTCTCAATGCAAAAAGCAGCTTCGGATTGACCCCTCTGGGATCAAAGCTGCCGAGAACGTCCGGATTTCTCGTGAAGTACCGGTCCACCATATGATTGGAAGTATCTACCCTGACACCGCTCAGCTCACGGCCGAATTCCCTGGCTACGTTGAGCGAGTCCTGAATAACATCGTTATTGTAATCGACGAGTGCGAGAAGTTCGTCATCAGGAAACGTATCTTTATACGCTTTCGTTGCCTGAACAAGATCCCCTTTAAAAAGCTGAATAAGCGCGTGGGGCATCGTGCCGATACCTTTTTTGCCCCACCACTCATTCATCGCATGGGTCGCCTGGGCTTTGGAACCACCAATAAACGCTGCATAGCCGTCACCGGATTGCATGGTGAAATGATCGTCCCGGTCTCCCATGAAAATAACCGGTTTCTCTGTGCCCGATGTTTTCGCTGCTTTTACTACCTCATAGACGTTTGTCGCCACTGAGGTCCTTCTGGCGAGAATACCGTCGATGACTCCTTCTAAGAAGCCAAAGTGCTGATAGGGTCCCGTGATCGTCAGGACAGTTTCAAACGGCTCCACCTTGTCTCCGTCTTCCAGCGAATGAATTTCCAGTGATTCCGGCTCAACAGCAAATTCCTGCAGAAGGGCTATTGCTTCATCCGTTCCGCACAGTACGGCATGCTGTTTTTGAAAAAACTGCATCGTCACTACATTATCAGGAATGACTTTTTCTGCAATTTCTTTTGTTTTTAAAAAATAAACTGCTGAGAACCAGCCTTCTCCGACACGTTCATCAAACTTAAACGTTTTATTCGTCAGGCGGTCGATTTCTCCACGCAGCTTTAACGTAATTTCTTTCATTAATCCAGTTCTCCTCATTCTTCATCATTAAATGATTCTTTTATCTAATGGTACAGGGTGTTGTCTGCTTTCTCTGAGATGACTGCTTCCATGATCTCTTTCACATCTTCTTCGTTCACTTGTTCGACTCCGTGACGCAGGACAATATCTTTCGTCCGTTCCTCCTCTGTCAGGAGATGCAGCCACGCAGGTGAAATCTGTTCCACGAGATGTCCAAGTAAAATCTGATGCATTCTGATCCCCTCCCTGTCTGATGGTTGTTCAGACGGAGCAAGGGGCCGGCCGTTCAGGCCGCCTGCATGATCACGGTTCCCTGTTTCATAAAAAAGGGGTACAGTTGGAAGGCTGTACAACCTTTCCTCTACTATACCCTTTCCGTCTGTACATAATCCAGTACATAAGCTGATATCGTAAAAAATCACTATCCTGAATTAAACTTCTGACGTGTAAACATCTCTCGGCCGGCTTCCTTTAGCCGGTGAAACAATCCCCTTGGCTTCCATGTCATCGATCAGTCTTGCAGCCCGGTTATAGCCGATTTGAAAACGGCGCTGCAGAAGGGACGTGGAGGCCGACTGCCGCTCTGCAACGAACGAAACAGCTTCTTCATAAAGGTCATCGCCAGACGATGCGGTATCCTGCTGCTCGCGAATCTCAGCAGGGTCAAACAGCGGTTCCGGCTTCTTCATGGTAGCTGTATGACGGATAACCCCGTCAATCTCTTCATCTGTTACAAAAGTGCCCTGGATTCGCATCGGTTTTGGAAGCGAATTGGGATGGAACAGCATATCGCCCTTTCCCAGCAGCCTTTCTGCTCCGCCACTGTCCAGAATCGTTCTCGAATCTGCAGAAGAGGAGACGGAGAAAGCAATCCGCGATGGTATATTCGCTTTAATTAAGCCGGTAATGACGTCAACTGATGGGCGCTGTGTGGCCACAAGCAGATGAATGCCGCACGCTCTTGCCTTCTGGGCAATCCGGCAGATGGCCTCCTCCACTTCCTGCGGAGCGACCATCATTAAATCTGCCAGCTCATCAACGACAATAACTAATCGCGGCAGCTTCTTTTCTGCTTTACTGTTGTAGCGTTCCAGATCCCTGGAGCCGGTTGCTGCAAACAGCTGATATCGTCTTTCCATTTCTTCTACAGCCCATTTCAAGGCGGCTGTTGCTTCTTTTGTATCCGTTATAACTGGTGCTGCCAGATGCGGAACGTCATTAAATGGTGCAAGCTCTACCATTTTGGGATCAATCAGCAGCAGCCTGACTTCTTCAGGAGAAGCTTTATACAACAGGCTTAAAAGCATCGAATTGACACAGACACTTTTTCCCGATCCGGTCGTACCGGCAATCAGCCCGTGCGGCATGGAACCGATATCTGTAGTAATCGCATTGCCGCCAATGTCCATCCCGAGCGCAACCGTGAGCGGAGAAGCAGCGTCCCTGAAAGAGCTGTCCCGCAGAATGGTGCGAAGCATGACAGGAACTGCCGATGGATTGGGAACTTCAATTCCTACGGTTGTCTTGCCCGGAATTGGTGCCTCAATCCGTATTTCTGTAGCTGCAAGGCTTCGCTTTAAGTCATCTGTCAGCTGAACAATTTTATTGATTTTCACTCCTGGTTCCGGCTGCAGCTCAAAACGCGTAACGGAAGGGCCTGACGTATAGGTCACGACTTCAGCCCGGACGCGGAAATATGCCATCGTTTCATTTAATTTTTCAGCTGTTTCGCTGGCCCAGCTGTCCAGGTCAGCATCCCGTTTCGGCGGAATGCTCAGCAGGTTCAGTTCCGGTTTGCTGTAATTCTTTTCCTGCTTTTTAACCTTCCGCTTATCAGAAGGCTGCATCATCACGTTAAAGGGAACCTTGGCATTATCTGGCTGCTTCGAAACTGACTGAACCTCCGGCTTGCGCCGGCGTTGTGGCGGAGGAGGCGAAGAAGCGGCTTCATGGAGCTGCCTGTTTTCTTCCTCGCTAAGCTCTGCTTTCCAGTCAGACTGCTCTGCCACCGACTCACTCTCAGACTCCGGAAACTCCCTGTTTATCTCGAGCGCTGCTTCGTCAGAAGGGGATTCCGGCTCTGAGTCTGCAGCGTCTGTCTCCGGTTCCGGAATGTGTAATCCAGCACTTGCAGAGGCCGGCTTCGTGTCAGCCGCTTCTTTCTCATTACGTTTTTCAAAATCACTTGCCGGAATTTCTGCTGTATCCTCCTCTGCCGGAGGAGCAACGAATGTTGCCCTTACTGCTTCAGGTGCTTCCGGATTTTCAAGCGCTTGCGGTTCAGTTTCGCTGATCTCTTCATTCGTTTGAGGGTAGAGCGCTTCCCGCCTTCTTTTAACGCGTTCACGCTGCAGCTGAAGACCATAGATGGGCGACGGAATCTCCTGGGCTTTAAAGGGACCGCGGCTGTATACATCCGGACGTTTTTTAGGCGGCTTCGGGACTGACTGCTCCTCTGCTGCGGATGAACGCCGGCGGGTCTCTTTATTTGCTTCCGGCTCTTTTACTGAGCGGTTCGGCCTGGCTTTCGGCGCTGGTTTCGCAGACGTTGACTTTTTTCGTTCCGGCGGCATTGCCGGGACGTCCCGCACACCGCGCTTCTCCTTTGGATAATAGTGCTGCATTTTCACTTCTCCAAGCTCTGGAATCTGGCTTCTTCTCTCCAGCTTCTTGAGCTTCTGAAATTCACGCGGAGGTCGTTCTGTCCGGTCATCGATGCCAAACATCCATTCTCTCATTTTATCTATATAATGCTTTGGGTCTCTCACTATGCTCACCTGACTTTTATGTAAAATATGGAAAAGGTAACTCGCAGACTGTGCCCAGCATGAGTTACCTTTCCATCACTAACTATACAGGATGATTCATTGAAAAATCATCCATCTTTTTTCGTGCTCTTCGGTTTTTTCTGAGCCAGTATGAAAATCGGCTCTAATTCACCGTTCTCGTACAGAAATGGGAGTGCAGTCAACGGCACGTGACCTTCCGAGAAAAACTGAAACGTAATCTGCGCCAGTACGTCATAACCGGCTTCATTTCGAATATCTGCAAAAATGAGCACATCGTGGTGGGGCACAGCTACCGCCAGTTCTCCTTTAGCCATATCCTTCATCGATTCAAGCAGCTGATCATTTAGTATACGGCTTGCTTCGTAACCGTCTCCCGCACGGAGAAAATAAAAATGGTTCCCTGCAACCGTATCCTGCTTCATATCTGTCGCTAATGAACGGATGTTGAACATTGCGGCTTCACGCACTTCCTTGGCCGTCTTGCCCGACGAGGCGAGCATATTCTCATCAATTAAAGAATACGACTCGCCCTCATCGACTGCATAAAATACGCTCGTTTCTGCCGTATGCTCATCTTTAACTAAATTCTGATCCTCAGCGAAGTCCGGCGTACGGAGTACCGGAAAGATCTGCTTCTCTTTGCCAGTTAAATCAACTCGCTCTATGAGAAGCCGCATCCCCTCTTTTATTTTTGAAACGGTTGAAGCGAGTGCTTCCTCCGAATCGTTTTCGAATGCCTGTTTTACATTTCCTAAGCGGACCGTAATGCCTTTGCCGACACGGTCGTCTTCGATGCGGAAGGTTTCCCGGTCCCGGTCAAATGACGTCGTCCAATGCTCATGCTGCAGCTCTTTTTCCAGAGCACGCTTTATCTCCATCGTTTTCATGTTCGTATCCCTCCATTGAAGCCATTTTAACACGCTTTACCGGCTGGCTTCACACTTCCTGCAAAAACCGGATAATTTCATCTTTTGTTTTGCGGTCACGGCTTACGAATCGCCCTGATTCCGTTCCATTGCGGTAGACCACAAAGCTTGGAATTCCCATAATATTCAGCTCACCTGCAAGATCAGGATGAAGATCCCGGTCGATTTTATAAAAATTCATCGTTGAAAAGTGTGCTTCAACTTCAGGAAGCTCTGGTTCGATTACCGTACAGTCCGGACACCAGCCGGCTGAAAACATCAGGACGGTCTCTCCTTCTTTCATTACGTTTCGAATCTCGTGTTCCTGTTTTAGTTCCTTCACAGCAAATACGCCTCCTATGCTTGTTCAATTTTCATATCTCCGGCTTTGATCCACCCTTTATACCTCATCCACTCTGACAGCAGCAGGCTGATGACTGCCGGGAGCACAAAATGCAGCAAAAGCACGGACCATAGTACAGACTGGGTGAAGCCCATTGTATGAAACGTCATAATCTGACCAACAAATCCACTCGTTCCCATTCCGGCTCCTTCAGGGTTATTCTCCATGAGAAAGACCATTGTTGCAAGCGGACCGATCATCGCACCCGCAGCCGTCGGCGGAATCAGAATCAGCGGGTTGCGCATGATGTTTCCTATTTGCAGCATAGACGTACCAATCCCAAGTGAAACAAGTCCGCTTGTTTTGTTCTCACGAAAGCTGATAACTGCAAAACCAATCATCTGTGCCGCACAGCCGACTGCAGCAGCTCCCGCCGCTAATCCATCCAGCTGCAGCATAATTGCAATCGCAGCACTCGAAATAGGTGCAGTCAGCGCCAGCCCCATCACGGCTGCTATCAGCATTCCCATGATGAACGGCTGCTGTTCCGTTGCCCACATAATGAACTGACCGATGCCGGTTAACAGTGCACTGACCGGTGGACCAACTGCTGCGGCTGCGGCTGCGCCTGTGCAGATCGTCACCAACGGAGTGACCAGAATATCTATTTTCGTTTCACCTGAGACCAGTTTCCCTGCTTCCACTGCTGCAACAGCCGCAATAAATGCACCGGCTGGTCCAGCTAAATCGTATCCGGCAGCTCCGCCAAACAGAGCGGCAAATAACACCAGACCCGGTGCTTTTAATCCGTATGCGACAGCAGCACCGATCGCAGGACCTGCCAGGGCCATTGCCTGCGTACCGGTATTCTCCAGCCAGCCAATGCCGGCAGCGTCGCCTGCTGTCTGCATAATCAAGCCGATTATGAGAGAAGAAAACAGCCCCAGTGCCATATAGCTTAATCCCGTTATGAAATATGTCCGGAATGATAAGTCGATTCCTTTTTTATGTAAAAATTGCTTCATGATCCAACCGCCTCCGTGCCATCATTTGTTCATGATGATGTCTTGACACCTGTTTTGTCAAGGGGACCGCTCAGATATAAAAAGGCATCACTCCCCTGCTGAGGGAGTCATGCCTCTTCCTATATGATCATGCTTTTCGGCAGACTGAACGATATCAAACATCATTCCTGCCTGCTCGGAAATATCCTGAAGTCTCATGACTCCTGAGATCTCCGCACTTCCGGAACCTACCATCACTTCATAAGCATCCCCGTCAAATGGAGCAATGTGAAAGAAGGCCTCTTCCACCCCTTCACGAGAAACCTCGGCGAGAAGCGGTTCTCTCTCAGGAATCAGGGTATCTTCCTGATCAGCTTCTGAACCATCCAGATTCAAAATGAAGATCTGCTCTTCCACATTAATGTGAAACTCTGCGCTTCCGCTCTTCTCCATCTCCGCCTGATCAGGAAGAAAGACAGAAAGCCCATCCTGATGAACTGTCGGCTCTTCCGGTTCTTGTTTCACTTTTTCCTGAAGCAGTTTTTCTGCTTTTTCAGAGAGCTGATCATCGCTTAAGCTGCAAGCACCCAGCAGGATGCAGGCAGCCGTAATGCCAGCTGGTTTTCCCATCCACCACACGGGAATTCCTCCAATCCAGACAATCGGTTTCATTAGTCTCCTGAAACGTCTTCATGAAAAAAACGCATCAGCTTTATACGGACCGGATATCAATCCGGCTTTTTAATCCTACGTAATCATATCACAGTTATGTTACAAACGCGAAACATTTTTGTAACATTTGTCGGAAAAAGGCGAATCATCGTCGTATGATTTCCAATGAGTTGACACACCCGCCTCTTTTTGGTGATAGTAGAAACAGCCCCTGCAACCGGGCATTACATTCTTTAGAAGGAGTGTTCATAATGGAGATCACCGTTTATCTTGCAGGACAGATTCATGATGACTGGCGGCGTGAGCTGAAGGAAAAAGCTCAGGAAAAAGGACTGCCGATTCATTTTACCGGGCCAATGGAAAATCACAGCCGCTCAGACAATATCGGAGAAGAAATTCTGGGAGAGCAGCCAAATAAGATCGCAAAAGATGAAGCTGCTTCCCAGATGAACAACTTGCGCACGCGTGTGCTGCTGAACCGGTCCGACGTCGTTCTCGCGCTTTTCGGTGAAGAATACCGTCAGTGGAACAGCGCGATGGATGCTGGTGCGGCAATTGCTTTAAACAAGCCGCTCATCCTCGTGCGGCCGGAAAAGCTGCATCATGCGCTGAAAGAGCTCTCTGAAAAAGCACAAGTGACTGTTGAGACACCTGAGCAAGCGCTGCAGGCTTTGTCCTACATTTTCGAAACGGAATAGCCCGGCGCATCAAAAAGAGCCTGCCGCAGCGAGATGCTGCAGCAGGCTGCTTTCATTTCCAGGTTACACGTTATCACGGATCGTCTGCATCGTTGTACGGTCTGTTGCTTTTACGAGCTTAACGAGCAGCTCTTTCGCTGCAGCGTAATCATCGACGTGCATCATCGACGCAGCAGTATGAATGTAGCGTGAGCAGATTCCGATAACAGCTGACGGAACACCGTTATTGGAGATATGAACGCGTCCCGCGTCAGTTCCCCCTTGTGAAATAAAGAACTGATACGGAATGTTATTCGATTCGGCTGTGTCGAGGATGAATTCCCTCATGCCGCGATGAGTGATCATCGTCCGGTCAAAAATGCGCAGCAGTGCTCCTGCACCAAGTTTTCCAAATGCATCTTTCTCACCAGAAGCATCGTTTGCAGGACTTGCATCCAAAGCGTAGAAAATATCCGGGCGGATCATGGAAGCTGCTGTCTGCGCACCGCGCAGCCCGACTTCTTCCTGTACTGTCGCTCCTGAATAAAGCGTATTCGGAAGCGTTTCTCCCTGAAGTTCCTTTAGCAGCTCGATCGAAAGCCCGACACCGTAACGGTTGTCCCATGCTTTAGCGAGCAGTTTTTTCTCATTGGCGAGCTTTTCCATCGGACAGACTGGAACAATCTGCTGTCCCGGCTTGATGCCGATTTTCTCTGCGTCGGCTTTATCATCAGCTCCGATATCGATATACATGTTTTTTATCTCCATCGGCTTGCTGCGCTTCGCCTCATCAAGAAGATGTGGTGGTATTGATCCGATTACACCCGTTACCGGTCCATTATCCGTGATAATATGCAGGCGCTGTGCAAGCAGCACCTGGCTCCACCAGCCGCCAAGCGTTTGAAAGCGGATCAGCCCTTTGTCAGTAATGGAGGTGACCATAAATCCAACTTCATCCATGTGTCCGGCTACCATAACGCGCGGATCTTCTTCCGATCCGTGCTTCACACCAAACACGCTTCCAAGACGGTCCTGAACGACTTCATCACTGTATTTTCCAAGTTCCTCTTTTACGAAGCTGCGCACTTCGTGTTCAAAGCCGGGTGCACCCGGAAGCTGAGTCAACGTTTCGAAAAGCTGGTATGTATCCTTATGCATGCGTGCACTCCCTTTCTATTATGGTTCCACCTGCTATTTTACCGGAGCAGCTGCACGGATTCCAGTTTTTTTCGTTATTCGAAATAAATCGCTGTCTCTGCCGTTTTTTTCATGAAACCGCTTTGATTTCCATTGGCAACCAGCTTCACTTTCGCTATACTGTAGGAAATGAATGTGAAGGAAGAGGAGTGTTCAACATGAGCTGGAAACGCTTTGCTGCGGGAGTGGGGGCCGGAGTGGCCGTCACGATGATCGCGAAAAACACGCTGGATCAGAAAGAAACGATTCTTGCACCGGAAAAGGCCTTGAAGCTGGTGAAAAAAAAGGCCGCCGATATCGGAAAAATTGAAGGTTCCTGGGTACACATGATTACAGAGCGGTATGAAAAAGATCAGCTCGTATATGATGTTTACCGGGGTGGCGTAACAATTGAGGAAGAAGACGGGGTTTTTGCATACGAATTCCACGTTGATGCTGCAACAGGTTCCATTCTCGATTTCAAAAAACAGGAATAGGCACGTTTAAAAAGGCGCTCCAGGATCAAATGATCCTGGAGCGCCAGAGTGTGGATAAAGTCATTTTAAGTGAATAACGTTGCATCTGCCTGTATCTGCGGACACTCGCTTTCCGGAGGGAACGGGCTCGGCTTTCCCTCCTGCTGCCGGAAGCGCTGGATCTTCGCCTCGTTCTGATCCTCCTGGAGTCGAGGTCCTCCGATGTCGGCAGCTGGCAGTGCGTTTCAAGTGCCTGGTTATGAATGCACGATCGGCTTCCATACGGATAGAACTTTCCCGATGAGACGTTTCAATGTTGAACAGGGGTGTCCGTACTTCCTAGAAATCATGATAAACGTAAAAAAGCAGTCGCGTCTGCCTGTTGTGACGTTGTTTTCCACGAAGCAGAGCCGTTTCCCCGATGTGTCCGGCGGAGATGCCAGTGGAAGCCGCGCAGCCTGAAGATTCCGTGCCGTTCAGATCTGCGAACGGCATCAACGCACGAGCGGAGCCGGACTGGGTCTTGAAGGCTTCTTGTAAGAAGCCTGTGTCCGAGTGAAGCCTCATAGCCGTTCGATTTTGAACGGCATGAAAAGCGCGAGCGGAGCCGGACCGGGTCTTAAAGGCTTCTCGCGAGAAGCCTGTGTCCGAGTGAAGCCGCGCCATCCTACGTGCCTTTCTTCCCCTTCATACAGGGGTCACCCTGAGAAATAGCTGAAGGCCAGCCCACGGCAAGCTTCCGCCGGTAAACAGAGGGGAAATACAACCAAACGAATAAACATGTAAGTTGTAAGACTTTTTCAACAGCCTGGCGCTCCAGGATCAAATGATCCTGGAGCGCCTTTCTCGCTAATTCAACTGCTAACGCCGGGAAGGACTTTCGGCTGCTGCTTTCCGTTTAACCGCATCCTGCACTTCTTTACCCGTTTCATCCCAGCGGATGGCACGATATTTGTAATCGTGGTAAAAAAAGAACCAGTCGCCTGCTTTCAGAGCATCCGTTACATATTTCTGCTTTGCGTAAATCGAGTCCATCGGATAATCATCATACGCGAGCACCCAGAGAGCATTCTGATGGGCGTGCGTCGGCATAATATCCGCCATATGCCAGAACACACTGTCAGGGCCTTCAATCCGAATGATCGCGTGACCTGCGCTGTGGCCGCCTGTATGAATCATGCGTACGCCCGGTGCCGGCTCGTGCGTATCTGTATATGTACGGACGAGCTGTTCAACCGGCTCCCAGTTTTCTTTGAAATAGGTATTTTTGGAACGCATATTCGGATTGCGCATCTCATCCCATTCTGTTTCGTTTACGTGAATCACCGCATTTGGAAAAGCAGGAACAGGCCCTTCTTCTGTTTCTGCTACGAGTCCGCACGCATGATCAAAGTGCATGTGTGTCATAACAACATCGGTAATATCTGCTGGCGTCAGGCCTAGCTCTGCGAGATTTTCCTCTACCCTGGATTCTCCGGTTACACCATAATTCCGCAGGGCTTTTTCAGAAAGTCTGCCCCGCCCGATTCCGCTGTCGATAAGCAGAATCTGTTCATCCATCTGCACGAGTACCGGATCGCAGCGAAGCTCAATCTGATTTCGCTCATTAACAGGATACTTCCTGGACCAGAGCGGTTTTGGTACAACTCCGAACATAGCGCCGCCATCCATAAACGTGTCGCCGCCGTCAAGCCAAGTAAGCGTGATATTACTTCCAACGTTCAGCTGTTCCAATGCCATGCTTTCCCCACCTTATTAATCATGATGAAGCCGAGCTTCCAGACGGTAAATCCGCATCCCCTTCTGCGAAAATTTCTGTTCATATTCAGTCATGATGTTCCCTTCCATTTCGCTTTGATGAAGGTCCAGGCTGATATTTTTTAATTGTGCTCCCGAACTGGATAACGACTCCAGCGAAAATTCAAACAGCCCTTGATTATCGGTTTTAAAGTGGATCTCTGCTTCTCTGTGTAGTACTTCTCGATAGAGCTCAAGAAATCCTTCATGCGTCAGCCGTCTCTTGGCATGTCGTTTTTTGGGCCAAGGGTCAGTAAAGTTTATATACAGGCGGTCGATTTCTCCTGCAGCAAACATTTGCGGCAAATCTGCAGCATTCTCCTGTAAAAAACGAAGGTTCGGTTTACGATTTTCCACGGCTCGTTCCACACCGTTTACAATCACACTTTCATAGAGTTCGAGACCGATGACATTTATATCCGGATTGGCTTCTGCCAGCTCGTTTACAAACTTCCCTTTACCGGAACCGATTTCGACATAGAGAGGATGATTGTTGCCAAAATGATCATGCCATTTTCCCTTCCATCGTGAAGCTTCCTCCACGACGATATCATTGTTTTCCTTTAAATACTCAGGTGCCCATGGTTTGTTGCGCAGTCTCATGTATCGTTTTCTCTCCTTATAAATTAATGATCATGCTGCGGAACTCCTGCTCGCAGCATAGATTCCGGCCCTTTCCAACATAAACAGTAAAACGGCTTCACGACGACGTTGCGTCATGAAGCCCTCAGGCAGCGCCGGACTCAGTTCCCGGCACCGCTTCCTTTATGAAGAAGTTGTTCCACTTTGCGGGTCCAGTTTGCGGCCTGTTCCACTTCTCCGCGTTCATCGTACCAGAGGACGTTTTCAATGCTTTGCACCATCCGGTACCACCACAGCCTGTACCACATGCTGCTGTCCGGTGTCCGACCGTATGCCTGAAGCCATAGTTCCCAGCTCTCCTCCGGCACATATGCATAAAGCAGCGGGGCTAAATCGAGCGCAGGGTCTGCTACCTGCGCTCCGTCCCAGTCGATCAGGAATAAATTCCCTTTCTCATCCTCTATCCAGTTGTTATGGTGCACGTCTGCGTGGCAGACGACAAAGTCTTGTTCTGTCAGATTCGGGAATCTGACTTCCAGCTGCTGCAACGCCTGCTGCAAGCTGCCCTGGTCCATGCCTTTATGACGCACGTGTGTCTGCAGCGCCCGGAAAATGTTGCCCGGAATAAGCGGACGGTTGCCCATTCGCTTAAACATGTCCAGTAGTTCCTGGGATTGGTGGATTTTGGCGAGAAGCTCAGCTACGCGGGATTGATTCATTTCCGCAATCTTAAGCTCCCGGCCGCTGATCCACTGCTGGGCAGTAATAACATCACCGTTCTCAAGACGCTTCGTCCACAGCAGCTTTGGAACAATTCCCTCAGCTGAAAGGACTGCCAGGAACGGTGAAGAATTACGTTTCACGAATATTTTTTGTTGTCCCTGTTCTGCCACATACGCTTCACCGGTTGCTCCACCGGCGGGGCGCAGGTGCCATCCTTCCCCCATGCTGAAATGTTCCAATCGTTTCACCCTTATCCGATTCCGTACTTACGCTCAAAAAGCGCAGGAAAAGCCTTATATCATTGTAAATAAGTTTTACCGTTTGTTCAACTACTGACGGGATTTTTTTACGAGCATAAATTCATACGGCTCCAGGTGCATAAATTCCCCTTCGAGCGGAACACGCTCCACCTTTTTATTCGATACGAGCAGTCTCCAGATCCCTGAAGCAGGAAGCTGGAGCTCATAGCGCCGCTTTGTTGGATTAATGTAAAACGCAATATCTCCTTCTGCGGCAAGCAGCAGAAAACCGAACACAGGAGCAGGCGTACTTAACATATGAAGCCTGCTGCGGACTGATTCAGCAGAGCGAAGCCGGAAGACTCCATATTTCTTTCGGACCGCGATCAATTCTTTGACAGTATCGATGTGCGGATCAAACTCCGTCCGCCGTTCCCAGTCCAGCTGATTAATCCTGTCTCCGGAAATGTAGCTGTTTCCTTCCCCGAATTTGGTGCGGAAAAACTCCTGGCCTGCATGCAGAAACGGCACGCCTTGACTGATAATCACAAGCGCCGTTGCAAGCTCATGCATCGCTCTGCGGTCTGCTTCGCTTTCTTCTTCATTCGATCGTCGCAGCCTGTCCCAAAGCGTATGGTTGTCATGGCATTCCACATAATTAACCGTCTGTGTCACCTCAGAAACGTGCGGCTCCGCCCATTCCATCGTATCGGCAGATCCTTTCACGAGCTGAGGCATCCGTTCAATAAAGCGCCCCTTCCCATTCACAAATCCGAAGTCATTAAAGTCGAACAATCCGCCCTTTACGGTATCTCTGAAAAAATCATTAAAGAAACGGACTTCGGGCACATCTCCCGCCTGCGTGTTGACCGTTTTCTGATCGGAGGCAAGCGCTGTCGGAAGATCCCAGCCTTCTCCAAGCAGTACAACCGGCACTTCTTCTTCCTGACAGCGCGCCGATATCAGCCGCATTGTCAGTTTGTCGAGCGCCCCCATTAAATCAAACCGGAAGCCGTCCAGGCGGAAGTGCGTAAGCCAGTAATCGATCGTATCCAGGATAAACTTTCTCGCCATATGACGCTCAGACGCAAAATCGTTTCCGACTCCCGTTCCGTTGCTAGGCGATCCGTCCAAATGAAAGCGGAAATAATAGCCTGGCACCAGCTTTTCAAACGAAGACTCTTCCCGGATAAACACATGATTAAACACGACATCCGCGATGACGCCGAGCCCCTCTTCATGAAAAGCATCGATCATCTCCTGAAGCTCGTGTATCCGGCAGAACGGGTCCCGCGGGTCCGTCGCGTAGCTTCCTTCGGGTACTTGAAAGAAAAGCGGATCATAGCCCCAGTTGTAATAATCGTCCGGATGATTGTCGTCGACCCGGGCAAAATCATTGAACGGCAGACATTCCACATGGGTGACGCCGAGCTCTTTAATATAGCTCAAGCCGGTGCTGTCACCGCTTCGGTTCACCGTTCCCCGCTCCGTCAATCCTTTATACTTGCCTTTCCATGTTACCCCGCTGTCGGGATGGATCGTCGCGTCCCGGATGTGCAGCTCATAAATGATGCTGTCCTGCGTGTGCTCTATAAACGGACGCGCCGGAGCGCTTTCCCGGCTCTCAGGGTGATATACGACCGCTGCTTCGCCATTGGCAGTCAATGCCTTGGCATACGGATCAACAGCTACGACCTCCTCGCCGTGGACGATACATTCGTATAAATAAGGAGTGCCGGAAAGGTCACGGTCTGCAACCGCCTCCCAGGTCCCATTCGCGTTGATCGTCATCTCCATCCTGGTGCCGCCTGTCCGCACCGAAGCGGAGTCAGCACACGGCGACCAGACCCGGAAAACAGTCACCTCGTTTTCAAGCACAGCGCCAAGCTTCTCCAAATCTCCAGGAAATTCTGCATCAAATGCAGGGTCCCTGACGATACGACGCAGGTAAACCGGCGCTTCTCCTGTTCCCAGCTTCACTCGCATGCTGCGTTCGACAGGCAGCAGATCGTTACAGCGGTAAACGGCTGTTTCATGATCAAGCGCCTTTTCATAATACAAGCTGTATACAAGACCGCTCTCCGACATTAGTTCTGCCCTGTCCTCAAAACGATCTGCTTCTATCGTCACAATGTGACGTTCATCAAGCCATGCTTTCATCATGCTGCCCACCCTCATCTCTTCGAATTCTGTTCCATGCTATTCCCTTTTCGGACAGGTTTCAAGCCAAAGCATAAAATGAATGATCATTCAATAATTTTCTGAATTTAATCAAAATTCATACAGGACTTTTTCCTATTAAAATCGAATAAGTGTAATATGCGTTTTTTACGCGTTGATTCTATGAAAGGAGGAATGCCCTGCATGCCGAATCTCATCACTGAAGACGATATCTATTTGTTTCATCAGGGTACAAATTATTTCTCCCACCGGATCCTCGGCTGCCATCCTCACCAGAGCGACGGCAGAGAAGGCTTCCGTTTCGCCGTTTGGGCTCCGCACGCTCGTTCGGTCAGCGTAACCGGCAGCTTTAACGACTGGAACTGGGACAGCCACCCGTTGGAGCAATGTTCGGAAGCTGGCTTATGGTGCGGTTTTTTTGAAGACATAGAAGCCGGCTCTTCTTATAAGTACGCCCTTCGCCACGACAATGGCTGGAGCGGTCTCAAGGCGGATCCATTTGCCCGCCAGTCAGAGCTGCGACCTGCTACTGCTTCTGTCGTGCCTTATGACTATGCCGACTATTCGTGGAATGATGACGAATGGATGGCTTCAAAAGGAAAGACCCCAAGCTACGAACAACCTGTCAACATTTATGAAGTTCATTTTGGAACATGGAAGCAGAAAGAAGACGGTTCTCTTTATACGTATAAGGAAATGGCTGAGCTTCTGATTCCGTATGTCAAAGAAATGGGCTATACCCACATAGAGCTGATGCCGCTTGCTGAACATCCCTTTGACTTATCATGGGGCTATCAGATCACCGGCTATTTTTCCGTTACGAGCCGCTATGGCACCCCCAATGAATTTAAAGCGTTCGTTGACGAGTGCCATCAGCAGGGCATCGGAGTGATTATGGACTGGGTGCCAGGCCATTTCTGCCGGGATGACCACGGTCTGCGCATGTTCGACGGCGAGCCGCTGTTTGAATATGCAGATATTGAAAAAGCCGACAAACCATCCTGGGGAACGCTCACGTTTGATTTCGGCAGACCGGAGATTCAGAGCTTTCTCGTCTCCAATGCGCTTTTCTGGTTTGACGAGTGCCATGTCGACGGTATTCGTGTCGATGCTGTGGCAAGTATGCTTTATTTAAACTTCGACCGCGGAGACGACAAACCGAAGCTTTACAATACGTACGGCGGCGAAGAGAACCTGGAAGCGCTCGCCTTTTTGCGCAAACTGAATGAAGCCGTTTTCGCTTTCAATCCAACTGCTCTCATGATGGCAGAGGACAGCTCCGACATACCGCTTGTCACAGCTCCGACTTATACGGGCGGACTTGGCTTTAACTACAAGTGGAATATGGGCTGGATGAATGACATGCTCAAATACATGGAGTACGACTCTTATTATCGCAAGTGGCATCACAACCTGCTTACATTCTCCTTTATGTACGCTTTCAGTGAGAATTATGTGCTGCCGCTTTCCCACGATGAAGTTGTTCACGGAAAAAAAGCGCTCGTTGATAAAATGCCGGGTGACCAGTGGCAGCAGTTTGCCCAGCTTCGTCTTCTTTACGGTTATAAAATGACCCATCCCGGTAAAAAGCTGCTGTTTATGGGCGGCGAATTCGCTCAGTATGCCGAATGGCGTGATCAGGAAGGGCTTGACTGGCTGCTGCTTGATTATCCGCTGCATGACGCCATGAGGTCCTACGTCAAGGAACTTAATCACCTTTATAAAGAGCTTCCTGCTCTTCATGAACTGGACCACGATGGCAAAGGATTTGAATGGGTCGACCCGCACAACAGTGAACAGAGCGTTATATGTTTCCAGCGTAAATCACGCAATCCGGAAGACACGCTGCTCGTTGTCTGCAACTTTACGCCGGTCGTTCACTACGACTACAAAATCGGGGTTCCGGAACCAGGCACGTACGAGGAGGTTTTTAATTCAGATCTCGACCGTTACGGAGGCTCCGGCCAGGTAAATGAAGATAAGCACTTCAGTTTTCCTGAACAGTGGCACAGCATGCCGCAGCATATACAGGTCAAAGTACCGCCATTTGCGGTCAGCATCTTTAAGAAATCACATGCTGCCCTCCGTTCTTAATCAGGTACAGGGAAAATTCCTGACAGACAATAAACAGGCACGCTTTATCTAAGAGGAGGAATTTGTCATGAAAAAACAGTGTGTAGGAATGCTGCTGGCCGGCGGAGAAGGTAAAAGACTCGGCCTGCTGACAAAGGACCTGGCAAAGCCCGCGGTTCCTTTCGGAGGTAAGTATCGAATTATTGATTTTACGCTGTCAAACTGCTCCAATTCCGGTATTCAGACGGTCGGGGTGCTGACCCAGTATTCGCCGCTCGTCCTGCACAAGCATATCGGAATCGGTAAACCGTGGGACATGGACCGCCAGTTTGACGGTCTGACCATTCTCTCGCCATATACGGCCAAACGGGGCGGAAGCTGGTATTCCGGAACAGCGGATGCCATTTACCAGAACATTCATTACATCGATCAGTACGATCCGGACTACATTCTCGTTATTTCCGGCGACCATATTTATCAAATGAATTATGACGACCTGATTCAGCATCACGAGGAAAAGCAGTCGGACGCGACCATTTCGGTTATTGAAGTTCCGTGGGAGGAAGCATCCCGATTCGGGATCCTGAATACGAAGGATAACCTTGAAATCTATGAGTTTGATGAGAAGCCGAAAGAGCCGAAAAACAACCTGGCATCGATGGGGATTTACATTTTCAACTGGAAAACGCTTCGCAGCTACCTGCTGGATGATGCAGAACAAACTGATTCCGACCACGACTTCGGGAAAGACATCATTCCTGCCATGCTAAACGACGGAAAGCGGATGTTTGCCTACCGCTTTGAAGGCTACTGGAAAGATGTCGGAACCATTCAAAGCTACTGGGAAGCCAACATGGACCTGTTAGAAGAAGATTTATCGGTCTCTCTCAACAACAAAGAATGGCGCACGTATTCTCAGGACGTCAACTATCCGCCGCAGTTTCTCGACAGCCGGGCTGTTGTCGAAAATTCTCTGATTAACTCTGGATCATGGATCAGCGGCACGGTGAAAAACTCCATTTTATTCCAGTGTGTGGAAGTAGGAACCGGCACGACTATCAATAAATCGATCATTCACCCGCACGTGAAAATCGGTAAAAACTGCACGATCGAACGGGCGATTATCATGGAAAATGTCGTTATTCCTGATAATACGGTCATTGACGGGACGAAAGAAACCGAACCGGTCGTCATCAATGATGAATACGTGGAACAGTTAACCTAAAGGAGGATGTGCCGATGAATACACTGATGGGACTCATAAACCTGGAGCATGAACACGATTTTCTGGAAGAGCTTACCTACTTCCGCTGCGGAGCAGCTGCACCATTTGCCGGCCGCTATCGGCTGATTGACTTTACGCTTTCCAATATGGTTAAAACTCGAATCGAGGAAGTAGCAGTATTTACAAATACGAAATACCGGTCACTGATGGACCATGTCGGCACCGGCGCCGACTGGGAGCTGGCGCGACGTCACGGCGGACTGTTCATTCTGCCCCCGGACTGGAATGATCCGACTGATATTTCAAGAGGGGACCTTCGTCATTTTCATAACAACCGCGACTATTTTCACCGCTCAAAAGCCGATCACGTGCTCGTAAGCGGCAGCCAGTTTGTTGCGAACACTGACTTCGACGAAGCATTCCAGCATCATCTTGATACTGGCGCCGATGTAACACTGGTCAGCGTGCAGCTGGACAAGTCACTTCCGGAACACGTCCCTCAGCTCCGACTTGAAACAAATGAAGCCGGCCAGGTGATAAACCTGACAAATGACCAGGAAAACAAGCATGCGTTCACGAACGTGTATATTATCAAAAAAGAAGTTCTGCTTCGTCTCGTCGATCAATGCATCGCATTTCATAAAGACCACTTTCTCTTTCACGGGATTAAAGAAAATCTGCATGATCTGCACGCCGAATATTATCAGTATGAAGGCTACAGCTTCTTTGTGAATTCGATTGAAAGCTTTTTCCGGCACAACATGAACCTGCTCGATCCGGACCCGTACCGGGAGCTGTTCTTTAAAAACGAGTATGTCCGTACGAAAATCAGTAACGAACCGCCCGTAAAGTACCGCGAAACCGCGGACGTCAAAGATTCTCTGCTGGCAAACGGCAGCGTGATCGACGGCGACGTTCATAACAGTGTGCTGTTCAGAGGTGTAAAGGTGAAGAAAGGTGCTGTCGTTAAAAATTCGATCATTTTACAGCGCTGTATCATCGAGGAAGATGTTCATCTGGAAAACGTCATTCTCGACAAAGACGTCAGAATCAGTAGCGGTCAAACGTTTATCGGGTCAAAAGACAAGCCGTTCGTTGTAGCAAAACGTAAGCAGATCTGATCAGCAAAGCCGTACCGTAGGCTGTTTCATACTTCGTCCCGGTGCGCCTGTCATTTGAGTCAGCCGTCACACATTTGTTAGAAAAGCCGGCGGGCCCTGCCCGCCGGCTCCTGTCCATTATCAATTACTTATTCGTATCAGGAGGAGAGCATTTCATGCGCACGATACTTTTTGCTGCTTCAGAGTGTACCCCGTTTATGAAAACAGGAGGCCTTGCCGACGTGATCGGCTCTTTGCCGAGAGCACTGGAGAAAGAACGCGGAACAGAAGTGCGAGTCATTCTGCCGCTTTATGAAGAAATGGACGCTGAGTGGAAAGATCAGCTGGAAAAAGTAGCTGATTTCACCGTTCCGGTCGGCTGGCGGAATCAGCCTGCTTCCCTTCACCGTCTTGACCATGACGGTGTGACGCACTATTTTATCCGTAATGAATTTTACTTTGGCCGCCAGGGTGTCTACGGCTATTTTGACGATGGTGAACGCTACGTCTTTTTCAGCCGGGCTGTTATTGAAGCACTTCCGCTGCTTGACCGGGACATTGACATTCTGCATGCACACGACTGGCAGACAGGACTCGCTGTAGCGTTCGCCAACATTATGCGAACGGATATCCGCACCGTCTTTACGATTCACAATATTCAATATCAGGGCTGGATGACCCATGAAGCGTTCAGCGATCTGATGAATATTGGTCTGGAACACTTTGCCGGTCTCGAATGGCACGGGATGATTAATTGCATGAAAGCTGCTCTCTTTCACGCTGATAAGATTACAACCGTCAGCCCTTCTTACGCAGAGGAAATCAAGCAGCCTTACTACAGCGAAGGCCTTGATTCCATCCTGAACGACCGGGCTGTCGATCTGATTGGCATCATTAACGGAATTGACACCGATGAATACAATCCTCAAAAGGATCCGTATATTTACGCGCCGTATACCTCTTCCCGTGCAAAGAAGCGGGAAAACAAGCGGTTTCTGCAGCGTGAACTCTGCCTGACAGAAGATCCGGATGTGCCTATGTATGCAGTCGTTTCAAGACTTGTCGAACAGAAAGGCTTCCATCTGCTGGAGCGTATTCTGGAGGAGTTTCTGCAGGAAAATGTGCAGGTTGTCATGCTCGGTACCGGCGACTATGCATTTGAACAATCGTTTGCTTATTTTGCCAACAAATATCCGAATAAAATGTCGCTGCAGCTGAAGTTCAGTGAAGCTGCTGCACGCCAGATTTATGCAGCATCTGATTTCTTCATCATGCCGTCAAAATTTGAGCCTTGCGGACTTTCCCAGCTCATCTCCCTGCAGTATAAGACGATCCCGATTGTCCGTGAAACCGGCGGACTGCGAGATACCGTCCACCCGTTCAATGAAGTAACCGGCGAAGGGAACGGCTTCAGCTTTGCAAACTACAATGCTCATGAACTGCTGTATGCAATGCGTTATTCCCTTCTTGCATACCATCGGGAAGATTTGTTTAAGCCGCTTCTGAAAAATGTCAATAAGAGCCGCTTCAGCTGGAAGGATTCAGCTAAGCTTTATAATGGTGTTTACGCAGAGCTTGTACCCTCGTGAGGTGAAAGCTAAAGCTATATCTCCGGTATTGCTGAATGTTTTTATCACAACGTTTGATAATCAGAGCTGCTTGACCGCTCTGCGCCGACCAGCTGCTGTCCGCTGAGTAAACTCAATACGGCCTTTGCGCCGTGGAATCGAAAGAGGAGGAACCATCGTGCTTACAACGCAATCATTTGAAGAACAACTGACGGAAAAGCTCCGCAGTCTCCGTGGAACCGGAGTAGAAGAAGCCAGCGAAAAAGACATGTATTATGCAGTGGCTTCCATCGTCCAGGAACAGCTTAGCGCTTCCTGGCAGGACACCCGCAAGCATTATGATAAGCGGGAAGAACGTCAGATGTACTACATTTCGATGGAATTTCTCATCGGGCGACTCATGGAAAACAACCTGCAAAACTGCGGTCTGCTTGACACGTGTACGACTACATTGAAAAAGCTCGGCTTTGAGCCGGAGCTTGTTTACGGCCAGGAGCACGATGCAGGACTGGGAAATGGCGGACTGGGACGTCTTGCGGCCTGCTTTCTCGATTCTGTTGCTTCGCTCAGATACGCAGGCCACGGAAGCGGAATACGGTACCGCTACGGCCTGTTTGAGCAGCGGATCATTCATGGAAACCAGGTTGAGCTTCCGGATTACTGGCTGAAAGAAGAATACCCATGGGAAACGCGCCGCGCAGATGAATCATTAACGATTCATTTCGGCGGTCAAGTCATTCCTCACAAACGCTCCGATGGATCGCTTGAATTCTCCTATTACGACACAGATGAAGTTCAAGCTGTCCCTTACGATGTACCTGTCGCCGGGTATCAAAATGATGTTGTCAACACACTGCGCCTCTGGAGTGCCGAGCTCGCTCCTGAAAACACCGACATTCTGGCTGATGCAGAAGGAAAATATTACCACCATCTTGACCACATGCATTCGGTCGAACAAATTTCCGGATTTTTGTATCCTGATGACTCGAGTTATGAAGGAAAAGAGCTGCGTTTGAAGCAGCAGTATTTCCTCGTGTCCGCAACCATCCAGAACATCATCCGAGATCATAAAACCCGCTGTACGAAATCGTTAAAGAACATGCATGAAAAAACCGTGATTCAGATTAACGACACCCATCCGTCTCTTGCTGTTCCGGAACTAATGCGTCTGTTGATGGATGAAGAAGGCTTCTCATGGGATGATGCGTGGAATATCACGACTAAAACAATTGCCTATACGAACCATACGACGCTGAGCGAAGCCCTGGAAAAATGGCCGGTCAGCATGATGGAAAACCTGCTCCCGCGAATTTTTATGATTATAAATGAGATCAACGAACGCTTCTGTCTCGGCATCTATTATGACAAGCCGGCTTTCCGTGACCTGATTCCCAGGGTTGCTGTCATCGCAGATGATCAGGTCCATATGGCGCGCCTTGCGATTGTCGGCAGCTTCAGCATCAATGGTGTTGCCAAGCTGCATACAGAAATCCTGAAGCGCTCTGAAATGAATGACTTTTACCGGATTTTCCCTGAGAAGTTCAACAATAAAACGAACGGCATTACGCATCGGCGCTGGCTGCTGCAGGTGAATCCAGGGCTCTCGTCTCTCATCACAGATGCAATCGGCAGAGGGTGGGTGGAGCAGCCGTCCAAGCTTAGCACCCTTGTCCGCTATTCAAATGATTCTCCATTTCTGGATAAAATTGCGGATGTTAAAAAAGAAAATAAAAAAGCACTCGCAGACCTTATTCGCAAGCGGACCGGGATCACCGTTAATGAGAATTCAATTTTTGATGTACAGATTAAGCGGCTTCACGAATACAAGCGTCAGCTGATGAATATATTTCATGTTATTTACCTCTATAACGAACTGAAAGATAATCCAATGATGGATATGACGCCGCGTACGTTTATCTTCGCAGCTAAGGCCGCACCAGGGTATTATATGGCAAAGGAAATCATCAAGCTTATTCACCACGTCGCTTCTATCGTTAACAATGATGCGGCAGTTGGCGACAGGCTGAAGGTTATTTTCCTGGAAAACTACAATGTCAGCCTTGCTGAGAAAATCATTCCTGCAGCGGAACTAAGCGAACAGATTTCCACTGCAAGCAAAGAAGCTTCAGGAACAGGCAATATGAAAATGATGATGAACGGTGCGCTGACAATCGGAACGATGGATGGCGCAAACATTGAAATAAACGATTTTGTCGGCCGTGATAACATTTTCATTTTCGGTCTTTCCAGTGAGCAGGTGCATGATTACTATGCAAACGGCGGATACAACGCAAAGGATATGTATCACGCAGATGATCGAATCCGTCGTATTCTGGACCAGCTTTATGGTGGAGAGTTTGGTTCGCAGGAGATTGAATTTAAAGACATTTTCTATAACATCATGTATAACAATGATCCGTATTTCGTGCTTAAAGACTTTGACTCCTATATCGACGCGCACGAACTTGCGGAATCGCGCTACCGGAATCACCGGCAGTGGCAGCAGATGAGCACAATCAACATCGCACACTCCGGAAAGTTTTCAAGTGACCGGACGATTCACGAATATGCTTCAGAAATCTGGAGGCTGTCTCCGGTTCCAAAAGCGTAAAACTTCAGAAAAAAACCAGCAGGAAGCAAAATGCTTCCTGCCGGTCTTTTTGTCATCGTCATTCATAGACTGGATCAGCCCGGAAATTGTTCATCCTGCATTCTGATGACGTGCTCATTGATTTCGTCAAACTCTTCATCTGCCATCGGCGGGCAAATGAAAAACACAGTGTTGTCATGACATGACTGCCGAAGCGCGTGCATATTTTCATAAAAATATGCTTCTCCGTCCATCAGCAGTTCCACACCAAAGCCGCCGTTCCAATCCGGGGCGCGGCGGATATACGTTATTGCTGTAAATGTCATCAAAAGGATTCCGCTCCTTCATACTGGTAAGTGCCTTATTCATCTTAACGGAATTCTTCTTCTGAATCAACGGCATTTTCCGGTTCGGCATCCATTCTGTTTTCTGATACGGTCAGCCCTGCATCCAGCAGCTGTTCTGCAGCCTTCAGCTGATCGGCTTTAATCGGCGTTGTCATTTTGCTGAGACTCTCCTGAAACTTGGACATTGACCGCCTGTCATAAAATTCAAGCCTGCTGCTTTTTCCAGTATCAATATAGCCTTCCGGACAAATAACGGCTGTTTTCAGTTTCATCCCGCTGCCCTTCAGAATATTTTGCAATACCGTTACCGTTCGGCGTATGGATAAGGAAGGATGTAAAACCGTCTCACGGGTTTCTCCTTCGCGTTTTTCCCAGTAGCGTGTTCCTTGTGAGGAGTATATGGTCGTTCCATCTCCGGGAAGTACGTGAAGCACCCAGAGCTCATTCGGCGTCAGCAGCAGCGTGTCGCATTCAACCGGTGCCTGTCCGGCGATCAGCACCGGCTCGTAGAACAGAAAAAATGTATCAGGAAAATCAGTGAGAAACCATTTCAGCAAAGAGTCTTTCCGGTGAGACGGATGAACTGTCGAGATCTCTGATACTGTGGAACTCGCCCAGTTCAGCTGAAAAGACAGCAATTCCCTGACAAACTGCTCCCGCAAAGCCTCTACAGACTGATGCCTGAGCTCCCAGTTTGACGGGAGGTCCATCTCCTCCTGCGTTCTCTTTTTCCAGCTTTTTGAAAACAGCGTACGAGCTTTTTGCCATGCTCCTTTTTCTTCGTAATGCTGAAACAGAGGTCCCTCTCCCTCACGCCTCGTTGCTTCCCAGTCGGCTTTAATCCGCTGCCATCGTTCTTTTTTTAAACGTACATAGCGGCTCGGGTAACGGTAAATGTCTATTTCGTAACGTGATACGTAATCAGCAAGTTTGACGAGCTGCGCCATCTGCTTACCTCCTTTCACCTAAATCGATTGTTTTTTCGGCTTGGTAACGCGGATTGCTTTCAGGCCGGACTTTATATAACGTTAACTTTTGAACCGGCATCGTCACCGGCTCCATATCGCCGTACACCGGTTCGGGAAACGGACGCTTTCCTGCTTTTTTGGCTAACGTCAGGTGCGGGTGATATCCTCTTGCAGGCACGGGAAAGTCGAGCCTGGCTGCTTCCCGGATCACGGTTTGGTAGATCTCATCCAGAGCTCCTTCCGGATCTGGCCGCAGAAAAAGCACTCGCGGCCTCTCGGATCTTCCAAAAACAGCATACCGGCTGAACGTAAGTGAGAAAGCCGGCAGCTGTTTATCCTGTAATTGTGTCCACAGCTTCTCCCTCCTGCCCTGCACCCAGCCTCCCAAAAAAAGGAGCGTGACATGAAAATCCTGCGGACCAGTCAGGTGTCGGAAATAATCGGCTGCCTGCAGCTTATGCTGCATCTGTACGGCTTTCTCCCTGACCGTTATATCGGCATGAAACCCGAGAAAATAATGCGCTGACATGATTTTCACCTCTTTCACTTCCATCTGTTTTTCCTATTCCTCTCTCAGGGGCCAGAAAAACCTCCACCGAACGGCCGCATTTATCCCGCTGAGTGGCTGTGCTATACTGATAGAGTAAGCATACTGATAAAAATACTTCGTTTTAGAAAGGGTGAACCGGCTTGAGCAGAGTAGTTAACTATATGGATGAACTGATCGGGGACACGCCTCTCGTTAAGCTTCAGCGACTTCCCGATGCTGATGGAGCACAAGTATATCTTAAGCTTGAATTCATGAATCCAAGCGGCAGCGTTAAAGACAGAGCCGCTTCCAATATGATTGAACAGGCAGAAAAGGACGGAATCCTGCATCCTGACTCTGTCATCATTGAACCAACTTCAGGCAATACCGGCATCGGTCTTGCAATGAACGCGGCCGCAAAAGGCTATCGAGCTATTTTAACGATGCCCGATACGATGTCACAGGAGCGAATAAACCTTTTAAAAGCATATGGGGCTGAAGTCGTTCTTACACCCGGAGATAAAAAAATGCCGGGCGCCATCGAAAAGGCTCGTCAGCTGACAGAAGAAATACCAAACGGCTTTATGCCGATGCAGTTTGAAAATGGAGCTAATCCGGATGCGCACCGAAAGACGACGGCTGTGGAGATTGAAGAAGCAATGAAGCAGATCGATGGCCAATTCGCTGCATTTGTAGCGACATCAGGTACTGGAGGAACGATCACGGGAACGGGCGAGGAGCTTCGTAAATCTTATCCGGATATTGAAATTCATGTCGTAGAACCGAAAGGATCACCGGTCCTTTCTGGTGGCAAACCCGGCCCGCATAAGCTTGTCGGTACGTCTCCAGGCTTTGTTCCTCCCATTCTGAACGAAGAGGTTTACGGCCGCATTCATCAAATTTCCGATGAAGACGCGTATGAAGCGGCACGGGGACTGGCAAGAGAAGAAGGCATTCTCGTCGGCCCATCCTCCGGCGCAGCCTGCTATGCAGCAATGGAAACGGCAAAAAACTTTGGTCCTGACGATGTTATCATTGCCATTGCCTGTGACACCGGTGAACGCTATTTAAGTACAGACTTGTTTCAATTCGACTGAACATGATGAATAAAACCGGCAATCATTTTTTGATCGCCGGTTTTTTCTATAGTCTTTCTTTAATTAAAGTTCAGACGCAGATGTTGTCCTTAAACCCGGATGATTCCCTTTTCTTTCTGCCCGGATTTCTTCTTTTTCCGTTATGCAGTTTCTTTTTTTACGACGTGCGGCTGTCGCCATGCCAGCAGAAATAATAGCAGTGCACCAGACAGTGTCATGATGCCGTAAAATAAATAGACTGCCAGAATGGAATGGAGGTCGATTAGGAGTCCCGCTGACATACTGAAGAAAAAGGCACCGACGCCGTTTCCGACAGCAGCGTATACAGCTACTGCTGTTGCTTTTACTTCAGCTGGAGCTATGTCTGTCACGTACTGCAGTGCAGCAGGTACAAACAGCCCGATGCTGAAGCCCTGCATGATCGTTGTGGCGTAGATCCATACAGGATCCGGCTCAAAGGAGTAAAAAATCCAGCGCACCCCGGAAATGAAGGCAGCCGCAAATAAAATCGTCAGGATTCCGCGGCGCTGTATCCAGGCTCCTGCCCAGCGCATAAACGGCACTTCGCTGCCTGCTGCCAGCAGGAATGCAAAGCCGACCCCTGCAAGCGTTCCACCTGCAAACTGAATCAGCACACCAAAGTAAAAGTTGTTCGCCATAATCGGACCGTATACGAGAAACGTAATAATTAAAAACAGCGGAAAGCCTTTTACTTTCATCAGCCGCTTCAGTCCGCCCCGGACATCAACAACCGCGGATCCTGCCTCGTTCGGCATATGCCGTGAAAAGAAAGCTCCTGCAAACATAACAACAGCAAATCCATAAAAGATCACTTCCAGACCAAACAGATCAGAGGCATTTCCCATAATCCATACGGCAACGGCAAATCCGACAGCCCCCCACATCCGGATCCGGCCGTAGTCTCCGCCCTCGCGCTTCGTATAATTCATCGCAATGCTGTCTGAAAGCGGAATGAGTGCGCTTTGGAAAAGCGCGATCATTGACGCCGTAAGCACGAACATCAGGTACTCCTGAGCAAATAAATAAGTAAAACCGGAAACACCGGCTCCAATTGAGGCGACAGTTAACAGCAGCTTCGGCCGCTTTGTGTAGTCGCTCAGCATCCCCCACAGCGGCTGGATCAGGATCATGACGATCGGCCCGATGGAAGTGATCACACCAATCTGCGCTCCACTCAGCTGCACCTCATCCTGCAGATATACGGTAAGCAGCGGAAAAAGCCCGCCAAATCCAAAATAAATGAAAAAGAAATAGCCTTTCATATGAAAAACCGGATTACGTTGTTTCATAAGTACATCCCTGACTTTCTATGTATTTTGCATGACGATTACCAGTATACGTCAACGAACACGGCATTCCCACAATAAAAACCGAACGTTTAACGTCCGGTTCATGAAAGTTTTACGAATTTTACATTCAATTCGCTTTACGTAAGAGATTACTTTAGGTAAAATAAACGTCAAAGGAGGGGAAAGCTATTGGATATATCTTCCATGGTGAACACTCAGACGAACAAGCTTCAGCATACCGTAAGCTTAAGCCTGATGCAAAGCACACTGTCCACCCAGGCTGCTCAGAGCATGAAAATGCTTGAAGCACTGGATTCCGCCGCCCAGGAGGCTCCTCATCCCTATGCCGGAAAACGTGTGGACGTAAGCGTGTAGAAGCCCTTCCTGGTCTTTCTGCGCTTGATGTGTCCGCGATTTACACTGGAGTAACAAACTTGAAGGAGTGGTTTTTTGAAGCCGTCAACCGATCGTATGTTAACTCGCATTAAATCTGTGTATCTCTACATTAATCAGAAAGGAAACGTGACGACGAAAGAACTCACGGAAGAGTTCGGCACGACAGAACGAACGATACAGCGCGACTTAAACGTGCTGGAATATAACGGTCTCGTCACCACGCTTGAGCGTGGGGTCTGGACGACTACCGGTAAAAAAACAAAAGTATCGTAATCTCGAATACCTCGAAGCAGCGTTATATGAGCGCAGCTTCTTTTTTTTGTTCATTGATTTGAAAGCTGTAAAAGCTTCAGCGTTTCAGCCTGGCCAGCTCCTGGTCCGTAAGCTCTCTGTATGCTCCTCGTTCCAGGTCCTCATCTAGAACAAGCGGCCCCATTCTGACCCGTTCCAGCTCCTCGACATGACTACCGCAGGCTGCAATCATTCGCTTTACCTGGTGATATTTGCCCTCCTGAATGGTCAAAAAGATCACGCGTGGATCGTCCGTACGGCTGACCTGCGCCGGCTGTGTTTCGAGGCCGTCTTCAAGCGTCATCCCTTCTTTTAAGCGTTGTTCGCCTTCTGCGGAGAGAGGACGGGCCAGGTGCACCCGGTATTCTTTATCCACTTTATGCTTCGGCGAGGTAAGCCGGTGTGCCAATTTGCCGTCATTCGTCAAAAGCAGAAGGCCCGTCGTATCTTTGTCGAGTCTGCCAATTGGAAACGGTTCAAACAGCTGGTCCTCCGGCTCAAGAATATCCACGACAGTTTCCTGCACCGCATCTTCTGTAGCCGATAACAAACCATCGGGCTTATTCATCATTAAATAAATATATTCTTTGTACGTAACCTCTTCTCCGAATACTTCGAGCGTCTGTTTATCTGGATACACGTGCGTTTTTCCATTCGTCACTGCTTCTCCATCGACAGTTAACGCTTTCTGTCTGAAAAGTTTTATTACATCTTTCCTGGATCCGTACCCCAGATTAGCCAGCAGTTTGTCTGCTCTCATGGTGTTGCCCTCCTACTATAACGATGAGCTAAAGGCTCCAGGGAACGCCCCGAAGCCTCTGCCTTTCCTTATTCTTCTTCGCCAAACATGTAGTGCTTCGTTCGTATGTTCACATTCAGCACAATACCAATCGCGAGCATATTTGTGACGAGTGCACTTCCCCCATAGCTGATAAATGGAAGTGCGAGCCCTGTAATCGGAACAACGCCGATCGTCATGCCGACATTCTGGAAAATCTGAAACACGAGCAGTCCGACAACACCTGCCGTTAAATATGTCCCAAATGAATTGTTGCACGTGAATGCGATCAACACCATCCTGTACAGCAGCAGAAAGTAAATCACCATCAGCACAGTAGCTCCAATGAATCCGAACTCCTCGGCAATCACCGTGAAAATAAAATCTGTATGAAGCTCCGGAATAACACCGCTCTGTGATTTAACTCCCTGAGTGAAGCCGCTGCCGTAAAGCTGACCTGCCCCTATTCCCTGGAGAGCGTGATACAGCTGGTAGCCTTCGCCGCCGATGTTCGCTGTAGGGTCCAGCCACGCATATATGCGGGAAAGCTGGTGCGGTCGGATGACCTGGGTAAACAATTCAAACGCATTGTTATGAAGCCAGACAAGTCCTGCCACCGCAGATACTGCAAGCGTTACGAGCAGACCAATCATCCGGAAAGTGACCCCTGCCATTAGAATCATAATCGCAATCATGGCCATGATGACGAGTGCTGTTCCAAGGTCCGGCTGAATCAGAATAAACGCGAATGGCGGAAGCCCGACACCCAGTATTTTGGCAACAACAATCACGTCTGATTTAAATGTTTTCGGCCGGGGTGCCCGCGTAATCGTGAACAGCAGATGCGCCAGCGAGATTAAGATGAAAATCTTGACGAATTCCGACGGCTGAAACGTAAACACACCCGGTATGCCGAGCCACCTTTGAGCGCCGTTCACTTCAATTCCAAATAAGTGCGTGGCGACCAGTAAAATCATGCTCACCGCGTAAAGCGGTATAGACAAATGTTTAAACAGATCATAGTCGATCACCATTGCCGAAATCATCAATACCATTCCGACCGAGAACCAGAGGATCTGACGCTGGACGAAATAGGACGGCGCCACGCCGTACTGTCCTGATGTAGCAGCGCTGTAAATCGCCACAAGGCTGATACACATCAGAACAAATAAAAAGAATAATAATGTATAGTCCAGCTGTTGAAATGGACTTTTTCGTTCCTGCATAGTTCCACCCTCTTACACGCCCCGGGAAACAGAAGTCTTTGCTAATGTTCCTTCGTCGTGCATTTCCTTATTATCGGAAGCATAACTCTCCCGTTCCTTTTCTGTCTTTCTCGAAATATTGGCGAGAATGCCGATTCCTGCAAGCGTGACGAGAAGTGATGAACCGCCGTAGCTTAAAAATGGAAACGGGATTCCTGTAATCGGCAGAAAGCCGCTGACAGCACCAGAGTTAAATATCACCTGAATAGCAAGCTGTGAGACGATACCAAATGCGAGGAGACTTCCAAACGTATCCCGGCAGCGAACACCGATCAAAAAGCCGCGCCCGATTATGAATCCGACTCCGCCGAGTGCGAGCAGAATTCCCAGAAAACCGAGCTCCTCGCTTACGATAGCGAGAATAAAATCGGTATGGGCTTCCGGCAGGTAAAACAGCTTTTGTACACTCTGACCAAAGCCTGCACCGGTGATTCCTCCGTGCGCAATCGCAATATACGACTGCACCAGCTGAAAGCCGTCAGACTGTTCCAGCTCAAACGCGTTCACAAATCCGGTAATCCGGTTCATCCGGTATTCAGCAGAACTCGCGTAATAATACAAACCAGCAGCTGCAAGCGTCCCGAGCGAAATCATGTGAAAGAAGCGGGCGCCCGAATAAAAAGCGATCAGACCTGCCACAAGTACGATCGAGGTCCCCGTGCCTAAGTCCGGCTGCATCATAATTAATATAAAGACCCCGGCCGTAATCACAAGCGGGGGAAAAAGGCCGCTCTTAAAATCGTGAATGTACGACTGTTTCCGTGAATAAATGTATGCCAGGTAAATAATCATCCCAAGCTTGACAAACTCGGACGGCTGGATTGTAAAGCCGCCGATCGCAATCCAGCGGGTCGCACCGTTTACAGTATGACCGACGCCGGGAAGCGCCACGATGATCAGCATCGCAACAGAAGCAAGCAGAATAAACGGAACGAGACGCCTGAAATGACGGTACGGAAAAAACATAAAAAAAAGGAACCCGAGACTTCCGAGCACAACCCAGATCAAATGCCGATCGAAAAAGTACGTGACGTCGCCGTAATTTTGATATCCCTGCACGAAGCTCGCGCTGTAAACCATGATCAGTCCAAATGCTGTCATGATGACGACTGCCGTAATTAAATACCAGTCTATGTAAAGCTTCGATCTGCTTTCCTCCACTGTTCCGCCCCCCTTCTGCACCCTGTTGTCCAATGCTCCCATTATAGCAGATGCCCTTTACCCCCGAAAGGTACTTTGGCAGGTAAAGAGGAAATCTCATAATGCTTCGCGCTTTCAAATCAACACAGCGGTTATTAAACAAAAGTTTGTTTCTTTAAAAAAGTTCATTGTTGTCATTCTATTCCGCAGCAAGGTGATATGTGTTATAATAGTTAAACAATTGTTTAGGTATATGCTTTAGCATATAAAGAGAGGTGAATCTGATGGAAGAGTTAGCGATGTGCCCAAAGTTTGAGTCGGCTTTTCAACTTCTCGGTAAACGCTGGAACGGTCTGATTATTCGTGTACTGCTTCACGGCCCGGCCCGCTTCCGCGATATATCATCCAACATTCCTAATATGAGCGATAAAATGCTTGTCGACCGGCTGAAGCAGCTGGAAGAGATCGGAATCGTCAAACGTCACGTCTACCCGGAAACGCCGGTGCGCATAGAATATACACTTACGGATAAAGGAAGAGCGCTTGAACCTGCTCTCGATGAAATTCAGGCCTGGGCAGAAGCATGGGTCCCTGGTGAAACACCGCAGGAGTCCGTTCAAAACTGATGCAGTAAGAGGCGTATTTATACAGACAGCCTGCATGACAGTGCCGGAGATCGTTTTACGATCTCCGGCACTGTCTTTTTGGTCACGCCCGCTGCAGCCTGAACTGTTACGGACCAGGCGGTACACACTCTCTTAAGAATGAGTGTGCCTGATCCTGTCGTACTGGATTACCCATCTTATTTATTCAGCATCGAAAACCGATGACCGAGTACTTTTCCCGCAAGTCCTGAACGAAACGCCAGGTTCAAATAAACAATGATACCCGCTGTTACCGATATACCGAGAACGAGCAGGCCATTTCCTTGGCTTGTAACCGGCCAGATGCGCTGCAGGCCGAATGAAATATACCAGGTGACAAGCACCATCACCAGCGAATATACCGATACTTGCAGGAATCGCTTCCTGACGAGCCTGTAATCAAATGAGGCGTAATATCCGATAGCCCAAATGTTTATGCACACAGAAAGCAGGTACCCGCCGAAAGTTGCATAGACCCCGCCCTCTGGTCCGAACCAGCCGATGAAAAGGCTGTTAAACACGACCTTGAATAACAGGCCTGCGGCAAGTGAGACGACAGCCATCCGCTGTTTCTCCATCCCCTGAAGCAGTGAAGCCGTCACCGCAAACACGGCAAAAAAGACGGCAACAGGTGCATAGTTTCGTAAGATGGAGGCCCCTGCGGTTACTTCTTCAGCAAACAGTGCGCCGTAAGCCGGGACTGCCAGAATCATCAAACCGGCTGCTGCCGGAACGGTCAGAAACAAAATGATCTGATACGTCTGCGTGATGGTTCTCTGCAGTTTTTCGGTATCTTTCTGCGTGTAGGCAGCCGTAATCGTCGGCAGAATCGTCAGCGACATCGCTGTTGCAAGCGATACCGGAATCATGATCAGCTTGTGGGAGGTCTGTGTGAAAGAAGCAAAATACGTTTCTGCCTGTGTATCGGTATAGCCGGCTGCCATCATGGCCGGATTAAACGTCCACAGATCTATCATCTGATACAGGGGAATCGCAAGACCTACGAATGAGAGCGGCAGCGCGTACCGAAGCAGCTCGCGATACATTTTTCCAAGCGGCAGCTTATGATCAACCGTGCTCCGGCTGACCATTTCCTGCAACCCAGCGTAGCGCTTTTTCCAGTACCAGAGCAGAACAGCCAGTCCACCGAGCGCACCGGCAAACGCGCCGAATACAGCAAAGCCGATCGCCGTACCGAGCTGTCCATCGAACGTGTAGAGGATTAGATACGTAAGGATCAAGATAAAGACGATTCTCACGATCTGTTCAATCACCTGGGAAACGGCTGTCGGCCCCATCGACTGATTTCCCTGGAAAAACCCGCGTATGATCGCCATAAGCGGCACGACGAGCAGGGCAGCACTTACCATCCGGATGGTGAACACCGCATCTGCTACCGTATTTCCTTCAAGGTTATCCGGGTCAAGCACTCGGTTGGCAATGACCTCTGCTGAAAAAAACAACGCCAGAAAGGCGATGAAACCAGTGACACTCATCACGATCAAACCCGACTTTAACAGCCGCTGACCGGTATGATAATCGCCTAATGCATTGTATTTGGAAACAAACTTGGATACCGCGAGCGGAATACCGAGTGTCGCCAGGCTGAGCAGCACCGTGTAAGGCAGATAGCCATAGGCATACAGTGCGAGCCCCTGGTGTCCAACGAGATACGTGAATGGGAATATGTAAATAAATCCGAGAAACTTCGTTAAAAAGATGCCTGCGGTCAGCACCATCGTCCCCCGGATCAGCTGTTGATCTGACATAATGACCTTCTCTCCTGCCTGTTTATCAGCCTGCCGAGACTTTCACATGAACGTTTCTCTTGCGCGGGCCGTCGAATTCACAAAAATAAATACCTTGCCAGGTGCCTAACAGCAGCCTGCCTTCATGGACAATCAGCGTTTGCAGCGTTCCAACCGTTGACACTTTTAAATGGGATGCCGTGTTTCCCTCCATATGCCGGTCCTGCGGATGCTCCCATGGATATACGTCATTGAATCGATTCAGCATATCCGTTTTCACATCCGGATCTGCGTTCTCGTTCACCGTGACGCCAGCTGTCGTATGGGCAGATTGAATATAAACAAGTCCTTCTTCGATACCTGATTCATCAATCACCTGCTGAACACGTCCAGTTAAATCGAGAATTTCATCCCTGGACGATGTGGAGACCTCAAGCGTTTTCAGCATATTACGTATTCCCCCCTGCGTGGCGGTTGACTGCTTCAACCGCCTGTTTAATAATACGATCTACGTGATACGTTTCCAGCACGTGCAGGCCTTCAGCTGTAGAGCCGCCCGGGGAGGCAACCTGCTGCATCAGATCTTTTGGTTCCTTGCCGGTGGCAAGCATCGCGGCAGATCCTTTCATCATTTGCACGACCAGCCTTTGCGCCTGCTCCTCTGAAATGCCTGTTGCTGCTGCCGCCTCCTGAAGAGCTGAGGCGATATAATACATAAAAGCCGGTGCACTCCCTGTGACAGCAGTCAGCTCATGAACCTGCGCAGCCGTCAGTTCTTCTGCCGGACCAATTGCCTGAAGCAGTCCTTCAATCAGCGGCCGGTGGGCTGACGTCACCGCATTGCCACAAACGAAGGTAGTCATGGACTCTCCTATTTGAGCCGCCGTATTCGGCATGATCCAGCATACTGGTGCCTCAGCGGGGAGTCTTGCTTCCATATACTCCGGGTCGATCCCAGCAGCAAGAGTCACAATCAGCTGTCCTTTCCACAGTGGAGCCACAGCATTCAGCAGATCACCGTGTGCGGAAGGCGGTGCTGCCAGAACGATAACGTCGTGGTTCTGAATCACCTGCAGCCAGTCGTCGGTCGCATGTACACCGTACTCCGCAGCAAGCCTGTCACGCTTCTCCTGATTTGATTTGTTCGCAACCGTTATACGCTCAAATGGAGACTCGCGGTCTGCTGCAATACCTGCAATGACGGCCTCTGCCATTCGTCCGGCGCCGATAAACAATATAGAACTCCCCATAGCTGTCATCCTCTCCTGTTTCGCTGCTATTATCGTAACATAAAGAGACACAGAAAATGGAATGTGTATCAGATCGTTTTTATAACTAAGAGAATGCTTAGTTCACAGAAAAAACCTGCCACGCCGTTCACACGGCTGGCAGGTTTTCCGATCAGCTGATGTTCTGCAGCTTCCGCTCCAGCTGTTTCAGCTTGTTTTCTTCACGGCTCGCTTTATCGAACTGCTTCAACTTACGCTTCAGCCGGCCCTTTGTCCACGTAAAGTCAGCAATGTTTTTGTGATTTAAATACGTTGCAAAGAAATCAAGGTGACCGCTCTCGTACTTACTGGAGGCATCCACCGTATCGACATAACGAGCAAACGCTTCTGTAATCAGTGCATCTTCAGGAATAAAATCACCGTATACGTCCAGCAGACGACGGAAGTTATTTTCCCGAAGCTTTGTCAGAAACGTCTGCAGGAACAGCTCTTCCTGCCCTTCGATTTGAAAACCACGACGTCCCAGCAGGGTAATAAAAATCTTCAGCTCATTATGGTAGAACGAGTAAGCTTTCCGCATTTCCTCTGTCATCGAGATGCTCATACTGAATCGTCCTTCTGCCCGTGCATAAAGCAGATTCAGAAGTGCCCGGTGCACTTCCGGCTTAAGCAGAAATGTCGGATGAACAGTTTTAAGATACCGTCCAACTTCCTGATTTAAAATAAACTGCTGGGACTGGGAACGCTCCAGTTCCTCAAGAGATCGCTTTTGTTCAAACTGCGCAAACTGCTCGATCCGCTCCTGTGTTTCCTGCATCCATACGGCACGCTTCTGTGAAATTTTAGTTTTAAGGCTTGTCAACATGTGACATCCTCCTCCCGATTTCTAAGTTATCTATTTTAATCTATTATCTCCAAAGAGCAGTGTAGCACATCCCCAGTGTAAATAAAACAGCGTTTTTGCGAAAAATCGATACAATTTAGCAGGTTGACCTCTTCTCAGTCCTGCTCAGTAGAAATAATCTTCTCATATCCCTGATTATAGGGATATACAACAGTTGAATCAACTTATCTGCTTTGTTATTACCTGAGCGTGCTCGTCACTGTAATGTGAGATTGATGGGGCTGTTTCACCCCATCAACAGCGGGCCTGTTGTGTTTTCCTTCAGGCTGCCTTACAATCAGTTGAGATTGAACGAAAAGGAGCATGATGTATGCACGATGTAATTGTAATAGGAGGAGGTCCGGCCGGGCTTATGGCTTCCGCTGCTGCAGCAGAACACGGAGCGCGGGTGCTCCTGCTTGATAAAGGAAATAAACTGGGCCGGAAGCTCGCAATTTCGGGCGGAGGGCGCTGCAACGTAACGAACCGTGTCGATGCAGAAGAGCTGATTCGGCATATCCCCGGCAACGGCCGGTTCATGTACAGCCCTTTCTCTGTCTTTAATAATGAGAATATCATCGCCTTCTTTGAATCACTGGGAATTGAGCTTAAGGAAGAAGACAATGGCCGCATGTTTCCGGTTAACGATAAAGCGATCGATGTTGTCCGTGCGCTGTTGGACCACATTCGCCGGCACAAAGTGGTAATCCGCACGAAAACAGAAGTGCGCGACCTTCACTTTGAAGACGGCCGGGTAAAATCAGTGGAAACAGCGGATGGAACCATGCTTGAAGCAGGCGCGGTTATCGTTGCAGCCGGCGGTATGTCCGTACCGCATACCGGCTCGACCGGGGACGGCTACCCTTGGGCCCGTAAAGCAGGACATACAATCACCGAGCTGTATCCAACGGAAGTGCCGATCACGCTGACCGATTCCTTTATCCGGTCGAAAGAGCTGCAAGGTCTTTCACTGCGGGACGTGGCACTGAGTGTAATTGATCCTAAAAAGAAAAAGCCGATGAAGACGCATCGGGGCGATATGATCTTTACTCATTTCGGCATCTCAGGTCCAATCGGTCTCCGATGCAGCCAGTACGTGATAAAAATGAAGAAAAAGCACGACGTCCGATCCGTCGGACTGTGGATTGATCTGTTTCCAGAAGAATCTTTGGAAGACGTGTTTCAGCGGCTGCAGACAATTGTCAGGGGGGCTCCTAAAAAAGCGATCAAAAATGCGCTGCAGGGAGTTCTGCCGGAGCGGCTGCTTCCTCCGGCTATGCTGCTCGCAGGAGCTGAGCCGTCTGCTACCGGCTCCGAAACATCGCAGGAGATTCTGCGGGAACTTGCAGCCGTTATGAAACGATTTCCACTGACTGCTGACGGAACGCTTTCCATTGAAAAAGCGTTTGTAACCGGTGGCGGCGTCAGCGTGAAAGAGGTATATCCAAAGCGTATGGAATCCAAGCTGCAGCAGGGTCTCTTCTTCTGCGGCGAAGTCATGGATCTGCATGGGTATACCGGCGGCTATAATATAACCGTTGCATTCTCCACAGGCTACACGGCCGGTTCCGCTGCAGCTGAAACTGCGGCCGCCTCCCTGTAACTGTTCGGATCACTATTCAAGAAGGCCCTCACAGCATTGTGAGGGCCTTCTTCAGAGTGTTGATAACGTAATTTCAGGTGAATAACCTTGCATCTGCCTGCATCTGCGGACGCTCGCTTTCCGGAGGGAACGGCCTCAGCTAACCGATTCCTCCTGCTGTCGGAAGCGCTGGATCTTCGCCTCGTTCTGATCCTCCCGGAGTCGAGATCCTTCGATGCCGGCATCTGGCAGTGCGTTTCATGTGCTGGTTATGAAGGCACGATCCGGTTCCATATGGATAGCCCCCAAGATCAGACGTTTCGATGTTAAATAGGGATGCCAGTCCTTCATCGAATTCATGATAAACGTAAAAAAACAGTCGTGTCTGTCTGTTGTGACGTTGTTCTCCAACAAGCAGAGCCGTTTCCCCGATGTGTCCGGCGTGCCCGTGGAATCAGCGCAGTCTGAAGATGCCGTGCCGTTCCAATCTGCGAACGGCATCAACGCACGAGCGGAGCCGGACTGGGTCTTGAAGGCTTCTTGTAAGAAGCCTGTGTCCGAGTGAAGCCGTGCCTTTCTTCCCTTCATACAGGGGTCACCCCGAGAAATAGCTGAAGACAAGCCCATGGCAGGCTCGGTAAACAGAGGGGAAATACAATCAATCGAATAATCATGTAAGCTGATTGACATTGTCAACAGACAAATAGGGCCCTCACAGCATTGTGAGGGCCCTATTTATCTTTATTAATTAATTTGCCACAATGTTGACGAGCTTGCCGGGCACTGCAATCACTTTGCGGATTGTTTTGCCGTCTGTTTCTTCCTTGATACGCGCGTCGTCAAACGCTGCCTTCTCCAGGTCTTCCTTCGAAGCATCCTTTGCAACCTGCAGCTTGGCACGGACTTTGCCGTTTACCTGCACGACTATTTCAATCTCATCCTCTGTCAGCCAGCTTTCATCATAGACCGGCCATGTCGCATAGGAAATCGTCGTATTATGCCCAAGCTTGTGCCAAAGTTCCTCACTGACGTGAGGCGCTACCGGCGAAAGCAGCTTGAGAAAGCCTTCAAGGTGACTTCGGGACAGCTTTTCCTGCTTGTATGCCTCATTGACAAACACCATTAGCTGAGAAATACCGGTGTTAAACCGAAGCGCCTCAAAGTCCTCGGTCACTTTTTTGACCGTCTGATGGTACACCCGCGTCAGCGAATCGCTGCTCTGTTCATCCACAACGACATCACGTAAATGGTTATCTTCTACAAAGAGCCTCCAGACACGATCAAGGAATCGACGTGCACCGTCGAGTCCGTTTTCGCTCCAGGCAATGGAAGCGTCCAGCGGCCCCATGAACATTTCATACAGGCGCAGCGTATCCGCTCCGTGAGAATCCATGATGACATCCGGATTCACGACATTCCCTTTGGATTTACTCATTTTTTCATTGTTTTCACCGAGAATCATGCCTTGGTTATATAGCTTTTGGAAAGGCTCTTTCGTATGCACAACGCCGATATCATAAAGCACTTTATGCCAGAAACGAGCATACAGCAGGTGCAGCACAGCGTGCTCAGCTCCGCCGATATAAATATCCACCGGGAGCCACTGCTTCAGCTTCTGAGGGTCGGCCAGCTGTTCATTGTTATCCGGATCGATAAAACGGAGATAGTACCAGCAGCTGCCTGCCCACTGCGGCATCGTATTCGTTTCCCTGCGTCCGTTCATTCCAGTTTCCGGATCGGTCACGTGCAGCCACGCTTCGTTATTGGCAAGCGGCGATTCTCCGGTTCCTGATGGCTTAAATTCACTCATATCCGGAAGGGTCAGCGGAAGCTCCTCTTCCGGCACGGTCGTCATGGAGCCGTCCTCCCAGTGGATGACCGGAATCGGTTCGCCCCAATAGCGCTGACGGCTGAAAAGCCAGTCGCGCAGGCGGTACGTAATCTGGCGCTTACCTTTTTTATTCTGCTCAAGCCAGTCGCACATAGCGGAAATAGCTTCTTCATTATGCAGCCCGTTCAGGAAGTCGGAGTTCACGTGTTCGCCGTCGCCCGCGTATGCTTCTTTCGACAAATCGCCGCCGGCAACAACTTCCTTAATCGGCAGACCGAACTCCTGTGCAAACTCGTAGTCCCGTTCATCATGACCCGGTACAGCCATAATCGCTCCCGTTCCGTATGTCGCCAGCACGTAATCCGCGATCCAGACCGGGACGTCTTCACCGGTGACCGGGTGCTCTGCATATCCGCCTGTGAATACACCCGTTTTATCTTTATTGAGCTCCGTTCGCTCTAAATCACTCTTCAGCGCCACACTTTTGCGGTACGCTTCTACTTTTTCTTTCTGGGCTTCGGTCATCACTTCATCGACAAGGCTGTGCTCAGGCGCTAATACAAGATAAGTGGCCCCGTAAAGCGTGTCCGGTCTCGTTGTAAACACGGTGATTTCCTTGCCGGTTTCCTTTAAGCGAAAATCAACATCGGCCCCTTCTGAACGGCCGATCCAGTTACGCTGCATATCCTTGATCGACTCCGGCCAGTCTAGCTCCTCCAGATCTTCCAGCAGCCTGTCTGCGTATTCCGTAATCTTAAGCATCCACTGCTTCATTGGACGGCGCTCAACGGGATGACCGCCGCGTTCGCTCACCCCATCAATGACTTCCTCATTTGCAAGGACCGTTCCTAATGCCGGGCACCAGTTAACCGGAACCTCGTCTACATAAGCTAGTCCTTTGTTGTAGAGCTGAATGAAAATCCACTGCGTCCACTTATAGTAGGATTCGTGCGTCGTATTGATTTCACGGTCCCAGTCGTAGGAAAAACCGAGCGCTTTAATCTGGCGGCGGAATGTATCCACGTTCTGCTCTGTAAAGGAGCGAGGGTGTTTTCCGGTGTCGAGCGCATACTGCTCCGCCGGAAGGCCAAACGCATCCCATCCCATTGGATGAAGCACGTTATACCCTTGCATCCGCTTCATGCGGGAAAGAATATCCGTTGCCGTATAGCCTTCCGGGTGGCCGACGTGAAGTCCTGCCCCGGATGGATATGGAAACATATCGAGTGCATAAAACTTTTTGCGGGACGGATCTTCCGATGTTTTAAATGTCTTATTATCTTCCCAGTGCTTTTGCCATTTTGCTTCGATTTCCTGGTGTTCAAATGCCAACGAAACAACCTCCTGTAAATTCAGTATATGTAATAGGAAAGAAAAAGCTCCTCATCCCGGGGTATATGCCGGGACAGGAGCCTACCAGAATCTGCTTTTGCAACCTGCCTGCCAAAGGGTTCCGGTCCATCGTGCCGGCGGTCGTGGAGCAGGCTGCCGATGCCCTTCCAGACTTCATTGTCTATAGACGTGTATCGATACCATTGTATGCACCACTTCCCGCGTGTGTCAAGCGTTGTCGCGGGTAAAACGAATGTGCGGAACTCCTTTATCGAACACCGCAGTCATGACAAACGGAATGATAAACAGCGCGGTGATAACGAGAAACAGAACCTGCATCCCGAATAGATCTGCCATCAGCCCGCCGAAAAGCGGACCGATCAATCGTCCGCCAGTTGCAATGCTGTTGACAATTCCCTGATAGAAGCCAGCTTTCCCCTCTGGTGCAAGCTGATGAGCGATCGTCGGGACAGCCGGCCAGACGAACATTTCACCGATTGTTAAGATGATCATTGCCGCCACAAAACCTGTATAAACATCTGTCTGCGAGAGCAGAAAGAAAGCCCCCATAAAGATGAACAATCCGGTGTAAATCTGCGCTTTCAGTGAATGAACCCATCGTTGAATAAAAAACCGGATCAGAGGCTGACAAAAAATAATCATCGCTCCGTTGATCGTCCAAAGCAGACTGTAATAAGGAAGCGCAATGCCAAGATCCTGCGTATAGGCAGCGATGGTGGACGCCCACTGCGCATAGGCAATCCAGCAAATGAGAAATCCCGCACATAACAGAGCGAGTGCCCGAAATCTTCGCTTGTGCTCCAGTTTTTCGGCCTGTTCAAATACGTTGGAAGTGGAAGCCGCCTGCCCGCCCCCTTGCAGCTGCCTGATGTAAACAACGGCAAGAACGAGAAATACAACGTATAACATGCCGTTTCCTAAAAACACGAAATCAAAACGGAAGCTTGCCAGCAGCCCTCCAAGTGCAGAACCAAGTGCAACTCCGACATTTTGAGACACATACATAGCATTAAATGGCCTTCTGCCTCCCTCCGGCCAGACCGATCCTGCCAATGCATACATACACGGAATCATCATGCCTCCGCCGAATCCGAGAAAGACAAGACAGATGATGTAGGCCGTAAGAGACGAATGCAGCGCGGCCAGACTGAAAGCAGCAGTCATTGCAATCAATAGACCGGCAATAATGGTCCGGAAGCCGCCGATCAGATCGAAGAGACGCCCTCCAATCAGGTTTCCTGTGACTCCGGCCATGGCATTCAGCGTCAGCACGGACCCCGCTACCGTCAGCGACTGACCAAGCTCGCGGGACATATAAATCGTATTAAGCGGCCAAATAAAAGACGCTCCGGTGATATTAATCGCCATGCCAATCACCAGAATCCAAATTGCTTTCGGCACCGTGACACCTCCCGCCTTCACCTTTATTCGTTAGACTCCCAAAATAGATGGTAGCTTATTCCACTGCTTCGGGCAACCTTTTCCATCGTCGCTTCCCGTGATAAGATTACGGCAGACAATCAGGAAAGGCGTGAAGCACTCTTATGATCGATCTCCGCAGTGATACTGTTACGAAACCGACCGAAACGATGCGGCAGCTGATGGCCAAAGCAGCTGTCGGTGATGATGTATATGAAGAAGATCCTACCGTTAATGAACTGGAAGCCTATGCAGCTGAGCTTCTCGGTAAAGAAGCAGCTTTATTTACGACAAGCGGCACCCAGGGAAATCAGGCGGCTCTGCTTACCCACACCGTGCCAGGTCAGGAGGTTCTGATGGATGAAGAAGCCCACGTTTTTATTTATGAAGGCGCTGCAATTTCTGCGTTCGCCGGGGTTCAGTCCCGAACGCTGCCTCATACCGGAGGCCGCATTTCCCCGGAGCTTCTTAAAAAATCGGTTCGCTCTGATGATATCCATTATCCCGAAACCGGCCTGATCTGGCTTGAAAATACGCACAACCGCGGCGGTGGAACATATCTGCCTGAAGTGTATCTAAAGGAAGTCCGTAAAATCGCGGATGAAGCTGGTGTTCCGGTGCATATGGACGGTGCCAGGCTGTTCAACGCAGCAGAAGCTTCCGGAATGAGCGCTGCCCGGATCGCTTCCTATACGGACAGCGTACAGTTCTGTCTGTCAAAAGGGCTCGGTGCCCCAGTCGGTTCCATGCTGGCCGGCAGTGCTTCATTTATTCGCACCGCCCGTAAAAAGCGGAAAATGCTCGGCGGCGGCATGCGCCAGGCAGGCGTCATTGCCGCTCCGGCGCTGCATGCACTGAAAGAGCACCGTGCCCTGCTTAAGCATGACCATGGGCATGCCCGCCTCCTTGCCAAAGCGATTCAGTCCTCGACTGATTTAACCATTCGTCACGACGTGCAGACTAACATCGTCGTGGCAGATACCGATACATCCAGCCTCAGTGCAGAAGAATGGGTCGCCCGACTTGAACAGGAAGGCATCCGAATCATCCAATATAAGCCAGAAGCACTTCGCTTCACGACGAACAGCGACGTGTCACGAGAAGAGGTGGAGACCGTATGCCGCAAACTGGCAGAGATCCAGTAAGCTCTTCTATTCCGCCTCATTTTGGCGAGAAACGGTATTTCCCGTGGAACCGGCAGCTTCAGGATCACTTTGGAAGAAAAGTAATGAAAATTACGCTCGACGGCGGGTTCGACTGTCCGAATCGCGACGGTACTGTGGCCTATGGCGGCTGTACATTCTGCAGCCAGCGCGGCTCCGGGGATTTTGCCGGAAATCGTGCCGATGATTTGGTTGATCAGTTTTACGACCGGAAAGCTGTTATGGAACGAAAATGGAGCGGAGCCGCCTGTATGGCCTATTTTCAAGCGTTTACGAATACACATGCGCCGATCAACGCACTGCGTGAGAAATATGAAGCGGTGCTGCAGCTGCCGGAAACGGAAGCTTTGTCGATTGCCACACGTCCTGACTGCCTTCCGGATGAGGTCGTTGACTACCTGGCAGAGCTGAATGAGCGAACCTATCTATGGGTAGAGCTCGGTCTTCAATCTGCGTTTGATGAGACTGGTGAACGAATCAACCGAGCTCACGATTTCGCGTGTTTCCGGGAAGGAGTGGAGAAGCTGCGCAAACATAACATCCGCGTCTGCGTTCACTTAATCAATGGCCTGCCGGGGGAAACGCATGAGATGATGGTTCGTTCTGCTGAAGCCGTCTCAGCTTTGGATATTCAAGGAATGAAAATTCATCTGCTTCATCTGCTGAAAAAAACGCCGATGGTCAAGCAGTTTGAGCAGGGAGAGGTCCAGCTGCTTGATCAGGAGGCCTACATTCAAGTTGTCTGCGACCAGCTCGAGCGGGTCCGAAGCTCGATTTCCATCCACCGGCTCACTGGTGACGGACCGGCTGAACTTCTTATCGGACCGATGTGGAGCTCGCACAAATGGGCTGCATTAAATGGAATTGATACGGAGCTGAACCGGAGAAAAACCTGGCAGGGCATCTATGCCGAACCTTTAACAGAAAGGGGGAGCTGATCGGTGGATAACGTGCTTCACTACGCAAAAAAATTAGCCGCAGACGTCCTTCCTGCAGACGGTATCGCCATCGATGCTACAACAGGAAACGGCCACGATACTGTCTTTCTGGCACGGCTCGCGTCAAATGGAAAAGTATACAGCTTTGATATCCAGAAACAGGCTCTCGACAGCTGCCGGGAAAAACTGGCGCAAGAACAGCTGCAGGCTGAGCTGATCCATGATGGACATGAACATGCCGAGAAGTATGTAGAGGAAGAAGGGGTGCACGTCGTCATGTTCAATCTCGGCTACCTGCCAGGAGGCCCGAAAGACGTCACAACGCATGCCGATTCAACCATTGGTGCGCTAACCTTCTTTTTAGAAAAACTGCTTCCGGGCGGACGGATCATTCTCGTTGTCTATCACGGTCACGAGGAAGGCAAAGCAGAAAAAGAGGAACTGCTTCCATTTCTGCAGTCCCTCCCGCAGCACGCTTATCAAGTGCTGCAATACGGTTTCATCAATCAGAAAAACGATCCACCGTTTATTTGTGCGATCGAGAAGCGGCGCCGGTGGAAAGGCTGAGCGTCGTTTTGATGAATCCGGCCATGTGAGCGAACACTTCTTCACGCTCCGGCTCGTTCATTACCTCATGGTAAAGGGACGGCCATTCGCGCCAGTGCTTCTCTGCAACGTCCAGGTTGTCAAACCAGCTTTTCACCGCCATCCGGTCGACAATCCGGTCTTCTCCGCCCTGGGCGGTATAAACAGGAACCGGCGGCATCTCGTTTGTCGTGCGATGCGCTTCCTCCATCGCTTTAAGCAGCTCTCTATACCACCTGGCGCTGACTTTTTTCACAAGCAGCTCATCCCCTTCATCTCTCGTCCGCATCCCCTCTTCACGAGTTCCCGATCCTGGTTCAAGCCCATTTGGGAACATCGTTTTCGGCGCTGTCCGATTCAGAACTGCGGCAGCTCCTTTTTTCCAGACCGATGGCCGCTGCACGAGTCCAAAGCACGGCGATGATAACAGCAGCATATCCGGCAGCCTCCCCGAACGTTTTCGTATAACAGTCGACGCAATGAGCCCGCCCATGCTGTGGCCGAACAGAAGCAGCGGTCCTTTTCGCTTCCCTGCTTCATCGAGCCAGCCGGCAACCGTATCTGTATACTCCCGAAAGCTGTCGATGTGTCCCCGGGGACCTGGCGTTGTTCCCTGTCCGGGAAGGTCCCCCATAATCACATCAAATCCAATATCGTTAAACCGGCGGATCAACCAGTCGTAGCGCCGGTGATATTCCCCTGCTCCATGCACGATTACAACTGTTCCTTCCGCGTTCTGATCAGTTTCCCACGTCCACATAACTGCCGTCACTCCTCACTGCGGCTTAAAGCCGCAGATGGTATTTTCTTCATCTTCGCTTTTTCTGACTCCGCCGTCAACAAAGATGCTGTGCAACGACCGGTTAAGTAAGGTACGATAAAGAAAATGATGGAAGGAGAGGAAGCCATGATTCACTACCCATATGAAGGGAAAACGCCGGATATTCACGCCGGAGCTTATATTGCTGAGAACGCCGTCGTGACAGGTGATGTCGAAATCCATGAAGGCGTCAGCATCTGGTATCATACGGTGATCCGAGGCGATGTTGCGCCGACAATTATCGAGCGGGATGTTAATATTCAGGACCAGAGCCTGCTTCATCAAAGCCCTGGCCTGCCGCTTCACATTAAAGAAGGGGTCACTGTCGGACATCAGTGCATGCTGCACTCCTGTACGATTGAGAGGAATGCGCTGATCGGTATGGGCAGCACGGTTCTGGACGGAGCCGTCATCCGGGAAGGAGCCTTTATCGGGGCTGGAAGCCTCGTGACTCCCGGCACTGATATTCCTGCAGGCAAACTTGCACTCGGAAGACCTGCGCGTGTCATCCGGGATCTGACAGAGCAAGATACCTCGGAAATGAAGCGAATCCGTGAAAGCTATGTCGAAAAAGGGCGCACGTATAAAGCGATGCAGGAAAGCCGCTAATATCATTTCCCGGGAAATATCCACAGAGGAGGTTAAACGATGCCATATGTAAACATTAAAGTAACGAAGGAACACGGCGGATTGACGAAAGAACAAAAAGCAGACTTAATTGAAGGTGTAACGGGGCTGTTAGAAGAGAAGCTGCAGAAAAATCCGGCTTCGACTGTGGTCATTATTGAAGAGATTGACATGGATAACTACGGACTCGGCGCTGAACAAATTTCAGAAAAACGAAAGCGGCAGTCGTAAAATCATTACCGAACACAAAAAAAGCTGCCGGTTTCCTGTTCATTTAGGCCGGCAGCTATCTATTTAATTTCCATGACTGTCTCTCTCCTTCAGATGGTGGTTTTTTCTGTCATCAGCCGTTTCAAGCCCTTTACTTCCAAGTGCTGAAATGCTGTGTTTCCAGATAGATGGAGCTTAATCGTATCGCGTTTTGGTTTTAGATCCTGATGAATATAAACGATGCATCCTTCTACCTCATATTTGGCATAATGATCTTCTCTCGCAGGCTCCTGCGGAATACAGTGAAAATCAACAAAAATTCGCTTGTTCTTGTACTCTCCCGGAAATGGAAAAACCTCTACCGTGCACATTCCTCCCTGCTTTTGCAGCCATTCTCTTGTCCGCTTGTCTGCTTCAATCCTCATGATTGATTCCTCCTAATTACATCTAAGAAAACCCGCAGGCTCCAAGCGGTTGTAAGCCTGCAAAGTATCTTGTAACCCTCACATTTCCTTTTTTATGGTACGTTAAAACGGGCAGTTTATGTGAAAATCTATGATTGTTTTTTTCTGCCTCATTTTAAACAATCGGGATAATCACGGATTTATAAAAAAACAAAAGCTGCACCGACATCATGTCGGTGCAGCTTTCCAGGCTGTTGAAAAAGTCTTACAACTTACATGTTTATTCGTTTGGTTGTATTTCCCCTCTGTTTACCGGCGGAAGCTTGCCGTGGGCTGGCCTTCAGCTATTTCTCAGGGCGACCCCTGAGAAAGGATCTTCAGACTGCGCTGATCCCACGGGCGTCCCCGCCGGACACATCGGGGAAACGGCTCTGATTCATGGAGAACAACGTCACGACAGGCAGGTGCGACCGCTTTTTTTACCTTTTATACTGAATTGTAGGAAGAATTGGCATCCCTATTCAACATCGAAACGTCGCATAGGGAAGGTTCATATGTGTGGAAGCCGATCGTGCAGGCCTAACCACACATATGAACCGTACTGCCAGCTGCCGACGTCGAAGGAACTCGACTCCGGGAGGATCAGAACGAGGCGAAGATCCAGCGCTTCCGACAGCAGGAGGAATCGGTTAGCTGAGCCCGTTCCCTCCGGAAAGCGAGTGTCCGCAGATACAGGCAGATGCAACGTTATTCACTTAAAATGAATTTATCAACACTCTGAAAGCTGCACCGACATCATGTCGGTGCAGCTTTGTTTCCTTTATTCTGCGGCTCATTATTTTCCGACGAGCTGCATCGCTTCTGCTTCCAATGTTTCTGCTTTATCCGTCTTTTCCCACGGCAGTTCAATGTCCGTACGCCCAAAGTGACCGTAGGCAGCAGTCTGCTTATAAATCGGACGTCGCAGATCGAGCATTTTAATGATACCAGCCGGGCGCAGATCAAAATTATTCCGCACCACCTGCACAAGCACGTCCTCGGACACTTTTCCGGAATCGAACGTATCGATAGCGATGGAAACCGGCTGGGCTACGCCGATTGCATAGGCCAACTGCACTTCGCACTTGTCGGCGAGGCCGGAAGCGACGATATTTTTGGCAACGTAGCGGGCTGCATAAGCCGCAGAACGGTCGACCTTCGTTGCATCTTTTCCGGAGAATGCACCGCCTCCGTGCCTTGCATAGCCTCCGTACGTATCGACGATGATTTTCCGTCCGGTCAGACCGGCATCTCCCTGGGGACCGCCGATAACGAAACGGCCGGTTGGGTTGATAAAGTACTTCGTCTCTTCATCAAGCAGCTCAGCCGGAACGACCGGCTTAATAACGTGCTCAGTGAGGTCCAGCTTGATCTGTTCCAGCGTTATTTCTGGATGGTGCTGCGCTGAAATAACGATCGTATCTACACGCAGCGGCTGCTGATTCTCATCGTATTCCACTGTAACCTGTACTTTCCCATCCGGCCGGAGGTAGTCGACAATCTGTTCTTTCCGCACCTCTGTCAGACGGCGGGCAAGCTTATGGGAAAGAGAGATTGGCAGCGGCATCAGCTCAGGCGTCTGATTATCTGCATAGCCGAACATCAGCCCTTGGTCCCCTGCACCAATCGATTCAATTTCTTCATCTGTCATTTGACCTTCACGAGCTTCCAGCGCCTGGTCAACTCCGGCTGCAATATCCGCTGACTGTTCGTCAATGGACGTTAGCACCGCACATGTTTCATAATCAAAGCCGTATTTCGCGCGTACATAACCGATATCCTTCAGTGTTTCCCGCACAACTCTCGGAATGTCCACATAGGTAGACGTTGTAATCTCACCTGCAACCAGCACAAGACCGGTATTAACAGATGTCTCACAGGCGACCCGCGCGTTCGGGTCGTGCGTCATAATTTCATCCAGAATAGAATCTGAGATCTGATCACAGATTTTATCCGGGTGACCTTCCGTCACTGATTCTGATGTAAACAAGCGTGTTTTTCCTGCCATGGTAGGAATCCTCCTCGAACAATATTACGGCACTCATTTTCCCAGCCATCAATCCCACAGATGAGGGCTGTCCGGTTACATAAACAAAAAACCTTCTCCGTTGAGGAGAAGGCTGTCTCGTTTCCTTTCACCTCTTATCGGTCAGAACACAATCCGTGTGTTCTGCAGGTTGGCACCGTTCACCTTTTTTACTCAAGTGATGGTTGCCGGGCTTCGCAGGGCCTGTCCCTCCGCCAGCTCGGGATAAGAGTATCCGCTTTTGAGAATGATACCCAACATCGATGCGAATGTCAACTGCCGGCTATCAGGAAACAAACCAGGCAATGGACAGAGTGCTGAATACGATACGCACCCTGGTACAAAACCGCTTCAAAATGATTGTAAAAATCTCTCCAAATTCATTGATTTCCTTCATTAGTATGTTATAAATAATATATATGACATACTAATTGAAGAGGGGGCGGATGAATCATGAGCATGATTTACGATGATCTCCGGCTTGCTTCTATACTGAAGCAAAAAAGTGTCCGGAAACAACTGAGTGCAGCGGCTTTGGTAGAAACAGCTGTCAAAAAAGAAGAAGGACAGCTTTCAAGCGCTGGTGCTTTTCGTGCATTAACCGGTGAATTTACGGGACGGTCGCCGAAAGACCGGTTCATTGTGCAGGAGGAAGCATCGTCTGATGTAGATTGGAATGAGATTAACCGGCCGGTCACACCGGAAGTTTTTGAAAAGCTGGAGCAGAAGGTCCTTGCTTATTTAGCTGAACTGCCGGAGCTGTATGTACGGGAGGCGGCTGCCGGTGCCGATGAGAAAGCCCGGCTGCCAATCACGGTCGTTAACGAACTTTCCTGGCACCAGCTGTTTGCCATGCAATTATTTCTGCGACCGGAAGAGCTGGATGGAGAAGCTGCGCTGGAGCCCTTCACGATTTTATCTGCCCCTGGTTTTCAGGCTGATCCCGCTGTCGACGGCACCGACTCAGAAGTATTTGTGATGATTTCTTTCAGCCGGCGAAAGATCCTCATCGGTGGGACCGCCTATGCTGGAGAAATGAAGAAATCGATCTTTTCTGTCATGAACTATCTGCTACCTGATTTGGATGTCCTGCCAATGCACTGTTCGGCAAATGCCGGCCACGATGACAAAACGGCTTTATTTTTTGGTCTTTCCGGCACTGGAAAGACGACCCTCTCTGCCTCACCTGACAGGCTGCTGATCGGCGACGATGAGCACGGCTGGTCTGATTCAGGCATTTTCAACATTGAGGGCGGCTGCTATGCGAAGTGTATCGGGCTGGAACAAGATAAGGAACCTGAAATCTATCAGGCGGTCACGTTCGGTTCAGTCCTTGAAAACGTTGTTCTGCAGGAGGACCGCTCCCCTGATTTTCATGACGGATCGCTTACAGAAAATACGCGGGCCGCTTATCCATTAACGGCTGTTCCGTCTGCTAAGCTCCCGAGCACCGGCGGCCATCCAGACGTGATTCTTTTTCTTACGGCTGATGCAACCGGCGTACTGCCACCGATCAGCCGTCTGACGCCTCAGCAGGCGATGTATCATTTTCTGTCCGGCTATACGAGCAAGCTCGCAGGCACAGAACGCGGCGTAACGGTTCCTCAGCCGGTTTTCTCCCCATGCTTCGGAGCGCCGTTTCTTCCACGCCAGGCAGCCTCTTACGCTGAGATGCTCGGAGAACGCATGAAACAGCATCAGACAGACGTTTACCTCGTCAACACCGGCTGGACAGGCGGCCCGTGCGGAACCGGCCGCCGCATGGACTTGAAGTTTACTCGCGCCATGGTAGATGCCGCTGTGAAAGGCGATCTTGCCCGCACGGCTGTTATCACTGACCCTGTCTTTGGTCTGGATGTACCGGCCAGCTGCCCAGGAGTTCCTTCTGAAGTACTGCAGCCACGACTTGTCTGGGACAGCCTCGATGAATATGAACAGGCCGCCGTTGATCTTGCCAATCAGTTCAAATCCAATTTCACCAGATTTTCATCTATCACTGCAGACATCCTCCGCGGAGGACCTGTCGTTTAATACAACTAAGCCCGAACTGCTCCCAAAAGCAGTTCGGGCTTCTTAACGTTTCCCTTCGTCAACTGGATGCTGTATTCAAAAAGCGTGCTTCAATTTCTTTCATACTGAGCGGAAGCACGTCATCTTTCATAATGAAGCTGTAGTTCTTTTTCTTTTTCGGCTGATGCGGAAGACGTTCCAGAAGCAGCGGTCCTTCCGTTTCAAAGTAGCTGTCCTTTTTCTCCAGACGGTCCACTTCTGCAAAATAAACGTTTTTGATAACGGTTTCGGCTCTTCCCTCCACCATGTATTGCCCAACGTAATAGAGCGTCGACACATGGCCGCCTGTTTCCTCATGCACTTCCCTCACAGCCGCTTCATCTGCGGATTCGCCTTTTTCAACCTTTCCCCCGGGAAACTCAATTCCTCTGGAAGGATGACGCGTCAGGAGCCAGCTCTCACGATAACGGCAGACGACCCAGACGTGCTTTGGATCGTTTGAAAACGGATCTTTTTCCGTGGAGTAAGTAACGGTATTTCGGTAAAAATCTTTAAAAACGTGTTCACTCATCTGTGACATCTCCTTCAGCCTCTGCCCGCCGGAGAATCCATTCGTATTCCTCCGGCCTGTTCATGTTAAAAAAGGACTGGTTGATCGTTTCCTTTTTTATGCCTGCTTCCATCATATCGGCCTCAGATATGGTGTCAACTTTTATGCTGTTAAGCAGTGCAGCCATGGACCGCTTTTCTTCATCGAGACATTTTGAAATAAGCGGCAGCAGTTTTCGTCTGTATGCAGCAAGGAGCGGCTGCCTCCTGCCTCCTGCTTCCGGAACGACAGCATCAGCCGCGGTTGCGTGTGCACGGCTGATCAATAGCTCGACGACCTCTTTGCTTATAAGCGGCATGTCACACGCAGCAACGATACACCAGGCTGCCTTCGTCTGTTCCATTGCCGTTTCAAGACCCGCCAGCGGGCCTTCGTACGGGCGCTTATCCGCAAATACAGGACTGCCCAGTTCTCTTTCCACATTTGGGTCATTCGATATACAAAGCTGCTCATCCGTACCCTGAAGGGCCCGCTCTGTCATTGCAGCTGCGGTCACGCCTTTAATCTGGAGGAGCGCTTTATTTTCTCCCATCCGGCTTGAGCGCCCCCCTGCCAGAAGGACTCCTGCTGTAAAAACCTCCATTGCTGTTTCCTCCCGTTCCGGCTACAAAATTGGACTTAACAATCCGGATACACCCTCTTTTATTTTTACTCCGGCGCTTCTTCGGTCGTATTCTTTTTTCGTCAGCACCCGGCACCGCTGTTTATCTGATTCAAACAGCTCCTCCAGCGTCATTGCTGTATGTGTGTCAAATACAAGCGCATTAATCTCGAAGTTCAGACGGAAGCTCCGAGCGTCAAGGTTGGTCGTTCCGACAGTCGCAATCTCACTGTCCACTGTCATCATTTTTGCGTGGAGAAACCCTTCTTCGTACAGGTAGACGTTTACTCCCTCATATTGAAGCAGCTCTCCCAAAAACAGCCTCGATGCCCAGAACACAAAAGGATGATCGGGTACACCAGGAATCATAATATGCATTCTCACGCCTGATGTCACTGCCATTTTGCATGCATCCATAAAGCTTTTATCCGGGATGAAATAAGGCGTCTGAATATAAATATCGTGCTCTGCGCTCATGATCATTTTGATCATCATATTTTTCAGATGCTCTGTTTTGGAATTCGGTCCGCTTGTGACAATCTGCACCGGTTTAATGGAACGGATTTTATGAGAGGCAAACGCAAACGACTCTTCCTCCCAGTGCTTTTTATCCCCGGCGTACGTCCAGTCCAAAATAAAACGGTCCTGAATTAAAGAAACGGCATCTCCCTCCATACGGAGATGCGTATCTCGCCAGTAGCCAAACTTTTTATCAATGCCAAGGTATTCATTTCCAACATTAAAGCCGCCGATGTATCCGATTTTCCCATCAATAATACAGACTTTCCGGTGATTCCGGTTATTCATGCGGAGGTTAACCGGTCCGAATAGCGCCGGAAAGAAAATGTGCACTTCCCCGCCGTGTTCCCGCAGAACATTAAAATCTTTTTCCTTCAAACTTCTGGAACCGACCCCATCATAGAGCAGCCTTACTTTCACCCCAGAAGCCGCCCGTTCTTCAAGACGATCAAGCAATCTTCTGCCAAGCGCATCGCGCTGGATAATATAATACTGAATATTGATTTCAGACTGCGCATTCTCAATGTCTGCAATCAGCTGATCAAACTTCTGATGACCGTCGTGCAGGATCATCAGGCTGTTTGATAACCCGATCAGGGATTTTGGCGCGCGCAGGTTCATTTCCATCAGCTGCCGGTATTTGTATTGAACAGCGGGCGGTATATCCATCTCTTCGTTATGCAATCGCTCCAGCTGCCCCTGTATATGATGCGAGTAATAGGTCTGCTCGTCGACACTGAGATTATAAAAATTATCGCTTTTCAGCTGCCGGCCGAGAAACAAATAGATGATAAATCCGAGAATCGGAAGGAAGAACAGGACGAGCACCCAGGCCCACGTCGATCCGGCGTCCCGGCGTTCAACAAATATGACGAAGCATGCCAGCAGTATATTCATCAATATAACCGTATTCAGTGTCCACGCCAGCACGACTGAAACATCCATTCTTCCCCGCCCCCTTTAGCCTTTATGCTCTTCACTATCACACATATTGGAAACTGGCGCAACAAGTTGTTCCATCAGTCCGACTGCATACGCTTCTATTCCCGGAAGAACTTTTTTATAAGCAGTGAAAGCACTTCTTTTCATGAAAAAAAAGACCGGCACGGATTACCCGTACCGGTCTATACATTGGCTTTAGCTGAAATTAATCTGTGTCATTTACTGCGGAAAGGAGGTCAAGTCAATCCCGAACACAACCGGCAGCAAAAGTACAATAAACAGCGTGATCATCAGCACAGAAATGAGATTCATCCAGAATCCGGCCTTGATCATGTCGATCATTTTTAAATATCCTGAACCGAATACGACGGCGTTCGGCGGAGTGGCGACCGGCAGCATAAATGCGCAGGAAGCAGCAACCGCAGCTGGCACCATCATCGCCAGCGGATGCACGTCGATTGCGTAGGCAAGTGATGCCATGATCGGCATGAGCATCGTTGCAGAAGCCGTGTTCGACGTGATCTCTGTAAGGAACGTCACGAGCAGCGTCACACTCAGAATAATGATAAAGAACTGAACGCCGACGAGCACGGACAGCTGCTCCCCAATCCACACGTCCAGACCGCTGTCACCGAATGCTCCGGCAATCGCAAGGCCGCCCCCGAAGAGAATCAGAATACCCCACGGAACGTTTTTTGCAGTTTCCCAGTTCATCAGCTTGACTCCCTGATAGCGGACAGACGGGATCAGGAAGAGCAAGGCCGCACCGGTGATTGCAATCATCGTATCGTTGATGCTTTCACTGACGTACTCCTGCAGCACATATACACGCAGAATCCAAGCAAGTGCTGTCAGAGAGAAAACGAGCGCGACGAGCTTTTCGTCACCCGTCATTGGCCCAAGAGCCTGCTTTTCCTTTTGAATGACTTCACGCCCGCCGGGGATTTGTTTCATGTCCATCGGAAAGGCAAATTTAATTAAGTAAATCCAGGCGATAACGATCAGTACGACTGCGAGAGGTACGCCAAACATCATCCACAGAGCGAAGGAAAGGTCAAAATCGAATATTTCCCTGAGCTGTCCAGCTAGAATCGTGTTTGGCGGGGTTCCGATAATCGTTCCGAGACCGCCGATCGAAGCGGAAAATGCAATGGCGATCATCAGGCTTTTCGCAAATTTGTCCCGCTGCTGTTCTGCATTTTTTACCGAATCGTCATCCACCAGTGAGGATAGCTGATAGATAATGGCAGTTCCGATCGGCACCATCATCATCGCAGTAGCCGTATTGGAAATCCACATGGAAAGAAAGCCTGTGGCAGCCATAAAGCCTAGCAGAATCCGGCTGGTACTTGTGCCGACACCGTAAATAATGCTGAGAGCAATCCGTTTATGCAGGTTCCAGCGCTCCAATGCCAGTGCTATGATGAATCCCCCGAGGAACAGGAAGACAATATCGTCACCATAGTTTGGTGTCACATCTCCTACTCCGATATCGGTTACTAGTGGAAAGAGAATGATCGGCAACAGGGAGGTGACAGGAATAGGAATCGCTTCGGTGATCCACCAGGTCGCGATCCATACGGTTGCTGCCAGGACACCCCGTGCTTCAGGCGCGAGTCCCTCCGGCTGGAACAAAAAATAAATAATGAAAAATAGAAGCGGTCCCAATATAAGTCCGACTTTCTGTTTCGGTGAAAAATCCCGGCCGTCCGGAGAAGGTTCACGGTACGTCCCTGTCATTTTCCCTGATGCCTTGGCCATTCGGCCTGGTTCATCGCTTTTCGGTCCGTCACCGCCGATACGGGCCTGGAACAAAAGCAGTTCTTTGATGCGGTCATGGCTGTACCATGCTTTTTCCCATAGATGTTTTACTTGTGTCAAACGCGTCATCTCCTTTGCTTTCACATAAGTGCACTATCTATCATACCGAATTTTATGAATATTGAAAGCGCATTATATGGAATTTATGCTTTTTTCAGACGACTGTCCGGGTAAAGAGAATAAAGATCGTCCTGATTCAAAGGTATATTTCCCCTTAGTTGACAGTAAGAGTTAACCTGAAAATCATCCCATTCTGCTTCGATCTGAAGACAAGTTTATGTCAGCTGCTCCCTTTAATCGATGGACATGGTATACTGGTAAAGGTTTTTAGTTTCCCTGATGAGGTGAGTGCATGCAAAAACAAAAATTACTAATATTAGGTGCGGGAGCAGTGGTTCTTCTCATTCTCTCCACTGTTTTATTTATGATGGACAGTGATCAGCAGGTGATCCAGTCTGATCAGGTTTCAAACGGTGCCGGTTCTGAAACTGCGGTGCAGGAGGAGAACGACAGCCCCGATGACGCAACTGGATCAGAAGGTGGCTCCATCAGTGTGGAGAGCACAGAGAACAACGCAGCCGCTTCACTGGATGAAGAAGAGGAAGAAGAATATCGTTCCCGGGCGGAAGACGCGCTTGATGAGTACACGCCTTCAGATTATGAATCATTCAGCTACGAGGCGTTTGAGAGCCACGCCTACTTGTATACGATTTATCAGCAGCAGGCGGAAGACAGCGTCATCGAACAGGATGCCATCCAGTCCAACTCCGAGCTGCTTGCTCTCGAGCTTGAAGGCTGGAATGACTATGCTGTTGAAGAATATGGATTTACGTTTAATGAGCAGGACTTCCTTCAGTATGTAGAAGGTGAGCAGGAATCGTCACCCGTGGAAGAAGCAGACGTCCGTATTCTCGTTGAAGAACTGGAAGCAGTCAGCAGCACAGCAGCTTCTCAGCAGCTGGAATTTCAGTACGCAAGGCCATACATATGGTCGCAAATCCAGGACGAGGCAGCTGCCGATGCCGGCGTCAGTCCGGAAGAAACATCGGAGTGGAATCAGCTTTATTTCGAAATCGAACAGCGCGTGTTCGAGCGTATCGCTGACTCCAACCCGACGTTTATGGAAGGTGAGCCGGAATAAGCATCACTCCTCCTCCGCGGGAAGCTCGTATACAGCCTGCGGAGGATTTTCTCTGTCCAGAGGGTCGCGGATAATCAGCGTGCTTCCGTCCGGAATCGATTCCGGTAGGGTGGCCCTCATCACCGCACCTCCCGAGCTGTTTTTCGCTTCAAGTGCCTCTTCCCCATCACCGCGGTCTATGTATATATCATAAATAAACGCTTCATTATCCGGAAAGCGGATGATGACGGCTGTCTCTTCTGTCATCTCTTCAGCATCCAAAAACTCGTCATACTCCCTCATCCCTGCAAGAGCCGCTCGCATTATCGCTGATTCTATGTAAATAAAAGACGGCACGTGCTCTGGGAGAGAGGATTCTGCAGCTTCCAGCATGACGGCCTGCTCGTCTCCGAGCGCATGGGTTCCTTCTTCTGCAGCTGTCTGCACCTCTTCTGGAATCGGCTCTCCCTCTGCTTCTTGCCCCACGTCAGCCGATACGATCAGAATAACAGCTGCAGCTGAGACACATACCATCATAGCAAAAGCGATCCGTTTAGCCATATAAGACCCCCCTCACGCCTGATTATACAGGAGCGAGGGGGGTTCTGCTATTTCCTGTCGAGAAAGGAAAGCATTTCCGGAGGAAGCTGAGAATTCAGCGTCGACTGCCCTTCGTGAATAATACCTTTTGGCTTCAGCAGTCGAACGGCTTTTTCAAGCAGTTCTTGACTGTTCTCAGGGGCGTACACGTAATCAATCTCCTGCCCCTCCAACTCTTTGAGCGACGTTTCATCGACGGCCCTGCTCACCCTGTAGCCGATGCGCTCCCACTTCTTTGTTGACTGGACAGCCGATGACAGGCTGACCAGGTGCTTACGGCGCGGACCTTCTTCGGTATAAGCGACTGCTGCCCGCACCGCTTCCCCGTAAAGGTCCTCTTCAACCTCCGGCCCTTCTTGTCCGGTGGCCTGGGCAAGGGCATAATCAAGGTCAGCAAACAAATCTTCCACGTCTTCCAGGCCGACAGAAAGTCGAACCATGTCAGGCGTGACGCCGGAACGCTGCTGATCTTCTTCGTTCAGCTGAAGATGCGTCGTTGAGGCCGGATGGATGATCAGGCTTTTGGCGTCCCCGACATTTGCCACGTGAGACCAGAGTGACACGTGACGGATCAGTTCCCTCCCGGCGTCAACACCGCCGTCAATTCCGAAGTTTACAATTCCGCCGTAACCCCCGTCGAGGTACTTGCCTGCCAGATCATGCGCGGGGTGACCTTCCAGTCCCGGATACTTGACCCAGTTGACGGCCGGATGAGATTCCAGTCGTTTTGCCACCGCCAGCGCATTCGCCTGGTGACGCTGCATACGAAGAGACAGAGTTTCCAGTCCCTGCAGTAGCAGGAACGCATTTTGCGGGCTTAACGAGGCTCCGATATCACGTAGCAGCTGCACGCGAAGCTTTAAAATGAAAGCCATGTCACCAAGATCAGAAAAGACAAGTCCGTTGTAACTTTGATCCGGCTCATGAAAATGAGGGAATTTCTCCTTGCTCCACTCAAATCGCCCTCCGTCCACGACGACACCGCCGATCGTCGTTCCATGACCGCCGATCCACTTGGTAGCCGAATGGATCACGATATCTGCACCGTGCTGGAGCGGCCTGCAGACAGCTGGCGATGCGAACGTGCTGTCGACAATAAGCGGAATCCCGTGCTCATGAGCTACATCCGAAATTGTATGGAAATCAAGCACGTGCAGCCCGGGATTACCGATCGTCTCCCCGAAAACAGCTTTCGTGTTGTCCTGAATCGCACCGGCAACTTCATCCGGATTGGTTATATCAACGAACGTTACGTCAATGCCGTACTTTGGAAGCGTCATCGAAAACAAATTATACGTTCCACCGTAAAGGTGGGAAGCCGCTACAATGTGGTCGCCGCTGTGCGCGATGTTCATAATCGTCATCGTAATCGCCGCCATTCCAGATGACAAACCGAGCGCTCCTACCCCGTCCTCCAAAATCGCCATGCGTTTTTCAAATGCATCTACCGTCGGGTTCATAATACGGCTGTAAATATTGCCCGGTTCAGCTAGTGAAAACAACCGCTCTGCATGCTCAGAATCCTCAAACAAATAAGAGGTTGTTTGATAAATCGGCACGGCCCTTGATCCCGTCGCCGGATCCGGCACTTGTCCTGCATGCAGCAGCTGTGTAAACAATCCTTGCTCATCAATTCGTTTTCCCATCAGTTATCGAGCCTCCTGTTATAGAATGACTGTCACTATTTCGATTTCCTGCAGGCGGTCTCCTGCTCTCAGCGGTCAAATATTGTGTAAATTCACATTTTACAGAAAAGGATTCCTTCGCTAAACTAGATGACATCACAATAAAAACAAGATGATAAGGAGATCTGATGATGAAACAAGCCGTTTTTTTTGATTTGGATGACACCATACTATGGGATAAAAAAAGCATTCAGCTGGCATTTGACGAAACGTGCCGGAAAGCGCAGGAATTGTTCCAGGCTGACGCTGCGCAGCTGGAGACAGATGCCCGCCAGGCGGCGAGATCTTTGTATGCAAGCTACGATACATATGCCTTTACGCAGATGATCGGCATTAATCCGTTTGAAGGACTCTGGGGAAAGTTCGAGGATGAAGGCACCGACTTTAAGAAAATGGCTGCGATGATACGTGACTATCAGCTGAGCGTATGGAAAGAAGCACTCGCTGCACAGAACATCCACGAACCGGATGCCGCCAGCGTGTTAGTGGAGACGTTTATCGATGCGCGACGCCGCTCACCGGTTTTGTTTGACGATGCTTTAGATGTTGTCAGGCAGCTTCAGGACCGATTTATTCTCGTCCTGCTGACAAACGGCTCACCTCAGCTGCAGCAGACGAAGCTTGAGATCACGCCGGAAATTGCCCCTCTTTTTGATCATGTTATTATTTCAGGAGAATTTGGAAAGGGAAAACCAGACGTCACTATTTTCGAACATGCCCTGAAAAAATCCGGTACTTCTCCTGAGCAGACGTGGATGGTCGGCGATAATCCAAAAACCGATATACTCGGCGCCAATCGGGCCGGAATCAGGTCCGTCTGGCTGAACCGGGAAGCCGATCAGCTTCCTGAAGGCATCAGCACGGATCATGAAATTAAATCACTGCCGGAGCTGCTTGACCTTCTGCCAATGAGGCCCTGATCATTTAACATGATTAGGAGTTGCAACAGCCCTCCTGTTCAACCGTTAATCTAGATAACAAAAGGAAAAAGGAGCCGCCAGCTGCCGGCTCCTTTTTCAGGCTGTTGATAAAGTCAACTTGTTTACATGATTATTCGATTGATTGTATTTCCCCTCTGTTTACCGAGCCTGCCGTGGGCTTGCCTTAAGCTATTTCTCAGGGTGATCCCTGTATGAAGGGAAGAGAGGCACTTAGGATAGCGCGGCTTCACTCGGACTCAGGCTTCTCACGAGAAGCCTTTAAGACCCGGTCCGGCTCCGCACGCGCTTTTCATGCCGTTCAGGATCGAACGGCTATGAGGCTTCACTCGGACACAGGCTTCTTACAAGAAGCCTTCAAGACCCAGTCCGGCTCCGCTCGTGCGTTGATGCCGTTCGCAGATCTGAACGGCACGGAATCTTCAGGCTGCGCGGCTTCCACTGGCGTCTCCGCCGGACACATCGGGGAAACGGCTCTGCTTCTTGGAAAACAACGTCACACGAGGCAGACGCGACTGCTTTTTTACGTTTATCATGAATTCTGTGAAGGTCTGGCATCCTTATTTAACATCGAAACGTTTCATCGGAAAGATTCTATTCGTAGGGAAGCCGATCGTGCAGTCCTAACCAGGCACGTGAAACGCACTGACAGCTGCCGACATCGAAGGATCTCGACTCCGGGAGGATCACAACGAGGCGAAGATCCGGCGGACAGCAGGAGGGAAAGCCGAGCCCGTTCCCTCCGGAAAGCGAGTGTCCGCAGATACAGGCAGATGCAACGATATTCACTTAAAATGACTATATCCACAATACGGAAAAGGAGCCGGCAGCTGCCGGCTCCTTTTTTTATGTTGTAACCGTTCTTAAGGCTCAGCCCTCGTGCAAAGGTATCTCCTTGAACTCCCCTTCTTTCAGGCTGATCGTGTCCTCATGATGACGGAATGTGAGGGTGCCATCAAGCGCCTCATAACGGACCTTGTCCTTATCAAGGCGGACTTCGAGCAGCGCATTTCTCCAGCGGATCCGGAACGACATCGACTTCCACGCCTTTGGCAGCACCGGCCGGAATAAGAGTCCGCTTGCTTTAATTCGCATGCCTGCAAAGCCATAAACGAGTGCGAGCCATGTGCCTCCCATGTTAGCAAGATGAAGTCCGTCCTTCGTGTTCTGATGCGTATTATCGATATCGAGTCGTGCTGTTTCAATAAAATACCGGTACGCCTTCTCTACGTCTCCATGGCGGGCTGCCATCATACTGAATACGCAGTATGAAAGCGACGAATCATGCGTCGTTACCTTCTCATAATAATCGTATGACCGCTTCATCGTCTCCTCGTCGGCGGTATCCTCCAGCAAAAAATGGGCCAGAACCGTATCTGCTTGTTTACACACTTGATAGCGGTAAAGCGTAAGCGGATGATAGTTCAGCAGCAGCGGAAATTTCTCCTTAGGCGTCGATGCCAAATCCCACACTTTTTTCTGTAAAAACGTATCATCTTGTGCATGAATCCTGAGCTTTTCATCATAAGGAAGATACATGTGTTCTGCTGCTTTTTTCCAAGAAGCAGCTTCCCCCTCTTCCAGCTGCAGCCTGCCGCGAAGCGCTTCGGCATCCTTCTCCTCGAGCAGTTCCCAGCATGCGGCCGCCCAGTTCAGGTTGTACTGGGCCATGGCATTTGTATAAAAGTTATTGTTGACGATACACGTATATTCATCCGGGCCTGTTACATCGTCAATCCGGAACTGGCCGTCCTTCATATGGCCCGTATCCATCCACAGCCTCGCCGTTTCCGTCAGCAGCTCTGTCAGGTAGTCCGTTAAGAAAGCCTGCTCTTCTGTGACGAGATAATACTGGATAAAGCTGTAGGCGATGTCTGCGCTTATGTGATACTGTGCGGTTCCCGCCGGGAAAAAGGCTGAGCACTCTCCACCCGATATCGTACGCCACGGAAACAGAGCTCCCTTCGTATGACCGACTTCTTTGGCTCTTATCTTCGCTGCCTCAAGCAATGAGAATCGATATTTTAACAGCTGACGTGCCGTATCCGGCCGCGTCATAAGGAAGAACGGAAACATATAAATTTCAGTATCCCAGAAATAATGTCCCTCATAGCCTTCTCCGGACAACCCTTTAGCAGGTATGTTGCTGACCGCATCACGTCCTGCCGACTGGAGTAGATGGAACAAATTGAATCGGATGCCCTGCTGCAGGTCGGGATCCCCGTCGATCTCCAGCAGCGAGTCGCTCCAAAATTGTTGAAGATACGCTTCCTGTGCCTCTGCCGTTTCTTCAAACGACGTGCAGGCTTGTAAAAGCTGTGCTGCCTGATTGGTAAGCTGTTCCCCGTGACGGTACGTATCGGTGTAGACGCTCCATCTCGTCAGCACCGTTTTACCTGATGACGTAAACGTGTACGTTTCCTTTGCCCGTCCTGCTTCCGTAGATACCTTCCGCTCCGCAGCCGTACTGAGCGCTGATTTAGCAGAGCAGTGCACAGAAAGGTTGCTTTCATACGTCCGGCACGTTACCGAAAGCATGTCTCCTGCATCTGTCTGCTCGACCGTCAGCCGTTTCGCGTGTCCGCTTGCAACACGCGGATCATCCGGATCAGAAAAGTTTGACACATCTCCGTTAACGACGGTGCTGATTTGAACCGAAGCTTCCCGCTCTGTTTCGATCTCCACTTGCTGCGCAAACAGTTCCTTCATCGTAAATGAAACGAGGCGTCTGAATGTGACTATCGTTTGGCCTGCTTCTTGATCCGTCCAGCTGAGCTTACGGACAGATTGACCCCTCGCCATATCAAGCGTACGCTCCATCTGGACTTCTTCTCCAGCTGCCACCCGCCGTCCGTTTATCGAAATCAGGATCGTCTGACTGTCGATGACATTTAACAGCTTCTGCTGCGTTTCCGGAAATGCGTACAGCTTTTCTCCGTAGGTGATATCCGTAATGTCATGAAAAGCGTTGATATACGTGCCTCTGACAGACTTATTGCTGTGTACGTATCCTTCTTCAAAGTTTCCTCGGATTCCGAGAAATCCGTTGCCGAGAGCGAAAAGACTTTCATTGACGAGTAGCTGTTCTTCCCTGCGGTCATTGTTTACCAGCTGCCAGCTCATAGCACCCATCCTCCATTCATTTGTACGTGGTCATGAAAAGGTTTTCATATACGCATTTTATCAGACTGCTGACATTACGGAAAGCTGTTTTTTCAAAGGTGCTGGGCATCCTTCCTTTTATCCGCTATACAGATTGAAAACGCTTTCGGATTTACCGGAAAGGGGATGAACAGCATGCGTATTCATCAGAAGTTCATGGTGTTTTTTGTGGTGGTGCTATGTGCAATGGGAGCAATCTCGTGGTACTTGTATTCGAGCGGCAAAGCAACCTCGGAGCAGTACGACGATATACTGGACCGGTTTCTCGTCTTAAATGAAATTTCCCAGCACACATCAGAGGCCGGAAGACATTTTGAGCAGTATTTGCTGCTGCAGACAGAACCTCAGCTTGACGCTCTTCGCGAAAGCCAGGAGGCACTGGAGCAGTCCCGAACGCTTTTTACAATAATTATGCCGGAAGAGCACGATTCCTCTTTATATAAAAATTACTACCATATGCTTGCGTATTTCAATCATGAGATGAACGCAGCTGTCATTACACAGCGAAACCAGGAAACAGGCATGCACCTGCTCCACCGGGATGAGGCAGAAAAAGTCGCTTCCTGGTTGAATGATACGACGCTTCAGCTCATAAATGCTGAACTGCATGATTACCACGATATGCACGCAGCAGCACTCGAAGAGCGGGAATCGCAGCTGACGCTTGCCTTGAACGGTGCGGGAATTCTGTTTCTCTCGAGTATCGTATTCACCTATTTCATGTCGAAACGTATTTTACGTCCGGTCCGAAAGCTCATTCATCAGTCGAATGAAATATCTGCCGGAAATTTTACGGTAGAGGATATACAAGTAACGAACGATGAAGTCGGAGTGCTAAGTGCGACCTTTAACCAGATGAAGCATAACCTGCAGCAGCTGATCGGTGAAATGAAAGAAAGAGCCCGTCTCGAACGCATCGTGAAGGACAATGAAATCGAGCAGGTGCAGACACTTCGGCTGCTCAAGGAAATGGAGCTCAAATCTCTTCAGAATCAAATGAATCCGCATTTTCTGTTTAATACGCTGAATACGACAGCGAAGATGGCATACGTCGAAGGCGCCGGCGGTACGAGCAAGCTGATCGTTGCGATCTCCAAGCTTCTGCGGTATAACCTGAAGCCGATTGAATCCAGGGTTACTCTAGCTGAAGAGCTCGAGCACATCCAAAAATACGCTGATATTCAGCGGGCACGATTCGGTGAACGTGTTTCAGTCGAGGTCGACATTCGAACCGATCGCCTCGACCTGCGACTGCCGGTCTTAACGTTGCAGCCGCTCATCGAAAATGCGTTTATACATGGACTCGATCCGCTTGAGGAAGGCGGCAGTATTTATATTACAGCAGAGGACACGGAAATGGGTGTCGCCGTCACCGTGCGCGATACGGGGATCGGCATGAGTGAGGAAGCGGTGGAGCGTGCTGCCTATGCAGACAGCGGCAGCACAGCTCCTAACGGACATTTAACCGGAATCGGACTCGTGAATGTGCAAAAACGACTTCAGCTTTTATTTGATCAGCCTGATTTAGTCTCGATTGAATCGGAGCCGGGTAGTGGAACAGCTGTGACGCTTTTCATCCCGATGGAGCCGAAAGGAGTGATCCGCGATGAAACACCGCATGCTGCTGGTGGAAGATGAACTGCTGGAGCGGCAGGCACTCCGGCAAATGATAGAAAAGCAGTTTCCGCAAATTGAAATCGCCGGTGAAGCGTCATCCGGACGGCAGGCACTCCAGCTCGCTGAGGAGCTGCATCCGGATATCGTCTCGATGGATATCCGCCTTCCCGGCATGGACGGCCTGCAGACAATCGAAGCGATCCGGCAGACACAGCCCCATATCAGTTTTATCATTATGTCCGCTTTCGACACGTTTTCTTATGCTAAAAAAGCGATCTCTCTCGGTGTTCAGCAGTATTTGCTGAAGCCATACGATGAGTCCGAGCTTTATGAGACTCTGCAGGAAGTCACAGCCACACGTGAAAAGGATCGAAAAAGACGTATGGATCATCTGGAGCTTCGAGATCGTCAGGAGCAAGTGCAGCGGCTGGCTGCAACTGAATTCACTGCCTCTGTTGCAGAAGACCGGCTCGAAAAACCGTTTGATGAAGCTCTTTTCGACATTACCGGTGAATCTGCTGTATCCATCTGTGCACTCGTGATCCGCTCCGACTCGATCCGCAGCGTATACGGTCTCGTTCAGCAGGAGGTGTTTGCGACATCACGGGCGTTAAATGGTCCAATGTCTCCTCCCTTTATTACAGTTCTGGTTTATGCCACAGAGCCTGGGGCTGAACCCGGACGCACAGCCCGCGAGCTGTGGGAACGGATCTGCAGGCGGTGCGAGGATGAGCAGCTGGCAGTCCGCGCCGGTATGAGCAGCGTGCAGGCAGACCTCGACTCTGCTCCTTCATCAATTAAAGAAGCGCGACGGAAAGCTTCTTCTGGAAAACGTGATTATGCAATTACAACATCGGTTCCTGCATATGACGACCGGCCGGCGATTCTACCGGAAGAAAAACTTGCTGAATTGTTCAGGCTTGGGAGACTAAAAGAAGCTGAGACGCTGATCGCCGATTTCACGAAGGAATTAAGGGTTTCTGCTTCCACTCCAGTGCCATATTTAATGGAGGAGCTGCTCGTCGTATGCTCGCGCAGCGGCGATCCGGTATTTGCCTGGGACCGTGAACCCGTCCCTGAAGAACCGGCTGAGGCAGCTGATTATCTGGAACGGGTGCTGATGAGCTGGGTGCATGAGCGTGCTATGCAGCTTCAGGAGCTGGAATCAGAGACGGTCCCTGTGTTAATCGACTATCTGCACCGGCATTATATGGAGGACGTAACACTGGAATCTGTTTCAAGCTATGTCCACCTCTCCCCTGCCTATGTGAGCAGGCGCTTCAAGGAGGTGACCGGCTCGACGTTTATCGAACACCTTTCTGCTATCCGAATTGAGAAAGCAAAGGAGCTTCTTGCCGTATCTGCGATGCCGCTCAAGGAAATTTGCTTTGCTGTCGGCTATCACGACCCTAATTACTTCAGTAAAGCATTTCGCCGGCAGACTGGAACGTCTCCGAGAGAATACCGGCAGGAGAAAAAACAACAGCAACTCGTATCTGAACCGGATAAAGACTGAGTCAGAACATAGCACGCACCCGGGCGCTGAAAACAAGGCGTCCGGCTTTTATTTGATGCAGAGAAGAACATGATGAACGTGACGTCCGGATAAGATAATCCCCTATTCCGACAAAAAAATGCTACTGCGCACCGCATTTTTTGTAAACGCTTTCAATTAGGTAAAATATTCACCTGTCTATCTTGTAAATAATCAGAATTTAACAATAATTAAGAGAGTCATTCTGTGTTTAACTAAACGTGGATATACTATTCTTCATTATTTTAAGGGGGTAATGAGCAGTGAAAAAATCTTTGTGGCTCAGCGTTATTTTTGGTTCGCTTGTGTTTACAGCAGCTTGCGGGGGAGAAGAAATGAACTCAATCGACCCGGATGCAGAAGATCCGGCAGATGCTGAAGAAACGAATGAGGGTAACGAAGCGAATGAAGCGAACAACGAAGCCTCAGGAGACGGAGAAGAGCTTGAAATCTTCAGCTGGTGGACGGGAGCTGGTGAGGAAGCCGGACTTCTGGCAATTATTGATTTGTTTGAAGAAGAAAATCCGGATGTTGAAGTTGTGAATGCTGCGGTAGCCGGCGGCGCCGGTACGAATGCGCAGGCCGTTCTCGCAAGCCGGATGCAGGGGAATGATCCTCCCGGAACGTTTCAGATTCACGGCGGCGCTGCGTTAAATACAGGCTGGGTCGAAGCAGGCAGAATGGAGCCCGTGACAGATATTTATGAAGAAGAAGAGTGGATGGATAAGTTCCCGGAAGATCTGATCGACATGGTCACAACGGATGATGAGATTTATTCCGTACCGGTAAACATTCACCGCAGCAACGTCGTCTTTTATAATACCGGAATCTTTGAAGAGCACGGTTTGGAAGCCCCGACGACGTTCGATGAGTTTTATGAGGTAGCCGACGAGCTGGAAGAGGCTGGCGTCACACCGCTTGCGCTCGGTGACAGAGAAAGCTGGACGTCGCTGCACCTGCTGGAAACGGTCATGCTCGGCGTTCTCGGTCCGGAAGGCTACAACGATCTCTGGACGGGAGATCTGGCATTTGATTCGCCGGAATTTGAAGAAGTGATCGATGAATTTGACCGCATGCTCGACTACATCAACGATGATCACGCAGCCCGAAACTGGCAGGATGCTGCTCAGATGGTGGCTGAAGGAGATGCCGCGATGAATATTATGGGCGACTGGGCCGCTGGCTATTTCGCAACGGACTTGGGTCTGGAGCCGAACGAAGACTTCGGCTGGGCTGCAACTCCTGATACAGAAGGCATGTTCATGGTCGTAACCGATAACTTCGGCCTGCCGTCCGGCGTCGACAATCCGGAAACGGTGAAAGACTTCCTCCGCTTCCTCGGATCTGTAGAAGCTCAGGATACGTTCAATCCGCTGAAAGGATCAATTCCTGCTCGTGTGGACGCCGATCCGGAGGAGTATAACGAGTATGGACAGTCTACGATTGAAGATTTCCAGGAAGCCGTTCTGACACCGAGCCTTGCACACAACTCTGCTGCTCCAGCCGGTTTTGTTTCCCAGGCTGATCAGGCGGTCAACGTTTTCGTTTCATCCCGTGACAAAGAACAGGTCATCCAGTCGCTGCAGCAGGCTCAGGACGATAACATCGAGTAGCCGCTGAGAAATTAAGCGGGAGCAGCTTTCCATCCGGGAAAGACGCTCCCGTTTTTCAGGAAAACGTCCGCTGAAGGAGTGTGAATACACAATGAATACAAATCGGGCCGGCTCGGACAGATGGATATCCCTTCTGTTTATCCTCCCTTCTATTATTGCGATTGCGATTTTTGTTTACGGCTTCATCAGCTGGACCGGCTATGTGTCCTTTTCCAACTGGAACACGCTCACTCCGGATTTCTCCTTTGCCGGTCTGCAGAACTATGCGTTTCTTCTCCAGGACTACCGCTTTCAGTCCGGTATGAGAAATACGCTGTTTTTCACTATTTTCTTTATCTTCGGAGTCCTGTTTATGGGCTTTATGCTGGCAACGTTTATCGATTCGAATATTAAACAGGAGTGGTTTTTCCGGAATGTCTTTTTGTTTCCGATGGCCCTTTCCTTTGTTGTAACAGGGGTTGTGTGGCAGTGGCTGCTGAACCCGAGTACCGGTGTGAATATTTTATTTGCGATGCTCGGGTTTGATTCGGTTCCCGCCTGGTATACAAGTACGACGATTGCGTTTGGTTTTCCGGTGGGCTCCATCGAATTTGGTCTGCCGGTAGCCATGCTTTCCGTCGTGATTGCCGCTGTCTGGCAGATGACCGGCTTCTCGCTTGCCATGTATCTTGCCGGTCTGCGTGCCATTCCGGATGAAATTAAAGAAGCCGCGCGCATGGACGGAGCAACGGAATTCCAAATTTACCGGAAAGTCATTTTTCCGATGTTACTTCCAATTACAGTGAGCATTGTCATTATCATGGGGCACATGTCGTTAAAGATTTTTGATTTGATCTATGCGATGACCGGTTCCGGAGCTAACTTCGTAACCGATGTGCCGGGTGTGTATATGTTTGAAACAACGTTCCGCGCAAACTTTTTTGCTAACGGTGCTGCGATTGCGATGATTATGCTTGCGTTGGTAGCCGTTATCATGGTGCCGTACCTCATTTCGGCTAGAAAGGGGGAGTCGTAAATGGTTCTGAAAAGTCCTATTAGTAAATTTCTTGTCTATACAATCTTAATCGTCATGTCGCTGTTCTTTCTAATGCCGATTTACGTCATGATCATTACGAGCTTAAAACCGCTCGATGAAGTGTCACTGACGCAGATGTGGGCACTCCCTACTTCGATTTCCTTTGAGGCTTACGGATACGCGTTTGAACGGCTCGCCCCTAACTTCATGAACACGATTTACCTGGTCGTGCCAGCTACGATTCTGTCAGCGATGCTAGGCTCGTTGAACGGCTACGTGCTGTCAAAATGGAAATTTAAAGGGTCAGACTGGATCTTTACCGCCATTCTTTTCGGCATGTTTATTCCGTACCAGAGTATTTTGATTCCGCTGATTCAATTTTTGCAGGGTGTCGGCCTGTATAATACGATACCTGGTTTAATCCTTGTTCACGTGGTGTACGGTATTCCGATCACGACGCTGATCTTCAGAAACTTTTACGCTTCTATCCCGGGTGATTTAATCGAGGCTGCACGTATTGACGGGGCAGGTTTCCTGAGTATTTACGGCAAAATTATTTTCCCGCTTTCTATCTCAGGCTTCGTCGTCGTCTGCATCTGGCAGTTTACGAACATATGGAATGAGTTTTTATTTGCCGTCAGCATTACGAGCACCGGCTCCCAGCCGATTATGGTCGCTTTACAAAATCTGTCCGGCAGCCAGATTGTACAGTGGAACGTGCAGATGGCAGGTGCTCTCCTTGCTGCACTGCCGACTCTGCTTGTGTATATCTTCGTCGGAAAATACTTTGTCAGAGGACTGCTCGCAGGCTCTGTCAAAGGCTGACAGCCGTTTATAATCAGCTGTTTCAGGGAACCTTCCTACAAAAGCTACTACGCTTCGTTGGAGGGGTTTCATGGAACAGCTTTTTTTATTGGATCGACAACTGCTTGAGCTGTTTAATCAGCAGTGGACTTCTTCCGCTCTGGACCCGTTTATGCGATTCGCTACGCTTGCCAGCGATATTGGATTGATCTGGTATGCTACAGCCCTGCTGCTTATGCTGGTTGTTCGCAGCCGTCGTGCCCTGCTCGCTGGAATCGCAATGATCGCTGCAAATGGTGCTGCTTTTTTGTTTCAGGCACTTATAAACGTGCTTCTCCCCCGCCCGCGTCCTCCACTCGTCGAGGAAGGCATCCGCCTCATCGTAGAGGCACCTGCTTCAAGCTCGTTTCCCTCTGCTCACGCAGCGACCTCGGCTGCAGCCTGTACGGCACTTATTCTTTTTTACCCAAAAGCAGCCTGGATTGCCGTCCCTTTTGCCTTGCTTTTCGCCTATACACGCCTGTACGCAGGCGTTCATTATCCAAGTGATACACTTGCCGGTCTGATCTTCGGTATAGGGATTGGAATCGTTGCTGCGAAACTGGTACAACGGAAAGGCGGAACGACCAGCTTGTGATAAACTGGTTAGGAGACAACTGAATAGAAGGGATGGATGTGTATGAAAGAAAGATTTACGATTGTCTTAAAAGTATCTATTTTCCTGGCTGGGCCTGGTGGATCTCATGGACACCGTTTGTCGGTATGTTTATTGCACGGGTTTCCAGAGGAAGAACGATCCGGGAATTTATTTTCGGAGTGATCCTTGCTCCGAGTCTCGTTACTTTCTTCTGGTTTGCGATGCTTGGCGGTACCGGCATTTACCTGGAGCTGTTCGAAGCAGTCCTGATTTCGGATGAATCACTTGAAACAGCTTTATTCGCCGCTCTTCAGGAGCTTCCGCTTACGACATTCGTATCTGTTGCAGCCATGGCGATCGTGATCATCTTTTTCGTCACCACTGCCGACTCTGCTACGTTTGTGCTTGGCATGCAGTCGACAGGCGGACGTTTAAACCCTCCGCCATCCATTAAGGTGATGTGGGGTGTTATCTTTGTCAGCATCACGTCCATCCTGCTTCTTGTCGGCGGACTCGACGCATTCCAGACAGCGATCGTCGTCCTCGCCCTGCCATTGTCTGTAATCATGATCTTCATGTGCATCGGCATTATGAAAATATTAAACGAGGAAAAACGAGCATAATAAGGTAAAGAAGCTCCTGTTGGCTGGAGCTTCTTTGCTTGCTTCAGCTTGTCTGAATATTCTTGACCTTCTTTATGAAAGCGATTACGATTTTAGTATACATATTCTGGAGGAGGCTCTCTTATGCATGTTCCTTTGCTTTTAACAGATTTTCTTGACCGGGCCGTACGTATTTACGGCCACGAAACCGCCATCATTGACGGGGACGTGACGCTGACTTACAATGACGTCTTTGACCGGGTACAGCAGCTTTCGCACGGGCTGCACGATCTCGGGATTCAAAAGGGGGATCGGACCGCCTATCTGGCTCCTAATTCACATGAGATGTTCGAAGGATTTTACGGGGTATTTCAAACAGGCTCTGTTATGACGCCGCTTAATACAAGGCTGACGCCGGAAGACTACATTTTCATCTTAAACCACAGCGAATCGAAGGTGCTCTTCGTGGATCATACGCTTTACGATACGGTAAAGTCGATCCGGTCCGAGCTCGAGACGGTTCATACGGTTATTGTACACGGATCAGCGCACCCGGAAGACGGAGATCTAGCCTATGAGCAATGGCTGAATACGTATCCGTCTGAGCCGTTTGAGCGCGCGGAACTTGAAGAAAGCGATACGGCAAGCCTCCTCTACACAAGCGGTACGACAGGCAACCCGAAAGGCGTCATGCTGAGTCACCGCAGCAACTATCTGCATGCGCTGACGACAATGCATCATCTTCGTGTGACAGACAAAGATACGCTGCTTCACGTGCTGCCGATGTTTCATGTAAACGGCTGGGGATCACCTTTTTACTACACAGCAAACGGGGCTTGTCAGGTGATGCAGCGGAAAATCGACGCTGACAGCATTCTCGATAACATTCAACAACATCAGGTGACGGTATGCCATATGGCGCCGACAGTGTTAAACATGCTGATCGAGGCCTACACTGAGCGCAGAGGCTCCTATTCCAACCAGCAGAACGTCCGCGTTGTCATCGCAGGCTCTGCTCCCCCTCCAGCTTTCGTGACACGAGTTGAGGAAGACTTGAAGTGGGAATTTATTCAAGTGTACGGCATGACTGAGATCGCACCGCTCGTCACGACCTCCCAGCCGCTCCGCTATCAACAGCAGCATAAGCCAGAGCAGCTTCATCGTATGAAAGCGAAGCAGGGCGTGCCGTTGATCGGTTCTGACGTCCGCGTTGTAAGCGAAGATGGCGAAGAAGTACCCCGCGACGGAAAGATCGTCGGAGAAATCGTCGTGCGTTCTAATAACGTGATGGAAGGCTACTGGCAGAATCCGCAGGCCACTGCGGACACGATCCGCGATGGCTTTCTGCATACCGGGGACATGGCAAACGTTGATGAAGAAGGCTTCATTGAAATCGTGGACCGCAAAAAAGATGTCATTATCAGCGGTGGTGAAAATATCTCCTCCATTGAAGTAGAAGGGTGCCTGTATGATCATCCGGACGTGCTGGAGGCTGCCGTGATCTCTGTCCCCCATGAAAAATGGGGGGAAGTGCCCCATGCAGTAGTAGTACTGCGCGAAGGTGCTTCGGCTGATGAAGAAACGTTGATTGCGTTTTCCAGAGAAAAACTCGCCCATTTTAAAGCTCCAAAAGGGATTACGTTTACCCATGCACTTCCGAAAACGGCTTCCGGTAAAATTCAAAAAGTCCAGATTCGCAAGCCGTTCTGGGAAGGCAAAGACCGATTCATTAATTAACCGCTGTAACGGCATTTCCCTTTTTGACGGAAAGCGCTAACCCGTTAAACACCTTTTCGACACTAGTAAAAGGCTTCAGGACGTCATTTCGTCCTGAAGCCTTTATTAGTGGGGAACCCCGCCGCTTCCAGGCGGCCGTTTGTCCCGGTTTTTTTCAATCATTTCCGTCCTCTTTCGTTCAAACTTCTTCTCTTCTTCCGTTCGCCCATCGTAAGAGGTGTAGTGCTTTTTTTGCTTACGCTGGTCGAGCAGAATTCCCCCGGCAACAAGTGCAATCAGACCGAGCAGTGCTGCAAGTCCTCCCATCGTCCGCTCCTTTCTCCGTTCAGCTTTCCTGTTTTAAGCTGCGGCTGAACAGGTTCAGTTTGTCAAAATCACTGATATCATTCGGCTGAAGCGGAATAATAATCCGCTTTTGCTTCGGGAACGTTTCTTCGATCATGCGTAAATACGTTTCCTCGTGCTTTCTTCGCTCTGCCAAAAAAGCACCGTCTGCCGCTTCCGGCAGCACTTTGTTAACGACCAGGGTATCGACGTGCAGGTCATATTGCTCGAGCAGCACCAGTGCTTTTTTCGTCTCCAGTACCGGCAGACGCTCGGGATTTAAGACGAAGACGAATCCAGTCGTATCCGGATTCAACAGAATCTCCCTGGCCTTCTTAAACCGCTCCTGCCTTTCAAGCAGCACGTCATAAATTGGATCCTCGATCGGTTCGCCGTCATGCAGCAGACGGCTGTAGTTCTCATTCGTTTTCTTTCGCTTTTTCAATAAGCCTTCAATCCAGACTCCCATCAGCTCGGGCAGCGACAGCAGCCGGATTGTATGACCGGTCGGTGCTGTGTCAATGACGAGCCGGTCATAGGATGCACGCTCCTCCAGAATGAGAGAGATCAGCTTGTCAAACATGGCCGCTTCGTCCGCTCCGGGTGACGCCTTGGCGGTATCAAGCTGCCTGTTCACCTCCTCCATCATGCCGCTGTGCACGGTATGACGGATGTTTGAACGGACTGAATCGATGTACCGTTCGGTTTCTTTTTCAGGGTCAATTTCCAGTGCAAACAGATTTTCAGCCACCTTGACGGGAGTACCGCCGATTTCCCTGTCAAAAATATCGCCGGTATTGTGTGCAGGATCTGTGGATACGAGCAGTGTTTTTTGACCTTCTGATGCAGAAAGCAGAGCTAAGGCGGAAGCCGTCGTCGATTTGCCGACACCGCCCTTCCCCCCTACGAATACAATTTCTTTGTCTGTCAAACTCATTGTCCGCCTCCTCAGCAGCAGCGAATTCCATTCAGCGGCGATTTGTCCATCCCCATCCGTAGGTGCCATTCATGAAACTCTTCCAGCATATGCGGGTAAAGCTCCAGCGTGTAGTAATACACCGGATTCGGAATGCCGATCATTTCCGAATAAAGCATCAGCATAAACAGGTCATCTTCATCCCTCAGCTCTCTTGCAATCTCCTGGCGATGATTCAGACTGATGACTTCCTCGTAGTAGCGGATGAGCTTTTTCACACTGTCCAGCACTGGCTCCGCCTCCTTTGATTCTTTATACATTTATTATCGCATACTTTTCCATCCCGCAGGAAATACCAGTACGACAGTTTTCATCATTATGAACATTTATGTTGTCCAGAAATCTGTGCCCTGCAGCAAAAGAGCTGCCTCGCTATTGAGACAGCCCTCCAGTTATTAATCGTTATCCATCGGGTCATTGCCTGTTTTGGCCATAACAGAGAACGCTGTTAGTGCAATCCAAAGTGCGAATACGAAGTTAATCGCCCCGAAGACGAACAGCAGCGTATTGGATCCGTCTGCCCACCAGGCCCACTGGAAGACGACTTGCTGGAACAATGCGTACATCGTCATAAACAGCAGGAATACCATTGGAATGAGCGTGTATATATAGTTTCTGCCTAAACGCTTCAGCCATAGTGAGATGAGCAGCAAACTGATCCCTGCTAACAGCTGATTACTTGTTCCGAACAGCGGCCACAGCAGATACCCTCCGGACCCAAAGCCCTGCGGACCTTCCGGGATCAGAACGAGTGCTGCTGTAGAACCGACAGCAATTGTCGTTGCAACGTGCGTTTTCGTGAGAGCCTGCACCTTATACTCGGTACCGAGCTCTGAGATGATGTAGCGCATCAGACGCACAGACGTATCAAGCGTCGTAGCAGCAAAGCTGACGACGATAATAGACACAATGGTGGTGGCAACCGCCTGAGGAATCATCAGTCCCTGTGCCAGATTTCCGGCACCTTCAACGAAATTACCGAGTCCGATAGCGCCCGCACTTTCAAAGCTGTCATACGCACCGAGGAACTCATCGGCGTTGGCGAACAGCGTGACGACAGCCATGATAGATACAAGGGCGAGAATCCCTTCCCCTACTGCCCCGAAATAGCCGACGAAGCGTGCATCTGTTTCCTTATTCAGCTGCTTCGACGATGTACCGGATGAAACAAGACCGTGGAAGCCGGAGATCGCCCCGCAGGCAATCGTAATGAACAGCAACGGCATCCAGGACGTATCAGCCCCGGGGTTCGTTGCCGGAGCAGTAATTTCCGGATTCGTCAGGAAAAGTCCAAGATAGAGAATGGCCAGACCGACTACTAACTGATGGGAGTTGATAAAATCCCGCGGCTGCAGCAGCTTCCAGACCGGCAGCGTCGAAGCAATATAGACGTAGACGAGCAAAATCAAGATCCAGATAAAAAAGGCAGTTGATACCGCACCAAGACCGAACAGACCTGCTGCTTCCTCGCCGCCCATGTAGCGGACAAGGTCAATTTGCAGAAATTCCGTTCCGCTCGCTACAATAGCGGTTGCGTACATAACAGCCAGCGCCACAAGTGACGGCACAAGCATCTTTACGTTGCGCTTATACACCGCATAGCCGATCCAGATTGCAAGCGGTATTTGTATAAAGACCGGTATAACACTTGCCGGGTATGTAATAAACAGGTTGGCAATCACCCAGGCGAATACAGCGTTGACCATGAGCACGAGAATAAGAATGATAAATAAAAACAAGATCTTCCCTCGCTGGCCGATCAGCTTATTCGCCAGTGTTCCAATCGACTGTCCTTTATTTCGAACAGAGAGAACAAGCGTACCAAAGTCATGTACACCGGCTGCAAACACGGTTCCGAGTACGACCCAGAGCACTGCAGGCAGCCAGCCCCAGTAAACCGCAATGGCTGGACCTAATATTGGTGCAGCACCTGCAACAGAAGTAAAATGATGCCCCCAGAGAACGTATTTATTCGTTGGTACAAAATCGACTCCATCCTTATATTTATGCGCTGGTGTCACATAGTCAGGATCAAGCCGGTAAATACGTTCTGCAATAAACTTTGAATAGAAGCGATAACCGAGCGCAAAGACGATCAGACCGGATACCGCAACCAGAATCGCAGACATAGAACCCCTCCTTTTTGTAAGCGCTTTTATTCATTGCACCACTTCCAAGTTTATCAGAAATCGAAATTTTGTAAATATTATTTATTTTGAAAGAACACTACTTCTTCAGCAGGAGAAATCCGCAGCAAAAAGCCTTCTCAGATACTTTCCGAGAAGGCTTTGATCAGCTGGATACAAGTTGCAGCCGTTCATTTCTGTGAATTTTTCCAGGCCGGATCACGCGTAAATACAGTCCGAATTCATTTTTCAGTTCCTTGGCCGTGGCTCTGAGGTAGTCGCTGTCGAATTTACCTGATTCTGGATCGACGTTGATGATCGAGCAGCGCGGACACATCCGCACCCCTTCCAGTAAGGCGCCATCAGCTGTCTGAAGCCGCAATCCAATCAGATCGGATTCGGAGAAAGGAGGCAGGTCTGCTTCCAGAATGATATTAGGTCGGAAGCGCCCTGATACAGCAGGTTTTCCAATTCGCTTTTCCAACTCGGAAAGTGAACTTTCTGTAATGAGCAGCACCGCCTCTTCCTCGATCGCCCCCAGTGGCACGTTTCCCGGTTGATACACTTCTTTACTCAATGGACCTCCCCAAAGCTGCTCCAGCTCTTCCCGGAGCCTGTCCTCCTCATACGAATAAGATTTTCCGGAAGGCGACACCACCTGTACGGCGGGATACTTATGGAATGATTCTTCTCCCTGAAACGACGCCTGAAAGACAGCCATCTGCGGAAGCTGGGTAATCGTTAAGTACCGGTTGTCTTCCCGCTTAAACGTGTGGCTTCTGTCTCCGTAAAAGCCGTACGGCATGATCATTGTCTGTTCTACCTGCTCTCCCTGCATTGATTTAACCGGATGCCGGTATAAAGCGTTTACTCTCATAAGATCCTCCCGGAAACTGTTTTCTCTATATCGTATCAGTCTCTTCGATGTTGATCCAGTGTGGCAGAAGCCTGGCTGAAGCGGAACGTGCCTGCTTCTTCTTTCATTTTATCTGCCATTGAGCTGAGAGATTCCGAAGAGGATAATACTTCCTCCATAGATGCGAGCTGTTCTTCTGCGGAGGCTGCAATATTCTGCGTGTGTCCGGCAGAAGCTTCTGCTGTCTCCTGAGATTTCCGGACGGAAGCTGCGCCCTTTTCTACAGCTTGTTCCATACTGTAAACCGATCCAGTCACCTGTTTTGTGCTTTCATTTGCCTGTTGAATCAGCTCTGCTATTTGTGAAAAGCTCTCTCCAGCTGACTGAATCGATGATTCCCCTTCCAGAACAACTTCTTTCGTGTCGTCCATTTTCGATTTTGCAACCGTCACATTTTCCTGCATGGCATGAATCATCTGTTCGATGTGCCGTGCAGACTGACTCGACTGCTCAGCAAGCTTGCGTACTTCATCAGCGACAACCGCGAATCCCTTGCCATGCTCACCGGCCCTTGCTGCTTCGATTGCGGCGTTCAGGGCGAGTAAATTAGTCTGCTCAGCCACAGAGGTGATCAGGCGGATGACTTCTCCAGCTTCTTCTGATTTTGCTACGAGCTCCTCCAGCTGGGCTTCCATTTCTATTGACTGAGTACCAATCTGCTTCATCTTTACGACACCAGTTTCAATTACCGATGTTCCATTTGATGCAGCCTTTCCCATCTCCTCAGAATCACTTGCCATTTGCATGACTTGACCTGCCGTTTCTTCAAGCTGTTCTTTTACCTGTTTCATCATTTCCGCTGCTTCTTCTGAAAGTTCAAGCTGATTTTCGGAATCTGCTGCGATATCCTGAATCGACTGTGATATTAAGTCTGTCGCGGAGGTCGTCTCACTTGAACTTGCTGACAGTTGACCGGACGCTGCTGCCGTTTCTTCCGCTGCTGTCTGCATATTTTCCAGCAGTTCTTTCAACTGATTACGCATTTGATTAAAGCTTCTCATAACAGCGCCTATTTCATCATGTGACTTTGTTTCAACGGTTGAGGAAAAATCCCCGTTTCCAGCTGCATCCATCACTTCCTCCAGGCTGCCGAGCTGCTTTTTCAGCCTGCGCGAAAATAAGCTGATCATGATTGCAGCAGCCGCTACCACGCCTGCAGTGACAAGTCCGAAACTGACCATAATACCCGATATCGTTTCAGATACGAGTGCTTCCGAAGCTCCGATATACCACATGCCGACCGCTTCTCCGCTCCCATTTACAAGCGGCATATAAGCAGTTTGATAACGAGATCCAAGTACATCCGCCTCCCCGTAAAAAACGTCACCATTCTCTAATACAGCCTGCGTCACTTCATCGGAAGCCTGAGTGCCGACGGCCCGTTCTCCATCAGCCATGACATTGGTAGCGGTCCGCGTATCCCCTTGAAACAGCGTCACCGTCCCATCCGTCCATTCCGCAGCTAAGTCAACAAGCTCATGATTGGCCGTCATGACGCTTCCACCTTTAAGAAGTTCTCCATCCGTAAGCTCCCAGTCTCCAGGATAGGCAGCATCTATATATGCATAGGTCGTGCGGAGATCAGAAGCAGCTTTTTCAGCTGCCGCAGACTGCACTCCTTCCTCGACTTGAACATAAACAACAAAGGCAAGCAACCCCGTGATGAGGGCCAGAATGGTAAATACTAACACATTTAATTTTGTAGCTGTTTTCCAGTACTTCATCGATAATCGTTTCACCTTCAGCACTCCTTTTACCAGATAAGCTGACTTTACCAGAACTTTCGTACCATGAACATAGGCCCTTTATTGTTTTCGTTCTGCTGTTCGCTGCTCTATCAGATCCATGGTTGTAAACAGACCGCTTTACGGGTATAGACACTAGGGACGGGGGTGTTCTCATGCTGGGACCAATGTTTGTTGTTGCCGCTTTTCTTGCTGTGCAAGTTTTTGCGAATAAAATTATTTCAAGCTCGTCACTCGGTAAAATCAAATGGGTCTCTCTTGCAGGAGGGATTGCTGTTTCGTATATCTTCGTTTACATATTGCCGTCTCTCCACCACGAGCAGGAGGAGTTCGGGGATACAGCGTTTGAGCTGGCAATGGAATCGGAGCTCTATTTGTTCGGTCTTGTCGGAATCGTTGTTTTTTACACGCTGACTAAAGCAGCTGAACGCGATCGGTACAAACGGGGAGCGAGCGTGGAAGACCGCTTTTTCTTTGTGCAGACGAGTCTGTTTTTTATGTACAATATGCTTATTTCCTACATTATGTTTGCTGCAGATCAGTCGCTTGAGCAGCTCATCTTTTACAGCGTCGCCGTGGGTCTTCACTTCATGACAGTTGCACATGATCTGTTTCGGGAAAACGAAACGAAATACCGAAAATATGGCCGTTTTATGCTCGCAGGCGGTATCTTTATCGGCTATTTGATTGCGACGATAACGCCTTACTCTGCTGTGACGCTTTCCATTGTTTTCTCCTTTGTGTCTGGCGCCATTATGTTTAACGTGATCAAGCACGAGCTTCCCTCGGAAGAATCGGCTCATCTGCCGACATTCGTGTCTGCGGCATTCGTATATTCCACTGTCACCGTTCTACTGAAGCTTTTTTTGGATTGGTAAACGCTTTGCTTCATAACATAGCTTTCTTATTATTATTTCACTGCCTCGAGTTTGTAAAAGAAACATAGATCAGATTGGTTACTCTCACATGTATGTTAGTTTTTTCTTTTTCTGGTTATGCCAAGCTCGTCAGAAGCACACACACCCGCACGGACGAAGAATCCGTTCAGCAGACAGCCTCGTAATCAAATGTTTAGAAGAGCAGATCAACGGTAATCAGAATCGTAAAGACTATTGAAGGAGTGTAGCAAATGAGAGTAAAAATTGACTATAAAGCGAGTAAAAAAGTGGACGGTCAAATAACGGACACCCCCATTCCAGGCGTGATTGTAACAGAAATTCCGGAAAATAAGTTTAACGACCGCTCGTTCATTGAAGAAAAACTGCGAAAGGAAACAGAAGATCCGGACGCAGAAATGGTCAGCTACGAGCAGGAATAAGTATCAAAAAAAGGTCGCTCCATTTAATCGGAGCGACCTTTTTTTTAGCTTATGCTTCCTGAGACCACATGTCGTTTCGCAGTGCACAGAGTGCTGCGAGTGTTGATTTTATGAGTGCCTCATCCTTTTTTAAACGACGGAGACGAAGCGCTTCTTCAAGACTATTTTCAGCCGATTTCGTCTCTCCCATTTCCCACTGTACCTTCCCGAGGTGCTGCCAGGCAAAATCCTCGTACTCAGGAGCCAGTCGTTTTAATGAAAGAGCCTGTTTGAAGCAGGTAACGGCGCCCACATGCGTGCCGCTGTATTTCATCGCCTCCCCCAGCCGAATAAGGGCAGCACTTTCTTTTCTTGGACAAGCCTGCCGCCGTGCCTCGCCGAGAAGCTCATGAAAAAGCGGGAGCGCCTCTTCCGCCCGTCCACTTATTCTTAACAGTGAGGCGCAGAGCAGTGCCGTGACTCCATCCTTAGGAACATGGTTTTCCGCTTCAGATAGCAGCGCTGCCGCCTTATCTGGATCACGGACTTCCTCTCTCATCCAGTTATCCGGATTATGTACGGTATGCTCAATCAGATCACGCGCTTCCATTTCCCATCTCTTTTCCATGAGCTCCCTCCTCGTAGAGATAGTTTATCATAAATCGACTTATTTTTTTATAAAATTCAGAATGTTTATGAATTTATTTTACTCTTTCAGCTGCCTTGTTCGGCCTTTACATAAAGAAGTCTGAAAATCAAACGCCACTACCATTTACTTCACTTACTTAACATGGTGAAGAACCGGTCTTCATAGAAGACCGGTTCAGGTAAACGATGCTGTTAATGTTGACGCTGGGCGTTCCCTGGATTACTGTTTCCATTGTTTTTCTGCAGAACTTTCAATCCTTGTCCCATATCGGATGCGAGCACATAATTCCGATCGACGAAAACTCCCCATACGTTTGATTCATCCGGCGTATATCGTGCGATTTCCTCTGGTTCTGATGGATTTGTGATGTCCACAGCGATAACCCCGCCTGCATAATAGGACAGATACAATGTATTACCGTGCACTTTTGGATCATGCACTGTATTAGCAAACGTTGTTCCAATAAAGTCGAATGTCAGCTCTGTCGTAAATTCACTCAGAAGCTCCGGATTCGATTTATCCGAAATATCGAATATTCTTGTATATCCGTAAGCATCCTCAAATCCTTCACCATGCGGATTTGCAATCTCTCGGGTTTCAATCAGAATATTTCCACCTCGGGCAACTGCTGCCGAGTGAGCGGCACCCTTTTGATCATCAGCATATTCGGTACGGCCGAGATATTCAGGCTCTTCCGGGTTACGGATGTCAAAGATCACCGTTCCGAGATCCCACATAGAAACGTAAGCATACTGGCCATTGTTGTCTGTAATGACACTGTGGTTGAAGACCGGCCGTGTGTGACCATCCGGAGCATCCCAGTGATAGCCGTTAAACGACTCGTCTACTTCCGGCAGCATGCGGGGATCAAACTCCCATAGCTTCTCCGGCTCGGCGGGGTTGCTTACATCAATGATCTGAAAGTCTTTTTCCGCACCGTTCGTATAAAAATCAGCATAAGGATTGGAGAGCAGCATGAGTGCCTGATTACCTTGCGTCGTTAAGTACAGCTCGTGCGTGCCGGTGATGGCGCGGTCGAGCTCATAAAATCCAAGCCGCTCCGGGTTGTAAGGGTCAGTTACATCATAAAGCAGCGCTCCGCCGACACTGTCGGGACGATCGGCATTGTTTCGCGACGTCTGCTGCAGACTGACCACCGCCAGATCACCTTTAAAGTCCGGAGTATTCACTCGTTTTACAATTACTTTCTCCTGCCACGTATACGGGATATCTGCAGCAATCTGACCTATTTCCTCCGGATTTGTAGGATCCTGCAAATCAAAAATGCGCACCCCGCCGTTTGCGCCGTTAGCTGTATGCGTCCCCAGGTAAGCAAAGCCCTGGTGTGCATAAACGTCGGCAGTATTATTCTGGACTCCGTCTATTTCCGCAATTTGTTCTGCTGCAACTTCATGCAGATTCTTCAAATTTTTACTGCCGGACTGCTCCGGTTCACCAAGCCGTTCGATCGCTTCATGATCAAAAGGAGCTCTTTCCTCTTTATTAATACCTTCCTCTTCCATCGCATCATGTGCATAGGCTGCCGTCGCTGCTGTAAGCATGCTGCCGACCAGAATCGAGGTTAACAGGATTTTTTTCCTCATGTCGCATCATCCTCCCTGAAAAGATGAGAACTTCTTCAGCACGTCCCGGGCACGCAGGCTGAGTCAAAGCTCTACTGATACTAATTATAGGAACAGCACCACATCTTTCGCCACCCTAAAATTTAGACACTTCAGGTAAATTAGAAAATTGTTCCTATTTTTAATCATCCTTCCAGCGAAGATTCAGTCGTAAATTGTCGAATCATTTCTGAAATATCAATTGAATAACAAAAAAGCGTTCAAAAGACCTTAAGACAGACTACCTAAGCCAGCTTCCTGCCTCAACTATAGAAGCATTCCCTGTTTTTTTACAGGGACAATGGTACAGGGAAGCTGATGGACCCGGTTAAATAGACATGCCTGACGGGCCTTTCCTACAAAATTGCTGCTGCCGTTTCCTCCTGGTAAATTCGTTCCTCATAACGAGCGAGCATATCATCGGTGACGATTCCCGGAACGAAATCGAGGCGCTGCTTCAGCAGTGTTTCTACCGCCTTTACCTTCCTCGCCATTTTCTGTTCTTCGCGGACAGCTGTCCGCACAGTGGTTTCCGGCAGTTCCGTCCGTTCCTGTAAACGAATGATTTGCTCTAGTAAGAGCTCCATCTCTACAAGTTCATTACGTGAAAGTGCAAGCAGCTGCAGCAGCTCATAGGTGCTCCGCTTCATCAGGTCCGGAGTCGGTTTCGTCAGATGTGTTTCCATCATCCGCACCGGTCTGATCTGTTTTGCTTCGTCAACCGTACTGGATGCGTACATTTTACAAAACGGGCAATAGCGCTTGTTTTTATGAAGCAGCATATTTCCTTCACAGTAGCGGCAGTTCTGATTCATCTGCTGATCCATCGCTCTTTTCCTCCTCAACGCCTGTTATTTCCCTAAGCTTTAGCTGCTTGCCGTTGATTACAAAAACAGCTCTGCGGCGGTCGACCATATCTACAATTCCGCAAATACTGCCCCCCTCATTCAGTTCCACCCTGACCGGTACTGAGAATGCACGGCTTTTCAACAAACAAGCTCCAATATGAACGATATCCGGTTCTGTCTTCTTCATTGTCATGCCTCCTGCTTCTACTATACCGCTATTCCCGCCTTATCACAAGAACAAACGTTCGCAAAAAAACAAAAAAATCAAGAGCACGGTCTCCTCGGACCGTGCTCTTTTATAGATGTCCGCTCAAATATTCAGTAAGCTCCTCCCATGCATGAAACACGACGTCCGGTTTCTGTTTCAGAGGCTCCGGTTCGTAATCAGGAAACCACTTCACTGCTGCTCCAATCGATCCTGCTGCAGCCGCCGCTCCTGTATCAGCATCCGTATCCCCAATCATCAGCAGGCGGTCCGGCTCTGTTTGAAAATACGATGCGGCTGCAAAGAGGGATTCTGGATCCGGTTTTGGGGTGTAGACGTCGCCCGCAGCTGTAAAATCAATATATTCGTCAATACCAAGCTGCTTTAATGACATCGTCAGACTGTGCGAGGATTTTCCGCTGACGATCCCCAGTTTGTAACCCTCCTGCTTGAGCTCCTGCAATTTTTCGCGCAGGCCGGGAAGAGCTTTCATCTGTTCGAGGCGCTCCTCATAATACGTATAGTAGGCCTCGATCGCCCGCGGATCGGTTGTCTGTGTCCGAATCACGTCCGGTTCAGGGGGACCAAGCAGCTGCTTGATTTGATCTCTGGAGATCGATATATTCGTTACGGAAAATGCGTGTTCAAATGCATCCAGACAAAGCGGAAGAGAGTCTGCGAGCGTTCCATCAAAATCAAAGAGAAGAATCTTCTTCATGATTGACGATCCTTTCGCAGCTCACGGACAATGTGGGAGATCTCCGGACAAATGAGCCTTGTCATGGCGAGCTTCACCGCTCCGCTTGAGCCTGGAACAGCGAAAACAGCCGTCCCCTTGGCTGTGCCTGCAGCAGCCCGACTCATGATAGCCGCCGATCCTATATCGTCCGTGTAGCTCAGCATGCGAAAGATTTCTCCAAACCCGAGAATCTCTTTTTCAAACAGAGGTTCAACCGCTTCAATGGTTACATCTCTCGCCGCAATGCCAGTTCCCCCGTTTACGATTACCGCGTCAACAGAACGATCGTGGATTCCCTCCACTACCGCTTGTTCGATCTGCTCCTGTTCATCCTTTACGATAACCTTATTCGCAATTAAGTGGCCATCCTGTTCCAGCAGTTGACGTATCAGCTTTCCGCTTTTATCCTCTGCTTCCGTTCTCGTATCGCTCACTGTAACGATCATCACCGTCGTCTGATCTGGTGCCTGCTTCTTGTGCTCCTCTACGCTCATCATCACGCCTCCTTATTTCGTTTTATTTGATAGTCCCTGTCTGCGGACTTCTTTCGTCAGCCTGTCGAGCTTCCGCTCAAACCTGGCCAGTATATAGATCACAATAAGGCCCGGCAGTCCGACATTTTCAGCAAAAATAGTCCATTCTGTCACGGTATCCTCATCTCCTTTCTTGTTAACAGAAAGAAGAAATGGAGTGCCTCATACAAATGATGATCGCAGAAAAGGACTTTCTCATGTAAAATGAGTAAATACGAACTAATGTTCGCTTTTTAGTTGTATAATCGAACATACATTGTCTTTCTATTCTATGAAAGGAGGCTGAGACAATGACTTATCAATGCCCATTCTGCCTCATTCCGGGCGGTTGCAGCAAGCTTCGCAGCCTGAGAACAGACTCGCCCCGACTGTTCGGTCACGGGCTGACTGCTTCCTTTCTTCGGGACAGCAGTCAGCGGGAACAATTTTACCTTGGTAGTTGCTCTGAGCTCTTTTTGCACGAAGCTGCACTGGATCACGCCTTTCGTATGCACGTTGAAAACCGGCAGTTCCTCCGTTATATGAAAACAACCCTTTACTGGAAGGCCGTCCGCGCAGATCAGGAGCACCGGCGGGATTTACAGCGCATCATCCCGTCTGCTGACGTTCCTGAGCCGGAGCAGGAGCTTATTCCAGATTCGAACTTTCAGCTTCCTGAGGATGCTGCAAAACGGCTGACGAAACGGCAGCTGCAGGTGCTGCGCCTGATCTATGAAGAAGACCTTCTTTTGCATGAAGCCGGCAAACGGCTCGGCATCACGCAGCAGGCTGTTTCCGCATCGCATCGGGCAGCGCTGAAGCGGCTTCGTTCGTAATGAAAGGAGGAGGTATCATGTGGAAACAACGATTGTACGACATACAAACCGGCAGCCGGGAAGCGGAAGAACAGGCGATTGAACTGCTTCTGCCGCTGATTGACCAGCAGCTTCATTACTGCCGGAGCTCCATCCGCGAAGATGTCCGGCAGGAACTTATGCTTGAGGCGCTCCTGATTTTGCGAAAGCTGGAGCTTCATCCCGCTCCGGGATTTATTCTCTGGTCGGCAGCGGAAAAACTTACCTGTCCAACCGCTTTGCAAAGCAGATAATGCGATTCACTTCTGTAAACCCTGCCTTTTCATGAAAGGCAGCGCCGCTCTCATTCGTAAGCACCGTATCTGACCCCATTTCCTTGCAGCTCTGCTCCCGGCCCCACGCTTCACCGGCCTTAAGCAGGGCAGAAGCCGTGCCGGTTTTTCGGTACGGCTCTTTTACGTAAATGCCCTCCAGATAAAGAACCGGAGAGGAGCCGGTGCCCTCGACATAATCATGTCTCAGGGAAAGATGAATAAATCCTGCAGCTTCAGAAGATGTTACTGCAAGAAACAAGCAGTGCGACGAGGTGAGTGACTCAAATTCAGTCCTCATCGCTTCTGACGTTTCGTGTTCATATAAGCTCGCGGCAAGTTCAGCGCAGGCAGCCAGCTGTTTGTCTGTTGTTACATGCTGAATATCCATTAATGGACCTCCCTGCTTCTGTATCAAAACGACGTTAATAATGATAAACTATGGGATAAGGTATCATTTTCCAGTTATAACGACTAAAAGGGGGCCTTCCTGTGAAATTTGGTGTGCGAAAACCAAGTCTGAAGCGATCTTTAAAGGCGCGAACGACCGGACGTGCGAAGCGGACCGTCAAAAAAGCCGTCACTCCCGGATATGGCAAAAAGGGCATGGGCTACGTGAAAAGCCCAAAGAAAGCTGTTTACAACAAAGTGTATAAAAAAACGTCCTTCAGCATTTTTGACCTGTTTAAAAAGCTTAAGTAATATTTTCGCTGTCGTCGTAAACGCGACTGGCGACAGCTCCCCTTTGGTTCACGTATTTGCCGCTGTAAGGTTCAGCTCCGGGAGTGACTTCAGCAAACACAAGCTGGCACAGCCTGCGTCCAGGAATCAGTTCGATCGGAAGCCGGTTCGCATTGAATAATTCCAGCGTAATCTGTCCTTGAAAGCCGGGGTCTACCCATCCTGCGTTTTGAATGAACAAGCCGAGCCGGCCGATTGAACTGCGCCCCTCTACAAATGCTGTTACGTCCGCAGGAAGCCGGATCGTTTCTTTGGTGGTCGCAAGCAGAAACGACTGCGGCGGCAGCACAATCCGGTCTTCTGTATAAATATCTCTCGTTTTCGCCGGCGCTTCCAGTGAAATAAGCTGCTGTTCGTGCTCCTCGATGGCTGAAAAATGCGTGCCGAGATGCATATCAATCGAAGCGGGCTGGATTTGCTCGTCCACGAGCGGCGTAATACCCATCTCGCCGTTTTCCACGCGTCGTTTCACTTCTTTGCCGGATAAAATCATCGCAGTTCCTCCTTTAAATAAGGGATAAGCTTTTCATAAGCAGGTAACACCTCTACTCCGCCATTCATTTTCCCGTGCAGCCAAAGGCTTCTCATCCCGGCAGACGCCGCCCCTTTTGCATCTGCTTCAAGAGAATCTCCGATAAACAGACACGCTTCCGGCTCCAGCTGCAGCTGATCCGCCGCCCGGAGAAAGATGGCAGCTTCTGGCTTGCGGATATCCTCTTCCTCAGAGATGAGAATCACATCCATTCTTTCCTCCAGCTGAAGCTCTCGGATCACCCGGCGCTGCAAGGCACTCTTCCCATTCGTAATCAATCCCGTTTTCAGCCCTTTCCGTCTGCAGACTGCCAGTGCTTCTTCTGCACCTTCCACCCAAACAGCGTGATCTGCGACATGCTCCACATACTCTTCCAAAAGCACGTCAGGATGCTCCGGAAAATGCAGCTCTTCTTTCAGCTTCCGGTATACTTGATCCTTCCAGACCATCCCGCCTTGATCATATGCTTCGAACTGCTGCATAAAGGTCTCTTTCGAAAATGTTCCCCAACTGGACGCGTGCTCGTCATACTGCCACTGCAGAAAGTACTGCAGTGTTCTTTGCCGGTCGTGCAGTGTGTCATCTAAATCAAATAAAACTGCCTGCATCATTCTCTCACCTCCGGCCACTCTGATTTCCAGCTTTTCTCCCGCAGCCTCGTGCGGTATATGTGATGCTTCTCCCCGCTTCGATACAAAGGTGTCGGCGTGATGGTCATGTTCAGCAGCGCTTCAACCCCGTAGGGCGCAGCCAGTCGAAGCTGTCCTCGTTCGAGTCTTACCGCGACAGCTGTACATGTTTCCGGAAAGGAGGCGACACCGTCGAGCGTCGATCGAAACGGCGGAAGACCGTTCTTGTGATGCATCCGCGCCTGGTTTTTAACCGACCATGGTACTTGCGGAAGCCTGAGCCACAGACGGCGTTCAGCAGCTTTTTCCCATTCTTCTGACACATCGGATGCATCAAAGCAGACGACATCCACATCATCCAGCCTTTCCGTCGTGTGACGCCCGGTCTGTCTGTCCGAGACAAGTCTGCGGATCACGCCTGCACCCACCCAGGCATCCGGAAGGCTTTCCGATTCTACTGCCTCCAGCATCTCCATCAGCCAGCTGTCTGATCGTAAAAAGCGGATCAAGTCTGCTTCATGCTTCAGCATCGTCTGCCTCCTCGGGAACATGCATTGTCAGTCTACCCTTTCCGTTACTGCAGGCAGCAGCTGCCCGGGCTCCATTGACAAACGTCAACTGCGGCGGCACGTGGCCGCAGTCGATATCATAGATCACCGGCAGTCTGATGTCTGCGGCAAGGTCCTGATACACGTCGACTGCGGTATATCCGTCGGCCTCAGAGACTGCTGCACTTCTGCCAAAAAGAAAGCCGGCGCTGTTTTCAAACCATCCAGCATACTCCATCTGCTTTAAGCAGCGCTTCATTTCATTCGGGTTCATGTCACAGTTTTCAAAATACCAGAGGATCGGCTCGTCATGCAGCTTGTTCCGCTGAAATTCCCGTACTTTCCCATAAGGTGTACCGACAAGGTGGGTAATCACATCGATACAGCCTCCGAGTAACCTTCCTTCCACTGTTTCAGGCTTGCCGCTCACCGTTTTCCATTCTGTCGGTTCCGTTAAATGAAACACAACGTCTGTAACCTCATCAAACTTCCATTCAGGCTGATAAAGCTCCGAGCTGCTCTGAGTAATCGTCTTTCCGCCTTCCCAGGCGAGCACGTTTTCCCATGCAGTTGTGACCGGATCCATCTCCGCCCCTCTTATATCGACGATGTTCGTTCCATGGGCCGTTGCGATGCCTGTTTTGATCGTCCAGGCAAACAACAGGATGCTCGTATCCGAATAGCCCAGTATCCACTTTGGGATTGGAGCAGAGTAGTCGAGCAGCGGAAGCATTTCGAGCAGTCTTTCTCCTCCCCACGGCGGAATAATCGCTTTCGGTGACTCATCCTGCATGATACGGTTAAACTCGGCTGCCCGTTCCTCTGCCGGGGCAGATACCGATTTTTCCTGCTTCCAGGCGGTCGGATAAATCGTCACCGGATAACCGCGCTGCTCCTGCCGGTTTTTCGTATCTGTCAGTAAATGGTGCAGCTCCTCCGGGACGCCAGACGAAGGTGCGGTGACAGCAATCGTATCTCCTTTTTGAAACCTCGGCCACAGAATCATTCAAATCCGCTCCTCTCCGCATGTTCCACCCGGGCCATCATATATTCGTCCTCCGGTTTACCATCAATCAGAAGGGAAGCTAGCTTCTTTCCTTCCACCCGGAAACCGAACTTCTCATACAGCCCGATGGCCTCTTTATTCCGGCAGACGGTCGTCAATTCGATTCGCATGACGTCGTTTTCACCGCACCAGTTGATCATGCGCTCCAGGAGACGAGAACCAATCCCCTGTCCCTGAAAGCTTTTTCTTACACCCATGACAAGATAAGTACGGTGTTTCGTTCTCTCTGTGCTGCTGCCGAAAACGAAGCCATAGCCAGCAAACTGATCATTGCCGACTGCCGCAAACACAGCAGAGGAGGCCTCTTTTTCTATTCGATTCAGCTGATCGGCTACCTTTTCCGGTGTCACGTTTCGTTCTCCCGGAGCCATCATCATAAAATCTGCTTCGTGTTCCACTGTATGCATAACCTCTGCCAGCATCGGTGCATGCGTTTCATTCAGCTGTTCTATGTACATCCGCGCTCCCGCCTTTCCGCTTTCTTTCAGCATAGCAGAACTGGAGAGTATTTCCCAGATAGAAGAGAACGGACGGCGAAACCATACAGAAGGACCCTTGATCAGCAATGGATACTAACCAAGGGCCTTCGCGTTCTGCTCGGGCAGCACTATACGTCTTCTTCGGTTTCCTCTTCTTCATCAGAGAGCTTTTCCTCGTGTTCATCGGAGGCTTCTTCTTTCGGTTCTTCCTCCTCCACTTGCTCGTCGGATTCCTCTTCATCAGATGGTTTGTCAGAGGCGGAAGTTGTTTCGCTCTCCGCTTCCTGCTTTGTTTCATCCTTCGTTTTCGTCTTTTCTTTTTCTTTGGAGTCAGTCTCTTTCGCTGCAGCCTCTTCTTTCTCGTCTTCTTTGTCTGCTTTTTCTTCTAACGCTTCTTCATCTTCTTCCGGTTCATCCTCTTCGCCGTGATGGTGACTGTTTTCTTCCCGCTTCTCGCGGCCTCGATCTCCGCCAGCATGATCCGGCTTCTTTTCCTCTGATTTACCGCGCTCTTTCTCTTCCGGCTCGTCGAAGGCGTCCACTGTGAAGGAAACGGTCTTTTCCACGAACGAATCAAACGCTTTGATCGTTACGGTTTGTTCGATCGGTTCCGTTCTATCCACCGCTTCAAATGAGAACAGCGTTTCGATCGTTTCACCAGGCTCTGCATGCACGCTCTCGCCGTCAATCGATACCGGCACGGAAGCGTGACTGACGTTTTTCACGAGTACGTGAACGACAGCTGAACCGTCTTCCTCGTATACCGTCTCTTCTACATCAATTTGGAGGATATCCTCAGACGAAGCCGTCGTAAAACCGCCCAGAGCAGTCGAGGAGGAATCAGAAAAACCGCCTGCAGCAGCCGGAATTGCTGCGGCAATCATTACAATCAGCAGCACCACTGCCGTCACCATTTTCATCTGGCCTGCCCCCTTTGCATCAAACAGGCTGCCTCTAAAAGAGACAGCCCGGTATGAATATTAGTTACGGTCCGCTTCGTTGTTTTGTTCTACAAATAGATTAAAGCCAGCACCAAACGTTTGTCCCTGAAATTCGTTATCTGCGCTTTCGTTTAATCCGAGGCTCAGAGATACGTCAACGTACTCTCCTTCTCTTAATGTAGCTCCGAAAAGATTAAAAGCTTGATTTGATCCGCCTTTAGTTACTGTTTGTTTGAAGCCATTGTCACCAAAATCAGCAGTATAGATTTGGTCATCGTTAAGGGATCCTTCCGAAAATTCTAAAGCAATTTCAACTTCTACATTTTCAAACTTAATATCTGGGTGTTTATAATCCCAATCATCTACGCCATCGAACAAAGAGCTAACGAAATCGAAATTCGTTTGACTACCGGACGGATTGTTTTTGATGTCAAACGCACGGTTCCCATCATTTTGAATTCTAAATGTTTCAGGTTCCCAACTTTCACCAGGGAGTAAATGTAAATCATCTCTGTCTCTAAACAGCTGAAAAGAGCTACTTGCTCCACTCTCAATTTTACTTCCCTCAGCATCATAAATACCTGCACTAATTGTAGCAGCTTCACTCTCAATCAAATCGAGTCCTAGATCATTACTATCGTTGAATGCTGAATATGTCCCAAATCCTACTGCTGCTACGACGGTTGCGGTGACGGCTGTGCCGATCAGACCTTTTTGTACTTTGTTCACGTTCGTTTCCCCCTAGTATTGTTTTTTTAGGTAGATGAGGCTCCTTCCGGATTGTCATCCTTTTTAGCTGAGCGGCTGAGCCGCTTCATCAAACTCATCGTCACGACAGCGGTGACAGGCAGCACGATCAGAAGCAGGAACCCTGGCAGTGATGTGATGAAATGGACGACAAATCCTGCGTATGGAATGGTCAGAACATGTCCGCCTTCGATCATCCCCGGCTCGGCCAGTGTGGAATCCACGGTGGCATTTGCATCGCCCATCGTGTGAAAGCCTTCCGGAACGGTTTCCACAATCCGGTGCGTCACGAGCTCCGATCCGGTGTTGACGGTGATAATATCACCTTCCGCATACTGCTCCTGTTCGCTGATAATGATCATATCCTGGGTCGTAAATTCCGGCTCCATGCTGTTTGATAGCACGGTAAGCGTCTGATAGCCGAATAACGACAGGTTGCTTCGATCGTCGTTCAGTATGTAGAACGGCCACGCTAGTATTACTGCTGCCAAAATTCCGGCTGTTACAATCCAGCTGCCTGTCTGCTTCATGTTGTGCACCTCCCCGCTGCTGTGTGATGTTCTGTTTATAGAATATGATAATCGGGAATTTTTTCCTATTCTTCACAGGTAGCATTTAAACGACCTTTCAGCATGAACTTTTCCTCCTCCTTCAGGATGAGAAATCGTAAAAAAGCCTCTGCCTGATGTCAGGCAGAGGCTTGCAGGCTGTTGACAAAGTCAATCAGCTTACATGATTATTCGATTGATTGTATTTCCCCTCTGTTTACCGAGCCTGCCGTGGGCTGGCCTTCAGCTATTTCTCAGGGTGACCCCCTGTATGAAGGGAAGAAAGGCACGTAAGATGGCGCGGCTTCACTCGGACACATGCTTCTC
>NZ_JAATHJ010000059.1 GCF_012034335.1 Alkalicoccus luteus | reverse complement strand
TATTCTGGCGATACATGATAGCTCAATCTATTCACGTCCTTCCCAGATTTTGAACTCCGTGATCGTGCGTTACCTTTGAGTCTACCTGTCACGCCTATCATCGTCCACTTTAGAGACTAACACCAAACGGTCTGTTAAGTTGCGTAAGTTACTTTTGGCGGCTGATAAGTTAGTTTCATGGAGCGTTCTGTTACAATTGCCGGGCGTTGTTGGTTTTGCCATACCCAAAGTTGTTTTTGCAGGCAACACTTCCTACGAGACCTGCGCTCGGGGCGAAAAGCCTGTGTCCGCGCGGAACCGTGACATTCTCCCATTCTCAGAGGTCACCCTGAGAAATAGCTGAAGGCAAGTCCATGTCAGGCTTGGTAAGCAGCGGTGAAACGCAACCAAACGACTAAACATGTAAGTAAAATGAGTTTGTCAACAGCCAAAGAGCGGCTCTCCGCAATGGAGAGCCGCTCTTAAACCTGTTTCAGGTATTATTCTTCGTTGTCTGCTTCTTCGTTGTCCGTTTCAGCGCCTTCAACGGCAAGCCACTCGTCAACTGTTTCACGGTTGTTATCGATCCACTGCTGAGCAGCTTCTTCGATTTCCATGTCGTTTTCAGCTACATCAAGCATAACTTCGTTCATATCGTCAGCATCCCAGTAGAAGTTGTCGAGGATCTCAAATGCAACCGGGTGGTCCTCTTCAAGACCTTCTCTTACCATCGTACGAATTTCTTCTTCTTCCTCATAGACGCCTTCCGGATCTTCAAGGAAGCGAATGTCGTAAGAGTTAAACTTCCAGTGAGGCTGCCATGCTGTTACGACGATCGGGTCTTCATTATCAATAGCGGCGTCCAGGGCAGCAGTCATCGCAGCATCTGAGCTTGGTGAAGCATCAATGTCAAGATCATATACGTCTACGACTTCTTCTGTGGACATCATGATTCCGGCACCGGCGTCAATGCCGATGATTTCATCAACTACGTCTGAAGAAAGCTCGTCGATGCTCGTGATATCCATGTAGTCAGGCACTGCAAGACCAGTACGGCTCCCTTCAAGGTTAGCACCAAGGTCAACCATGTCATCACCATACTGCTCGTACTCAGAAGCCATATCAGATGGAAGCCATGCTCCGACGAAACCATCGGCATCACCATTCGCAACACTGACCCACATAGGAGCCTGCTCAACAACTGTGAGCGTTACATCATATCCAGCTTCTTCAAGAACTTTTGCAATGACATTCGTAGAAGCGAGCTCGGATTCCCACGCAACATACGTCAGCTCAATTTCCTGGCCTTCCGGGCTGTAATCTTCATCAGCACCCGTGTTTTCTTCTCCACAGGCAGCCAGCAGCAGTGCTGCAGCTCCAATACCCGCTGATGTTTTCCAGATGTTCATGTTCTTCTTTTTCATGTGTGACAACCTCCTGCTAAATTTTGATACCACCGGGACCCCGTCTATTCGTTTTTATCCTGCTCTTCAGGATAGAAAGGAATCAAATCAAATATTTCTCCGGATTTTACCGAAGCAGAAAGCCGCTGAAGCCAGTAATAATAAGGTTTGGACTCTTCTAATATAGTATACACTGATTTTGCTTCTTCTCTTACTTCTTCCGGAAGTTTTTCCTGTGAGGAAAGCTCCAGCAGTTCTTTTTGTGCATGCCGGATTGATTCCAGATTTAAAGCGGCTTCGCGGTCCCATTTCTTGCTGAAAAAATTGGAGAAAAATTTGAAGAAATCCCGTTCCGCTACATACGTATGTTTACGCTCGCCCTTTTTAAATGTTTTTTTGACGACGTTAAAATCCTGCAGCTTGCGGACCCCGGTGCTCATGCTCGGCTTGCTCATCCCAAGCTCATCTCTCATCTGATCAAGCGTCATATCGCCTTCAAAATACATTGTTCCATACAGGGTTCCGGCGCTTCTGGTTACTCCGTAAAGATCCATCGTTTCTGCCAGTGAGTCAATGACCAGCTCTTTCGCGTGATCAATCGTCTCTCGGGCTTTCTCTTCGTGAAAGTCTGCCATGTGAGAGGACCTCCTTCATTCATCGCTCATCGGGCCGTGTCATCTGCTGCTGCCGGAATGGAGTGGAAGATCAGATAAGAGAACACAGCACGGTCTGTTCAGTTTGTTAAAAAAATAATTAACGTTCTTAATGATACTTATATATTTTCATTTGTAAACCCCCTGAGCTAAAAAAACAGAAAAATTAGCGGAGAAAACCGCGTATGAAAGCATAATTATGTATCGTCAAACCGTCGCAAAGCCGATCAATCTAATAAAGGGGCTGTCCCATAAGTCGATATTATCGACGGGACAGCCCCTTTTTTATGTGTAGAAAAAATTTATAGAAGGAAACAGAAAAAAATCGCCGAACCTGTGTGTAAGCGACAAAACCAACACCACC
>NZ_JAATHJ010000058.1 GCF_012034335.1 Alkalicoccus luteus | reverse complement strand
GTAAGCGTCAAAGAATCTGTGCCTGTTTTCCCTATCACGCCTCTGGCATGCTGAAAGAAAGCAGAAAGGATGTGAGGATAATGGAGGAAGCAGCGTGGGAAAATCCCCATGATCGGCGAGTCAACCGCACGGCCTGGTGGCAGGCGGAGGTAGACGCGTTTCTCGCAAGCGGCGAACAAGCCAATGTCTGGTGTCAGAGCCGTGGGTATCATCGTGGCACGTTTCATAAATACCGGGTGCGACTGGATCCAACGTACCAGCCTACGGACCCGATCGATACCTGGTCGACGGTCACCCTTGATTTAGGGGCATCCCTGACCCTGACGTGTCAGGGGGTACAGATTGACGTGCCGGCCGGCTTTGACAAAGAGCTCTTAAAAGAAGTGGTGGAGGTGCTTCAGGATGTGGAACATGCGAGCGAATCAGCGGGTGTTTCTCGCACATGGTGAAATCGATATGCGGCTCGGGATAGACGGACTGGCGGCCCTCGTGCAGGAACGCTTTCAGCTCGATCCCTGCCGGTCCGATCTGTTTGTCTTCTGCGGTCGCGATAAAACGCGCATCAAAATCCTGCATTGGGATCACAACGGCTTCTGGCTCTACTACCGTCGTCTGGAAACCGGGCGGTTTCCGTGGCCGGATGGCGATGAGGCTGTGCCCTCGGAGTTAACCGGCCGACAGCTGCGCTGGCTGTTAAACGGGCTGCGGATCGAGGACGGGAAAGTGTTCGCACCTCCGACCGGTACATCCGTGATCTAAGCGTTCCCCGACAAAACGAAAAAAATGGATGCGAGAGGCAGGAATTTCCCCCTGCCTCTCGAATTTCTTTTCCTATGAACCCATCGAGACGAACGACCTCACCCTTTATTCCCTATACCTATCCCCTTCTGGCGGCGGCGAAACCGTTTCTGAAACAGCTGGCCACCCAGGTGGAAAACCGGCGGTTAAAGCAAGAGGTAACGGCTCTCCGCCTGGAAGTGGCGCTGTATAAAGAGCGACTGGGCCTTGCCAACCAGCAGCGCTTCGGCCGCTCGGCCGACGACCCGTCGGATGAGGTACAGTTGTCGCTGTTTGACGAACCGGAAGCGATCGCTCTGGAGGAAGCCGTGGAGCTCATCATCGAAGGTCCGGCCTCGCCAACGGCCAAAGCCAAGCGCAAGCGGGTCACCGAGCAGCCTGACTGGCTGTCGGAAGCCGAACCGTCGCGTACGGTGCGGTCCGCTCTCCCGGAAGCAGAGCGGACCTGTCCGACGTGTGCCGATGGAACCCTCGCCTGCTTTCACGTGGAAGTGACAAAGGAGCTGTTGTTTATTCCGGCACGCTACGAAGTGGTACGCCGGGAACGGGAAGTCTACGAATGCCCGGCCTGTAAAAGAGCGGATCGCGATAACACGATCGTCCGTGCGCCGGTGCCGGAGCGTCCGGCAGGCAAAGCGATGGCCACCGCTTCGGTCATCAGCCACCTGATCCATGACAAATACCGGATGGGCGTGCCGTTGCATCGGCAGGAGAAGGCCCTTGCGGACCAGGGCATCCCGATCAGCCGCCAGACGATGAGCAACTGGATCCTGGAGGCGACGAGACGCTGTCTTCTGCCGGTCGTCAACGCCCTGCATCGCGCCTTGATGCAGGAACCGGTGCTGCACATGGATGAAACGTCGGTGCAGGTGCTGCGGGAACCGGGGCGCAGCCCGTCGTCGACCTCCTACATGTGGGTGATGGCCTCGACCAAAGAAGCGACCCCGATGGTGGTCTATGCCTACCGGCCGTCCCGCGGTGCGGACGTGGCGGATGCCCTGCTCGACGGGTTTTCGGGCACGCTGTACTGCGATGGGTACCGTGCGTACCGACGGGTGGCAGAGGACCGCGAGAGGAACGGGGGACCGCCGATCCTGCTTGCAGGTTGTTGGGCGCATCTGCGACGAACGTTTACCGATGCGACGAAGCTGGCCAAAGGGAGTCCGACCTCGATCGCGCATCAAGGCGTCGCCCACGTCAACCGGCTGTATCACCTCGCGGAGGCAGCCTGGCTGGCGGCTCCCGCGAAACAGGAAGCCGCTTGGATTAAGGTATCCGAGCAGACGGACACCTGGTTCGACTGGGTCCGGACCCAACAACACTTCATCCTTCCAAAATCGATCCTTGGGAAGGCTCTTCAGTATGCGGTCAATCAGGAACCATTTTTGCGCCAGGCGCTGAAGCCGGAGACGCAGGCCATCGACAACAACCTCGTCGAGCGTCACATCCGCCCGTTTGTGATTGGGCGGAACAACTGGCTCTTTTCGACGTCTCCGGCAGGGGCGACAGCGAGCGCCGCGATTTACAGCCTGATCGAAACGGCGAAAGCGAATGGGGTGAACCCGGAAGCGTATGTGACCTATCTCCTGGAGACGATCCCGAATCTGACTCCGGAGGAGACAGAGAACTTGGATGATTACCTGCCGTGGTCCCCGCAGCTGCCAGAGCATGTGGGTAGCCCCGGTCGACGCCCTGTTTCGCCGTAAGCCCAAAACGGGCAGCCCCGGGAAGATCCCCGCGGCTGCCCGTTTTTTGATGTTCTCCTGCTCGATCTTCACACTGTTCGGACACGGTTTCTTTGACGCTTAC
>NZ_JAATHJ010000057.1 GCF_012034335.1 Alkalicoccus luteus | reverse complement strand
GATAAACTGATGTAGCAAGTGGCAGAACCTCCTCGTGTTTGTCTCGACAACTTTCACGATAAAGGATCTGCCACTTGTTTTCATTTCATCTGCTTAAGTGTCAACTACACTTCGTGGTGATGAGCCAAAGGTTAACGTTCATTCATTATTTTGCCGGTTCGATTATTTGGGGAGCGGGAATATTTTTGCTCGGTTTCGCCACCAGCCTCCCCCTGTTCTTTACAGGAGTGCTGATTGCCGCCATAGGCCTTCCGCTCACCGGGCTTACCCGAGTATATTTACTGCAGACCCTCGTGCCGGGAGAAAAATTAGGCCGCGCGTTCAGTTTTAATGCCGTGCTCCTCTACGGATCGAACGTCCTTTCTTTATCGCTGTTCGGTGCCCTCACCGCTTTTATCGACATGAGTTACATTTTTATCTTTTGCGGCAGCATGATGGTCTTCTGCTCTGTGCTCTTATTACTGCGCATTGTTTCTTCGGAAAAATCCGGGTGGAACCCCGTACAGACGCCGGAATAACTGATTATATACGGATACAGAAGAAAAACCGCAGCTGACCGCAATATCCGTGATGGTACGATGAGTATGTAAAAGCAGGTCCTGACTTCTGACAATCCGGTACAACTGGAGCCAGGAGTAGGGAGAAACGCCAACAGTTTGTTTAAAAATATGTGCAAACTGAAATTTGCTCATATCAAGCAGTGCAGCCATTTCATCTAAACTCCAGGCGTGCTCGTAATCATCTTTTAACGTTTCCATAACTTGAAAAACAGCAGGCTGAATAAAGCGGTAAGGCTGCGTAACCAGATCGGACGTATGGGTTCCAGGGGCAGATTGAGCGAGCAGTAAACTTAACTGGGCAAAACTGTGTTCCAGAAACACCTCAGAAGACCGACTGCCCTCCTCTTCCTCTATCCCCATAAATTGGTGAACAAACTGCACCCACTGATTCACAAGCGGATTTTTTTGAGCAGCCTGGGCAAAGTATAGTTCACTCTGTCCGCCAGAAACAGAAGCTGCTCCATGAAGAAAAGCCGCGTCCAGTTCAATGAGAAATTTGTGATCTTCCACGGCCAGTTGTTTATGTTCATCATGCGGATTAAATACCAAAAATTCCTTTTCGTGTAATAAAAGATCATTCCGCCTGCTCTGATACTGCATCGACCCTTTCAGCGAATAGACAAATTTATAGCACGGATCGTCCCGCCATACACTTTCTTTTTTCTTCTTATCGGTAGATAACAATAAGCAATTAGACGCTTTCAGTAAATGGACCAATCAATACACCCTTTCCTAACTATCTTCTCCTGCAATAGATTAATATCTTGCTAATTTAGCACTGCTCTTAGCTTTTCGATCGCACCGGAGGTGACACTGCCGTTCTTTTGCGCGTTCAATTCCCCATGTTATTAGCTCTGATCCGCTACCTTTACCTCTTATACTTAATGAGGTCCTCACTCCCTCAATGGTAGCTCGCCATCCACCTTGATGAGTGATATAAGGAGTAAATGTGAGCTGCTGAACGCCGACTACCTCGCCCTTATAACAGGCAACGATCAGTTCATTATTGGGATCCGCTTCAATGGCTTCAAAGGCGTGGCGATAACTTTCGAGAAGCGGAACCACATATTGTTCTCGTTCTTTGCCTAACACGTCGTCAGCCAGCATGCTGACAACGGCTTCAAGATCGCTCGAAACAGCTGACCTGCATTCAATTATGGCTTCCATAGAGATCCTCCTTAATTGAATTGTTCTGAGTTGATCCTCTTCGCATTAAATATATTTGTCACCTGCATTACATCTCATGATTATTTTACCATTTTTATCCTGTTATTTTTTACTTTGTACACGAAAAAGACCAGCAAAATGACAAACGCGTTCTGTTGGTCCTGATCGTTTTTATTTAAGTCCAGTATTAAGAGCGTTCGTAAGGCGGATTTTGGATATGATTGAGGTCACTCTTTAATATGGAGTACATATATAAATCATCAAATTTTCCAACGGTGAATTCATAGCTTCGCAAAAGTCCCTCTCGAATGAATCCCTGTTTCTCTGCTAATCGTTGAGACGGTGCATTACTGGGTTCTATTAAAGCTTCGATCCGCTGTAAGTGCATTTGTTCAAATCCATACCTAATAACAGCCTCAAAAGCCTCACTGGCTATTCCCTTGTCCCAATAATTTTTACTTAACTCAATCCCTATTTCAGCACGAGAATGCTTTGAGACGAGGTTGAGAAATCCACAACTACCAATTACTTCATCCTCGCCTTTTAACGTAATTCCCCATCTTATTCCCGTTTGCTTTTCCCATATCGATTGATACCATGAAATTTCATTCAATGCGTCATCCATGGAATTGAAAGGCTCCAGTCCCATATGCTTTGTTACGTCTTTATTAGACATGTACTTCAAGAGATAACCTGCGTCTTTATTTGTTACTTGTCGGAGAATCAATCTTTCAGTTTCAATTATAGGAAACTCACTAATAGGCACCACAACTACCCTTCTTCCTGATGTTATGTCATTTACACTGTATTCCAAATAAAAATTTATATTATAGCTGCACCGTAAATCATCACAAGAAAACTTTCGTAACGATCGGTCGGTTCGTGTTCAGTAATGATTTCGATATGATATTCATAGCAAGTTAAGCTACTTGCTTATCCTGCAGTGTAGACTCTTTTTGAATGTAATCCTGATAAAGTGATATTGTATAGATCCGGAATAATTCGCTTTCACCATTTCTTCATCTTGAACATTTTCTTTACAACTAACGCTCTTAAACTCGGGTTCGACAGTTACTAGGTAAACGAAATGCCTGGAACCCTCGTGTGACAAGGGTCTCAGGCATTTTTAAATACACCAGACGTGTTACTAGGAATTCGCCTGGAGATCGAGGATATTGGGAGGAGGCTTCAACCCTAGCGCCCCAAAGGTTCGCCGCTGTTTCTGGGTCACTTCCGTACACTGAAACAGGTCTCCA
>NZ_JAATHJ010000056.1 GCF_012034335.1 Alkalicoccus luteus | reverse complement strand
GTCGACGCCCTGTTTCGCCGTAAGCCCAAAACGGGCAGCCCCGGGAAGATCCCCGCGGCTGCCCGTTTTTTGATGTTCTCCTGCTCGATCTTCACACTGTTCGGACACGGTTTCTTTGACGCTTACGCTGGTAAGTAAGTTTCATGGAGCATTCTGTTACAATTGCCGGGCGTTGTGTCGCTTTTGCCATCCGAAAAGTTGTTTTTGCAGTCAGCACTTCCTGTCAGACCAGCGCTTGGAGCGATCAGCAGCATACGTCTGTAAGAAAATAACCTCGTAGTCGTTCGTTCTTGAATGGCATGAAAGCGCGAGTGAAGCCGCGCCATCCCACGGTGCCCTTTTTCCATACAGTCAATAGCTGAAGGTAAGCCCGAGGCAGGCTGGATACGCGAAGAAGGGCTGCACCAATGTGAATAAATATGTAAGCAGATTGACTTTGTCAGCACTCAGAAACCGCATTTGTTTTGACGCAGTTTCAACCTTTTCAAAACGTACATGGCCAGCATAGTGGATTGCCATGATGAAAAAATGACAGACGCTATCCGGAAACAGAAAAAAGAAACCGGCGATCTGGATGCGCCGGTTTCTCAGCTCGAACAAGATTGTATATTATGCATCAGAAGACAGGTTTAATAAAAAGCTTCCAATTTCGTTGCTCTTGTTTTAACAAAACGTATCTTTTGACTTCGGTACTGACAGCCCGAAGAGCGGCCGTAAATAAAGCGCAAAGAAGGTGCCGGCAAGTGCCATAACAGCCCAAATGTAGCCGTGCAGGCTGAAAGAAGCGATGCCGCCGAAATAGGCTCCGATATTACAGCCAAACGCAAGCCGGGCGCCGTAGCCCATCATCAGTCCGCCGATTACTGCTGCGGCAACGTTGCCAGGTTTGATCCCGGTGAAGCGGAATAACCCGCCTGCTGCCGAGGCCATAAAAGCGCCTAAAATAACGCCGAAGTTAAGCACCGTAGTCGTATCTGCAAAAATCGAAGCTTCAAGCGCAGCTGCATTATCACCCTGCCAGAATTCCCAGGCAGATACGTTAATGCCCATCAGCTCTGCTGCCTGTGAGCCCCAAAGAGCAAAGGCAAAGGTAACACCCCAAGGCTCTCCGCGAGTCATGAGAGTGAGAGCATTCAAAACAGCAAGCGCAATCGCCGCTGCAAAAAGAGGCCAGGAACCCCGCAAAATACGTTTCCAGCCGGATGTAGTCGGAACAGGAGCCATTTTCGGTGCCTTACGCTTTCGTTCCACGACGAGCGTAATCCAGGCAATAAGGCCGAACAGAGCGATCGACAGGAGCCATGCACCGCCATATCCCAGTCCGGTCGTTTCCGCCAGAGAGATGGCCTGTCCATTCGGCATCTCATCTGTCCAGAACGGAAGGTGTGCAGCCCCAATAACGGACCCTATGATAAAGAACAGCAGAGTAATAAACATGACGGTTCGCCCTCCGCCAACAGCGAAAAGTGTCCCGGATGCACAGCCGCCGCCGAGCTGCATGCCGATTCCGAATAAGAATGACCCGACAATCAGGCTCGTTCCAATCGGGAAAACGTACCCGCTGACGCCGGTCCCAAAAAAGGAAAAACCGAACGCGAGGATAGGAGCAAACAACGTAACCGCAACTGCCAGCATCACCATATGTGAACGGATAGCCTGGCCGTTTCCGACAGACATAAACCGGCGGAAAGCCGACGTAAATCCGAATCGGGCGTGAAAGAGCGTATAGCCGAGAAGCAGGCCAATCAGCAGCAGAATAGGATGCATTGCTTCCTGCGTCTGCAGTAAATAAACGAGCAGCACCGCTGTAACAGCGAGCGCCCCGTAAATCAGTTTCATCTGCGGAGGGTTCAGTGTACTGGAATCTCTCTTTTCCACGTCCTCCTGTGCACCGGTCGCATGCACGTATGTTGTAGATGCCATCACTAATCCTCCTATTCATAGTCATATTATCAGGATTACCACGTTATTCTAGCCTGTACCGTTTTATTTGTCAAAAAGAGTGTTTGGGAAGAAGCAGCAGGGTATATGGAAACAGTAGGAAGCAGTAGAAAGGGTGAGTAGATATGAAGCAGGTATATAAAGTGGAAACGCCGCGAATGGAGCGTATTCCTTACGGCCAGCTGACGACAGGCGGTAAGACAGTCATCGTGTTCGTCAGACATCTTGGCTGACCAATCTGTCAGCGTCATCTTGCGCAGTTGCGCAGGAATTATCATGAATTTGAACAGAAGGGAGCGGACCTGAAAATCATTGTCCCTTCTTCAGGAAGGTTAATTAAGCGCTTTCTGAACGAATTCGGTCCCTATCCATTCCCGTTTTACGGCGATCGCGACAGAAGCTTATATAAAGCGATGGGTCACATCACAATGAATAAACCGAAGCTGCTTCTCATGGCAGCTCTTGGAACCGCGGCAGGTAAAATCGATTCGTTTTTACCGAGTGATAAAGCTCAGCGCGCTGTTGCCCTTCATTCAATGAAAACACAGGATGTGTATATTCAGGGAGGCACCTGGATCTATTCAGAGTCAGGGGCGTTAGAATGGTACCACCTTGATAAGAGCCCGGATAATCACGCTTCTGTCGAGCGCATTCTTGATCAGCTTGCCTGATCGGGCAGCGTTTCAAACCTCGTACGGGGGGTATAGAAGATTAACGCCGATAGAGGACGGAGGTGCCTGACATGGAAAAGCAGATTGTTGCAGTGATGAAATCACTTGATCAAAAAGACGCAGTCATCCGGGAACTGGAGCTGAAAGGCGTCGAACAGGATCAGATCCAGTTTATTCATAAAGACGATGAAGAAGCCCGTCACTTTGAAAAGGAATTTCAGCAGGGAAACTACGTTGTGCTCGTCGAAGTAGAAAAAGAAATTGGCCGCATTCCGGTTGAAGAGGAAGAGACGCTGGATGAACACCGCACACCGAAAGGCCATCACCATATGCCGCATCACCAGATGAAGCAGGGATTTTAGGCAGCCCTCCTGCTCTATGCGGGAAAATCAGGGACCATGACGATCTGTCATGGTCCCTCCAGGCGTGTGCCCGGCATGTCTGACAGCTTGGTGGTGAAAGTCCACTACGGGCTTGGCAATGGGAACCGTTAGCGAATGGCAAGGGTGTCCGGGGCGACCCGGAATCTGAAGGAAGCCGGACGCA
>NZ_JAATHJ010000055.1 GCF_012034335.1 Alkalicoccus luteus | reverse complement strand
CTGGTAATGGCCGGCATTGTGGAAGGCGTCTTTTCCTTTCTGCAGGGTCTTTATAGACAGTATATCCGTCAATCCTTGGACAAACAATCCCATCTTATTCTGGACGTTTTGGACTAGCAATAACAGTTTGCTTGCTATCTCAGACTGTATATCGGGCTTATATTTGTATATGAGGTCTAAGGCTTTTTTATGTTTTGCATAAATCTTCTTACATATCTGCTCTAACTCTTCATCTCCCACAATGTGCCTCCTCAACATTTCTATGTATTGTGTCAGAAAATTACGTGACCGTTCATTCAAATTTGATTCTCGATGACTCGTGCCTTCTTCAATGAGTTTAATAATCGTAGAGTAATCCACGTTAACCCAACGTTCAGAGTGACTGGCACTATCACCAAATGGAGATAAGTAGACATAGACAGCCATGTAATCATGGTAGTGGTTCTCCACTATCTGTTCATATTTATTCAATTGATGGTTAGACTCCTGACTCCATATCTTGTTTTCAATGACGATGACGAGCTGTTCCTTCTCCGAAACCAATAGAATATCAATGTTCTGCCATTCTCGTTTAACTACGAGATCCGTATAATCAACTAAAGCTATATGCAAGCACTTTTTATGATCAAATTCGTCATCATGGATACGCTGTATAACCATGTTGACTAAGTCTCTCACGATGAAATCATCCATCCCGTGAGATTCATTTGGATCTAATAGCCAAGCAAGAACGTTGCTATGTCGGATCTCCTGATTTACAACTCCAAGCACTTCAAACAAGTTAAATGCAGATGCTTTCGTTTCAATTTGATGAAGAGCTTCTGTATCGAGTAAAAAGTCATTTAGCGAAGTAAGCTCTTTCTCCATATTAATACACCCCTCCTCTTCCATTGAAAAAACCGCTGTCCTGAACAAGTAAGCTTACAACAGTCGGACAACGGTTCATTGTTTATCGGTTTCTTTTACATTGGTAAGTATTAAAAATGAGAAAACAAACGATTGCAATACGCTTAGTTGAGATCTACCTTTTATCGTCTCCTCACTTTACCATCGGGCAACGAATGGACACATTCGATCAACTTTAGCTCCTGCAATGCTTCCCCTAGCCAACCGCCCTTCCTTATCGAAGTTCATTATCTAACGGCAGAACTTGTTCATCCAATACTTTTTGCCATTCGCGTTTCATCATTTGAGGGTACTTGAATGGTTTGATTTCGGGATGCTCCGCTTTAAAGGCTTCGTAATCCTTACTTTCAATGATGCTTTTCATATTTGGAATTGCCTCCATGCCGATCATATACTGGACAGCTGAGGCATGCAGTTCATAGCTTGAAACACACCAATATTCACTAAACCCTTCAATGATATGCTCTTTTCTGTCAGTAAAAAATCGTCGCTTTAAAGCAAAGATATCTTCTTCCTCATCCACTTCTTTCTTATCGATTGCATTTAAAATCTCGTGATACAAGCTTTTCACAATTTCAGCTTTATTTAATTTCTGCAAAGCTTTTTCTATTTCGTCACGAACTGCCGGATTGTTTGCTTCATACGTTCCTAACAATTGATCAATATAGTTTGAATCAATGTCATATAATTTGGTTGTCGCCTCACTAAAGAATTCGATTCCAGAGAAATCGTCCGCTCCCTCAGGGTTATCTCCTTCAGCGGTTTGGACAAGCGATCCTTTCACCGTTTCATAAACTCCGACTTCTTCTTTTAGGAGACTTACTTGTTCTTGTAATGTATTCGAGGCATCGAAGTCCGTATTGTAACTGTCATAGGTGACCAAAGCCTCGTACGCGTTGTTGAGCTCTTGAAAGGCTTTGACGTAATCAACTCGCGTTTCCACCGACTTTTGCTCATCAACTTCGCCTTCTTCTTCAATGATCGATTGTAGCTGTTTATGAGCTTTCTTAAATCGCTTCTTAACGTTCTCATAGCTTGGGTAAATTAAGCCGGATTCTTCTTTCACTTCTGAATACAGCTTTGTTGCTTTCTCTACGTTTTCTTCCATTGTAAAGGGCTTACGGAAGGTAACAATAAGGCCTTTTGTTTTTTCCGGATACGTACGGTTTGTTCTTGAAAACGCCTGAATTAAACCAGCGTATTCAAGGTTACGGTCAACGAACAGCGTTTGAATCGTTGGCGCATCAAAGCCTGTTAAGAGACGATCCACCACAATGACAAGGTCGATTTGCCGCCCGGGCTGTTTGAATTCAGCCCGTTTTCTAGCCAGACGATTATTAATATCGCCGTTATATCGTTCAATATCTTGTAACGACCAGGCTGTTTTGTAGTACTCGTTATAATCATCGATGATCGCCTGCATCTCTTGCTGCTGCTCGATGGCGTTTTCCATATTCTCGTCAAGAGAATAGGTGACAGCGATACGCGGAAAATCTGGATCATCCATCGACCGCCCCTCTCGAATAGGGCGCCCAGGATAGACGTGATTCATCCAATTCTCGTCTTTCGTCATTGCTTTAATAGCATGATAGTATCGTTTTGCCATATCAATGGAGCTGGTCGTAAGAATGGCCGATTTCGTCGGCTTCCCATTTTTAAAATCAAATTTTGTATACGCATTATCCGGGCTCAGAATCTTTTTTATAACTTTATCAATGTGCTCATCTTGCTCAAACATTGACCTGTCGATATACGACTCTTTTTCGACACCGCTCATCTCGTCAATCTTCACATTAATTGCCTCGTCCTCCGCGTTCGCGTATTGAGAACTCCTCAACTTATGAAAGATCATATTATCTAATGAGGTTGGTTCGATGGTTGTCTCATGCTCCACTTGGAAACCAAGTACGGACCCATCTTCTAACGCGTTTTTAATCGTGTATGTATGAAGGACTTCTCCGTACTGATCAAATGTCGTTCTCGCCAATTTTCCCTTTGCCTGTTTTTTATTATCATCAAAGATCGGCGTCCCTGTGAATCCGAACCATGTAGAGCTTTGGAAAAAAGCCTTTATTTCTTCCATGTTTTCTGCGCTTAGTGCACGGTGGCATTCGTCCACAACGAAGACAATGTGTTGTCCCATCAGCTTCTCGTAGCGATTAGTCCCTTTAATTTCTTCCTGTTTCTTCGCATACTTTAACGCTGCATCAAGTTTTTGACGGGTCGTAATAATGACAACATTTGAATTGGCATCGGCAAGGAGCGTTTTACTTAACTCTTTAGCACTGCCCGTTCCAACAATTAAGCTGTTCGCCGGAGTATTTCCAGACGAGATGCCCGTATTAAATTCCGATGCGAACTTTGTAAACTCACTCGTTGTCTGGTTATCCAAGTCTTTACGGTCTACGAGCATGATCGTGCGGTCAATGCCTGACTTCTTCGCCAACAGTTTCGTTGAGACAAAGCTCGTCAGCGTTTTCCCGGAGCCTGTCGCGTGCCACACGTAGCCCGACTTGTGTTTATTCGCTGCGGTAAATAAGGCTTCAATGGCATGGATCTGATAAGGATGAAGTACCATCAGCGTTTTGTTGTCCTGATCTTCACTGACGATCGTATAATTGGCAATGAGCCGGTGAGCATCCGGAATGTTTAGTGCCTGTTTACAAAACTCATACAGGTTCTCCACTTTCTTATTATCTTTCGTGCGCCAGCTAAACATGAACTTACGGTGCAAGTTCTTTGGCATCGCATTTGCAAAGTAGCGAGTCGTCTGTTCATTCGAGACGACAAACAACTGCAGAGTGGCGAAGATGTTGCTTCGAAACACACTTTCTTCTGCATATTTCTTAATTTGATTAAAAGCTTGGTACACGCCGTCCTTCGCCGTGACCTTTTTCAACTCAATCTGTACGATCGGGAGTCCGTTAATGAGAAGCGTCACGTCAAAACGACGATCTCGCCCTTCACTGGTCGCACGTTGTTTGGCAATTTGATGAACGACTTCATAGCTCGAGATCCCACCGCCGATATCCTGATTAGAATAGAGCACGAGGGATACAAACCCTTCATGGCTGTCTTCCCGCTCAATCGTAATCCGGGCGATACCGTTCTCGCCTTTTAACCACTTGGCTGCATCAAACGGCGTCTGCGTCCGAAAAAGCAGCTCTGTTTTAATCGCGTCAAATTCCTTATCTGTTAAAGGCGTTTCACCAAGTTCAGCCAGGTTATTCTGCGTAATTTTTTGGCGCAGGTTTTTCCATAAGTCCGCCTCTGATTTCAAATCCTCACGAAACGTCCACTGGTTATATCCCTCACCCAATACTTGAATCAAATGATTCTCAATTTCTGTCTCTGATCGATGGGACAATCCCTTCACATAATCACCTCTAGACAAACATTTTTTGCAGGAATCCTTTTTTGATTTCTTGTAACAGTTCGAGTTCTTTTTCGTGAGTGGCGATTGAATCATCAAGTTTCTTGAAGAATTTTCCGATTTTTTGTTGTTCTTGAAATGTTGGAATATGTATCTTCATTTTAGCTAGTTGTTTCCCTGATATTTCTGTAAAAGTTGACCCAGTGGTCTTCAGTCAAGAAAAGAGACGGTGAGAAAAGTGACAGTTGATTTTGGAGCCGGCTCCCTTCGGGGTTCTGGAGAGCGGTGTCTCATTTTGCTTCTCGTGGACCCGTTTCAAACGCGCTTAT
>NZ_JAATHJ010000054.1 GCF_012034335.1 Alkalicoccus luteus | reverse complement strand
TTCAATGTTGAATAGAGGGGTCCGTACTTCCTAGAAATCATGATAAACGTAAAAAAGCAGTCGCGTCTGTTGTGACGTTATTCTCCAACAAGGAGAGCCGTTTTCCCGATGTGTCCGGCGGAGACGCGAGTGGAAGCCGCGCAGTCTGAAGATCCCGTGCCGTTCAGATCTGCGAACGGCATCAACGCACGAGCGGAGCCGGACTGGCTTTTGAAGGCTTCTTGTAAGAACCCTGTGTCCGAGTGAAGCCGTGCCTATCTTCCATTCATACTGGGGTCACTCTGAGAAATAGCTGAAGGCCAGCCCACGGCAGGCTCGGTAAGCAGAGGGGAAATACAACCAAACGAATAAACATGTAAGTTGAAAGACTTTTTCAACAGCCTGACAAACGAGCCGATAACCATCGGCTCGTTTTTAGGAAAGTGCATGAATTTGCATAACTGTCGTTTATCTTCTATGACGTTCATTTATCATATGCAGATTTTTCAGGCAGAACAGCTATACCGTCTTCGTCAGCGTACACCCACATACCCGGCTCCCACAGAACGCCAGCCATATTGAGAGGAATATCCGAGTACCCTTTCCCGCCTTTATGACTCCTGCACGGTCTTGTTCCCAAGGCGACAATCCCGAGTTCAATATCCACTAGTTCTGCAGCGTCCCTCACAAATCCGTTTATAATCACGCCGGCAATATTCCGTTCTGCTCCAATCGCAGCCAGATTATCGCCGAGCAGCGCGGTTCGGCCTGCCCGGCCTCCTCCGTCTACGACGATGACTGTACCGGCATCCGCTTCTTCCAGCATCCGTTTAACGAGCACGTTATCTTCAAAGACGCTGACGGTGCGAACAGGACCGGAAAATTGCCTGCGGGCCCCGTAATGCACCAGATCCTCCTGCATCGTCTGGACTTCTTCTGCATGTTCATCACAAATATCTGTTACCGGCTTCATCTTGGTCCCTCCTTTTTCTATTCTTTTACTGCGATTCGTGACGAAACAGATAATTCCTGTTTGTTTCCAAAGAAAATAGAGATTTTTTGGGAAGTTACCTGCTGAAACTTTGCAGATACGGGTATAGATTAGAATAAGAAGCCCTCAGTCAGGAAAGGAGGCGCAAATGACGGATATACGAATTAAGCGGACGAAGCAGGCCCTGAAACAAGCACTGCTCGAACTGTTGGAGCACAAAGCTCCGACACATATTCAAGTGACAGAGCTTGTTAACCGTGCAGGTTTGAACCGAAGTACGTTTTATCAGCATTACGGCACAATTGAAGAACTGCTGGACGAGCTGAAGCAGGACGTTATGGAAGATTTGATTTCGGCTTACCGGCAGCCGCCGCTGCTCACAACCGACGTCATGCATCATGCGTTCTATTCTGTTGCTGTCCGCATGATCGAGCACGTGGAAAAGCAGCAAAGCTTCTATGCGGTCATGCGAGACTGCGGAGAACTGCCGCGCTTTCGCCAGAAAATGATTCTGCTTTTAAAACGCGTGCTGCTGGAAGAAGAATCTGCCGCAGAAGAAAGCGGAGTAGCCGAAAGCTTCGCCGTGTATCATGCACATGCTGCTGCCGGACTGATCGCAGACTGGATGGACGGCGGTTATAAAAAGAATGCTTTTGAGATGACGAGCGAGCTGAAAATGCTGCTTCGGTATCATCCAGGATCAAGCTCAAGCTTTCAGGAAATGTAAAACAGAGAAGCCGTGCTTACGTGGCACGGTTTTTTGTGAATAAAATCGGTAAAAAGCGGAAGTTAGTCCTATTTTTCAATTTCGGTATCGTTTTTCCTATCTGTATATGGTTAAATAGATGTTAACCCGTCATATAAGAACATTCGTTCCACCGTCACTTACGTCACTGACTGGCCTGCAGGCGCCCAGCCTGCCATCGAAACGCATGAGGAAGAAACCAATTTTTTCACTTCTCTTGAATAGATCTTCTACTGAATATTGTCCGGTTCCTTCTAAATCATTAGAAACAGTTGCTGCCAAGCAATCAGGGGGAATGAACGTTGGACATAAACCAACGACGGCTCCGTAAACTGGAGTCGGAGCATCAAGACCTTCTGCGGGACATCCGCCAGCTTAAGCGGAAAGCAGAAGCGCTCGTCCATGCCAGGGCGCGCTATTCCAGCGCCCATGTTAAGAAGAAGTACCAGACCCGCCTGGCCGCTGTGCACAGAAATCTGCACAAGCTTGAAACTGCAAAAGGTTTGCAGGAAAAAGAGCTCGCCAGGATGCAACAATCCTTATCTGAAAAGCGGTAAAACATGATAACCGCTGCCAGACATATAAAGAAAGCCTGCGGAGGATTTCCGCAGGCTTTCTTTCTGGCGACCAGTTATCATCGAGTTTATCGGCATTGGTCTTTTGACAACATTAACGAGGTCATTCGTTACTTTATTCATTATCACGACACCTTAAGTTACTTGCATCAGCTGCTGTGAACCAGTTGATCGACGTTGAATCGGGTTCGCCTGTCATGACGCAACCTTTCCTTTGGAATAAGTCATTTTACCGCTGCAGCCTCTCCGAAGCGCCGGACTTGAAAACGGGCTCGTTCCCGTTCACGAGTCGTCGCACCATAGCGTCGCTTGATCGTTTGCAGCGCATTCATCACGAGTCCCGCTTCCTCACGTTGTATTTCCATGCCTCGTCCTGTTTGATCATACGGATCGCAGCCCAGATCGTCAGGAACTGAATGATGATGATCGGAAGTCCCATTAACCCGGAAACCACTTCAAGTGGCGGGAGACCGCCGACTCTCATCATCACGAGAGCAACACCTGCAATAATCGCGGCTACGATAATCCGGAGCATGCGGGATGGCTCGTTTTTGCTCATATCCTGTGTACTCGTATAAGCTGCGATCGTATACGTCGTCGAATCGAGCGTTGTAATCAGAAAGATCATGGCGACAATCGCAAATACGATCAAGGCAATGGTTGCAAATGGCAGCGTGGACAGTATTTCCGGAATCAGCGCCATCTCATCCATGGACTGTGCCATCTCGAGAATTTCCATCTCCCCGTTTACGTGCCGGTGAACGCCAAGCCCGCCGAGTACACCTGTTGCTGCCCAGGAAATCGCTGTCGGGGCCAGTAAATACGTTAAAATCATTTCTTTAATCGTACGGCCCTGCGATATTTTGGCCGCAAATACACTATGCAGCATTGCCCAGGTTGCACTGTAGGCAAACCAGAATACAGTATTGCTCTGTACATGGCTCGATCCTTCGCCTCCAAGCGAGTCTGTATAGAGCGAGATGTCCACATAGTTTGTCGCCAGCGTACTTAAGCTCTCTGTAAAGTAGTTTAAAATAAAGACACCAGGCCCGACTGTCATAATAAACAGGGCAAATCCTCCGGCCAGGTACATGTTGAACGTACTGAGACGCTTAATCCCCCTGTCAATTCCGACATAGGCACTGATGGAAAAGAAAATGACCCAGAGAATCGTAATAATAAGCGTTAACGTGAAGGTGACTTCTATGTTAAACAGCTGCGACAGGTTATGTGTCACAATCGGGGTTCCAAGACCAAGCGTTACGGCTGCACCGGAAAGGATGCTGACGAGAAAAATCATATCCAGTACTTTTCCCCCGAGTCCATCGGTAAACCGGTCGCCGAACAAGCAGCGGCAGGCTTCTGACACGCGCATTAACGGACGCTTGCGCACGTGAAGAATGTAACCGAGTGCCGGAGCTGCCATGACGAAAATCGCAAACACCTGAAAGCTCCACATGAACATGCTGTAAGCATTGCCCATCAGCAGCGCTTCCGTCGAACCCGGATCCATGCCGAACGGCGGATCATTTGCGACGTTCGTCCATTCCACCATACCGGTTCTCATAATCGTTGATCCGAGTCCCATCGCAATGAGAATAGATGCATACTCAAACAGCGTAAATCTCGGCTTTTCGGCAGGATCTCCGAGCACAACGTTGCCCAGCTTGGAAAAGGATAAATATAACCCCGCTCCAAGCAGGATGATCGCGTACCAAATATACCCCCAGTTAAATACAGCAACAATGATATCGAATATATGTTCCAGAACACCAAGCGCCTGCTCCTCGTAAAGCGAAAGCGGCACGATCATGGCGATGATGATAAGTAGCGACGGTAAAAAGATTTTGTAATCAATCAGCTTTCCTTCCGGTCGCTGGTCATTATCCTGTTCCATCACCCATCCTCCTATTCTTTCAATAAAAATAATTAGCCTTTCCAACTATGTGTTTTCCTTTTTACTGTTAGTTAAAACCACTTCGCGGAAAACTGAGAACTCCTGCTCACAGAGATTTTTCGCCATCTATGTCTTTTACCGTGGTTTTTCTGCAAAAAAAAAGTGGTTCCGCTGCCTATGCGGAACCACTTTTTCATACCTATGAAACACTTGATTGTTTGTTCAAGTCTGCCTTGTTCGGCTGTTTTCCCCGGCTCCAGTAAGATACAAGTGCCGGCCCTGAAATATTGTGCCACACCGAAAATATTGCACTCGGCAGAGCTGCCAGCGGACTGAAATGAGCCGTCGCAAGCGCTGCGCCAAGACCGGAGTTTTGCATGCCGGTTTCAATGGAAACCGCCCTGCGCTTGGTTTCGTCAAGTCCGGCCCATTTAGCGGCCAGATAGCCGAGGGCCAGTCCAGCCCCGTTATGCAGGATAACGGCTGCAAAAACAGCAGCACCGGAAGTCACGATGTTTTCAGCATTGGCTGCAACAACACCTGAAACGATCAGCATAATGGCACCGACCGAAACGAGCGGCAGTGCCGCCTGGCCTTTCTCCACAGCAGCCGGCAAAAACTTCGCGGCTAAAATCCCGAGTGCTATCGGAATCAGAATGACCTCCACGATCGACATAAACATATCACCTGCTCCAACCGGCAGCCATTGATTCGCCAGCAGAAAGACAATCAGCGGAGTGAACAGCGGTGCCAGCATCGTCGACACGCTTGTCATCGCAACTGATACCGGTACATCTCCTTTTGAAAGATAGACCATCACGTTCGACGCTGTCCCGCCAGGACAGGCCCCGACGAGGACGAGTCCTGCAGCAAGCTCCGGCGGCAGGTTTAACAGATAGGCAATACCGAAGGCCGTCAGCGGCATAATGAGAAACTGCGCAAGCAGGCCGATCGCAACCGGCATCGGCTGCTTCGCGATTACTTTAAAATCGGCAAGCTTCATCGTCGTTCCCATGCCGAACATGACGATCCCCAGCAGAATGGTGATGTACGCTCCGATCCAAGTGAAGGTGGCCGGTGATAAATACGCAATAAATGCTACGACAAGAACGATCAGAGCAAAGTAGCGGCTGACAAATGCTCCGATTTGCTGAACGGCTTTCATGCCCGAGTTCGACAGTTACTAGGTAAACGAAATGCCTGGGAACCCTACTAAGACAAGGGTTCTCAGGCATTTTTGAATACACCAGACGTGTTACTAGGAATTCGCCTGGAGATCGAGGATATTGGGAG
>NZ_JAATHJ010000053.1 GCF_012034335.1 Alkalicoccus luteus | reverse complement strand
TGGCCGGGAGCCGCTCGGCTTTCTGCTGTTTTTTTGTCTTTTTCTCATTTCATTCCAAAAAAAGCGGAACCGGACACATCCGGCACCGCTTTTTTTGTTTCATAAAGGGCTTTTGAGACAGCCCCTTAAACTTATGTCAGGCTGTAAGCTTTGTTCGAAAGGCCGTTACAGGCCGGTGAAAAACCTGGATAAGAGGACCGATTAAAAATGCAATAATAAGCGTGCCAATGCCGATCGGGCCGCCTATGAAAAAGGCTGCGACAAGAATCATCAATTCCAAAGCGGTCTTGGAAAAAGCGAGACTTTTTCCGGTAAGCGTATGAAACACAATCATCGCATGATCGATTGGATTACGGGCAAACGAGGATTGGAGGTAAGAAGCAATACCGGCTCCGCAGCATAGGATCCCAGCTGTCAAAATAACCGCTTGCTGAACAAAGGAAGCCGGGACGGCGTCTGCCAGTACAATCAGCATCCAGAAATCAATAAAGGAGCCGATCAGAAACATCGTTATTAATGCAGAGAAATCAGGTTTTTGTTTTAAAAGCATGGCATTAATAAGAATTAAGACAAAACCGCCGATGAAGGTCCAGCTGCCGACTGTAAGTCCGATTGATTCAGAAAGACCGACGAAGAAAGCGTCCCAGGGCCCGGCCCCAAGACCGGCAGTGATGATGAGGCTGATCCCGAACGAAAGTGCAGCGAGACCAGCCAAGTAAAATACTGCTATAATTAAAAACGTACGCATCGTTAAAAACTCCTGTCTGCTAGCATAACTTATTCAGTTTAGCACGGTCAGGAGGAAAACAACAGAGGAGGTGGAGGAATGGGGTCTACCCCGGATTCTTCCTACATTCAGCAGCATCTGGCAAATGAACGAACGTTTCTTGCCTGGGTTCGTACTGCCCTTGCGATGAAGGGACTGGGATTTCTCGTGTTCGGAGCTGAACTGCTTCTTTCAGACGGAAACGCAGGAAGCGGGGCAATCTGGATCAGTCTGCTCTCCTTTACTGCTGGAGCAGCAGTGCTTGGAACCGGTACCCTGCTGTATTTCAGGCATCGCAAAACGATTAATACCGGCCGCTTTCAGGCTGCTTCCGGAGCGGTTCTGGCAGCTGGACTTCTCAGTGGAGGCGTTCTGCTGCTGCTCCTTTTGTATTCCTTTTATTTGTTTGTTTAAATCTATACAAAATGACGTGGAAAGGCTATAATGAATGAATCATCATTCACAAATGGAGGGACACATTATGACAGTTTCACAAGTGTTGCAGCAGTTTACAGAAAAAATGGAAGCGGACCCGCAGCATATTGAATCGCTCACCTACATCTATGAATTTCATATTACAGATGAGGAGAGCACGTATCAGCTGAAGATTGATCAAGGAGCAGCTGATTACGCGGAAGGGGCGCCCTGGGAGCCAAAACTCGTGCTCGAAATGAGCAGGGAGTATTTTCAGAAGCTGGCTGAGGACGATTTAAATGCCACAATGGCGTACATGAGCGGAAAGCTGAAAGTAAAAGGTGACGTTTCACACGCGCTGAAATTTCAGTCGCTGCTTAAAAAATATCAGTAGTAGCCCGGCATCACTGCCTGAAGACGCAAAGAAAGCAGATTCAGGAATCTGCTTTCAACTGCTCCTCATATTTTGAATCAAGCTTTTCTTCAATTTCAGATACAGCCTTCTGGTCATTCATAATATCGCGTTTATTCTGTTCGACCAGCTCTTCAAAGCTGGTCCGGTTTATACGTCGCATATATCTCCATCCTTTTTTTATGTGACTTCAACGATAAGTATACACTAAATTCAGATAATTTAGATAAAAGTTTTGTTACAATATATTGAACGAATGCTGAAGGAGGGAAAAACGGATGCAGATTGCTTCTAAAACAAGTCAGGTAGAACGAATTATCATTCCGACACCGTTTCTTGTAGGGGATGTGAATGTGTATTTAATAAGCGGAGATGTCAATATATTAATCGACACAGGTCCGGACACTCCAGAAGCGAAGCAGGCGCTGCTAAAAGGGCTTCAGGCCAGAGGATTGCAGCCTGATGACATCGATTTCCTGATCCTGACGCATCATCATCCCGACCATATCGGCTTAGCCGGGATGTTCACAGGAAAAACGAAAACAGCCGGACATCCACTGCTTAAACCATGGCTGGAAAAAGATGAAGCACTCTACGAGCACATTGAATCGTTCTTCAGACCTTTTTTCAAAACACATGGCATGAAACCCGAAGTCATTGAGCAGATTGTTCATCAGCAAAAGCGCTACAGAGATTACGTGCAGCCTGCTGAAATGATGGAGGAACTGGAAGAAACTGTTGAGGCATCCATGCTCCCGGGCTGGACTGTAGTAGAGACGCCAGGACATGCGAGTACACATATCAGCCTTCTGCGTGAAGAAGACGGACTCTTGGTGGCAGGTGATCATGTAATCAAACATATCTCCTCAAATGCCATCATTGAAGCACCATCTTTATCGAGCACGGTCCGGCCGAGAACGCTGCTTGATTACAGGCAGTCACTGAAAAAGTGCGCCGGAGCAGCGCTTATTTATTCCGGCCATGGGGACATGATTACCGAGCCGAGGACGTTAATCGAGAAAAGGCTGACCGCTCAGCTGCAGAAAGCAGATATGTTTTTATCAAAGTTGCACGAGCCCATGACAGTCGCTGCCTTAACAAAATTAGTATACGGAAGCATGTTTGCCAAGCAGCCGGATTTAACGTTTTCTGAAACACTCGGCCACCTGGACCTGCTTGAAGAACAGGGCCGTGTAAACGTATGGAACGACGGAGAGAATGTCGTTTACGAATCGCTCCGCATATAAACGGGGAGACAGCTGAGACGGTCGTCATTCAGAGAGCGCGTGAACATTTGAGCCGGTTATCCTGACATGGACAGCCGGCTCGAATCGGTTGCTTTGGATAAAATGTTTTCGAGGTGACAAGCGGGGAGACCGGATCTGGATGCGGGTTAAACGTGATTGCCTCCCGTAAGGTTAACATCAAAAGAGGCAGGAGGAGGAAGCGGCTATAAAGAGACGAAAAGACGTCCTTTATTACTGGTGTGTGTCTTTAAATACAGTAAAAGTATGCTCATGTTATTCATAAAAAAAGAAGCCGGCAACAGCCGGCTCCTCCGTTTTGGAATGGCAATGATTCAATTTCTATTACAACGTTACGACCGGTTCTGCGCGTCAAATTGTTCTCTGTACATTCTGCGCACGGTTTTTGGTGCAGACCAAAGTGTTGGCAGAAGAAGCAGAGATACCGGTACAGCTGTAAATACGATAAAGGATTGCAGAGCATCAATGCTGCCTTCACCTAAATAAAGGAGAACCGATGCCACAGCTCCCATGAGCACAGCCCAGAAGACGCGCAGACCAGCGGAGGGAGTTGTTCCGCCCGTGACGGCCATGGAAATGGAATAACTCATAGAGTCACTCGTCGTAGCAACGAAAATGACGGTAACAATCAGAAACAGAACAGCCAGAATCGTCCCATAAGGCATCTGCTGCACGATAGCGATCATAGCTGCGGGCATTCCGCCCTCATCGAGTGCGCCGGAAACAGCTCCTGCCTGCTGGAGCTCATAAAATATACCAGAGCCGCCGACGACAGAAAACCAGAAGTTTGTCACAATTGGGGCGATAATAGCAACTGCCGTCACCAGCTCCCTGATCGTGCGACCTCTTGAAATACGGCTGATAAACACAGCCATCATCGGAGCATATCCGATGAACCATCCCCAGAAGAAAAGCGTCCAGAAGGAGAGCCAGGCCGGGTCCTGACGATAAAGGCTCAGTTCAAAGAAGTCCCTTACGTAAACGCCGGTTGTGCCTACAAACGTATCAATAATAAATCCGCCGGGACCAAGAATCAGAACAGCCCCTACTAAGAACATTGTCAGGATAACATTCCATCGGCTTAAGAACTGAATGCCCCGATGAACACCTGTAACGGCCGAAATGGCAGCAACTGATACAAGGCCAAAGACGATCAGAACCTGAGTGATAAACGTATTAGGAAGTCCGAATACAGCTTCAAAGCCGTAGGCGGCCTGAAGGCCTAAAAAGCCGATCGGTCCGATTGTACCAGCCGCTACGGCAATAATAGAAAACGAATCAGCGAGCGTGCCGACCGTGCTTTTATGAATAACTTTTGATCCAAAAACAGGATAAAGCAACGTTCTCGGCTTGAGCGGCATCCCTTTATCATAGTGAGCATGCATCAGAATAATGGCAGCCAGCGTTCCGAGTATAGCCCAGGCCAGAAAACCCCAGTCGAGGAACGACTGTGCCATGGCAGGAATAACGGCGCCTGCCGTTCCAGGCTCCGCTTCATACATTGGCGGTGTTTCCAGAAAGTGGTACATAGGTTCAGCCGCTGCCCAGAATACTCCGCCGCCGGCAAGCAGCGTACACATAATGATAGATATCCATTTAAACGTAGTAAATTCCGGTTTGTCCATCGCACCCAGCCTGATCTTTCCGAAACGGGAAAAAGCGATGGCGATCGCAATTAAAAACGTCGCAAGCATCAGCACTTGCCAGAACGCTCCGAAATAGGTTGTAGCAAATGTAAAGGACCAGTCAACGAAGCTTCCTACAGCTTCTGCATTGATCACCGAAGCGATCACAAAAGCGGTAAGAAGCCCTCCGCTTATAAACATAACGGGCCAGTCTATTTTTGAATGTTTCATGTTCATCCTCCTTGTTATAGACGACACAGAAATTCCGTGCACAAGGAATGACAATACCACTTGGGAAAGCGGGACGCAATAAAAATGAAGAAATTCATGTAAATATGAATCAGTCGATGACCGTCTATGTTTCAAAATTGAAGCGGCGGGTATAAAGAATAATTATCAAATGAAAGCGTAATCTGGAACGGGCAGTTGGTTCTTGACGATATTTGTTATAGAATGGTAATCAGAGTGAATAATGATAGTATCGGAGGGAATCGTTTATGAGTAAAAATTCAAAGTGGGTCACAGCCGGCTCCATTGCTGGGCTTCTGGCTGCAGCAGCGGCTGTGGCATCAAGTCCAAAAGCGAGAAAAGGTGTTACCCGGGCGGCTTCGGCTTCAACTGTACAGGTTAAAAACCTGATTGCACTGGTCCGGGATAATCGCGAAGAAGTGGTGCATCATCTGAAAGCTTCAGGAGAAGAACTTTCACGAGTAGTGGATCATGCCTCGGATGACGTGAAGCAGCTGATGGAAGCATCTAAAAAAATGAAGTCTCATTTTGAAGAAGTATCAAGGGTACTTCAGGGCGTCAACACCGAATGGAAAGATCTGCTCGAAGAAGTAAAAGAAGAGCCAAAAAGAATTGACCAGGGGGACGTGGAGCTTGAGCACGTACCTGAGCCAGGAGAAGGTCCAAACAAATTATAAAATCAGGGGGCTGTCCCATAAGTCGATATTATCGACGGGACAGCCCCTTTTTTATGTGTAGAAAAAATTTATAGAAGGAAACAGAAAAAAATCGCCGAACCTGTGTGTAAGCGACAAAACCAACACCACCAGG
>NZ_JAATHJ010000052.1 GCF_012034335.1 Alkalicoccus luteus | reverse complement strand
TAGTGAAAAACGGGAACGACCGATAAGGTGTGTTCCCGTTTTAGCTGTTTAAATACGGTCACGTTTTCCGTCTCCTGCCGGTCAAGGTGTTCCGTCAACCTCGGGACATTTTAAGGTGTCATTAACAACAACGTGAAAAGAGAGATCATGAACGTGCTAATGAAGCACTAAAAACAAATTGCTTTATGCAGCAAATCATTAAAACGAATAAAGGAGAATAACGAATGAGTACACGTTTTACAGGAAACTTAGTAAACGATACGCAAATAAAAGTAGATAGGCTTAAAACTGCCAGAGATAAGGCACAGAGAAGAGTAGAGACTAGAGCTGATTCAGCAGCTATGGATTATTTAATCAAACGTAAAGAAGCGTTAGATAGCAAAGTTACTGATGCAGAAACGGAACTAAGCAATTTAAAAGATCGTTTAGCATTGAAAATGGATTAAATAAGCCCTAAATAAAGCTCTGAATCCTTATACAGCAACGATTTAAAGGGAAGGGGTAGTATACCCTATGACTGCAAAGAACAAGTATATACGCAAACCTCAGAACGTAAGACAGGTATTAGCAGAACAAATTAATATTCTTAGGAATAAGAAAACACTCAACAAACAGGAAATAGAAAAGGCTAGAGCTATCGGCTATTTATGTAGCATAGCCTTAACATCAATTAGAGACGGGGAAATGGAAAGCAGAATAAAAGCATTAGAGGAACAAGAATATGAATAAAAGTAATCAGTTAGCACGCCTTAAACGATTAGAAGGGAAGTTTCCAGAGAGCAGACACTATATTATTGATCTGTTTAAAGACTATAACGGCTCATATAATGCGTTAGATAAAGAGCTTCAGAAAAAGAAGTATCAGGATGCTGTTATAGTCATTGATGATGTAGGAGAGGAAGAATAATAGTTATTGCCAAAACTTCCACCAAGGAGACTTTTCTTTTTCCTCTTCCTTTTCCCCCTCTTCTAATGCTTTAGAAGGTTCTTCTGTTCTTTCAAGCAGCTTTTTATCTATGTATTCTTGCTGCTCATCCAACCGTTTTAATAATTGCTTAGTAAATTCATCACGCTTCTTATTTTCTTCTTCCTGTACCTTTAAACGCTCTTTAATATCCCTTAACTCTTCAGCAAGTATTTCTTCCGTACTTTTATCAGGAACGATAATATAATCTTTCCCGCCGGTAGAGAAATAATGCTCTATTTGCTTAATAGAATAGTTTCTGTCTCTATGCAGCTCTTTGATCTGCTTCATGACTGCTAATGCTTCCTCATCAAATAAGTTATAGCCGTTATCATCCTTTTTTAAAGGAATATAAGGTTTTAGCTCTCTCATCCAATTTCTAATAACACTAGGGCTTTCCTGAAGGAGATTAGAAACATCTTTAACCTTTAATCCATTATTACTTACGTTCTCATTCATGTAACCACCTCTAATCTATACATATGCATAAACCTTATTATACATCAATAAAACGCTCTGTTATTAAAAAAACATTATTTAATATCATAATATTAACCTTTTAAGCATTGGCATTTGAATTAGTGTCATCTGAAAGATCTTTTATTTTATTATAATCCTTCAACTCTTCTTTTCTATTGCACTTCTTAAATACGTTTTTTTCATCTTTAGCGGTTTCATTTATTTTTAAAGCAAGCCCGTACTCTTTTTCTAGCATCTTTAACCGCTTCTTCATAGGTTGCATATATTCGATAGTGCTTTTATTTAGACTCTTTATATTATCTATGGGTAGCTTTGAACTATTTAATATATTCAATCTCTGATTGTATGAATCGTTTAATCTAATTAGTTCATTATTCATTATCCGTAAATGTAGCAAGAGCGTTTGATTATTAAATTTTTTAGGAGGTAATTTAGTAAAAATCATTTCCCATGTCCTAACTTTAAATTTAGGAGGGGGGAAAGTATGTATTTGACCACCTGTTTCCAATAATCCTATTTCGTTTGTTAGATTATTTTCCCATTGTTCCAATGTCTCAAAATTGAATGTAAACTCTTCTCTTACAAACCTCCAAACTAAATGAGTGATCTTATCATCATTTAGCTTATGATCTATTAACACCCCAGAACATGCTATAACCGCACCTGATACTAGACCAATTAAATATTCTATGTTGTTATTTAAGATTTCTATTAAAACGTTCATAACATGACCTCCCACTAAGTAAAGTTGTATTTCTTATTATTTCAAAAAAGCCGGTGTACATAAATTAAAATATACATTGTCAGTTGCAATTAATCATAAATTGGGTATACAAATATACACTGCAAAACTATTGAATGTTCTTCTTGATAATGTTACAGTTATATTATAATAGGAAAAAACTATTGATTTACCATGCAGCTTTCGTTAAAATGTCTCTACGAGACATTTTAACGAAAGCTGCATGGTACTATGGTACAACTCAGTATTTTTGATTGATAGTGTTAGTTAGCTTAATGAAAGGGGTTCATTAAAATGGCTAGAATTAAGACTATTGAAGAAGAGATCCAGAAAATTGATAAGAACATTTTCTTTGGCAATAACTCTCCTAAACCAACTGAAAATGGTAAAGTAATTTTAGATCCAAATAACCCAAGTGATGTTAGATGGTACAGCAGAGCTGAGGATTATGACGTCGTATAGTTTTGGTGACATTGTTACCATGTATATAGCTTATACAAGATCAGAGGGTGGAGATAGACGCCCTCTGGTTTGTTTTGAAGATACTGGAGAGATTATTAATGGTTTTGAAATAACTAAGCAAAAAGGTAATAAGAACTATGCTCAATATCGTTATGAATTAATAGACTGGAAAGAAGCAGGTTGCGTGGTTCCTTCATACGTGAATCTACATCCAGAAGACAGTAAGACATTAACTAAACCCGACGATATTAAGTACATAGGTACACTAACTGAAAGAGATCAGCATGGAATGAATAATAAACTACAAGAAATTCAAAAGAAATTCTCTTAAAATTGAGAAGCACAATTATGTGCTTCTTTTTTTATGTGTTTGTAAATTAAAAGTTTTGTACATTAGCACATTTATATAAATATCATAAAGACTAATAAAGTCTATTTTTTAGTAACAGAATATCTATTGAGTTACATAAAACTATAAAACCCTTTAAAACCGCCCTTTCAGACAAAAGAAAGGGTATTTTTTAAATTACATAGTATTTTTTAGTAACATAGTGTATCATGTTGTTAATAAAATCTTTCGTAAAAGAGAGGGGATATAGCCATATGGAGTATGTGCAGCCCATTAGAAGTACAGAGAAGATAAAAGAAGTGAAAGCTATTTTAAAGCGCAGATCAAAGAGGGATTACTTTTTATTTGTGTTAGGCATAAACACTGGATTAAGAGTTTCAGACCTATTGCAGTTAAAAGTAGAGGATGTAAAAGATAGAACACATATAAATATAAAAGAGAAGAAAACAGGCAAACAGAAGAAGTTTAAGCTAAATAAATCAGCGATAGAAGCAATTAAAGACTACACAGAGACTTTAGACGATGATAGATACTTATTTGCCGGATTTAAAAACAAAGAGAAGGCGATAAGTAGAGTTCAAGCTTATAGAATATTAAATGAGGTAGCAAAAGAAGCCGGTCTTAAAGAAATTGGTACGCATACTATGAGAAAAACGTTTGGATACCATTTCTATCAAAAAACAAAAGACGTTGCTCTTTTACAAACTATATTCAATCATTCAGCTCCATCTGTAACTTTAAAATATATAGGCGTTAATCAGGATATGATGGATGCAGCTATGGATGATTTTGCTTTATAAGGTATAGAACAAAAAAATATCCCCCTACGCCACATAGGAGGATAAAAAAAGATATAGCCCCTCGAAAGGAGAACTAACAGTTATGAGTAGTGTACCACAGACGAGGATTCATAAAACAGATAAAAGTAAGGGTAACTTTACGCAAGTATGCAATAAGATCGTTAATAACCCTGATCTATCAGCACAAGCAAAAGGAGTTATGCTTTATTTGCTTTCTAAGCCCTCTACATGGGAAGTTAACGCCTTAGACATACAAAAGCATATGAAAAACGGTAGAGACGCTATAAAAGCAATTCTAAAAGAATTAGAACAACAAGGATATATTTATAAAGAAAAGCAGGGTAAAAGTAAGAATGGAAAATTTGATAAGTCTGTTACATATGTGTACGAAGATAAGGATAATAAACCGTTGACTGGAAACCCGTTAACGGACAACCCGTCAACGGTTAAACCGTCAACGGAAAGTCAGTCACTTAGTAATAAAGAAGTTAATAACAAAGATTTAAAAATAAAGAATAATAATACCCCCTCTCTTTATGACTATAAATACATAGAGAGTAAAGAAATGCATGAATATATAGAAAAGCACTTCTCAAAGGACATACAAGACCTTCTAAGAAGTGTAGAACGGAACACTACTAGTAAACACTTTAATAAAACATTCTTAGAAGCATTTGAACAAGCACAAGCTAAAACACATAGCCTGCCTATTTCACATGCTGAAAGGAAGCAAATATTAAAAGATTGCTTATATTATATGGAAACTAACTCTGTAGATGATCTTGTAGGCTTAATAATATCTAAAATGCGTCATAAGCGAGATCAAAGGCTTATTTATCATTTAGGAAATCAAAAAAGAAATAGCAGCTAATAGGGGGCTAATATGGGGTTATTTAGCAAGAAAAAGAAAGATATACACTTTGAGATAGTTACAGGTAACGATTTTGAACATATTATAGCTTACTATTTTCAGCTAACAGGAGCTAAAAAGGTTGAAGTATCTCCCCCGTCTAATGATGGGGGAAAAGATGTTGTATTTTACGAAAAGAAGAAGAAATATATAGTTGAGTGCAAAAAATATACTAGTCAAAAGATTGGGCGTCCTAAAATACAGCAATTTCATTCTGCGATCATTAACGAAAATGCAGCAGGAGGAATATTCATAACTACCTCTTATTTCACATTAGCTGCCATTGAATACGCACAAAAACATAGTATTGAGATATGGGATAAAGATGTACTCTATACAAAATTGAAGAAGGCAAAAATGAATCCAAGATTCCACTTCTAAAAAATCTCCTGAGAGCTCCATATATCCATTTTTATGATTTCGTATGCTTTGACATTCAGGAAGAAATAACGATTAACAGAAAGGATTCTCGAAGCTCTCAGGGGCATGTATATTCTTCAATTCGTATCATCAAAATATATTAGCGAAAATAGAAGCAAAAACATTTTAATATTTAAACTTGACAAAATTTTCAGTACATGAGAAAGTGATGTTACGATAGCCCCGATTCGGGAATAGTTTGGTTGCAAACCTCACGCGGTTGCAGCTTTTTTCTTTTATATATTTTCTTTTTTTTAGCTCTTAAATAATTACTTAGTCTTATTAAAACAATAAATATATTTAGTGCTTAGAGAAGCTAGGATAATTATATCCTGCTTCTTTTTTTTATTTATTTAGGAGGTATAGAACATGAGTAATAAACACAATTATGTAAGTAAGTTAGACAAGAATAGAAGAATTGTTATACCAGAAAGCATATTAAATAAAGCAGAAATAAGCACAGGAGACTTAATTATAGTTAAAGCAAAAGATAATCACTTATTAATTGATTTAAGCAGAGCGATAAAAAACATTTAAAGGATGATGATTTATGAGTGAAAACAATAACCTTACACCAGAACAAGAAGTAGCACAGTGGAAAGATGCATTTTCAGGTAAGCAAAACCCTGCATATCAGCAAACAGTAGAAGAGCGCATTAAACAACGTGTTATTGCTAGTCCAAAACGTCCAGAATAAGATGGGATTGTTTGTCCAAGGATTGACGGATATACTGTCTATAAAGACCCTGCAGAAAGGAAAAGACGCCTTCCACAATGCCGGCCATTACCAGTG
>NZ_JAATHJ010000051.1 GCF_012034335.1 Alkalicoccus luteus | reverse complement strand
AGTGGCCGGGAGCCGCTCGGCTTTCTGCTGTTTTTTTGTCTTTTTCTCATTTCATTCCAAAAAAAGCGGAACCGGACACATCCGGCACCGCTTTTTTTGTTTCATAAAGGGCTTTTGAGACAGCCCCCTTTCTTTATTAATCAACGTGCGTAAGATGCCGGCTGAGAGCGGCCGAATTAACATGTATGTTTCCAGATTTCAGATCATTCAATTATCTGAGAGACTATAAAAAGAAGTTTTAATGCCTATAAAACAGGCAACAGAAAAAGTACACATATTATTAGGAGGTTTGATCGACTATGGCATTAACAAACGAACTGAAATCATTACAGAAAATACAGTGTCCGGATGGAAAGTGTGTCCTTACTGTTTACTTGAATACGGATCCATCCGACCCGGATCAGCAAAAAGGGGAATGGAAGATCCGCCTGAAAAATGGCATGAAGCGTATTGATGAATATATAGAAGCTTCAGATAATCAGGAGGAGAAAAAAGCGTACAAGAAGCTTCGCAAAAAAGTAGAAGAAGAAATTCACGGCAATCAGCCGAATCTGTTAAAGAGCGTGGTTATCTTCGCGTCCGATCACGAAGATCTCTGGTCCGTGAATTATCTGCAGGTACCGGTTGAAACATCGTTTCACTGGGAAGAAACACCGGTGCTGGAGCAGCTGGAAGAGTTGCAGAGCAGCTACCCGCGTGCAGGAGTCGTTATGCCAAATAATGATGAAGTGCGTGTCATTGATACGTCACTCGGAGAGGTCCATGATGAATGGAGCTATGAATTTGACTCAGGCAAGGAAGAATGGACGTTCAAGGAAGGTCTCGCCTCTCAGGACCGGACGGCGTCAGGAGCAAGCCACGTGGATAAGTTTAAGCAGAGATTCGAAGAAAATAAGTACCGCTTTTATAAAGATATGGCACAAAAAGTGGAGAAAATCCGAAAAGACCACGGCTGGCAGGAAATCTATGTTGTCGGGGAACCTGATATGGCTCGCACGTTCGGTGAGGTTCTCCAGACAGAGCCTGCAGGTTATGTAGAGAAAAACCTCAATAAAAAAGAAACGAAGCATGTGCTCGCAGAAGTATTTGACTAAGAAGCAGACGTAAAATAAACAATAGAATGCTAAAGAGCCGCCGTCGATATTATGACGGCGGCTCTTTTCATGCAGCATCTGTCAGGCTGTCAGCTTTTTTTCGGTTTTGTTAAGCCGTGCGGAAGATTTTCGATATTCGAACAGGACGCCTGCAAGCGCAGAAAGCGTCAGCATACCGCCAATGGATAGATAAACGGCCCCGGAGCCAACCGTATCGATCAGCACGCCTCCGATTACAGGACCGGTCATGCTGCCGAAACCGAAAAGCACCGCAGTCATGACATTGCCTGTCGGCAGAAGATCAGCCGGAACGAGATCTGCTAAATAAGTGATGCCGAGTGAAAATAAGGAGCCGAGCAGCATGCCTGTCAGGACAAAGCCGCTGAAAAGCAGGACGGAAGATTGTTCAATCAGGGGCATGATAAAAAAGATGACAGCACCGGCAACCATCAGCCCAAGCAGCACACGGCTTCGTCCGATCCGATCACTCAGCATACCTAAAGGAAACTGGGTCACTAGACTCCCGAAAACAAAGCCAGGAAGCAGAAACATCGTCGTTAATTCCAGATCGATGCCCATTCGCATGGCATAAACCGGATAATTGCCGTGAATGGATGCTTCAAGATAACCGTAACAAAAGCCCGGGAGCAGGGCGAACCAGGCAAGCCTGATTACTTTTTTGTACCTGCCGATTGTCCCTAGCTTTGAGGCGGTCTCCACATCTCCTGAAGGATATTCGTTTTTCAGATAAAGCATGAAGCATAGAGCAATGAGACTGAGAAGTGCAGATATAATAAAAGGCAGATAGAGATTAACGTCGAGCAGCCGGACGGTCATTGGACCGAGTCCAAATCCGAGTCCGAACGAGAGGCCGTAAAGCGCAAGCTGCCTGCCGCGTTTTGCTGGATCGGCGGTCGTACTGATCCATACCTGAGTGGAGAAATGGATCAGGTTATCTGCAATCCCGACGATCATTCGCAGCACAAACCAAAACCAGAATGCCTGCCATAGCGGGATGAGCATCACGGAAATGGTAACGAGTACAAGGCCTGTCAGAATAACCGGCTTATAGCCATATTTTCTGACCGGCTGTTCGATAAAAGGGGAAACTAGAATAATTCCGATATATAAAGCAGCCGCATTCAATCCATTAGCGGCAGAAGATGTTCCCGCATTCTCCAGAAGCACTGCCAGAACAGGCAGCAGCATACCTTGCGAGAAGCCCGCGATCAGGACCATGCCGATCAGCACCCAGTAGCGGAAGCCCGGTTTATTAGCCATACGCATCACCTGTCTCAAGTAGTTGATATCCTTCACCTATTTTAGACTTCTTAAGCAGATATGCAAGAAGCTTTTACGTGACGGCACAGAAAGAGAAAGGTAAAATAGAAAGGGTATATTACAGGAGGGATAGAATGGATTTTACGTGGAAAGGCGAGTATTTCGAGACTGAATTTGAACACGGAACATTAAAAATCAGCGGCAATGAAGCACAAGGCTTCCGCCCGTTTCAGCTGATGGTTTCATCGATCGCAGTGTGCAGTGCTTCTGTTTTAAGACAGGTAATGGAGAAACAGCGCATGCAGGTTGATTCACTGACGGTAACCGCTGATGTGACGAGGGATGAAGAAGCTGCAAACCGTATTTCAGCGATAGCCCTTCATTATGTTATTAAAGGAAACGGCCTCGTCAATAAGAAGGTTGAAAAAGCAGTGTCCCTCGCAGCAAAAAACTGTCCGATGGCACGAACGGTTGAGGGAGCCGTCGAACTGACAGAAACATTCGAAATTGTTGAGTAGCAATGAGGCTGCTTTTGCCAGTAAGAGCTGGTAAAAGTCAGCTTTTTTAGTCGCCAGCAGCATTCGGGAGGAGACAATCATGGCGGGAAAGCAGTACGACTTCACGAAAGGCAGCATCATGAAAAAAATGATTCTGTTCTCTTCGCCGATTTTTTTGACAAATATATTGCAGACATCTTATCAGGTAATCGATTCGCTATGGGTAGGAAACCTGCTTGGGCCAAGCGCTCTGGCAGCAACCGCAGTATCAGGTGTGGTCATATTCACCATTTTATCTTTTATAATAGGAATCAATACATCAGCATTGACCGTGCTGTCCCAATATAAAGGCGCCGGGAACGACGACGGGCTGAAGAAGGCTCTGAATGCGTTTGTCGTCATTCTGGGGTCTCTTGCACTCATCCTCGGCGTTATCGGTTTTGTGTCAGCTGAATGGATCTTAAATGCGATGGGAACGCCGGAAGAAACACTCCCGCTTGCAGCGCTGTATCTGCGGATTAATTTTGTCGGTATTCTGTTTCTTTTCGGCTACAATTTTATCGCAACAGTGCTTCGGGCACTCGGTGACAGTAAAACACCGGTGCGATTTGTTCTGCTGGCTGTCATATTAAACGCTATTTTGGACCCAATCTTTATCGCCGTGCTTGATCTTGGAATAGCCGGTGCGGCCTATGCGACGATTCTTTCACAGGGAACGGCCTTTTTATACGGACTCATCTATTCTGTGACCAAGGGAGGAGTGCCCTTTTCGTTGCCGTCACTGCCAGCTGCAGAACAGGCGCGGCGAATCTTTAAGCTGGGTCTCCCGTCAGGGCTGTCCATGATGGTGATTTCCGGAGGAGTCCTGGCGATCATGACGGTTGTCACGAGCTTCGGAGATGAAGTTACTGCCGGATTTGGAGCTGCACAAAGGCTCGACAGCTTAATTATGATCCCGGCGTTGACGCTTGGTTCAGCCATTAACAGCATGGCAGGGCAAAATATCGGCGCGGACAAATGGGGCAGAGTCGGCGATATAACGAGAAGCGGACTGACACTGATCGCAGTCGTTTCTGTCAGTCTGAGCGCAGCTGTGTTTTTTAGTGCGGAATGGGCAGTCGGGTTATTTGTTCAAGACCCGGAAACGGTTGCCTTTGGAACCATGTACGTGCAGACGGTCGCCTTTTTCTATCCATTTCTAGGCATTAATTTTGTATTAAACGGCGTAGTGCGCGCTGCCGGCGGTATGATGCAGGTTTTTATTTTGAACGTTATTTCGTTCTGGATCCTCCGGTTCCCGCTCACTTATCTGGCAGCTTCTGTTTTCGGCGAGGCCGGCATTGGCATCGGAATGGGCGCTTCTCTCGTTCTGAGTGCACTGATTGCAGCCGTTTATTATCGGTTTGGCGGGTGGAGAAAGATAAATATTATGGAAGACCCAAAAAAATGAAACGGACCCGCAGGAAAAACGTCTTACTAATCGAATATATCAATGAAAGACCTATGCTTTCGGCATGAGCCGGAACAACAGGCAAACAGGCACCATGGAGGGATCACACTATGACGCAGGCAGAGGCACTTGTTCAGAAAACATATTACAAACAAGTTGCAGGTGAAGAGTATCATCAGTTTCCGGTCAGCCGGCTGGGAAATCTTCTGGCAGACTCGTTAAAGATAGGAGAAGGCGAAGAAGACGACATCCGTTTTGCGCAGGGTGAAGTCTATTATCACCATCAGGATCTGGAGGCTGCTGTTTTTAAATGGGAGCAGGTACAGGGAGAGCTGCAAAGCTGGGCAGTTAAAAATATCGGGGATGCCCACTACGATTCCGGGTGGATTGAAGAGGCGAAAAGCAGGTATCTTTCTGTAAAGACAGAAGATAATGTGTTGAGAAGCGAGACTGCTTTACAGCTTCTGTCTATCTATGCAGAAGAGAAAGATCAGGCAAAGGTGTATGAATATCTGGAGCTCGCTTTGGATATCGATCCCGATTATCCGGGAGTATCGGACCTGGCGAGGACGATCTACGAGGATTACAAAGACTGGAACAAAGCAGTGGATCTGGCTGTAAAAGAAGGCGCAAGAACCCATGATCTGAGCTGGTACCGCCACCTGCACGGATACATAACATCCGGCTATACGGCGTCTTTCTCTCCGGAATACTTCGATCATCCGGCTAAAGACCTGGCAGAAAAAGATCACCGGCTGTTTCAGGATGTCATAGGCGCACTTACCTCCGTTTATCGCGGGACGGATCAGTTTATCTACTGGGTGGCAGCAATGAATGGTATTTTTGCTTCGATTGAACTCACAAGACGTCCGGACTGGGAGCAAATGGCTGCGCTGCACCATGACGTTTACCTGGATTTGACGAATGGAGCTTTCATGGAATCAGAGATGGAGCCTGTCATGCCAGAGCTTCTCCGGCACTGGGAGATGCTTTCAGACGGACAGAACGCTGTTCTCGCTGTAGCGGCTCAGGCTGCGTGGGAAGAGATCTATCCGGAGAAAGAATCTGTGCTTACAAGTCCGCCTGATGAAGAGACGGAGCACGCTTCCCTCGCTGTAGAAGAGATGCTGCGGCTGCTGGAATCAATGGCTTCCTGGGTGGAATCAGAAGAGCTTGATCCGGCAGGAACAACAGAGCCGCTGCGGGAAGATCTCGCTGCGATTCCAGGTCTGAGCACGATGATGGACCAGCGCGACGGACTGACGTTTGACCGGGTAAAGTGGCTGGAAGCGATCCGCACAGATTCCAATCGGGCGGAGCGAACTGCCTCGGAGCTGTCCCGGGCTGCGAAGCGACTGCTTGACCGGCTCGAAGCTCAGCAGCGGTCCGTTGAAAACTCACTTGAGCAGGGTATTCAGTTTTATGAGGATATGCTCGGACGCTTCAAAGGGCTTCGCAACACGTTGACCGATACTCGTGCTGAAAAGCAGCAAAGCATCGTCGGCACTTACCAGAAGATGAAGCAGATGCAGAAGGAGCAGTTTGAGTCCAACGTTCCTTCGCTAATTAAGGCGAGTGAAGACGTACTGGAGGATGAAGAAAAGCCGGTCAAAAATCTGCATGAGGATTTGAACGCTGCAATGAACACCCGGATGCGTGCTTTTGTTGATGATGAGCTTTTTCCGATCTTCCGCCGTTCGCTTCAAGGCTGGCTGAAAAATACGGAACAGGAGCTTCAGGAATCTCAGCTGTATCTGGATGAAAATAACGAAAGTTTAAACAGCATGATCGGCGAAGAGAAAATGCAGCTGCAGCTCGATTTTGCACTGCTTGAAGACTGGCGCCGTGATCTTACCCGCATGATCAACCGGACCGAGCTGCCGGAAGAAAACATTATGGGGAGACTCGAGCCTAAGCAGATCATGCTCCGTAACGTCGGAAAGTTTTTCGGCGAAATGCAGCAGAGCAAGACATTTCTGCTTCAGCAATATAAGCGGCTGCTGGAAAATGATGATTTTCAGGATACAGCAGAGTCGCTTTCCTACAAGCTGTTCTTTGAATTTGATTTATTTGAGAAAGCGATCCGGGCAGATGTGGATTCAGCTTTTACAGATGTGATTCTGCACATCGAACAGGTTATGGAGGAATACGAAACCGGGCTCGCTGAGACAAGAGACGAGCTAAAACGTCTTCACGAGCACCCTGAATACTTTTATGATCCACTTAAAATATTCAGCATGAGACACCGCCAGTGTGAGCGCCTCATCGGACAGGACAGACAGGCTTTCAGCTGATTATACAAAGACAAAACACGCAGAGGAAGGGCCTCTGCGTGTTTCCAGGCGTGTGCCCGGCATGTCTGACAGCTTGGTGGTGAAAGTCCACTACGGGCTTGGCAATGGGAACCGTTAGCGAATGGCAAGGGTGTCCGGGGCGACCCGGAATCTGAAGGAAGCCGGA
>NZ_JAATHJ010000050.1 GCF_012034335.1 Alkalicoccus luteus | reverse complement strand
CAGAACGAGGCGAAGATCCAGCGCTTCCGACAGCAGGAGGAAGCGGTTAGCTGAGCCCGTTCCCTCCGGAAAGCGAGTGTCCGCAGATACAGGCAGATGCAACGTTATTCACTTAGAATGACTTTATTCACATTCTGCAGGGACCATGACGATCTGTCATGGTCCCTCTTTTTGCCTGAAAACAGCGGCAGGTCCGGATGCCGCGGGAAGCGATATTTTGTCCTATTCATGCTAAAATGGAACGTGGATACTTACAGACCCGTACTCGTATGAAGGAGGATGGCAGGTCATGATGAAACGTAAACAGGAGCGCTCTCTTGTGGAGCAGCCTCAAATAGAAAAGCTGATACAAAATGTGGAAAAGGTAGTCGTCGGAAAGCGGGCGGAAATCGAGCTCAGCCTGATTGCTATTTTGAGCGGAGGTCACGTGCTGCTCGAAGATGTGCCGGGTGTTGGTAAAACGATGATGGTTCGTGCGATTGCAAAATCACTTGGAGCTGAATTTAAACGGATTCAATTCACTCCGGATCTGCTTCCGTCCGATGTAACCGGGGTTTCGATCTTCAACCAGAAGACGCTGGAATTTCAGTTCCGGCCGGGACCAGTGATGGCCAACATCGTTCTGGCAGACGAAATCAACCGGACCTCGCCTAAAACACAGGCAGCGCTGCTTGAAGCACTGGAAGAAGGGAGCGTTACAACTGACGGCGAAACGCGGGAGCTTGACCGGCCATTTTTTGTGATGGCTACGCAGAATCCGATTGAATACGGCGGGACGTACCCGCTTCCTGAAGCCCAGCTTGATCGGTTTTTATTTAAGTTCCGCATCGGCTATCCGACAAAATCAGAGGAAATGGAAGTTCTGACAAGAGTGGAAAAGCAGCATCCGATCGATACGCTGGAAAGCGTCATGACGCTGCAGGAGCTGCTTCTGCTGCAGGAGCAGGTAAAAGAGGTGTATGTGCAGGATAATGTGAAGGAATATATTATCAGTATTACCTCTGCCACGCGACAGCATCATGCCGTCTATCTTGGAGCCAGTCCGCGGGCATCGATTGCCATTATGAAAGCTGCGCAGGCTTACGCGCTGCTGCAAAATCGCGATTATGTGATTCCAGATGACGTGAAATACCTTGCTCCATTCGCGCTTGAGCATCGGGTGCTGCTCAGCTCAGATGCAAAGCTGTCTGAGACAACCCCGTCCAAAGTAGTAAAGGAAGTTATTGAACAGGTGCGCGTGCCGGCAGGGAACGAGCAGGCCCAATGAAGCACATCTGGTTCTGGACGAAACGAATTTTAAAAGGAGCGGCTGCCATAGCGGTGGCAGCCGGTCTTTTCAGCTATGCAATGTTTCAAGGGAATTTCGTCAGCTGGTTTCTGTTCTACAGTGTGATGACGCTGTTTGTACTCATGGTACTCTATGCGCTGATTCCGCTCGGGAGCTTCCGGGTGAAGCGCAACACCGGTGAGGGAGCGATGCCGGCTGGAACCGAACTGCGCACGGAGATAGAAATCGAACGCGGCTGGCCGTTCCCGTTTTTATACTTAGCAGTGGAAGATGTTGCCGAGGATGCGCTGACAAAACAGCTGCCGTATCAGGCATCTAAAATGATTTTTTATCCGACGCTGCAAAAGCGGCTTGCATACAGCTATACGATTCCGGAGCTGAAGCGAGGAAAGTATTATTCGTACGGGGTCAAGTTGTCTACGAGTGATCTGTTCGGTTTCTTCCATAAAGAAACATTCGCCTCCATTCCGGGAGAACTGCTCGTGTACCCGAACTATTTCGATATTGACCAGTGGGAAGCATACGAAAAGCATGATATCGAAACGTCGCTGACGATGCAGGATTTTATAGAAGATCGGACATCAATCGCCGGGGCAAGGGAATACGTGCCGGGGGATAAGCTGACAAGCCTTGACTGGAAAGCAACAGCCAGGGCATCAAAGCTGATGACAAAAGAATTTGAAGAATACATTGGTCAGAATTTCCTCGTGGCGTTTAATAACCGCATCCCCGACTCAAGCTTTGCTGTGTCGGATGCATATGAAAAAGCAATCGAGCTTGTCACTTCCATTATCATGTATGCCTATCGTGAACAGCTTCATATTGGGTTATGGTCGATCGGCACCGACTTAAAGCGATTTCCGGTCGGGCTGGCTTCCGATCAGCAAAAAGAAATGATCTCGTATCTGGCGCAGACTGTGCCGTCGGCTGAAGGATCGTTTGGAGCTTCTTTTATGCGGTTTGAAGATGAAATACCGGATGGAGTGACGCTCATCCTTGTCACAGTTGAACTGACGGATGATGTGTTGAACAGGTGCAGAATCTTACTGGCACGTGGTGTACGAGTATTCGTCGCACTGATGGATAAACAGAAGCAGGTGGACGCATGGGAATACCGAAGACTGAAGGAACTGCGTGATGCGGGAGCTGATGCCTACCTTCTTGCTGACGGCCGGTGGTCCAGGGAAAGTATGAACGAAGAAGGGTGATTCAGTGAAGCAGATGCAGACGAACACAAAAACATCAGTCACTCATTTGTTTATTTACGCGCTGACGTTCCTGCTCGTCTGGGAATGGCTGCGGCCGATTCCGGTGATCACCGCCACCGGACAGATTGAAGTATTTATTTGGTTTACGTTGTTCAGCGCGGTGCTGGTGTATATTCGAATGCCGGCGCTTATTACCGCTCCGCTCGTTTTCACCGGGAGCATAGTGGGTCTGCACCTGATCTTTGGGGAGGGGAATTTCGTTTCCAGAGAAGGCGGCGGTGTGACGATTCAGCAGTTTGCTGGGGAGCTGACAGTAAATCTTTCTGCTATTCTTTCCGGAAATTTTGCCGATTTAAGCGATTTTTTCAGGACGTTTTTATTGTTTATGCTGCTGGCACTGATCAGCTACCTTCTTTATTTCTGGGTGCTTCATACGCGGAAAGTATTTTTCTTCCTGCTCAGCACAATCGTTTATATTGCGATTCTCGATACGTTTACCGTCGTCGATGCGTCGCAGGCTATCGTGCGAGTAGTCGTTATCGGCTTCTTCATTTTAACGCTGCTTCATATGCTGACCGTTCAGGATGAGGAGCGGGCGATTGGCAGAAGAAGCGGGACATTCATCTCGCCGGCCTGGATGTACACGCTGATCATAGTCGTCAGCACAGCGGTCGCTGCAGGCTTTCTGCTGCCGAAGCCGGAACCGCAGTGGTCCGATCCAGTTCCGGCACTAGAACGGTTTGCAGGTGTGGAAGGACTGACCGGAGGAGGAAGCGGAAGCGGCGGCGTCCGCAGAGTCGGATACGGGGAAAATGACGAACGTCTCGGCGGCGGCTTTGTGCAGGATGATGGACCAGTTTTTCAGGCGATCACAGACCGTGAATCATACTGGCGCGGAGAATCAAAAGATACGTATACCGGACAGGGATGGGAGTCTGATCCCGGCTATGTCGAATCAGAGCTCGTATTTGGTGATACGGTCGATTACCGCATGTTTCAGGATGCTGCCGGCATTGAAGAGTCGGAAGTGGAAATAGACATGGCGGACGAGGCTGATTTCAGCCTGCTGTTTTACCCTGGTCAGCTTCAGGATGTTCTGGACGTACAGGGTGAAACGGACAGCGGCAGCTTCGGGCTGGAAGAGCTTCAGTTTTATACGGATGTAGCCAACGGACGCTTCCAGGCGAGGACAAATACAGATGAAACGGTACGCTTTGACAGCTATACGCTGGCTTATGAGGATGCAGTCTTCCCGGTTGAGGCATTGAGAAGCGCACCGGATGAAGATCCTGAAGAAATCACGGATCGGTATTTACAGCTTCCGGAAGAGCTTCCGGACCGCGTCGGTGATTTAGCAGCTGACATTGCTTCTGACTACGACAACCGTTATGATACTGCAGTTGCTGTAGAACAGTATTTTAATCAAAATGACTTTGAATATCAGACGACAGATGTGCCTGTGCCGGAAGAGGGGCAGGACTATGTGGACCAGTTTCTATTTGAGACGCAGGTGGGATACTGTGACAACTATTCCACATCTATGGTTGTCATGCTCCGGACGCTTGATATTCCGGCGCGCTGGGTGAAAGGTTTTACCTCAGGCGAAGAAGTGGAAGAGCTGGACGACGGCCGCAGCGTATATGAGGTTGCTAACTCTAACGCCCATTCGTGGGTGGAAGTATACTTTCCGGACGTCGGCTGGGTGCCGTTTGAGCCGACACAGGGCTTCACGAACTATGCAGATTTTGAAGAAGAATCAGCGGATGTTGATATCGATACCGATGTCCCCGATCAGGAAGCACCTGACCCTGAGATTCCGGAGCCGGACGGGGATTTTGATGAACTGCTCGAAGAAGGAGCAGACGGGGGCCCATCCGGAGATGATACAGATGTGGGAGATGACGATGGAGAACCAGTCTTCTCGTTAAAGAGCCTGTTGATCTCCATTCCGACGATCTTGTTCGTCATGGTGCTGTATCAAAAGCAAAGTGTGCTGCAAAACTATTACTTTGTTTACCGGTACAGGTTTTTCGGCAGTGACAAATCGTTTGAAAAAGCATATGAACGTCTTCTCTGGATGCTTCAGATCGAAGGACTTCCGCGCAGAGGCGGGGAAACGCTGCGGGAATATGCCAGAAGGGTCGATCTGGCGCTCAGCTCACAGGCGATGATGAAGCTTACGAACTCCTACGAACGAATTTATTACGGAGGCAGAACACCTGAAGGAGAATGGCAGCGCCGCCGGCAGGACTGGGAGGAAATCATGCGCTCACTGCGCGCTTGACCTGCCTTTCTGCTGCTGATACAATGATGCAGTATTTAACTGAAGAACGGTGCCTCATATATCCTCGGGAATACGGCCTGAGAGTCTCTACCGGACCGCCTTAAATGGTCCGACTATGAAGGCAGATCTTTTCTGGCATACGCCGGGAGTCTGCCTTCGTATTTTTTTATGCGGAGACAGCTCCCGGTTTTTTCGATATATAAGGGCATGGCACCGCCTGAAGGCGGCATTGAAACGCTTGAAAAAGGCGATTCTGTTAGATTGGAGAGGGGAAAGCAAATGGAAATCAACGAACGTATTCTTGTGCTCGACTTTGGAGGCCAGTACAACCAGCTGATCGCACGCCGGATCCGGGATCTTGGTGTATTCAGTGAGCTTGTCAGCAGCAAGCTGACAGCTGAAGAAATAAAAGAGATGAATCCTTCCGGCATTATCTTTTCGGGCGGACCGGGAAGCGTGTACGCAGAAGGAGCGCCGCAGTGTGATCCGGAGATTTTTAATCTGGATATACCGGTTCTCGGGATTTGCTACGGCATGCAGCTGATGACGCATCACTTCAGCGGTGGAGTAGAAGCAGCCAACCACCGTGAGTACGGAAAAGCGACGATTGACGTGCAGCGCGATTCCGGCTTATTTGCAGGACTGCCGCATCAGCAGACAGTTTGGATGAGCCACGGAGATCTCGTGCAGGCGCCGCCGGAAGGCTTTACCGTTGATGCCACGAACGTTTCCTGTCCGGTTGCAGCAATGAGCAGTGAAGAGAAAAAGCTGTACGGCGTTCAATTTCATCCAGAAGTCCGTAATTCTGAGTACGGCAATGATATGCTTCATAACTTTGTCTACACTATTTGCGAATGTGAAGGAAACTGGTCCATGGAAAGCTACATTGACATGGAAGTAGAGAAAATCCGCGAGAACGTCGGGAACAAAAAAGTACTGTGCGCGTTAAGCGGCGGCGTGGATTCTTCTGTCGTAGCGGCACTCGTTCACAAAGCAATCGGCGATCAGCTGATCTGTATGTTTATCGACCACGGACTCCTTCGTAAAGGAGAAGCGGACAGCGTGATGAAAACGTTCGGAGAAGGATTCGATATGAATCTGATGAAAATTGACGCTCAGGACCGCTTTCTCGGGAAGCTTGAGGGTGTCAGCGATCCGGAACAGAAGCGTAAAATCATCGGGAACCAGTTCATCTACGTTTTTGAAGAAGAAGCAGGCAAGCTGGAAGACGTTGATTTTCTCGCTCAGGGAACGCTTTACACGGATATCATCGAAAGCGGGACAGATACTGCGCAGACGATTAAATCTCACCATAACGTAGGCGGCCTGCCGGAAGATATGAAGTTTGATTTGATCGAGCCGCTTAATACGCTGTTCAAGGATGAGGTGCGTAAAGTCGGCACCGAACTCGGTCTGCCGGAAGAAATTGTCTGGAGACAGCCATTCCCGGGACCGGGTCTCGGTATTCGTGTTCTCGGTGAAATTACCGAGGAGAAGCTGGAGATTGTTCGTGAATCAGACTACATTTTGCGCGACGAGATTAAAAAAGCGGGACTGGACCGTGAAATATGGCAATATTTCACTGCCCTTCCGGATATGCGCAGCGTTGGGGTTATGGGAGATGAGCGCACCTATGATTATACGGTCGGTGTCAGAGCCGTGACGTCAATTGACGGGATGACATCAGACTGGGCGCGGATTCCGTATGACGTGCTGGAAAAGATCTCCGTTCGGATCGTCAATGAAGTGAAGCACGTAAACCGGGTCGTGTACGACATTACGTCCAAGCCGCCTTCCACAATCGAGTGGGAGTAAAAGAACGAAAATATCTCTCTTTTCACAGTTTAATATTCGGATACAGCGTTGACATGCAGGTTTAGCCCTGCTAAAATAAGCCGTGTTGTGATTAAAAGTCGAATGTTCGTATAATCTCGGGAATATGGCCCGAAAGTTTCTACCAGACTGCCTGAAACGGTCTGACTACGGACAGAACCTTTACAGTGCGGCACGTGTACCGTGTTTTCGCTGTGCAGTTTCTATCCGAATTCCTTTTCAGGCATGCCATTTTTGGCATGCCTTTTCTTATTTGGCGCCCGGCGTCCGAACAAAAGCTCGCAATCACACAGATTATTGTTGGAGGGACTGCATGTTATGAACCGCTATTTTCAATTCGATGAGCTTGGCACGAATTATTCGAGAGAGTTTCTTGGTGGCCTGACAACATTTCTGGCCATGGCGTATATTTTATTCGTAAATCCATCGGTTCTTGCACCGACGGGAATGGACGAAGGGGCAGTCTATGTAGCAACGGCTCTGGCTGCAGCGATCGGAACGATTATCATGGGACTCATTGCAAAATATCCGATTGCGCTTGCGCCTGGTATGGGTCTGAACGCCTTTTTTACATACTCAGTCGTAATCGGGATGGGGATTCCGTGGGAAACGGCTCTGCTCGGCGTATTTATTTCCGGTATTATTTTTATCATTATTACGCTTGTCGGAATCCGCGAACTGATTATCAACGCCATTCCAGCTGAGCTGAAATTTGCAGCAGGAGCCGGGATTGGTTTGTTTATCGCGTTTATCGGACTTCAAAACGCGGAAATCGTCGTCATGTCAGAAGCGACGCTCGTCGAGATCGGCAACCTCGGCGCACCGTCAACGCTGCTTGCGGTAGCAGGTATCGTCATTACGGTTATCTTTATGAGTCTCGGTCTGCGCGGCGGTATCTTTTACGGACTCGTTGCCACAGCTGGAATCGGAGTTCTGACCGGCGTCATTCCGATGCCGGGTGCGATCGTCGGTTCCGTGCCGAGTCTTGCACCAACCTTTGGTGCAGCCTTTACTCCGTTTGCAGAAATGTCGCTAGGAGAAATCTTTACAGTCCAGCTGATGATTGTTATTTTAACGTTCTTGTTTGTAGACTTCTTTGACACAGCCGGGACGCTCTACGCCGTAGCGAATCAGGCAGGTTTTACGAAAGATAATAAACTGCCGAGAGCACAGCGTGCCCTTCTCGCAGATTCCTCAGCCACATCGATCGGGGCAGTGCTCGGAACGTCTACGACAACGGCTTACATTGAATCCACATCCGGCATCGCAGCCGGAGCAAGAACCGGCTTTGCTTCTCTTGTTACCGGCGGGCTCTTTCTGATTGCCCTGCTGTTCTCGCCGCTGCTTGCCGTTATTACCGAATCGGTAACAGCGCCTGCACTGATTGTTGTCGGGGTACTGATGGCAGGCGCGATCGCCAATATTGACTGGAAAAAGTTCGAGATCGCCGTGCCGGCCTTTTTCACGATGATTGCGATGCCACTTACCTACAGCATTGCAACTGGTATCGCACTTGGATTTATCATGTATCCGATTACGATGATCTGTTCCGGGAGAGCGAAAGAAGTACACCCCATCATGTACGTGCTCTTCTTCGTATTCATCGCCTACTTTGTTTATCTAGGTGAATAATCCGACTGCTGAAAGAACCAGTTCTCCTGTGATAAACTGACAGGAGACTGGTTTTACAGAAAGGGCAGGAATCGATGGCAAAGAAAAAGTTTTACGTAGAAGCGAATGAAACGATAGACGACTGTCTCAACCGAATGGCAGCGGAAGGCTATACACCGGTCCGGCGTATGGAAGAACCGGTGCTGAAAGAAAAAGGAAAAGACGTCGAAGTAGCCTATCAGCGCATCGTTTTTGAGGGCAAACGTTCATAAAGCGACATTGGAAGCAGTAATCTCAAACAGGGATTGCTGCTTTCAGTTTTTTTAGTAAACCCTCGAGGGAAAAAAGTTTGCGTCTGCCAGTATCTCTGGGCACTCACTTTCCGGATCGAAGTGGTCCGGCTTTCCTTCCTGCCGTCCGCCGATCTTCCCTCGGTCTGATGCTCTGATGTCGGCAGCTGACATCAGTGCTTTAAAACAACTGGGTTCATTAAGCACGCACCCCGTTGGATACCGAATAGAGCTTTTACATGTGGAATAGCTTGCCAGTGCTTCACAGCAGTTGCTGGGCGGGCGAAAGCTGCTTTTGAATGGTTTTATGGTAAGCGTCAAAGAATCTGTGCCTGTTTTCCCTATCACGCCTCTGGCATGCTGAAAGAAAGCAGAAAGGATGTGAGGATAATGGAGGAAGCAGCGTGGGAAAATCCCCATGATCGGCGAGTCAACCG
>NZ_JAATHJ010000004.1 GCF_012034335.1 Alkalicoccus luteus | reverse complement strand
TTGTTCCATTTTTATTTTTTCTGGTTACTCGTCGAATATACATGCCTATATTATATCTGATAAACCCTTTAAAATAAAGAAAAAATAATATAAACGTGTGCCTATGTAAAAATTGTAAAAAAGGAGCGCATTTTCGCTTCATGCCTTGTCAGGAGTGGACCATGAGGTCCAGAAAAGCGGAAATGTGCCTATTTACTGTCGAACTCGAGCTGACGATTCCTCCATTTTTAACAACGTTAAGAAAGTTTTAGTGGTCTTAAAGAATCTAATGAGATCGCTTTCTCCGAATTAAAATGGTATTCCCCTAGCAAATTAATATGTTCCCAACCTAGAGGCGACATATGGTGCAATAATTCTTCATTAAAACTACTAGCCTGTTTTTGATATTCAACTGCTTTTGTTAGATGTAAGGTATTCCAGATACTGGTGGCATTAATGATTATATTTAAGGCACTAGCCCTTTGCAATTGATGCTGTATGGTTCGTTCCCTAAGCTCACCTTGCTTTCCGAAGAAAATAGCTCTTGCTAATCCATTCATGGCTTCTCCTTTATTCAATCCTCTTTGTATTTTTCTTCTTAATGATTCATCAGAAATGTAATTCAAAATAAAGATCGTTTTTTCTATTCGTCCCATTTCACGTAAGGCTGTGGCTAAGCTGTTTTGTCTTGAATAGGAACCTAGTTTTCCCATAATAAGGGATGCTGAAACCGTTCCCTCTCTTATAGAATGAGCTAATCGCAAAACATCCTCATAATTTTCTTTAATGACCTTTGTATTTATTTGTCCACGTAAAATGGCTTCTAATTTTGGATACTCACTTGCTTTATCTATTGTAAATAATTTCGAGTCTGATAAATCTCTTATTCTAGGAGCAAATTTAAATCCTAATAAATGAGTCAGTCCGAATATTTGATCTGTGTAACCGGCTGTGTCTGTATAATGCTCTTCTATATTTAGATCCGTCTCATGGTGCAACAATCCATCCAAAACATGAATCGCATCCCTTGAATTTGTATGAATAATCTTTGTGTAATAAGAAGAGAATTGATCACTAGTAAAACGGTAGATAGTGGCTCCTTTTCCAGTCCCGTAATGTGGGTTTGCATCAGCATGCAGTGATGAAACACCTAGCTGCATCCTCATACCATCTGACGAGGATGTTGTACCGTCGCCCCAATGGGAGGACAACTGTAATTTATGATAGAAATTTACTAAAATGGCTTGTGCTTTATTCATTGCATCTTCGTACATGCGCCATTGAGATACATTGGCTAGTTGCTTATATGTAAGTCCGGGTGTGGCTTCGGCCATCTTGCTCAAGCCAATATTCATTCCCATTCCTAAAAGGGCAGCCATGATAATGATTGTTTCTTCCTTATCAGGTTTTCGATTATTGGAAGCATGAGTGAATTGCTCATGAAATCCTGTTATATGAGCAACATCCATGAGTAAATCGGTTAATTTTATTCTTGGCAGCAACTGATAAAGGCTTGCACTAAATTTTTTTGCTTCTTCTGGAACATCTTTTTCTAAGCGTGCAAGTGACAGTTTTCCTTTTTCAAGAGAAACCCCATCTAGCTTGTTGGAATTAGCAGCTAACCACTTTAACCTTTCATTAAGGCTATTAGTTCTCTCCGTTATATAATCTTCGAATGATAAACTAACTGATAAGCTCGTATTCCCCTTCAATTGATTCCATGTATCTTCCGAAAATAAATATTCTTCAAAATCCCTATATTGTCTGCTGCCCACAATGGAGACATCTCCTGCTCGAACATGCTCCCGAAGTTCTGTTAAAGCAGCCATTTCATAGTAATGACGATTAATTGTTGTACCATCATCCTCGTATAAATGCTTTTTCCATCGTTTTGAAATAAAATCCACAGGTGAGTCATCAGGAACTTTTCGCTTTCCGGATTCGTTCATTCCTCGGATAATCTCAACAGCCTGTAAAAGTGATTCGTTTGCCTTTGTAGAATGAAATTCCAATACTCTTAATAGCGTTGGCGTATATTTTCTTAGTGAATAAAACCGTTTTTGCAGTAAGTCCAAATAATCATAGTCGGCAGGACGTGCAAGTTCCTGAGCCTCTTCAACCGAGGACACAAAAGAATTCCATTCGATAACGGATTCTAAAACTTCAAAAACGTCTAATTTTTCCTGTTTTGCTTTGATCAAAGCTTGTCCGATATTCGTAAAGTGTATAACTTTCTCATTCAGCTTTTTACCGTTTTGTTTCTGGATTTCCTCTTGAGCCTTACGACCTTTTGATAACAAACTAAGTATTTGCCTATCATGAATTTCAAACGCTTTATCTGTTAGCTCCTGCGTAAGTTGTAATAAATAGACGGTTAATATCGAATAACGTTTATTTTCTTGAAAGTCACGAAATGCATACGGTTCGTATCTTGAACCTAAACGAGACAGCTGCAAAATGCGGTTGCGGTGCAAATGACTAATTTGTACTGTTTCCAATTCCATTCCTCGTATATATTCGAGTCGTTCTATTACTTTTAGAAATGTTTCGGGCGAAGGGTGGCCCGGTGGTTCCTTTAACCAACCCAATATTGTTTTATTGGATTCTGATGGATGCTGCGAAGTAATGATCTCTTCAAGCTTTTCTTTTTGGTTATTTGTTAGAGATTGACTAACCGTATTAAATAGCTTCTTTTCAGCCATTGCCCTTGCCTCCCAGACCATTCTCTCAAGTGTAGTAATAGCAGGCAGTATGATTTTGTTTTTTCTTAGAAAATCTATGCATTCATGTAGTAGATGAATGGCATCACCGTTTTCCAAAGCTAATTGATGAAGGTGCTTAAATGTCATTCGATATTCTTTTAGAGTAAAAGATACAAAGTCGTATTCACTACGAATTTCTTTCAAATGATCCCAAAGTGTATTTTCTCTTTGAGGATAAAGGCTAAGAGAAGATGGAGTGGCACCGATTTGTTTCGATATATAATGTACGACTGAATCCGAGATACTTTTGATATGAGTGTATGGCCAACCAGGATACCGAAGAACGGCTAATTGAACGGCGAATCCTAAACGGTTTTCTTCTCTCCTTCGTTTATTTATAATTTCTAAATCTCGTTTTGAAAAAGTGTAGTAGGTTCCTAACACCCACTCATCTTCAGGAATTTGCATAAGGGCCTGTCGCTGTTCGGGTGTAAGTAATTCTCTACCTCTCGCAATTTTCATACAGATCATCTCATTTCTGTAATTATTCAGTTAATTAGTTCAATTATATATCAATAGAGTGTACTCTATTGATACAAGTATAGTAGACTGATAAAATCATAGCTAAGAGCGTCTCATAAGACTTGTCTCAAAAATGAGGTGAAAGTATGCAAAAAATTGGATATGTTCGAGTTAGTTCTGTTGGTCAAAATCCTTCAAGGCAATTTCAACAACTTAACGAAAACGGAATAGATATTATTTTTGAAGAAAAAGTTTCTGGAGCAACAAAGGATCGTGAGCAACTTCAAAAAATGTTAGAGGGTTTACGAGAAGGTGACATTATTTATGTTACAGACTTAACTCGGATCACTCGAAGTACGCAAGATTTATTTGAATTAATTGATTTAATACGAAATAAAAAGGCAAGCTTAAAATCACTTAAGGATACATGGCTAGATTTATCAGAAGATAATCCATACAGCCAATTCTTAATTACGGTAATGGCTGGTGTTAACCAATTAGAGCGAGACCTTATTCGAATGCGTCAGCGTGAAGGGATTGAGCTCGCAAAGAAAGAAGGGAAGTTTAAAGGACGGTTAAAGAAATATCATAAAAATCACGCAGGAATGAATTATGCAGTAAAGCTATATAAAGAAGGAAATATGACTGTAAATCAAATTTGTGAAATTACAAATGTGTCTAGAGCTTCATTGTATAGAAAGTTATCAGAAGCAAACAAATAATCTTTTTTATTCCATTAAAGGGCTAGTATTGTGAAAAAAAATATCTATAGAAATGTTCTTTTATTTAAGTAATTGAAGATAAAGAAACCTTGCCTCTTTTAAAGAGATAGGTATTAGGGCAAGGTTTCTTTTAGCATTTTTTAGCTTTCCACTGCTAATAGTATAAAACATTTACTTTATTACACTTGATAAATGTTTCATAATATTGATTTCCTTTAAAATGATGATCACAATTTTGTTGAATCTCTTTTAAGCGTTTTTCCAAAAAAGCAAGGTGAGTTTTTAATTGATTGATCTCCTCTTCAATTATTTGGAACTTCAACGTAAACCTCCTAACAGCAAGAATTATTGATATAATTTACCACCAGATTCCTTAAACTCTTCAGCTTTTTCCTTCATTCCTTTTTCTATTGCTTCTTTTGTATCAAGCTTGTTTTCTTTCGCGTAATTACGAATATCTTGAGAGATCCTCATGCTACAAAATTTCGGTCCACACATTGAGCAGAAATGTGCTGTTTTTGCACCTTCTGCAGGTAACGTCTCATCATGATATTCTAAAGCGCGTTCAGGATCCAATGATAAATTAAACTGATCTCTCCAACGGAATTCGAAACGAGCTTTTGATAAGGCATCATCTCTTTTGTGTGCGCCTGGATGCCCTTTGGCTAAATCAGCAGCATGTGCAGCTATTTTATAAGTTATAACACCTTCACGTACATCATCTCGGTTTGGTAAACCTAAATGTTCTTTTGGTGTAACATAACATAGCATAGCCGTACCATACCAACCAATCATGGCTGCACCAATCGCAGATGTAATATGATCATAGCCAGGAGCTATGTCAGTTGTAAGTGGCCCTAGAGTATAGAAAGGCGCTTCCTTACAAACCTCAAGTTGTTTGTCCATGTTTTCTTTAATAAGGTGCATAGGTACGTGACCTGGACCTTCAACCATTACCTGTACATCATGCTCCCAAGCAATTTTTGTTAGTTCTCCAAGAGTTTCTAATTCTGCAAATTGTGCTTCATCATTAGCATCAGCAATTGAACCAGGACGTAGACCATCTCCTAAAGAGAATGCAACATCATAAGTTTTCATAATCTCACAGATTTCTTCAAAATGAGTATATAAAAAGCTTTCTTTGTGGTGGTGAAGACACCATTGTGCCATAATAGATCCACCCCGGGATACAATACCTGTTAAACGTTTTGCTGTTAACGGAACATATCGCAAAAGAACACCAGCATGAATGGTGAAGTAATCCACGCCTTGCTCGGCTTGCTCAATCAAAGTATCACGGTAAACCTCCCATGTGAGGTCTTCGGCAACACCATTTACTTTTTCAAGTGCTTGGTAGATAGGAACGGTTCCTACAGGAACAGCAGAATTGCGAATTATCCATTCCCTTGTTGTATGAATGTTTTTACCTGTTGATAGGTCCATAATATTATCAGCACCCCAACGTGTGGCCCATGTCATTTTTTCGACCTCTTCTTCGATGGAGGATGAAACAGCAGAATTCCCAATATTTGCGTTGATTTTAACATGGAAATTACGTCCTATGATCATAGGCTCTGCCTCTGGATGATTGATATTAGAAGGGATAATTGCTCGACCTCTTGCAACTTCTTCACGCACAAATTCAGGTTTCATATTTTCCCTTAATGCGATAAATTCCATCTCAGGAGTGATGATGCCCTTCCTTGCATAATGAAGCTGTGTGACATTTCCACCTTTTTTTGCACGTAAGGGTTTACGCTTTAAACCCGGGAACATATTATGATTAGCACGAGGGTCATTCTCATCCTTATATCCATTGTCTTCAGCCTTAACTTCTCTTCCTTCATATTCCTCAACATCTCCTCGTTCATGAATCCATGTGCTTCGAAGAGGAGGAAGACCTTTTGTAATATCAACTGAATAATTAGTATCCGTATAAGGTCCGCTTGTATCATAGACACGAACTGGCGGATTCTCTTCTTCACCAAAGGCGCCCGTTGTAGGACTTAGTTCAATTTCACGCATTGGTACCTTGATATCGGGTCTTGAGCCTTCAACATAAACTTTTTTACTACCTGAAAAACTAGACATGATGGAAATGCTTTTTTCGTTTAATGAAGTTGTTGACATAGAGTAAATCTCTCCCTTTTTAAAATTAAAGGACGAGATCTAGAACAATAAAAGAGGAATTAAAGAAATGAATTAAATAAAAAAGCCGAATCCAAAAAGGATGGACCGGCTTTGTATGTAGAAGTTTATTCAATACATGATTATTTTTTCTAACTTCCCCACGCTAGTATGATCTAGATCAGGTCCAAAGGGTCAAGAAACTTTAACGTGTTTCTCTCTCAGCCCAACTTATTGGACTCCCCTAGTTATTTCTATTCAATTTGGTTTTAGTATACATGAGTTTTAAGTAAAATAAAAGGAGCAATAAAAAAATATAAAAAACCATTTAATTAAGAGACGGACAGCAACAGGTTTTATTGTTAATATATGAATAAACAATAACATTTTAATTTTTAACGAGAGAGGGAAAATATGTTTACTAAGGAAGAAAAAGAAGCAATATATAAAGTTATTTATCATAGAAGAGACATCCGAAGTTTTTTGTCAACTCCTATCCCAGAAAATACAATACATAAAATACTAAATGCTGCTCATCATGCACCCTCAGTAGGGTTTATGCAACCATGGAATTTTATTTTAGTTTCTTCAAATGAAATTAAAGAAAAGTTAGCATGGGCAGCGGATAAGGAAAGAAGAGCATTGGCTATTCATTATGAAGGAGAAAAAGAAACGAAATTCCTTAGTTTAAAAGTTGAAGGTCTAAAAGAATCTCCTTTAACTATATGTGTAACTTGTGATCCAACAAGAGGAGGTTCGCATATATTAGGACGAAATTCAATTCCTGAAACGGATGCTTTATCAACTGCTTGTGCCATTCAAAATATGTGGTTAGCAGCTAGTGCTGAAGGGCTTGCAATGGGCTGGGTAAGTTTTTATAAAAAGAATGATATTAGAGACATTTTAGAAATACCACCACATATTGAGCCTATTGCTCTTATTTCTATTGGTTACACTGATGATTATCCAGAAAAACCCATTCTAGAATTAGCTGATTGGGAAAAAAGGCGTTCTTTAGACAACCTTATTTTCCAAAATAAATGGGGGGAAAATTAAAAAATCTTATTAAAGTGCTCTTTAGTTTAACAAACGAAATAAAAAAACGATTCCGCACAACGTTTAGGAACCGTTTTTTTATGTTGTAATTTGCTTATCGTTGTAAATCCGCATTTTCCTGACGCTACCCCCTTAAGCAATCTTTTTCTAAATATAAGGAATAACATAGTCTTATTTTTGATGAACACCTAAATATTCCGTTTATTTTTACTTGAATCGGCAATGAGTATCGTGAATCAACATTTAAAAGGAGGCTTACCATGAGTGTAATTAAAGAATTTATGAATACGGAAATTCAGTCTGCAGAAACAGATGCCACACTCGAGGATCTGGCGAAGCTGATGGCGGAACACGACACCGGTTTTCTTCCAATTTTAAAAAATGAGAAGTACGCAGGGGTGGTAACGGATCGCGACATCGTCGTGAAAGGTCTAGCAAAAGGTTTGATCGACCAGGTTCGCGCAGAGGATATTATGAATGAAACCGTAATTACGGCTAACGCAGATATGGATGTGGAAGAGGCGTCGCTTTTAATGCAGGATCACCAAATTAAACGCCTGCTCGTAGTAGAGCATGATAAGGTACAGGGTATCGTCAGCTTAGGGGACATTGCGGCGGATGAAAATCCTGCTATTGCCGGAGGTGCACAGCAGGAAATTAAAAAAGGCGATGCTAACAACTAGTCCCATCGCCCATTCACGATCAGCCGACATCATTCCGTCGGCTGATTTTTTTGTACCGCCTCAAACGGATAAAAGCCGGTGCACTGTGTTTCGGCCAGATGTACAACCGGTTCTTCCGGAGTGAAGCCGTTGATAAACTCAAACAACGAGTTGTTAAACACTTCTATATCTGCATCCTTCACCTGCCAGACACCATGTTCAATCGGCCCTTTGTACAACTCTCCTTTAATGGTCGTAAACAGTGCATATCGCTCCATCAGGAACTCCGTCAGAGGATATTGTATCGCAGGATAAACGGCATTCTTACTGGCCGCACTGACGGTGAATACAGCCGAATCTTTCTCTTTCCCTTTGCGGATGGAAGTGAAATCGCAGCCGTTTTCAGACGTGCGAATGTTCATAATCGCTTCATAATACGGGAGCGACGTCAGCCACCTTGCACCTTTTACTGCCGTAAGTGAGTTCGCATCCATTGTCAAAAAGTAAACACCGCGCTCTCCTTCGTAATTCACATACGTACGGACGTTGAGTTCCAGAAAGGATGGTACGACAGAAATACCGCTTGCAAGCCGGATTTTATTTTCCGAAGCTTCAAAACTGACGATCCCGATCCACGCACTTCCGTCGTACTCTTCAATGGTCAGTTCATCAGGAACGTGCGGGCGTAGCAGTTCAATCGGAATACGGTAGTGCACAAACAGCGTATGCTTCCAGTCCTGACTACCAATCCAAAATCGTTTCATTCTATCAGAACCCCTTTCATCATTCTTATCAACACAACTTTTTGATTGACTGACATCTGCGATTGTTCGGCTCTTTTAGCAGACTTTACCTATATGAATGTTCAGCGCTAAGCAAATGCCTCTTTACAACCTCGCCTTCCTCCTATCACCGTGAGCTTAAACATTTCTTCTGCATACCGATTGTATATTTTGTCGATAAAGTACACCAAACATGCGCCAAACCACTTATGTATCAATAAAGAGACAGATAATTCTGACTCAATAATCACGATTAAGTAAGTATTTATACCTACTATAAATATGATTAATAAGGTGATTCCAGTATTTTGTCATATCCATGTAATCTGACGTAAGGCTTAAGAACGTTTTCTCAAAAATGCCTCAATAATCGTTGTATTGAAGGTATCCACACGTTGTACAGCTTTTTAAAGACGTTTCTATCCGTCAGTTATCGGTTACACTAGTTATATGAGTAAATAAATAGACATGGTTATTTTGTATAAAAAAAGTTAGTGATTCACTTCGTGTAAGTATAAGGTAATTTTTGTCTGATTACTCGAAAAATCGCATAAGTTATCGTAAGAAAAGAACCACCTGCAGGTTCGTTTCAGCCAGTGTAGTCAGCAGATGAACTCATCCAAAAGATCAACATGCTTGATTTCAAAATCGTTTTTATAAGGAGGAAACCTTACCATGAGTCAGCCAAAAGAACTGTCAGAAAAGGAACGGGAGATTAGGGAGAAGCAGCGTGAGCAGCATCGCGCAAATGGTAAGAAAGGCGGTCTCGCGACAAAAACGAGATACGGCCGCGAGTATTATGTCAATTTAGGTAAAAAGAAAAAGCAGACGTGATCACGACTGCTTCGTCTGTTCATCGGCAGCTTGCTTCTGAACAGAAATAGAGCGCGTTTTCTCCATGAGAAACACGCGCTTTTATACGTATAAAGAGTCTGCTTATTGCAAACGGTACGGTGCCTCCCCTTCAAGCATCAGGCTCCACACATCAGCGAGATACGGCATCATCTCTGCAGCTGCTTTGGCATCCGTCCAGTTCATTGCAGAAACGGTGTCTGTATCCTCTATTTGTTCGGTCCCTCCGACAATAGTTCCATGAAACGTGATAAACAGGACGTGATTGCCTTTCAGAAACGCCTCGTTGATGCCTGCGATTCCTTGAAGCGTAACGGCAAGACCGGTTTCCTCTTTCACCTCGCGTACAGCTGCCTGTGCGAGCGTTTCTTCTGCTTCGACTCCGCCGCCCGGCAGCGACCATGAATCATGCTTTTTATTATGGACGAGCAACACACGATCTTCTTTCTGCAGCAGTACGTATGCAACATCGACGCGTTTCATCGTGATCCCCCCTCAAATAAATACATGACAGCCTCTGAAAAACGTTCTCCCCACGAGGCTTCCTCATGCATCCCATTTTCCTGAACATGAAAGCGCGTGTCTGCCTTTGTTTGCTGCAGCACCTTGGCCGTAGTAAAAACCGACTCCATGTAAGCTTTCGGACCGACCGATCCAACGTGTTCATCCGTGCCTGTATCGATGTAAATCCGGTGCTGAGGCGCTAACGCCGCATCTTTTATCTGCTGCTCCAGCTTCTCCTGAAACAGCCAGCAGGCTGAGCTCAGCGCTGCCGCATACCGAATCAAGTGCGGATACAGGCAGACAGCGCTTTATGTACAGTTTCCTCCAGCAGAGCTTCCAGCCATCCCTATGCGGTCCGGGTCCGTGCGCCATTTCCGGACCATTTCCGGCTTCAGCTCCTCCATCAGATAGCGAATATACGCCTTTCCCCGATCGCCTGCTGAACGAGAAGGATCGAGAGCCAGCTTCTGTTTCACGTCTGCCTGCAGCTCCCACACGCTGTAATCGTCGAGCCGGCCGGTCCCTTCCGTGTTGCAGTCGACGGCGACAATTATTACATCTGCCCGCTCCGCTGCTTCCGCGGCCCGCCAGCTTCTTCCGTAAAAAGCCCGATCGTCATCAAAGACGTTCTGACCGTCGTGCATATAGAGCACCGGATACCGCTTCGCACTCCTTTGATAGGACGCCGGCGTGTAAATGCTGATCTGTCGGCGTTTATCAAGCACCGTCTGCTCATATGTATCGATCGGCATTTCCTTTTCACCTCCTGTTTTTTCCAATTATAGCATGGACTTTTAAGACGCGTGGGGCTGCATCGTGAATGAGGAGAGGTCGTTTCACTGACAAACTGCGGCATACAAAAAAACCGAGCCCCTGATTCCATTCTCAGGAGCTCGCCTCGTTCATGTGAATAGCAAAACCGTTTCGTTTACCTGCCGTTTATACCTTGTCTTCCCACGCTTCTTGCTCTGATTCTTTCATCTGCTCTTCGACTTCCTCCGGATAGGCGGTGCGGAACAGATGTGAATCATCGGCTATGACTTCTACCATCTTGCGGATCATGTCTTCCGGATCGTACTGCTCATCTAAAATTTCTGCTGCTTCTTTGATTGATTCTTCCTTCGTAAAGTGTGTGTCTGGATCGTACCACTTTTTTCGTTCTTCAAACATCCGGTCATTAAATCCAGTTTCGAACGGCCCAGGATTAATCGTAGCTACTTGTACGTCAAACTCTTTCAGCTCTGCACGCATCGTTTTCGCAATGGATTCTATCGCATGTTTCGATGAACCATAGGCACCGAGATACGGCATCGGAACGATCCCGACGATGGAGCTGAGGAAAATAATCTTTCCTTGCTGCTTCTCCACAAATTTTTTCGCTGCGATCTGCGCGTTTTCAAGCGTACTGAATACGTTTGTCTCATAAATTTCACGCATTCTGTCTACGGGAATTTCCGAAATTGGTCCACCCTCACCAATCGCCGCGTTTGCAACAAATACATCGTAATCGTAGGACTCCAGAAGCTTTTGATCCTGTTTATCGGTAACATCAAGCTTCACCACTTCTATATCGAGACCTGCCGATTCTGCTTCTTCTCGAAGCGGTGTTACCTGCGAAATAATTTCCACACCGGCGATCACCTAATGCCCTTTCTTTGCTAATCCAAGTGCCGTTCCTCTGCCGAGTCCTGTCGCTGCACCTGTTATCAATACCGTTTTACTCATGCTGTATTCCTCCTCTTTTGAAGCTATTGGCAGATTTCCCAAAAACATCTACTTGCAAACATCAGGCTTTCTTTTTGCCGAAATAAAAGAGTCCGAGCAAGAGCCAGGCTGTCATAATCACAGCTGCTACAATTAAAGCAGGCACTGGACCAAATGCTACAATGAGCGGAACGGATGCTGCTGTAACGAGCCCGCCACCTACAAAGATATCCAGCAGCAGCTGCTTGTAGCTGAAGCCATCTTTTGCAGGAGACTCATTTTGCGGGTCTGCCAATTTAATCAATAACAAGCCGGCGGCGCTCATTCCCATCGCTTGCCCCAGATCACCAATTCCTCGCTCGAACCAGTAGTCCGGCATGATTCGCGGAGCAATAAATAGAAAGGCAACGACGTTCCATAAAATCGCACCCGCTGCCATAATGAGAAACGGAAACAGATGATTCCCGATCACCGTCAGTGCAAGCGTCGCGATAGCTGCTGTGATCAGCAAATCCAGAGCCAGTCCTTGAATACGATTAATCACACCCCGGTCGATGATGTTATGCTTCACCACATTTGTTAAAAACAGCTGAACGATGACTGCCCCTATCATGGCAAGCGGAAATAGCGGAAGGTGTGTCAGGATTTCGATTTCATCGATCCAAAACGCTTCTTCGATCAGGATCAATCCTTCCAGCATTAAATACCCGATGGTGATGGCGACCCCAATGTATCCTAAATGAACGGTAAGGGTTTCAATGAATTCTGAGTGCGTCGTTTGATGCCCGGCTGGCTCTTCCTGCTGATTTTCTTTTGCGATAAGCCCCTTCTTTTCCTCCTCGCTTATATCATCCGGTTTTTTAATTATTTCCGTTTTCCCTTTTCTGGCTGCCCAGTTGAGCAAACCCATTCCCAGAAACACGCCGGTTAGAACCCCGATGGTTGCAAGGCCAATCGCGAGATCCCGTCCTTCTTCAAAACCGACGGCTTCAAACGTGCCGGATAACCCTGCCGCTGTACCGTGCCCGCCGACAAAGCTGATTTCCAGCAAGGCTCCCGCAGCCGGATTCATGCCGAAAACCGGTGTTAAAATAAGCAGTGCCAATACAGTACCGACCACATACATTCCCCAGGAAATAAAATGCGCAAATGTAATCTGCGGACCGGAAATCTCCCACATTTTTTTAATAGACGGGAACGTCATGCCGAGAAATAGGGATGCAAAAATAACGTTGATCAGCAATCCCGGAAGCTCGCTCCATACATCGACCATCGCCTGAGGAAAGAATCCACCTTCGTCAAACACGTTTACTCCAACCTGCCCTGCCAGTTCAGGACCGAGCAATAAACCGATTAAACCAGCAATCATCGAGCTGGGTAAAAAGAAATTTTGAAAAAATGGGGTAAAAACGCGGACCCACTTTCCGATTAACAGTAAAATACCAAGAATTATCAAGCTGAATCCAACCAGCTCCGGACTGACATCCATTTTGATCCCCCCTGTGTCCATTCATCTCTCTATGGTACTCATTTTCCAGTGAGGATTTGACATAAACGTGATGGAAGTAATTTAGTTCGATATCAATAATAGCCGCCCTGCAAATAGACCAATCTTCAAAAGGAATGTGAATGATAAGCCCTGCTTTTGTACTGCAAAAACATTCCTTCACTTAGAGTCCGTTATCTCTTTGAGAATCTTGCAGTCCAGAAAATGATACGCAAAAAACCGCACAGGTCTCCCTGTACGGCCATTGTTTATACGTGGTCTGTTCGTTTAGACTGCCGGCTGCTCATGATGACGCATAGCTTACTCTGTTTCAAACCCGGGCTGGACGATGACAAATCCGTCGCCTTCAAATTTCATTTGAATCGACTCACCGCTGCCTCGTCCTAAAAAGGTGCGGTAGTTGATGTCGGTGTGAAATTCCGGTGTAAGGCCGCCGGACCAGGCAACGGTCGCGGTCGGATCGGTGTAGACCGGCTTATCCGGCGTCACGCTTAGGGTAAGCGGCTCAAAATACGTTGTGATCGCTACTTTGCCCTCGCCTTTCAGCGTAATATTGAACAGGCCGCCCGACATCATGCCGGCGACTTTTCGCATCAGCTCAATATCCCATTCGACGGTCGGTTCAAATGCCAGCAGATCATTGCCGTTGACCGTCAGCTGTCTGTTCCCAAGCTCCAGCACCGTCACGCGCTTTCCCTGGTCTGCCAGAAACAGATTACCGCGGCCGGTTGCTTTCATCAATTCGCCGCCTTCGCTCGTGAACGTCTTTTTAAACATTCGCTCGACCCCGTGCTCCAGCGCCCGCTCCCGTTCAAACTTAATTTCACCGGTATACGAGATCATCGCGCCCATTTTCGCCCAGACGTCTCCTGCCAGCTCCACCTCTAGAATGCGGTCTGACTGAAGTCCGAACGCTTCCTCCGGACGTCCTTTTCGTTCTGTGCGTTCAATAAACTGTTCAATCGAATAGCTGCTCATGCGACACTCTCCCTTTCGTGAAAATACTTACCTGTATTTCCTACGATTGGAAGTATCATCAGGTTTCTCTTTTTTTCTTGCGGGAATAGCGGACGTAAAGAGAGGAGTGCTTGCATGACAAAACCGATTGCGTTAACGAACATCCGGATTGAACAGCAGCAGCCCCCGCACCGTAAAGCCTATCTGGAAGGATTTGAGGATCCGTTTGATTTTGGCGTGCACGGTGGTGTGAAGGAGTTTTACGGAGTCGAACCGGAAATCGAGTATCCATCCACGCTTGATCACATCGTCGCCGCTGCCGGCGGCTGACTGACCGGCACCCTTGCCGGCGCGCTGGATGCGCGTGACATCCCTCCCTATCCGGAGCGACTGAAAACCGATGTACAAGGTACGATTGAAGCTCCCGAAGGCGTGCTAAAAATCACGAAAATTCACTGTCATTATCACATTCAAGTGCCTCGTGGAAAACGTGACCAGGCGGAACGCGTTCTGCCGGTTTTCGAGAAAAAATGCCCGGTCGCACAAACCTTGAAAGGCTGTGTGGAATTCATCCACGACTGGACGATTGACGAATACGACTGAACAAGCAAAAGCCGGTGATTCCCTGTGGATCACCGGCTGCTTTTTAGTACCTGTTATCCTATTGCGACAGCTTTTACTGCATTCTTTAACCCGCAACTTGTTCCTTTCTCTCTTCCTGATGCTTGACCTTGCTCCGAAAATCTACATGAAGCCAGCCTGCTAGCAGAAGGAGCAGCACAACCATTGCGCCTGGAATGGCCCAGACAGCATTTGTGACGATGGATGTTCCAAAAAGCATGAGAACCATAACAGGCGACATGACATAGAAAGCCCGTGTGTTATACAGCCAGCCATATGGAAAAAAATGCGCTGCTACAATAACTGCTAGAAATAGGACCGCTTGTGATGGGGCCATGGAAACAGCCCAGAGCACGAGCGGTATGTACATCACCTGTGCAACATTCTGCTGCGATCCGAGCGACGCAAGCGGATGACCGTCAAACTTCCACTCCGCTTTTAACAGCACAGAAGCTGCCAGTGCAAATCGGAACATGAGTCCAGTCGCAAACAGCATTCCTATATTTTGCGTATGCTGATCAAGCGGCAGAAAAAACAACATTGTAATCAGGCACCAGATGACGCTGGCTGCCGCAATAAATGCAATCCCGTTTTTCCCCCGTAAAGAAAGCTTTTCTCTCATATGATCAAATTCTGACATCCGTTTTCTCCTAAGTGAACCGTTCAATAGACTTTAAAGCATCACCCTGCCGCCTATGGACAGGGTGATCATTGAACGTTTCAATTCCTGACTTCAGGCGGTGATTTAAAAACCACCCGATCCGCCTCCTCCACCGCCTGCTCCTGCACCGCCGCCCGCGCTCGTTCCGGCGGAGCTGTGCGTGCTCGAGGCTGCAGCTGCAGAAGAGGAGAACTGTGTACTTGCAAACAAGCCTGCGGTCATAAACACGGGGATCGTATTGTCATGATAAGCGGCCGCCGAGCCCTGCTTCATTTTCGGCATTGATTTACTGAGCTGCCTGACGGATTTTACATTCAGCCCGAGGCCGTAAATAAAGGCGAGCTGCTGCTCATCCGGATCGAGCCGCTGCCAGTCTTCCGGCTCGTAGCCGGCAACCTCTTTTTTATAATCGTGCCACTCCCCGAGAAGCCGCCAACCTTTTTCCGTACGCGGCTGGTGCAGCGCAGCAGCCGCAATGCCTGCCAATCCGGTGAGAAGAAGCAGTATCGCCGGTAGAAACAAGCCGAACAGGAAGTACATAACGGAGGCTGCAATGGCGCCGACCCCGGCTGCTCCCGTCAGTACTCTCAGACCCGTTCGCGGGATTTTCAGCTCTGCCTGATTTTTTTCATGCACAACTTCCTTTGCCCAGGCCGCTTTTTTCGTTTCGAACTCGTTGTAATTCGCTTCTTTTTTCAAATGCTGCTCGAGATCGCTCATGTTAAACGTCGTTCCATCTCCAATATCGTCGAAGAGCATCGCGGTTAAAATTTGCTCATGTCCGCTTAATCCTTCGCGCGTCTTCAGCGTAAAGCTGTCTCCATTCTGCTCAGCATAACCCTGCCGGACAAGATCCAGAAGCGACGCCGTAAGCAGCTCGGATGTAACGGCCGGCTGCACATAAAACATCGTTGCCGGCAAACTCAGCTGCAAATCCGGGGCTCCTTTTTCAAAGCCCTTTTCCATTGCCCGCCGTTTGTTAGGGAGATACTTGCGGCGGTCGAACCAGATCGGCACGAGCGAGAATCCTGCAAACAGGACGATCAGAATCGGTGCAAGCGTCGTCATCACGTTTTCTCTCGCCGCTGCAGCCGCCGCTGCTTCCTCCGCTTCCCGCTCCTCAGCCTCCATGATCTCTATTAAGGAGTCCGCTGATGTAACGGTAGCTGCCGGAAACAACTCAGCATCAAAGGCGACGCGGAGATCCCCGTTTTCACCAGACGGAACCCGTCCCGGTAAAAAGGCGACCGTTGCTTCATCCAGCTGCTGTTCGGCGTCCTCAAGTGCATCGAATCCGGTGCCTAAAACTTCTTCCGACGGTCCTGGTGCATGGATACGGATTTCCATGTTCTCGTAGGCTGTTTCATTCGAGCGATCAAAAAACGCATAGTCGAAATCACCAAAATCCGTATAGCGTACGACCGCGTCTTCGATCACGTACGTCAGCTCTACGGTAAACGTCTCATCCTCACCGGGCCGCTGAATCCGATGTTCGCTGCCGCCTTCCACCTCAATTGCGAGCGGTTCACCGTCTTCAAATGCTTCCACGCTGTGAATCGCCATCTCTTCCGGTTCTATCAGCGAGCGGATCACGCCATTAAACTCACCGTCAAACGCATACGTAAAAGATTCCTCCACATGAGCAGAACCATCCTCCTGCAAGTAGGCATCGATTTCAGCATTCGTAATCTCCAGCTCAAACGCATACGCATGTACCGGCCCGACGAGAAGCAGAATCAGCGCTGCCAAAAAGAATATCCTTTTTTTCATGTTCGCTCACCTCTTGTTTATCTTTTACGAAGCAAGCTGGAAAAGGTTTCTTTTTTCTGACAAAAACGCTGGACTGACGAAAAAGGAGGCTCGTTATTCTTGCACCTGGCTCCGGCGGCCTCTCCATTACATTGAACTACGAATCGTACCGTTTTTCCATTTCTAAAGTCAACCACGCGTTCGCACGTGCAGGGCGCTATGAAAGCTGGGATACGCTTACCCCCAAAGCGGATGATGCTTTTTTGGAAGAATTAAGCCGTTACTGCCAATGGGAGGCACGTCATTCCTGCTCATTATAGGAGGCCCGGATTTCCGAGAAGATATTCTGGATCAGCTCCTCAAGCTCTGCACGCGGCATCTCAACGTCGATCTCTTCCAGTTGAATGAGAAAAGACGTATCGCGGTAATCAGTAATCACCTGCAGCGTTTCCAGCGTCTCTTCCATGCTTACATATAGTTCTTGTCCATCTAGTTCGAACAGCTCTCCGTGGTGGTCTTCATTGTATTCCGACGGGGTCCCGCGCAGCCAGACCGGTTCCGGTCCCTGTCTGATTGTGAGCATCGGCTCTTCATGCTCATAAGGACCTTCGACTGCCGTCATATGGTCAGGCACTGCTTCTTCATCGGCATCTGCTTCTCCTGCTTGCTCCGCGTACTGCAGCAAAATCTCCCTTTGGTCCTCTGCTACAGCGGCCAGCACGATCTCCATGTCTTCAAAAGACGGATAGCTGTAGGAAATGGACACTTCCTCTCCAATCGGATCTATCACAGGCGTTTCGCTGAAAAGAATCAGCACCGCGGCCGTAATCGCCGTGATTGCTGCAAAAGCGAACAGCGTTTGTTTGTTCATAGCTTTTCCTCCTTGTAAAAAAACAGCCATGCTGAGCATGACTGTTCTGCTGCCTTACTCTGCTCCGCTTCCACAGGAAACGGACCAGTTAAAGGCCATAAATCCGAGATCGTTTTCTGTAATCTGCTTGTTTGCTTCCACGCATGTGGAGACCGCTTCCGAATAGCCGCTGTAGCTGAACGCTGCAGCAACGATCGTGCCAATAAAGAGAAGCCCCACCACGAGCATAAATTTAAGCGGTACTGCATTCACCAAAAACACCCCTATTTATCATTGCTTTTTTCCCACCACGAGTGTATCATTCTTCCCTGTTTGATGGAAACCTATTTCCTGAAAAAATCTATTTCGATAAAAAATGCCTAATGCGATGCAAAAAACCGACGGGAGCTCCGCCGGTTCATTCGTTATTCTTCTTCTACGTCAAGTTCGTACTGGATATGCTCGTGTACCTCTTCATCCTCAAGGTGCACCATGATATGATAGCTGCCGTAGGATTCTGGTTCAAACGCTTTTTCATACGTGCCGGCCTCTGTTTCTTCTGCATCAAGCCACGTGCGCATGTCATCACCGTGCTGCCAGATTTCGAGACGGACCTCTCCGTTCTCCCAGGCGTCGTCCTCCCAGCTGACATCAAAGGAAATCGTCACCTCATCAAGTCCGCTCACCTGAGCAGGGGTATTCCAGTCGAGCGCCATGCTTTCATGCATCGGACCGTGGTCGTGACTGTGGTCCTCGTGATCATGGCTGTGCTCGTGATTTTCATTGTCGTGACTGTGGTCATGATCTTCGTTATCGTTGTGCTCATGGTCATCCATGCTGTCAGCGTGCTCGGTGTCTTCCGCTTCCTCAAGCTCTTCTTCATCCGGTTCGCCCACCACAATATCATGAACTGGCATGACGTGGGAGCCGCGCGCGGTCGTGTGCGGCTGAATATGGTAGACCGCCTCATCTTCAAACGTATAGCTGACTTCATACCAGCCTTCTTCACCCGGAAGGTCAGACTCGACCATTTCGCTGCCTTCCTTAGAACCGGCCTGCCAGATTTCCCACTTTACTTCACTGGCGTCATCAACGAGCTCGTCGCCTTGCGTGACAAGCACGCGAAGCTCCGCGTCCTCACCCGGATCAAGTGCCTCCGGAGCATCAATTTCCGCTTCAAGCGGTTCCAGATTGATTTCGTCAACACCGACGACACCGCTCTGCTCATTGTTTTCTTCTGCCGTCCCGCAGGCAGCCAGTAATCCAACCGCCGCTGTCAGTATCCATGCTTTTCTCATGTTCATATCCCCCTACATTATGTATGCGAAGATCGGCAGGCGCAGCCCATATCCTGACGCACGAACGGCACCGCTTCTTCAAAGTTCATCAGGCTTCCGCCAAAGCCAGCCGCAAATTTCCGCGCTTCCTCCTGCCGCTGAAAGACGAGCGTCTGCGGGCTGCAGCAAAACAACGGCAGTGAGCTGTTCATAACGAATACAGCCTGGCGGACATTAATGGTCGTATCGAGTAAAAAATCCCGGCCGATCATCTGCACTACCTCATCACTTTTTTCGTCAAACCGCAGCAGCGCACAGTGACCGCAGCACGTTTTTTCCTGCGAGCGATTATTGTACACAAGCTGTACCGAAAGTCTGTCTCCAGCCGGCTTTTGACAGTATGCGCACGTGTCGCTTCCAGTCTGCTCCGGAACGAGCGCGGTGATTCCGCGGGACGTTTTTTGTACGCGTCCCTCTTGTTCGAGCTTTTGCACATCCCGATAAATCGTCATCTCTGACACCTGACAGACGCGGCTGATATCGGACACCTGCACCACATCGTGATGATGAACCATATCCACTATGATTTTCTGACGTTCTAATGGTTTCATCCGGACCGCTCCTTTCCATCTATAAGTTTACGTGAACAAGAAAACGTTTAACAGGTAAATCTGTGATAAATTGTTACAAAATGTTGACCGTTCACATCATTACCTATCCACAGGAGCTTTACATACAGGTTTTGAGTATGTGGTTGATAAAAGGGTACAATCAAAGCCCACCCTAAAAAAAGACAACATTTGGAATGATTAACAGCGTGTGTGTCATACATGATTCTGTTCTTTAAACTGGTCGAACTCTTTACGATTGGCATGTTGCCTCTTTTATACTCTATCGTCACCAGAGAGATATCGATGAATCTGAATAAGAAAGGTTGATCTTATGACCGCAGGAGAAGAAGTGAGGATCGGTTTGTTTATCTATTTAAGGCAGATTTTCTTAAAGCCTGCTGCGAATATTCAACAAAACACCTATGTATCGTGGGTTTGGAACCTTTTCATTTTGTTTATCATCTTACCGTTCACTATCATCTGCGGGATCTTAATGAGAGCGCCCGCTATATTTGAACAATTATTTGGAGGAAACGGGAGAGCTGAAGATTTGATCTACCTCGCTGAATTTTTTTTATTCATCTTCCTGTTATACGTTATCGCTTATTGTCTGCCACTTGTACTGTTAAACGTCTCTGTTATCTATCTTCTTAATCGAACATTCAGCCCCGCTCCCAGCAGTGTTCAAAAAGTATTAAGTGATCACACAAACGTGTTGGTGCAAAGCTTCATCTGGTTTTACTTAGGGTCCGTCAGTTTGTTGGCAGGCACCCATTTCAACAGTGATTTTCTCCAGGCCACTTCCCTGTTTTTATACGTTCTCTGCGGCGTCACGTTTTTGGCAGGCAGTATAGTTATGGTGAGATTCTATTTCAGGCATGCGCGTAAACGGAGGTTTTTGCTGATGTACGTTGCTTCCTTGGTGGCTGTGAGCGTAGGATATATGTCAGTCGTCTTCCTGTTTTTAGTGTAATCAAACGTAAAGCGATTGATCAACGATAGCTGCTTTGCTTCCATTCCAACCGTACATGTAAAGGCGAGTGTCAACAACAAAACGTGAACAATGGCAAATGAAAAACCGCCCTTTGATAGAAGGACGGTTTCAAGTTACGGATTGACTGGCTGCGGGTTACGTGCCTTTATTGACTGACGCTCCAACAGTCTTGACGGAAACATGATCGGCACCGCCGTTCGCCTGCCGCCGCTTTCGCTGGCATCCGCGATCATATTTAATACCGTCTGCGCTGCTGCCGATCCAAGCTCCTCTTTCGGATGCGGTACCGTTGTCAGCTTCACCTCAGATGCTGTTGATAAAAACGAATCGTCAAAGCCGATGATCGAGATATCCTCCGGCACATTTAGCTTTGTTTCGCGCAGCACGTCGAGCAGCAGCAGCGCGAGCTGATCGTTGTAGCAGACGACTGCAGTTGGACGGGTCGACGCGGCCTCCTTCAGCTTGCGCTTTAATTCCTTTGCGGGAAGCGAGTCGCGATTTTCAGTCTGATAGGTCACAATATGCTCCGGACTGAGCGGTGTACCGTGCTCCCGATGGGCTTTAATAAAGCCTTTCATCCGCTTCGCTCCTTGAATGTCGTCGTTTTTGAAAAAGCCGACGATGTTTGTATGACCGCCCTTAAGCAAATGCTCCGCCTGCAGGCGGCCGCCTTCTACATCATCCATGACGACGTGGAGCGGCTCCAGCTCTTCGTAATAGGCATTAATCATGACATACGGGATGCCCAGCTTTTCGATATTTAAATAATAGTTGATATTCGGGTTCGGCAGTGCACTCTTCGTCGGCTCAATCATCAGACCGTCAAACTGCTGGGAGAGGACCGCTTCCAGACAGCGCTTTTCCTCCTCATGATCATTGTTCGTGCTGAATACGGTTACCTGATACCCGTTTTCCCGAAACAATTTCTCTGCGCCGCGAATGATGGAAGGGAAGATATAGTCCGAAAAATAAGTCGTGATTACGGCTATATTTTTTCTGCCCGACCGAACTTCTGTATCCTTCGAGCGATCCGCACAAAACGTGCCGGCTCCCTGTTTTTTATAAATCCATCCCTCATGCACGAGTTCTTCGACTGCTTTTCGGATCGTATGACGGCTGACACCGTACTCCTGGAGCAGCTCATTTTCAGAACCGACTTTTTCGTGCGGCTGAAAATACCCCTGCATGATTTTTGATTTTATTTCTGCTTTTACGTAGCTGTATTTTGTTTTCATGCTCATCTCACCTCTGCCGGCTGACCAATACGCCGTCTATTTTACCTCATCACTCTTTCGTATTTAAAACTCATACGTACAAATTTAGTATAGCATGAAACGCTGTGAAACACACTATATTCATGGATAACTATAGAGATTTGAATTAAAACCATACAAGTTATCGACGTTATAATGAACAGAAAAAGGCAGAGGCGTCCAACAACGCCCTCTGCCCCCTTTATACGCTTACTTTGTAACAGCCTGCTCTGTGTTCGGAACCCCTTCCGCCTTATAATCAAAGTGATCAAAATCAGCGGGCCGCTTTTTACCGCTGTAATCCTGACAGGCCATGCCGATAAACGTGCCGGTAAAGCGGACATCTGCTGCTGAGTCATCTGACATATGCGTCGTATCGAGCTCCGGCCCGATCAGCTGCCAGCTCTCATCTCCTGTCCGGTATGAGAACTGCATCCTGTCGTAGGAAATCGATACCTTCAGCTCGACCGGCCCCTCCTGTATGATTCGCTTTGCAGGGTGAAGCAGCTCTTCGTACTGTCCGTTTTTCGTGCGGATCAGCTGCAGCACGCGGCCTTTGCTTTCATGATACGTGACGTGCAGGTACACATGGTCCTCGGTGTCATAATAAACGACAAGCCCCGCCTTCTGCTGGTACGTATCCGGGTCGAACGAAAGCTTCGTTGCTGCTGTGCACACAAACGCTGTCTGCCTTCTTGCAACGAGCGACTGTTTATGCACCGAGCTGAGTGACTCCCGCCCGTAAAGACGCAGATGCCCAGGAGCCTCTTTCAACGTACACCACGACTCCTCCATCGGAACACGCAGCGAATTCCAGTTTCCATGCAGTTCTGTTCCGTCAAATGCATCGCGCACCGGAAGCTCGTTGATCGTGCTTTCCGGCAGATCCGGCGCCTCCACGAATTCTGCCGGACGATTACCGCCGTGTGCGAGTCTCGGCCACCCGTCCTCGGTCCAGGTAATCTTCTGAATCGCCGTCTCTCGTCCGAGCGTACAGTACGTTCCGTTTAACGGACGTCCGCAAAGGTGAACGAAGTACCACTCGCCGTTCTGCGTTTCCACGAGGCTGCCGTGTCCTGCTTTTTGCAGCACGAGGGTGTCATCGCCGCGCGAGGTGATCAGCGGATAATCCGGATCCGTTTCGTACGGACCTTCCAGGCTGCGTGACCGCGCGACGGATTCTGCATGCTCATAGCGCGTACCGCCTTCCGCTACAATCAAGTAGTACCAGCCGTCTTTTTTGTACAGGTGCGGCCCTTCTGTCAGCTTCAGATCGGTTCCCTCATAAATCGTACGAACCGGTCCAGTCAGTTCGCCCGCCGCCTCGTCAAATTCCTGCAGCACGATACCGGCAAACGGATGCTTTCCTTCGCGGTAGTCCCAGATCATGTTCACAAGCCACTTACGGCCGTCATCGTCATGAAATAACGACGGATCAAATCCGCTGCTGTTCAGATAAACCGGCTCTGACCACGGGCCTTCGATGGAATCAGCTGTCACGAGATAATTATGCGCATCCTTATACGCCCCGTGCCACTGCTTGACGTCGGTATAAATCAGGTAAAATGTGCCGTCGTGCCAGCTTAAAGCAGGCGCCCAAACGCCGCCGGAATTCATGTTACCGCGCATATCGAGCTGACTCGTTCTCGTGAGCGGGCTCGACACGAACTCCCAGTGCTTTAAGTCGCGGGAATGATGAATCCGCACTCCCGGAAACCACTCAAATGTCGATGTTGCAATATAGTAGTCTTCGCCTACCCGCAAAATCGACGGGTCGGCGTGAAATCCTGTTAAAATCGGGTTTTGTATCTGGGTCATAGCAGCTTCCTCCTTCAATGATTTACGTGCGGCGCTTCAGACGAATGACGTTCCAGGATGCATGCTTCAGCTCCACCTGCAGCTCCTGTCCTTCCCATGTGTATGCCTTGCTGAGAGCCGGTTTAACGTTCTCCTGAGCGAGCGAATTGCCTGCCTTCAGGTCTTCATGGTGGAGCGTGATATGCTCCTCTACCTCATAGCCCTCAAAATCATGCAGTGCGTAGTGAACGCGAATATCCTCTTCCGTATGCCGGTTCAGCGCAAAAATCGTCACTTCTTCTTCCTCTTCCCGGTATACGACAGCAGAATCCGTGTGCGGCACATCGGTGAAGTCCTTCGTATCAAACTTCGGTGAAGCCGATACGGTGTGAAGCGACTTTCCTCGACCAAAAACGGAAGCGTGCATGTACGGATAATAAATCGTCTGCTTCCAGGAGCCTCCTCCGTTTTCCGTCACGATCGGGGCAATCACGTTTACGAGCTGCGCAAGACAGGCCATTTTGATCCGGTCAGCGTGCTTTAAAAACGTGATGAGAATCCCGCCGACGAGCAGCGCATCCTCCATGTTATACCGGTCCTCCAGCTGCGGCGGCGCCTGCTGCCAGCGTTCCAGTTTTTCATCAGCCTCGTTTGAGTGGTACCAGACGTTCCACTCATCAAAGCTCAGCATCATTGTTTTTTTGCTTCGTTTTTTTGCCTTTAAGTAATCACAAACCGAACGGACCGTGTTGATAAAATGCTCCAGCTCCATCGTGCTGGCGAGGTAATTTTGCGAATCATTATCGCGGTTTCCGAAATACTGATGGAGCGAAATGTAGTCGGCGACGTCATACGTATGCTCAAGCGTCACAGCTTCCCATTCCGGAAACGTCGGCATGCCGGAGCCCGAGCTGCCGCACGTGACCAGCTCAATATCAGGATCGACCTGGCGCATTGCCTTGCCGCTCTCTGCGGCGAGCCGTCCGTATTCGACCGCTGTCTTCTGGCCAATCTGCCAGTCACCGTCCATTTCGTTCCCGAGGCACCACGTTTTAAACTTGTGCGGTGCTTCGTAGCCGTGGGAGCGGCGCATGTCGCTCCAGTAAGAACCGGACGGATGATTGCAGTATTCGACCAGGTTTCTGGCTGCATCAATGCCGCGCGTGCCGAGATTGATCGCCATCATCACGTCTGAATTCGTTTTTTTGGCAAAGTCAGCGAATTCATTCGTGCCGAACTGGTTCGTTTCAATCACCTGCCAGGCGAGCTCGAGCCGTCGCGGCCTGTCCTCCTTCGGTCCAACACCATCCTCCCAGTTGTAGGCAGACACCATGTTGCCGCCCGGATAGCGGATGATCGGCACCTGCAGATCCTTCACGAGCTCCAGCACATCCTTTCGAAAGCCCTGCTCGTCTGCTTCCGGATGATCCGGCTCGTAAATACCTCCGTACACCGCTCTTCCCATATGCTCGATAAATGATCCGTAAATTCGTTCGTCTATATCTGCAATAACGGCACGCTTATCGAGCATGACGTTCGCTTGTTTGATCATGATTGCTGCCACCCTTCCTGCTTTAATTGTGTTTTCATTGTCAGCCGTTCAATCGAGCGGTTTAAAAACCATGCCAGCATATACGCCAGCACGCTCCCCGAGAAGAACAGAATCAGCGCCGGAAACGCGAGCGACAGATAAACGCCGCCCCAGACGATCACGGCAAAGCCAAGTGCGACGTGAAGCCTGCCGAGAATAAATCGCGCCGTATAGCTCAGTGCCTGCATGATTCCGCCCTGGTAAAACACCCAGACCGGAAAAATCATGATGAGCATCAGCGCATAGAAGCTGACGACGAATAAGAACGCGAGAACGACGAGCAGCGGCAGGCTTCCCCCGGCGTTCACGATCACCTGATAATTGATAAACAGCACGGCACCAATGACTGCAAGCAGCCACCCAGCACCATTTGCCTGCCAGAATTTCTGTTTATATACGTGCTTAAATGCCTTCCATACACCGTCCTGCTCACCATCACGCACCCAGCGCTGTACCATCGTAAACAAAGCATAGGTAGCCGGAAACAGGCCCAATATGACTCCGCCGAGCAGAGTAAATCCGATCCAGGTTATATTCAGCCACGCGAACCGGCTGATAAACCGGAGCGCTTCTTCTACTTTCGCCGTCATGCACTCGTGCTCCTTTCGCTATTAGCCTTTGACGCCTCCGGATGTCAGACCAGCAATGAAGAAGCGCTGGAAGAAAAGGAAAAGGACGATAATCGGAATGATCGCCATCACCGAGCCGGAGAAAAGAATTTCATAGTTATTGCCGTATGGTGTCAGCAGTGTCGCAAGCCCAACCGGCAGCGTGAACATGTCGTTGGAACGAAGCACGATCAGCGGCCAGAGGAAGTTGTTCCAGCTGGAGAGACCTTGAAGAATGGCCATTGCGGCAAACGATGGCAGCATAAGCGGTGCCATGATACGCGCAAAGATACCGAACTCGGTACAGCCGTCCACGCGTCCTGACTCCATCAGCTCCTTCGGCAGGCCGAGGCAGTACTGCCGGAAGAAGAAAACCGCAATTGGTGCGACAATCAGCGGCAGCATCACACCAAAATACGTGTCAACAAGCCGCAGGTTCACCATCATGGTGTAAAGCGGAAGCATCATGATCTCAAATGGAATCATGAGGATCAACAGAACGAGAATGAAGATGAATCGCTTCCCTTTAAATTCATATAGCGCCAGCGCATAGCCGACCATTGAAGAGAAGAACAAGGACAGTACAATCAGCACGCCCGATACAATCAGGCTGTTCACGTACCAGCGCCAGTACGCTCCAGCTTCTCCCCCAAAAATAACCTCAAAGTTTTCTGCAGTAAATCCACTGAAAAACAGCTCCGCAGTCAGTCCGAAGCGCATCAGGTCCGTCGATGGACTGAATGACGCAACCACGAGCGAGATGACCGGAAACAGCGCGACGAGCGAGATAAAGCTGAACGTCAGTACGAGCAGCAGGCGAATGCCTTTTTCTTTCGGAGTCAGCTTCTTATCCATCATGAATCCTCCTTCTTAAACGCTCCGGTGACATAGAGCTGAATGATACTGACAACGAAGATGATGCCTAACAGGACGATGCCAATTGCTGCCCCGAAGCCCATATCGTTGCGCTGAATCCCTTCCTGGTAAATGTAGCCGACGATCGTGAGACCGATGTTGCCGGGAGACGTCGTTTCAAAGAAAACGAAACTTTCCTCAAACATACGGAAGCCGTTGATCGTCGTGATCGTGGAAAGGAAAATAAAGATCGGCTTGATCGCTGGAAATGTCACATTGCGAAATTTCTGCCACGCGTTTGCTCCGTCAATATCAGCAGCTTCATAAAGATCCTTGCTGACGTTCTGCAGGGCCGCCAGGTAGTAAAGAACGTTGACCCCCATCCAGCGCCACGAGGCGAGACCGACCATCAGGAACATCGCTGTAGCGGCACCATAGCGCCACTCCTGTGTTTCCAGTCCGAATAAAGACAGCACCTGGTTTGCAAATGCCATATCGGATTCCCCGAAAATCATCCGGAAAATCGTACCGGCTACGATGACGGATGTCAGCGCCGGAATAAAGATAGCTGCCCGGAATACGTTTGTGAACATAATCAGTCTGTGGTTCAGAAAAATCGCAAACAGCATCGGAATGAGCGTCAGAATCACAACGGTCCAGATCACGTAGATGGTCGTGTTCTGCAAGGCCGTAAAGAAGACCGGATTGAATACCCTTTCAAAATTTGAAAAACCAATGTATTCCGTCTGTCCCGGTACAACACGCTGAAAGCTCATGTTAATCGCACTGATAAATGGATAAAGCGACAGCACCAGAAATGACAGAATAAATGGAGAAACAAAAATATACGGGGCTGCTGTTTTCGAATACAGAATGCTGGAGCGCTTTTTCTTCTCCACCGTTCGTTCGGCAGTTCGTTCCATTGAAGACCCTCCTTTTTCAATCTACACCACTTTAGTTATTCAGTGAACTAAGTAGCTGTATGACACTCTAAAGTTCAAACTATTCTGATAGATAACTCGTAAAACTCCACCTCACTCCTATAACTAAAACGGTTACATATGCGTACAACCTGTACGTATGTATATGTGAGAATTATATTTTATTATTGCTTTATTGGCAAGTTCAGAATTTTTTATTTCTTTATTTACAACTTTATTAAACTTAGTCAAGCCTTCTATGCCAGTATTTCCGTTAACCCTTATCTTTTTTCTGTTTTATTTGTCAGATTATTTTCTGGTTGACTTGTACGGATAACTAAAATAAAATACAAATTAATCAATAATTTATTCAATGAATTATCTTCGTTGAATGCGCAGGATGGTCCATAAGCAATTCGTTTATATCTCTCCTGCACCCAACACATCAGCATGTTTGACGCTTTTCTGAAAGCGCTGACATGACATTAGAGGAGGAAGTGGAATGAAAAAGAGTCTTTGGCTGTCTTCTATGATTGGTTCTGCTCTGTTTTTGGCTGCCTGCGGAGGCGGCGGCAACGAGGATGGTAACGCAGGTGACGGCGACAATGCCGATGCAAGCGGCGGAGAGGCAGAAGAAACGGCCGTCGTCGGGGATGACATTGAAGGCGCGACCGAGCTCAGCTTCTGGACGTTTGCTGAAACGCATTCCGAATTTTTCGAGGATGCGGCTGAACGATGGAACGAAGAAAATGAAGATAACCCGATTCAGCTGACGGCGGAAGTATATCCGTTTGATCAAATGCATAACAACCTGCTCCTGGCGCTTCAGTCCGGATCTGATGCACCGGATCTTGTCGATATTGAAATTGCCCGGTTCCCGAACTTTCTTGTTGGCGACATTCAACTCGAGCCGCTCAACGATTTAATTGAAGATGAGCTCGATCAGTTTATCACCGAACGTCTGGACATTTACGCGCAGGACGGCAACTACTACGGTGCCCCAACTCACCTCGGCGCGACCGTTGTCTACTATAATATGGAGATCATGGATGAAGCAGGAGTCGACATCGATGACATTCATACGTGGGATGACTATGTAGAAGCAGGTGAACAGGTTGTCGAGGCAACCGGCGTTCCGATGACGACAGTGTCTGCCAACTGGTACGGCCTGTGGCCTTTCGTTGCTCAGCAAGGTTCTGACTTCTTCAATGATGACCATGAACTGACGCTGGCAAACGACACGAATGTGGAGACGCTTCAGTTTATGTCTGATCTCGTCAATGAATATGAAATTGCCCAAATCACACCGGGTGACGAGAACCATTCAGAAGAATATTACGGCTTTATGAACAGCGGCGGAGCTGCTTCCACGGTGATGCCACTCTTCTTTATGTCCAACTTCCTCGCAGAGATGCCGGATCTTGAAGGTAAAATGGAAATCCGTCCGCTGCCGGTATTTGATGAAGACGATGCCCGTACCGTCGGAATGGGCGGAACCGGTACAGCAGTGACAAGCCAGTCTGAAAACGTTGATCTCGCCAAGGAATTCCTCTATTTTGCCAAAATGTCTGAGGAAGGCAACATCAACCTCTGGACGCAGCTAGGCTTTGATCCGCCGCGCTGGGACGTTTGGGATACGGAAGAAATTCAGGCAGACAGTGAGTTTTATGAGTACTTCAACGATGACATTTTCGACCTCCTGCTGGATATCCGCGATGAAGTAGAAGGCGTGAACATCACGCAGCATACGCCGGACGTGCTGGATGAGATCAATACAAACATTATGTTTAACGTGATCCGAGAGCAGTCTCAGACTCCGGAAGAGGCACTTGAGCAGGCCGAAGAAAGCATTCGTCCGCGTATGGATCAATAATCAATTCCCCGTTCAGCCGGCCGTGCGAAAGCAACTGCAGCCGGCTGAATCTTTTAGCAAACGAAAGGAGGAAGCGTCATGCTTGAACAGCTGAAACAGGAAGTGCTCGAAGCAAACCTCGCCCTCCCCCGCTATGATCTTGTGACATTTACTTGGGGAAATGCAAGCGGTTTTGATGAGGAATCGAAGCTGATGGTGATTAAACCGAGTGGAGTGAGCTATGACGAGCTGACGGCGGAAAAAATGGTCGTAGTAGACCTCAACGGCCATACCATTGAAGGTGAACTTCGTCCGTCGTCTGATACCCCGACCCATCTGGAGCTGTACCGCCGCTTCACAGGCATTGCCGGCATTGTACATACCCACTCGCCGTGGGCAACAAGCTGGTCACAGGCAGGCTTGGAACTGCCGGTGTTCGGTACGACCCACGCCGATTACTTTAATGGAGCCGTTCCATGTACGAGACCGATGACAACAGCGGAAATCAGCGGCGACTATGAGCTTGAAACAGGAAACGTGATTGCGGAAACATTTGAGACAAAACAGCTTTCCCCACTGGAAGTTCCGGCAGTATTTGTGCACGGTCACGCCCCGTTTACGTGGGGAGCGAGTCCGGCTGATGCCGTTTATCATGCCGTCGTGCTCGAAGAAACAGCCAAAATGGGGTCTCGAACAAGAGCCCTTCAGCCGAGTGCATCCGGTATTTCGTCTGCGCTGCTCGACAAGCATTTTTCACGAAAACATGGCAGTCATGCTTATTACGGGCAGGCTGGAAAGGAGGAAAGCCGATGAAACAGTATGCAATTGGCGTCGATTTTGGAACTGAGTCCGGAAGAGCCGTCCTCGTTTCCCTGGAGGATGGCCGGGAGCTTGCGGAGCACGTGACGCCTTATGCCCACGGCGTGATGGACACCGCGCTTCCGGACGGCACGAAGCTTGGGCACGAGTGGGCGCTGCAGCATCCGCAGGATTATCTGGACGTGCTTTTCACATCCGTTCCTGCTGTTATCAAAGCCGCTGATGCCGATCCTGCCGATATTGCCGGCATCGGCATTGATTTTACCGCGTGCACCATGCTCCCGGTAGACGAAAACGATCGGCCGCTTTGTTTTCACAACAAACACAAACACGATCCGCACAGCTGGGTAAAGCTGTGGAAGCACCATGCCGCCCAGCCGCACGCAGATCATCTCAATGAGCGCGCCGAAGCAATGGGTGAAGATTTTATTCACCGGTTCGGCGGCAAGCTCTCGTCGGAGTGGATGCTCGCCAAATCTTATCAGATTGCGGATGAAGCACCGCACATCTACGACGAAGCGGATAAATTTGTCGAAGCTGCCGACTGGGTCATTTCCCAGCTTACCGGAACGTTCACACGAAACAGCTGTACAGCGGGCTACAAAGCTGCCTGGCACAAAGAGGACGGTTTCCCGCCTGCTTCCTTTTTCGCCTCTGTCCATCCGAAGCTTGAAAACCTCGTCTCAGACAAATTGAAAGGGCCGATTCTTCCTCCAGGTGCGAAAGCCGGGTCGATCACTGCTGCGGCAGCTGAAAAAACCGGGCTTCCGGAAGGCTTGCCTGTCGCCGTCGCAAACGTCGATGCGCACGTGTCGGTGCCCGCTGTCGGCGTCGTAAAGGAAGGCAGTATGGTGATGGCAATGGGTACGTCAATTTGCCACATGCTGCTCGGAAAAGAGGAAACGTATGCAGAAGGCATTTGCGGCGTCGTCGAAGACGGTATTTTACCAGGCTATTACGGCTACGAAGCCGGTCAGTCGGCGGTCGGAGATATTTTCGCCTGGTTTGTCGATACGTGTGTACCAGCCTCCCTCACCGAGGAAGCTGAAGAAAAAGGCCTGTCGATTCATGAGCTTCTGACGGAAAAAGCAGCGAAGCTTGATCCCGGTGAAAGCGGTGTTGTCGCGCTCGACTGGTGGAACGGCAACCGCTCCACGCTCGTCGATACGCAGCTGTCCGGTTTGTTTGTGGGCATGACCTTACAAACAAAGCCGGAAGAGCTTTACCGTGCGTTACTGGAAGCAACCGCCTTCGGAACGAAACAGATTGTGGAAACGTTGCATCAGTCCGGTGTGCCGGTAAACGACTTGTACGCCTGCGGCGGACTTCCACGTAAAAATCCGCTGCTTATGCAAATATACGCGGATGTAACAGAACGGCCGATTTATACTGCCGATTCCGTACAGACGCCGGCACTCGGCTCCGCTATGTTTGCAGCAGTCGCCGCCGGAGAAGAAAATGGCGGGTTTGCAACCATCACCGATGCGGCAGCGCGTATGGCACGTGTGAAGGATGACGTGTACCAGCCGTCACTCGAGAAGCGCGATGCGTACCGTGATTTGTACAGCGCTTATAAAGAACTGCACGATTATTTCGGACGCAGCAGCGGCCTTATGAAGAACCTGCTGCGCGGACGAACGAAAACACAAACGACAGAACCAGCAGGCGGTGGCAGCATTGAACGTTAACAGTGAATTTTGGATGATAACAGGAAGCCAGCACTTATACGGCCCCGAAACACTCGATCAGGTGAGCAGCCAGGCGAACGAAGTCGCCGGCCATCTGACAGAAGCACTCCCCTTCCCCGTTAAGGCGCACGCGCTCGTCACGACTGAGCAGGAAATAACGCGGGCGATTCGCGAGGCGAACGAGCACGAAAGCTGTGCAGGCGTGATTGTATGGATGCACACATTCTCTCCAGCCAAGCGCTGGATTCAGGGTCTGATGGAGCTCGGAAAGCCGATGCTTCATTTCCATACCCAGCACCATGAACAGATACCATGGCAGTCGATTGATATGGACTTTATGAATCTCAACCAGTCCGCACACGGCGACCGGGAATTCGGTTTTATCTGCACGCGCCTCGGCCTGAACCGCCGCGTTATTGCCGGTCACTGGAAGCACGAGGCGATTCAGGAGGACATCGCGTCCTGGATGCGGACAATGACGGCCGTGCAGGAAAGCCGTAAGCTGAAGGTGCTGCGCATCGGCGATAACATGCGCGGCGTCGCCGTAACCGAAGGCGACAAAGTCCAGGCGCAGAAAGACTTCGGCTGGACCGTAGACGGCTACGGCATCGGTGATATTGCGGATGCCGCGGACCGTTTTTCAGAGCAGGATGTGCAGGCGCGGTTTGACGACTATCGTCATCGCTACGAAATCCCTTCCGCAAAGGCCGATGACGCTGCTTTTCGCCAGTCCGTCTTAGAACAGGCCAAACTGGAGCTCGGCATCGAGTATATGCTGCAGGAGTACGGTTATCACGCCTTTACGACAACGTTTGAAGACTTGCACGGCGTACCGCAGCTTCCCGGGCTTGCCGTGCAGCGCCTGATGGAAAAAGGCTACGGCTTTGCCGGTGAAGGCGATTGGAAAACAGCCGCTCTCCTGCGTATGATGAAAACGATGACCGGTAACGACCGTACAAGCTTTATGGAGGACTATACGTATCACTTTACGCCGGAAGGGACGCAGGTGCTCGGATCACATATGCTCGAAGTATGCCCGACGATCGCCGCGAACCAGCCTGAAATCGCCGTACATCCGCTCGGAATCGGCGGTAAAAACGATCCGGCCAGACTCATCTTTGACGGCATTGAAGGCGAGGCGGTTAACGTCAGCATCGTCGATATGGGCGGCCGCTTCCGTATGATTGCAAACGACGTGACGGCCGTACGCGTTCCTGAGAGCACGCCCAAGCTCCCGGTAGCGAAAGTACTGTGGGAGCCGAAACCGGACTTCCGTACTTCTGCTGAGGCCTGGATTTATGCAGGCGGTGCGCATCATACCGTTCTCTCGTTCAGCGCCACGAGGCATCAGGCGGCTGATCTCGCCGACGCACTCGGCATCGAATTCATCAGCATTGATGCCACTACCGATCTCTTTACGTTTCGACAGATGCTTAAACAGCGTTAGGTAAAACAGCCGGCTCCCCCTGCCGGCTGTTTTTTGGTGCTCGGTTTAAACCGGAAAGATGGACACCTCTCATTAAAACCGCACGATCAATACCTGAAAGGAAGCTTCCGGCTCCCGGAAGCAATCCGACTGAAGGCGCTTTTCGACAAGGTTGAACGTTTTTTGTGGAAGTTGAATGTTTTCGCCCGACAGTTGAACGTTTATTCGTTATAGCAGTTTTAAGTTGAAGCTCGTAAACATATGACAGACGTTCTTGAAGCTTTTGAAGGAAAAGTTGAATAGATGGCAGGCGAAGTTAATGCTTTTTATACTAGCTTCATTTTACCGCAGAAGTTGAACACTTTCAAAACAACAACCCATCATCGACCTCCGCAGGCTGCGCCTGCCTTTATTAAAACCGTTTCAATAACCTCAAGCCGTCATGTCTCTCCTCAAATGATAACGTTCGACTTGAAATGAAAACTTCACCCTGACAAATAATAAGTTTTTCTCTATAACGCACGCCGTTTGATAACCATAATAAGTTATCCGCTGAAAATGAAATGTTTGGAGGCCTGAATGAAAACTTCCGGACTCCATATGAAAACTTTCCGCCGCCGTTTGATAACTTTCAGCCTGTCACTAAAAAGCATTCAAACAAAAAACCAGAAAGGCTACTGCCTCTCTGGTTTTCTTTATTAGTCAGTTAATCCCCGTTTGGATCGTCTGACGATATGCTGAACCGCCTTGTAGACGGCTTCTTTTTCTGTGATATACAGTTCTTTTGCACGTCCTTCTTCAAGCGGGATTAAATGCACGTAAAAAAGAGGTGATCCAGTGGCGGACTGGTCAATATCCATTTTAAGATCGTATTCACCGCTCTGATACATCGATTCGATCTTCCTAATATCCACTAAACCGCCCCCCTGCTGTTTTTTATTTCGCTACCCTCAAAAAGTATTTTTAGTATACCATTATTCATGATTTAATGTAAAACATTTGTACACCCCTATTTAACTTTTATAGAGGAGGACATATGTTCTTATTGATTTAAAATAGCAGCCTCCCGCTCATGCGAAAGGCTGCTCATCAAACCCGATTCAGCTGTTTTTCCAGCTTTTCAGTTCGTCCACGGACTGCAAGTGTACTTCGTCACCGTCTGCTTCATCGCCGTCCCACTCCAGCATGCCGCCTTCATAGTTCGCGACGTTCTCGTAGCCCTGTCCTTTTAGAAACAAGGAAACCTTCTGTGAGCGGTTGCCGCTGCGGCAGACGAACACGTACTCTTTTTCTTTATCGATCCCGTCTGCAAGCTCCGGAATGGACATCATCGGGAGCAGCGGTACGCCGGGAATATGGCGCTTCGTATACTCTTCCGGCTCCCGTACATCGATGACGATCTGATTCGGGCTTTTCTGCTCCAGGATCTGCTTCAGTTCCTCTTTATCAACCTGCTTGATGCCGTCCTGTTCGTAGCTCATCGGCTTCACTCCTTCTCGCTCATTCTCTTTTTAGTTTAACGCTGATTGCCCTCGTCTGTAAACGATCAGCGGTTTAATTCCACATCACGCAAGTAGTAGAAGCTTGCCGGATACTGGAAATACCCTTCTACATCGTCGGAAAGTCCCGTTACAAGATCCGGGTAGTATAAATAGCCGTAAGGAAGTTCATCTGCAAGAATCTCCTGTGCTTCTTCATAAAGTGCAAAGCGGGCATCCTCGTCGCTTTCCTGACGCGCTTCTGTTAACAGCGCATCGATCTCATCGTCCTCATAAAAGGCACGGTTTCCGGAAGTCCCGGCATTGCTCGAGTGATAGAGCGCGTACATGCCGTAATCTGCGTCAAGCGTCACCGTTCCCCAGCTGCCGAGAAACAGTTCTGTGTCTCCCTGTCCGGCAAGTTCCAGGTAAGTCCCCTGCTCGTATGATTCAATCGATACATCCACGCCGATCTGCGAAAGCTGTGCCTGAATCAAAGCAGCGGCATCTTCGTTTTCGCGGTCATCGTTCGTGACGAGCGTAACTTCCAGACCATCGCCGTAGCCCGCTTCTTCAAGCAGCTGCTGCGCTTGTTCCGGGTCGTAAGCCGGAGCTTCAATACTGTCAGAGTACCCGAACACGTCCGGTGCAAGCGGACCTTCTGCGGTGATGCCGGCCCCGTCAAGCACACCTTCTACAATGTCTTCTTTATTCAGTGCCATATAAATCGCACGGCGGACGTCCGCATCGTCAAATGGCTCCGCTTCTGTATTGAAGCCGAGATAAGCCATGCGAACACTGTTTTGCTCATAGGTGCCAACGCCTTCTGCTTCTTCAAGTCGTTCCATATCCTGCGGATTCACTGGATAAATGACGTCAAGACCGCCCGTTTCCAGCTCGCCGATCCGCGTCAGGCTTTCCGGTACTACCTGGAAGGAAACGCCTTCGACATTCGCAGGCTCTTCCCAATAGTCGTCGTTTCTTGCAAGCGTCACATAATCACCGGACACGTAGTCTTCCAGCTGGAAATAGCCAGTGCCTGCGGCTTCCTCATCAGCCACGTCAAATGGGTTGCCGCCTGCCTCCAGTTCTTCGTAGGAAGCTTCGATCATGTTGGGGCTGACAATGCCGCCGCCAGGATGCGCCAAATGAGACGGGAGCGCCGCGAACGGCGCATCCGTATGCATGCGTACCGTATACTCATCGACTACTTCCACTTCTTCAATCATGCTGAAAATAAACGAGACCGGTGATGCGATATCCTCATCTAAGATCCGGTCAAAATTTATTTTTACGATTTCAGCGTCCAGCTCTTCGCCGTCATGAAACGTCACGCCTTCACGGATCTCAAATTCCCACACCGTATCTTCAACCTGTTCATAGCTTTCCGCGAGCCACGGTTCCAGCTCCAGGTCATCATTCATAAAGACAAGGCGATCGTAAATCGTCGCGTTAATCGAATTGGACACGTTCTCGTTCGCACCGTGCGGATCCAGTGCTACCGGGTCAGATGCCACGCCGACCTGCAGGTAGTCCTCTTCTATCCGCTCCCCCTCTGCTTCAGGTGCCTCATTATTATTCGCCGGCTCTTCACCGTTATTCCCGTTGTTTAACCCTTCCTCCGGCTCACCGGCGCAAGCGGCCAGCAGACCGGCGCCAATCATCAGTGCTGCATACTTTTTCATGTTCATTTCCCCCTTCTCACTCTAAACCGACAAACTATATCGGCTTTATGGACTTTTACTAGTATAGAAAAGCTTACCTGGCGTGTCAACTGAGTTGAATTCATCTATGATATGCTACATAAAAAAGGAGGACGTGCGGATGGATATACAGTTCAGACAAGAAGCTGATGAAGATATGGAAACAATCGAAAACGTGATTGTAAAGGCCTTTCAAAAGGAAGAAATGAGTGATCAGACTGAGCATGAACTGGTGAAACGCATTCGCCAGTCCGAGGCTTATATACCGGAGCTTGCCCTTTCGGCTTTTCTAAACGGAACCCTTGCCGGTCACATCATGCTTTCTCGAATCGAAATTGAGCAACCGGATCAAACGCGGATCCCGTCACTGGCGCTAGCGCCCGTTTCCGTTTTACCGACGCTGCAGGGCCGCGGCATCGGCACGGCATTGATTCGTGAGGTGCTTCAGCGCGCTGCTTCTGCCGGGCACCCTTCTGTAATCGTGCTTGGACATCCTGATTATTATCCGCGGTTCGGCTTTCAGCCGGCTTCGGGATTCGGTGTCCGTGTCCCTTTTGACGTGCCGGATGAAGCATTCATGGCGCTGGAGCTTGAACGAGGGGCGCTTCAGCCAGGCATCATACGGTATTCCGCTGCGTTTCAACTGTAAAAAAACCAGAGCTCCCACTTATGCTGGGGCTCTGGTTTATTCGTGACGATGCTTTTCTTTTTCTTCAGCTTCCTTTGCCCGTCGTTCCACGTCACGCATGTGATCGTTCCGTTTCGACGCGGTGCTCGCATAAACGAGAAACATCGCGATCAGAAGAACGGGAATCAGCAGGCTCTGCAGGTTTCCGAATAGATCTCCCATCGGCATTGCTCCTTTATCTCCGTTTCCCTCAGCTTAGCAGGGTTTCCAGTTCATGTACAGCAGCCCTTCTCCGCCAAAAAGAGCATATCGGAGAAGGCACGCAGCGCTTCTTTTACTGATCACAGGGCCCTCTTCACTTTTCATTAGGCTATGTTAATGTTTAGTGTTGATATAATATAAAAATTCATTTAATAAAAACCTTAGCTGTTCAATCGATGAATAGCTAAGGCTGATAAATAAAACGTAAATTTAATCGTTTACAATATGGATGGTGGTGGAGACATTCATTTCATTAGTATAAACACTTTCTCCATCTTCATAGTTTTCTTCTAAGGTAAAATGAGCAGTAGCTACAATGTCGTAAGTTCCTTCCTCAATATTATCGGGGAATTGATTTGGAATTAACGTTGTTTTCTTAGGTTCTTTTGGCACTAATGTAGTGTTTCCAATATTATCTTCACCTGTGGTTATATTAGTAAAAACATTTTCATCATCAATAAGCTTGAATAAAAAAATCGTATCGGTTGGATGATAAACAGTGAGTTCTTCTTTGTCACCTAGATAAGTGAACTTAGCATTAATTCCCTCAAAACCTTCTTCTTCATCTACAAATATCGCAATCTCATATTTATTCTCTTGCACAATATTAGCAGGCGGTTCTTGATAACTAACTTCAGAACTATTTTCTGTAGTATCGTTATTTTCATTTAATTCAATATCTGCTGAATCAACATCCACAGTATTTGTTCCACAAGCACTTAAAACAACCATACTCATAATCCCCAAATAGAAATACCTCATGTTACAACCACCTTTTATAGCGCTAGTTACTAAATTATTCCACTAGTTAGATGTGATGAAACGCCGAAAGTCTTAATGTCATATTAGTTTCATGGCAAGTAAGAGCACTTCCATTCACTAAAAACTCTTTTACTGTACAGGATTATTTTGAGAGTAAAGAAAGTAAGTTTGTCCATTTCTACGATGCTTTCTAAGTAAGGATGTGCTACTTGCTGGAGTGTACGCAAAACTTTGTGCAGCCAGTAAAATAGAGTCACATAATGTACATTTGGAGTCATAGAAGCAGATTTTCTTAGAGAATGGCCCTCAATCATACATTCAATGAATTTTACCCATGCCGATAGTCGAAACGTTCGATATAGAGGGCTGTTAGTTAAATCGGTAAAGGTTTTACGTCAGCCTTTACACTTAATATCACTGTTTTTTTGTGAGTTTTATCATCAACTTTAGATACATATGCCCCGAACCTTACAATGCTTGTGGAATGACAGTTTGGGTATGTCTACCCTCTATGGTGTTTTCGCTCTCGAATCTCCTCTAGATAAGGCTCCATGGAAGAGTTCAACGATAAGATGCTCATATTGTGATTCCGTATTCGCAACTTTGCTTCTTCCAAAAGGTTTTTTAAGGCCTTCACTATTAATTCTTATCCATGGTCCTTTCCTCATAAAAGTCAGTACCTCTATTATAGAACAAAAGTTCCTATTTATCGAATTTCAACACTGAATTTTAACTGAGACACTCATGCAATGACAATCTGCACCATGAAAGAGGAACATCACGAACGCTGTGGAACGAAGGCGAGGACACCCAAAGGATCAGCGCAGTGCGAGAATCCATGTTGGCGACAGGCTCTTTCGCCAACATTAGTCGAGAACAAGCCCTTGGGTAAGCCTTCGCCGAGAGTGGAACAGCTTGATGTACATTGTTTGAACGAGCTATTTTCAAGGTAGCCCTTCATTAAGAAACCGCTCCCCACATGGAGGAGCGGTTCGTTTTTAGCGGTTCAGCTCAACATCCTTCAGGTAGTAATAACCGGATGGATACTGCCAGAATCCTTCGACATCGTCTGTCACAGCCGAGATCGAGCTAGGGTAGTAAAGAAATGCGTAAGGAGATTCTTCAATGAGCAGGTTCTGCGCTTCTTCATAAATTTCCAGACGCTCTTCCTCTGTCTGTGCTTCACGACCAGCTTCGAGCAGAGAGTCGAGCTCGTCATTTTCAATGAAAGAACGGTTACCCGGTGGTCCGGCGTTACTGGAATGGAACGGTCCATAGAGGCCGTAGTCTGCATCCATTGTCACCGTGCCCCACGTGCCGTAGAACATTTCGGTATCCCCGTCGCCAGCCATTTCGAGATATGTTCCGATTTCATACGATTCGATCGAAACGTCGATACCAAGTACGCTCAGCTGCGCCTGAATCAATTCTGCGGCATCGATAGAATCCTGGGATTCACTTGTGAGAAGACTTACTTCAAAGCCTTCCTCCACGCCGGCATCCCGCAGCATCTGCTCCGCTTCTTCTGGGTCGTATTCCAGCGCGTCCAGGTTTTCCGACGCTCCGAACACTTCCGGTGCAATCGGTCCGTCTGCTTTAATACCGGTGCCGTTCAGCACGCCTTCAATGATATCGTCCTTGTTTAGTGCCATGTGAATGGCTCGTCGTACTTCCGGATCATCAAACGGCTCAACGTCTGTGTTAAAGCCGAGATAGGCGAGCATAGAGCTCGGCTGCTCGTTCAGGTTGACGCCATCAGCCTGCTCCACCCGGCCGATGTCAGAAGGAACGACTGGTACGGAAATATCAATACCGCCAGTTTCCAGTTCGCCAATACGCGTCAGAGGCTCCGGAATAATTCGGAACGTGACACCTTCGACATTTGCCTCGCCGTTCCAGTAGTCTTCATTTCGGCTGAAGGTGACGTATTCCCCGGAGTTATAGTCTTCCAGCTGAAAGTATCCGGTGCCTGCTGCCTGCGTATTCGCCGCGTTAAACGGCGAGCCGCCTTCCTCCATTTCTTCATAGGAAGCCTCGATTAAAGCCGGGCTCACAATTCCGCCGCCCGGATGCGCCAGGTGGGACGGAAGCGGTGCAAACGGAACGTCCGTCGTCATCTGTACCGTATAATCATCGATGACTTCGACCTCTTCAATCATGTCAAAAATGAAGGCGACCGGGGATCCGATATCTTCATCTAGAATCCGCTCAAAGTTCATTTGCACGACCTCGGCGTCCAGCTCTTCCCCGTCATGGAACGTGATGCCTTCACGGATTTTAAACTCCCACGTCGTTTCATCCAGCTGCTCAAACTCTTCCGCGAGTCCCGGTACAATTTCCAGGTCTTCGTCTACGTAAACGAGTCTGTCGTACACCGATGAGTTAATCGCGTTTGCGACGTTCTCGTTTGCTCCGTGCGGATCAAGCGCTACCGGGTCAGTCTGAACCCCGATTTGCAGGTAATCTTCCTCAACCCGCTCGCCATCGCCTTCTTCGTTTCCTTCTGACGCTTCCACATTGTTTTCAGCGTCGGTGTTTTCTGCCGGATCATTCGTGTTTTCCGGTTCCCCGGCACAGCCGGCAAGAATCAACGTCCCGACTAATAGCCCTGCGTACTTCTTCATGCTGTCTTCCTCCCCTGAAAGATTATTTTATTTTTTCTACCAAACTATGTAACATTTTTCTAGTATATGAAACTGTCTGAATAATGTCAATATTAGCTATGATATCCTGAAATGGAAATGAGATCAGCTTCTTTCGTCTTACATACACATGTACAACTGGTTCATCTGTCGTGTGACTTCCGTTCTGACTTCCTATAAGAGGAAAAAAATACCGATTATCTTATGTTACGATATCATTACAGAACCGTTAGTGAGGGATGTTCATGTCAGCACTCGTTAAACTGCGAACGAAGCAGATGCTCGTTTTTAATCTGGTGCTGCTACCAGCACTTACCGGAGCGGTTCTCCTTATTGAACGACTAGGGCTGTCGCTGCAGCTTCTGTTTACGCTCGCCGCCGCTGCGGGTGCCCTCCTGCTGATGCGCGATGGAATTCCTTTTCCGTTAACCAAAAAGATTAACGAGCACGAAAAAGAAGCCGTCCACATCACCCAGGAGCGAAGACGCAGTGCGCTTGCTTTCGCGGTACTGACTGCTGCGGCAGCCGCAGCTTTTGCATCCGATAATGCTGTTTCGGTTTCAACGGGCGTGTTGATCACAGCAGCAGGCGTGCTTTTCCTGACGATGAACCTGCATAAGCTTACGCATATCGCAGCAGTAGACGGGGCCAATAGTCCGGCTCATTTTCAGCAGCGCCGGGTCCTGATTCGATTCGCTGCAGGCCTGAATCTCTTTGCTCTATTTACGATTCTTTCATTCATTGTATCAGCGCTCTAATGGTTCCGGAGGTGTCAGACGTGTCTTCCATTCGCAAACTTCGCATCAAAGCAGCTAAGCGTGATCGCCTGCAGCACGGCGCTCCTGCTCTCCGTTACGTTAGTTGTCATTGAACAGGCCGAGCTGACCATTCGTTACGCTGCGGCCTCGATCCTGCTCATCGGGATTGTCCTAACGACTTTTCGTTTGTCCCGAAAAGAGGTTCCGAGTTCCCGGCTGTCTCTTTTCCGTCGGGCGCAGCAGTACGAATGGGCAAAACTAGGAACAGAATGGCCGGCGTATAAAAGCGTCCAGAAAAATCGCCGCCTGTCTACCAGGCTCTATATAGCCGTTTCCTTGGCGATTACGTGGGCCGGCATCACGCAGCTGCCAGCAGATGAACCGATTCGCTTCGGCTTTGCCAGCGGCCTCGTGACTGTACTGATGGTGACAGCATTGATGGTGCTCACGAACGCCTTTCACTACGCCGCTGTCGACAAAGCTGAATCGATTGAAGAATTTAAGGATCATCAGCAGTCTGCAGATGTTGCAAACCTAATCGTATACTTCTTTTTCGTCCTGGCAGTCTTTGGAGTTGTTGAACAATTCGATATCGTGATCTTTTAGGATTAGATCACTCCGCTTTCTCTACAGATGCACTGAATCTATTTGTTGAGCAACTTGAGACGTAATGAACGAACGTGAATCTGATTCGAAATCTCGCGAAGGAGGACATAGTATGTCTGCCCACCCTGATTCCTTGTCAAAATATGAGCTTTACCGGCTGCGCCGCCTGGAGAAGCTGGCGTACGCCGGGATGATCGTAGCGTACAGTGCTGGCAGTGCTCTGCTTGCGTACGTCATTCCGCTGCAGCTGCTTCTGTTTGCATCTGCCGCTGCGCTGACATCGTACACCATCTACCGCATACAGCGCGGCCCCCGTGAACCATGGCTCGCCGCTTCCAGAAGGCTTGAGGCGTACGAAAAACAAAAGCTCGGCCCGGATTGGCCAAAAGCAGTAAAACAGAGAGATCCCCGCCAAAAGCGCTACGCCTGGCTGAGCGCCTTCGGTGTTGTTTTGCTGCTGACAGGCGGCTGGCTGACCGAGCCGGGGACGTATTACTCGTTAACCATGGCTGAATTTACCGGCTTCACGCTTCTCGTTCTGCTCACCTTCGTCGTCTACTACCACTTTGAGAAAAAACCGATTGATCTGGCAACCGCCGGTTGGGAATATCAGATGCTGAAGCCGAAGTTTACGAAATGGAAGGTCATGTCGTTGTTTGCGATTCATTACTTTTTTATTAACGCCGGAGTGCCCGGACTGTAGAAGGGAGACTTATGCATGACGCCGAAAACACAATCGTTCATCGTACGGTCTCTTCCCTGGACTGCTGGTGCAGTCATTCAGCTCGCGGCCATCCTCTGGACAGATCCGGCGACGGCCGGGCTCACCTTTTCCCTGCTGATCATTGCTGCCGGTGTCCTTTCCTTGATCATGATCCGCTTTCCGCATCTGGATCCGCTCGAGCAACGAAAACACGAACGCGGCGGCGTGTACTGGATGCTGACGTCTCTCATGCAAGGTCTCGGCCTGATTGGCCTGGGGACGCTATTTTTACTGATTGGCTTTTCCGCCTACCACGTCTTCTTTTTGGTACATCCAGGATTCTTTTCCATCTTTGCGATCATCCTGCTTGCGGGATCAGTGCTCGGTCACCAGCTTGAATGGGATCGCTTTGAGGAAGCAGAGCCAAAGCAGTTTAAACGCGCGTTATTCTGGAGCACACCTGGAGCTGTTTTCATTTGGGGCACTGTCCTTTTCACCGTCATCTAACAATAAATTCGTACTCACTACTGGAGGCTGATTATGTCCATTCGCTCGCTTCGAACAAAACAATTTGCTTTTTATAATTCTATATTTGCCACAGCGTTTCTTTTTATCGCTCTCTTACAGGAGACCGCTTTGACGATTCTTTTTGCAGCTGGTGCCATCATTTTAATTGGTTACACCATTCGCTTATGGCGTGGACAAAGTTTAGCCATCCTCCCGCACGAAAAAAACTCGAAGCGCATGAAATGGCAGTCGATGCAGATCGTGTTCAAAAAGAACGTAGCAGATCCAAATACTTTTTTCCGATCCTGGCCTTGCTTTGTATGGCCATTATCTTCTATACGAATACTGTTCAGCCGTTCGTTCCAATTATTTCAGGTGCTGTTGCTGGAAACCTCGCACTTTATGTGCGCATGCGCCGCTTCGATCGTAAGGCTGAGGCAGCAGGATAATGTCCCAGGAACGGCTGCAGTCGCTCCGCTTAAAGCAAATTCAGCTGACGACGTTTCTCTTTCTGTTAACCGTTAGTCTCTACGCTGTTTTCACCTTGGTCGGACTGCCTGCCTCCGTCCTGCTCTTCTTCACCTCTGCAGGTGTTCTCATGCTGCAGTTTCTGTCCGCTATGGCGGCGATTCGACTGTTTCCGCTCTCTTTTTTAGTTGAACTTGAGCAGCATGAACGAGAAGCCTGGCCCCGCCGCTGGCAGCGGGACACGCTGGCGCTGAAGCTCGGTTATCCACTCTCCGCAGTGCTTCTGCTCTCGAATGGCGTGCAGCAGTTCACGTCCGAAACGGAGACCAGCTCGCAGTTTATCGGTTTTTTAGTTCTTGCTGCTCCGCTGACGTACGTGCTTTTACATCTTCGCATGAAGCGTTATGATGAAGGGAGCGGCGCCGAACTGTCTTTTAAGACGATGCTTCCCTATGCAGCCGGTGCAACGATTAGTTCCGCTATTCTTGCCGGCTTGGTATATGCCGGATAAAAAGGAGAAACGACATGTCTGACCGTATTAAAACGCTACGAAAAAAACAGCTCCTGTTCATGAACGCCCTCTTAGTCGCCATTATCGTGACGTATATCGCCCTCTCTGCAGCTGGACTGCCCGGGATCTCGATCCTTCTGTTTGCGGCAGCCGCCTTGTTTATTTTCCAGGCTTTCCGGCTTTTCCGTGGAAAAAGCGCCGTGCCGATTCCTTTTTTAGAAGAGCTCGACCGTCACGAACAGGAAGCAAGCCCGGTCCGATCAGCGAGGAACCGCTACAGCCAAAAAATTTTCAGTGTTGTACTTCCGCTCCTTTTACTATTTCAAGCATTTACGCAGCTCGAGCAAACGAGCTTCAGCTGGTGGGTCGCAGGCGGATTTTTACTGATTGCCCCTATTTTGAATTTAGCGACATTCCTGCAAGTGAAACAATACGATGAAGGCGCCGGTGGTGAAGTGCCCGGGCTGATGATAGTCTTTTACATACTGGGAAGTGTCGGCATTACCGGGGCTGTTTTGATGGGTGCATACCTCATCCAGCTATACTAATGGAGGTCAAAGGAATGACAGAAAACCGACTTCAGTTGACCTATGCGGCGGCGTTAAACGCTGCGCTGCTACTGCTGCTTGCAGCAGCTGTGCTTGTCGCACTCGTTGGCACACTCCATACAGCGCTCGCCGGATTCTTTGTAACAGCTCTCGCTGGCGGTGCTGCGATCGTGCACATGACTGATCTTCCGTTTCGCCGGCTGCATGAAGAACGGGAAGAGCTTGCCGGTCCTGCATACCGGCTGAACCGCCGCAGAGCCGGCCTCCTTTATGCCGGTGTCGCAGCACTGATCGTCATCACGTGGCCAGGCGGACTGCCGGACGGGCCGTACAGCGTTCAGACCGTCATCGTTGCCGGGGCAATGGGCGCGCTGATCGTAAATGCATCTATATTTGCCGAGGCCTATCGGTACACAGGCCGCACGGAAGAAGAAATTCGTGCTGACCTAACGAAGCGCCTTGCGAAGACCACGGCGCTTGCAGCCATCGCCTGGCTCGCCGCTGCTGCACTGGCGCTGATGACCTGGCTGTGATCATGAAAAAGGAGGTTCTCCTATGCTCTCATTTTTAGAGGATTTGGCAGGTGCCGTGTACGATGTGATCCGCATGCTGATTATGATGGTAACGACTATGTTCGGCGGGGCGATGCTCGTTTTCATCCCAGTAGTTTTGTTTGTGTACTCGCTAAGCTTTTTTTAATTCTGCCCATACTTTCATTCGCAGGGAGGTTCTCCCCCTGCTTATCGATGTTGGCAGCTTCGGGCTCGCACTCCCTCCATTGCCGATTACCTTGATGATCCTTTTCACGGTTTACCTATTAGGACGCTGGAGCTAACACGTCTTTCTGTATTTCTCATCATCGCTGTCACGATGCCTGCATAGACGACTCAGGAAGCGTTCAAGCTCTGGCTGCCGGTCGCCTTTTTCTTCGGCAGCCTTTTTTATTTCGTACAACATCAGTATCATCCTGCTCGGCTTTGCAGCTGCGATCCGGAAGCTGTTTTTTGTTGTACAGCTTACCGCTATGCAAATGATAACTTTAGGTAGGCGAATGATAACTTTCAGAGGCTGAATGAAACGTTTTTCGCTATTGCGAACGACTTTTGATACCTGTAATAAGATTGCACCTCGATATGATAAGTTGAGCATCGAGAATAAAAAGTTTCCGCTCCCAAATGATAAGTTAGCCGCGCAGTTTGAAAACTTTCGCCGGCAACTCCGGGTGACCACTTTTTCGTACAACGGTATGCCCGCTATAATCCTCCCTTCCAAAAACAAAAAAACCGTGCAGAGCATCGCTCTACACGGTTTTTTTAGCGCTTTCGACGAGTCGGCGGCACGTCTGACGCTTGATCATTTTATGGGGGATAAGAATTTTTCGCGCTTCGATGTTCGGGTGAAGAATTTTATCGATGAGCAGGTTCGCCGCTTCATAGCCGAGGCTGTAAATGTTAATGTCCACCGTCGTCATCGGCGGTGCCGAGAGCTCCGAGATCATGACGTTATTGAAGCTGATGATGGAAATATCGTCCGGCACGTTCACTTCCATTTCGCTCAGCATGCGCATGACGCCGAACGTCATAATGTCGTCGGCGACGATCAGCGCCGTCGGACGTTCGCTCAGGCTCATCAGATCGATGACCGCTTCCTGACCGCCTTCCTGCAGCTCCTCGTGAAAGACGATGTAGTCGTCGCACACCTCTATACCTGCGTTATTTAACGCACGGCGGTAGCCTTCCATATGGTCGATCGTCACGACGTAGTCGAGATTTCCGCCGACAAAGGCGATCCGCTTGTGACCGAGCAGCAGCAAGTACTCCGTCACCGTTTTCGCCGCTTTGAAGTTGTCGTTGTTTACGTAGGAAACACCGCGAACTGTCTCGTCATACGGACGGCCGATCAGCGTGAATGGAAAGTTTTGCTCGTGCAAATACTTCATCACCTTATCGTTCACCTTCGAATAGAGCAGGATGATGCCGTCGACGCGCTTTCCTTGCACCATGTGCTGCACTTCTTCGAATATCTCCTCATCCGACTGTCCCGTAGAGAGATAGAGACCGTACTCGAGCTGGTGCGCCTTCGTACTGATGCCGCGGATAACCTCCGGGAAGAACGGATTTTGAAACGTTTTGTTTGCGGAGTTCGGCATGATGACACCGATCGTTTTCGTCGTCTGATTAGCCAGGCTGCGGGCGTTAAAGTTCGGGTGGTAGCCTAGCTGCTTCATGGCTTCACGCACTTTATCTTTCGTCCTGTCGCTGATGCGGGGACTGTCCGAAATAACCCGAGATACGGTGGAAGGGGCAACGCTGGCAGCTTTGGCGACGTCTTTTATCGTTACAGTCATGGTCTTCAACCCCTTTTCTCTGTCTGTAAAAAACAGGTCTCGTTTCGTTCTATTGTAAAGGGTTTCACATACTTTTTGAATACCCTTTTCTTATCTCGCATGTCTTCTACTCTACCCGTCCCCTGAATGCTGGAAACCCGGCGGTGAAAAAGGGGGAAGCAGGCGGCTGCCTCCTTCCCCACTGGTTGACCGGTTATCCTTTTGTTGCTCCGGAAGTCAGGCCGGAGATCAGGTAGCGCTGCAGGAAGAGGTAGACGAGCGCGATCGGAACCGCGATCAGAATGGCACCGGCAGCGAACCGGGTAAAGTTGTTGGCAAACTGGTCGTTTACAAAGTTGAACAGACCAAGTGCGAGCGTAAAGTTTTCCGGACTTCGCAGCACGATTCGCGGCAGAATAAAGTCCATGAACGGCGCCATGAAGTTAAACAGCGCAACAACGGCGAGAATCGGTTTTGCAAGCGGCAGCATGATCTGGAAGAAAATCCGGAAATGTCCGGCTCCGTCGATCTTCGCCGACTCATCCAGCTCACGCGGGATCGTATCGAAATATCCTTTTACGAGGAAGGCGTTCATCGGAATCGCCCCGCCGACATAAATGATAATCAGACCGAGCAGACTGTCGAGCAGGTTCACTGTATTCAGGAGGATGTAGATAGCCACCATCGCCATGAGAACCGGGAACATCTGCAGCAGCAGAAATGCATACAGGCCGTTTTTACGTCCCTTAAAGCGGTAGCGGGAAAACGCGTACGCCGTCAGGGCAATCATAAAGGTCGCGATAATGGTTACGGAAAAGGCAACAATCAACGTATTGCGGTACCAGAGCAGGTAGTTACTGCGCGGGTCGGTAAACAGCCACGCATAGTGCTCAAACGTGATGTTATCCGGAATAATCGATGCTCCGTACACGCCGGTACCTGTGTTTAAGGAAATACCGAGTGCCCAGGCGAGCGGGTACAAAATAATGACGAACATGATCGCGATGACCGAATAGCTTCCGATCAGCTCCAGGCGATTGACCAGCTTTCTATCGAGTGGTTTCTTTGTTTTAGCAGCCATTTAGAATGTTCCCTCCTCTTTAAAGGAACGGGACCGGCGGAACTGGAAGAACGCGAACGATGCGACCAGCAGACCGAGAATAATCGAAATTGCCGCAGCCATATTGAACTGCTGGTTTTCGAACGTAAGCCCGTAAATCCACGATATGAGTATGTCTGATCCCCCGGCGGTCTGCCCTCTGACGGCAGGTCCCCCCTGGTTAAACAGATAAATGATGTTAAAGTTGTTGAAGTTAAACGAGTACTGCATGATCAGAAGCGGTGCCGTTGCGAACATCACGTGCGGAAACGTAATGTGGCGGAACTTCTGAATCCGGCTTGCGCCGTCGATGTCTGCCGCTTCGTACCAGTCGGCGGAAATACTTTGCAGCACGCCGGTAAAGAGAGCGTACACGAATGGGAAACCGAGCCAGACTTGAATCATAATGATCGCGATTCTCGTCCAGGTAGCGTCGGTCAGCCACGGAATGCCGGTGCCGAAAATAGGCTGGATGATCCCGGTGTTGATCGCCCCGAAGTTGTCGTTAAACAACGCGGAGAAAATGATAATCGTTGTAAATGCCGGTACCGCCCAAGGCAGAATGAACACGGTGCGGATCAGCTTTTTAAACTTGATACGCGGATCGTTCACGATCGTTGCCAGGAACAAGGCAAGGGCGATCTGCAGCGTCGTTGCAACAAACGTCCAGATAAGCGTCCAGGAGAGAACGTTGATGAACGTGTTGCGCCACTCGCTGATCGTAAACAGGTTGATGAAGTTCTGGAAACCGACCCATTCGAGCAGGTTTCGCGGCGGTGCGTTGTACAGATTGTAGTTCGTAAATGCAAGAAAGACCATGAACATGAGCGGAAAGATAACAACGAATACGAGCAGCAGCAGTCCCGGTCCGACGAGCAGGTATGGAAAGCCTGTGTCCCATGCGTTTTTAAATCCTTCGCGGATGTTCGGTACTTGCCAGCCTAATTGAATTCTCTTTGCGTCTTTCAGCGCATCCTGAATGTTCAGCACATAAAAGGCAATAAAAAAGGTCAGCAGGATGAGCGAGATGATTCCGTTACTAAGGAACACTCTCGAGTCATCTTCACGCGGGACTTCCCCGAGTGTGATCAGACCCTGCAGGCCGTTTGACATAAAATCAACTGCAGCAATCACAAAAGCTGCAAAGAGAATGAATAAGGCCGCGCCTTTAATGAAGCGCTTATTGTACGCCTGACCGAGTCCGGGAATGATGGACAAAAGAGCGGCGACGGTCGGATTATGTTTCGGATTGACCACAATCGTATTTGGGTCACGTTCTTTTTTTGCAGCCATAGGTGCTACCTCCAAATCTGAAAGAACAGAGGACCGGACTGAGCCGCCCAGCCCTCCTGCTCCAAACTATTGTTGACTGATCGCGATCTGCTCGCGGATCTGCTCGACAGCTTCGTCGAGTACTTCCTGCGGGTCATCTCCCTGGGAAATGAACTCCATTGCTTCCCCGATTGGATCCCACACCTGGGACATTTCAGGAATGTTCGGCATTGGCTCTGCGAATTCAGTCTGATCGAAGATTGGTCCCATGAACTCATCGTCGATTTCAACTGTTGTGTGCGCAGGCAGCTCGCCGGCTACTTCAAAATAAGTTTCTGAGTTCTCTGCGTTTGTCAGGTAAAGCGCAAGCTCTGTTGCCCAGTACTCGTTTTCCGTGTAGTAATTCACGAGCCAGCCTTTGTTACCTGCAAATGAGCTTAGCGGCTCTCCGTCCTGCTCCGGAAGCGTGGATACAGCGAGGCTGTCGCCGAGTGCTTCTTCGTACTCAGGAATCGCCCATGGACCTGTTACGACCATGCCGACATCTCCGTCAGTGAAGAGACCGTTCATGATGTCGCCGTCGATACCAGTCGGCATCAGATCTTCTTCAAACCAGGACTGAATCGTTTCAGCGCCGGCTACGGCTCCGTCTGTGTTCAGGCCGATATCTTCCGGATCATAGACACCGTCGTCATCCTGTGCGAATACGTATCCGCCTTCAGCAGTGAGGAATGGGTAGGTGAAGTAGAAGTTCGTTGCTTCCATCAGGAATCCGTACTGATCGCCGTCTGTCAGGTCACGTGCAACATCCATCAGCTCGTCCATCGTTTCCGGAGCTTCTTCAACGAGATCTGTGTTATGGAAAAGTGCATATGTCTCAACTACTGCCGGAATACCGTACTGGATACCGTCATAGCTGAACGACGTTACTGCTTCTTCGTTATACTCGCTCAGACGATCCTGCTGATCTTCTGTGAGTTCAAGCTCCGCTGCAAGACCCTGCAGGTGAATGTCACCAAGACGGTCATGCGGCTGGAAGAAAAGGTCAGGTCCTTGTCCGGCCGGGCCGTCAAGTGACATCCCTTCTGTCTGCTCAAGCATGGAGTAAGGCGTGATGTTTACTTCGATGCCGTGCTCCTCTTCAAATCCCTGTGCGATTTCTTCGTATGCGTCAAGCTGTGCTTCTTCATCGTTGACCCACATTGTAAGCTCTTCCGGTGCTTCCGGTGCATCTTCATCAGCTGCAGCGTTGCCACCGTCGTTGTTTGCATCATCTGCATCGTCCGCGTTATCCGCTTCGTCTGCATCGTTATCCATCTCTGCGTTGTTGTCTGCGCCGCCGTTGTTTTCAGCACCGCCGTTGTTTTCAGCACCGCCGTTGTTCTCTGCGTCGTCGCCGCCGCAGGCAGCAAGCATCAGTGCCGGTACAACTGCAAGCGTGACCAATAGTGATTTACTTCTTTTCATTACCAGTTTCCCCCTTAAATGAATGTTGGAATAATGAAAGGTGCTGTCCCGATTTGTACGCCTGTTCGACAGCGCTTTCCGTAACCGTTTGCACGTTCCCTTCTAAGAAAGGAAGAAGGGACAGGTTCAGTATGCACTGCTTCCGCCGGCATGCCGTAATCAAGACAACCGATTGCATAAGAAGTGAAAGCGCGATTTCTGACTGCGAAAACGTTAGTGAAATCGTTTGCATCACTTTCTGATTTCAATATACACGTTCACCCGTTTAAATACAAGCTTTTTATGTGAAGTTTTTTCACTTCTTTGTTTGCCATAAAAAAAGAGACGGCCGTTCAGGCTGTCTCTTCTTCAGTCGTATCAAGGTTTTCCGCCATTTTATCCAGCCTCGCTACTTCGTCGGAAAGTTCCTGCTGCTGTACGTATTGCATCCGGATAATTTCCTCCATTTCGCCTGTTCTGGAAAGCAATTCCGTTGCATGTGATGCGAGTTTTTCTGTATGGGACGCTGATTCTATAAGTGCGCACTTCATTTCTTCTGCTGCCACTTTTACATCTTGTTGCTCAATTGTTGCACGCCGGTTTCCTTCCTCTATTTTCCTGAAAGAAGCACCTGCATCTTTCGTACTCGATGCCGCTTCGGCCATCCGCCCGTTCAGTACAGAAAACATGTCGCTGAGTGCACCAGCATCTGTCCGCACTGCTACCAGCCCGCTGCCGGTTTCCTCAGCGAATGCAGCCGTCTGTTCTGACAACCGGCGAATTTCCTTCGCAACCACCGCAAAGCTTTTGCCGGCTTCACCTGCTTTCGCTGCTTCGATCGAGGCATTAATCGCCAAAAGCTCCGTTTGCCGGTTGATGTCGCGAATCCCGTTCAAAAACGCATCCAGCTGCTCCAGGTCCTGACTCATTTTAAGAGCTCCGGATGCTGCTTCAGCGCTCTCCTCGCTAACCTTTGCCACCATGCGCTCGACTTCTTCCATGGAAAGAAGACCATCCGCTGATTCCTGCTGAAGTGCCTGCATAAACGCATGCAGCCGCTCCATGGAGCCATTTACAGCATCGACAGACGATGACATCTGTCCTGCTGCAGCAGAAATGGCAGCCGTCTGGACGGACTGCGCCTTCATCTTCTCATTGAGCGTTCGTGTGTGCAGCTCCATATCACCTGCTGCCGCGCTTTGGCCATGCGACCGTTCTGCTGCAGCTGCCGCTATGTGACGGACGTCTCTGCCTGCTTGTCTCGAACGGGTTTGATATGCAAGCAGCCCTGTACCAAGCCGGTTCAGCGCATCATCGATAGAACCGAATTCATCTTTTCTCGCCTGCTGTTCAAACGTTAACTGCCCTTGCTCATAGGCGGCTATCCGTTTCATCACGTGCTGAAGTCCGCGTGAAATGGATTTCGCAAACAATCCGAGCAGGACAACCGGAACGAGGATCAATACAAGTAGCCCGCTCAGTGCAGCTGTCCGCGCTCCTTCCAATGCACCGTCAGCTGCTTCCTGTGCTGTTTCCCGGTCTGCCTGCAAAACGGCCTGAATCCGTTCATCGTAGGAAGCACGCTGTTCCTCGGTTCTCGTGACGCCGGGGAGTACACGGGCAGCTGTCTGACCTGCTTCATCTCCCGTGAAAATAGATGAGAAATACGTATCGTAATGACTTTGATAGAGCGCGACCGGCTCTTCCATAAACGACAAGTAGTGTGCCAGGTCCCCATCTCCTGCTTCTGCCTGCAGCGTGCCGAGAAGCATATCGGATTCACTCAGCAGCTCCTCCATTCGCAGGGCTCCCTGCTCGCGCCATCCGGTCTGTGAGAGCTGGAGCTGGATCAGGCTCAGCTCCTGCAAATGCCCCGACAAGTCGTAATAGTGCTGCTGAAATGCATCAAGCTCTTCCAGCTGTGCATTCTGGGCTCCCGCTTCCGATATGTAGGCAAACAGCACGGCTCCGGTACCGGCACAAATGAGCACGAGCAAGACCGTGAGCGCATAAAGCTTTTTCACCAATCGTTTTTGTTTCACGCTATCCCCTGCTTTCCTCGACTTAAAAGCGTGCTCGCGAATTGGTGCAATCGCTTGCATGAACACTCTTTACCAGGTAGTATAGCATGCATCCGCTTTCATTTCTATGCTTTTATGCCTATAAACCACTTCTTCCTATAAGTCTTCGGTACTGTCCGGGAGTCATCCCCTCTCTTTCTTTGAACAACCTGGAAAAATAGCTGACATCTTTAAAGCCGCTTTCCTCTGAAACGGCTGCTACATGGTAGGAGCCGTTTTGAAGCAGTTCTTTCGCTTTTTCAAGCCGGACGTGATGCAAATACTGTTTCGGCGTCAGACCTGTCACTTTTTTCATCGACCTCGTCACATAATCAGGATGGTACAGCAGCTGCTGGGCCAGCTCATCGATTCTTACGCCGATTTTATAATGATCCTGAATATAGGCCATCGTTCGCCGTGCAACCTCCTGCGCTCCTGAAGGAAGCTCCATCGCTTCCTTCTGCAAATAGATCAGGCAGTCAAAAAAACGGCTCTGCCTGTGCATTCTCATTTCCGGATCGTCAGAGTGCTCGGCGGCCAGCAGGCTTTCAAAGACAGCTTTTGCCCGCTCTGGATGCAGAAAGGTGCCAGATTGCCCGATGCGCAGCTGAAATTCATCCGGCGTCTGATGCGTCGCCTGTTTGCGGTATACCTGTGACCAGTCCGGCTTTTCTCCCTGCTTAACCGTATATGGCGCGTTCAGCTGAAAGTGGGCCCAGTAAAAGCTTGTATCTTCCTCGCAGAGGCGATAGCCGGCATGATGCCTTCCTGGCACCAATATGAGGTAATCACCTGGATTCAGTTTGAATATCTGCTCGGCTTCTTTCATATATAACGTTCCTTTCGTTACGAATAGAAAATCAAACAGGTGAAAGGTGCGTGCAAAGTGCTTTGTCCCTTTTGCAAACATACCTGCGCCTCCTTTTACATATGTAGGAAGCGGCGGTACTAATGTATGAATCATCGCCATTACGTTCACCCTCTCTGGTCGGAAACGTTCAAGTTTAACCGGATTTGTCTCTATGCCAACCTGTATGAATCAGCTAAACTGTACCACGTATGTAAACGGTTTTGTACAATTTATTCGCCTTTTTTAAAAATAGCGGATCATTATGACAAAGGTGGGGAGGAAAGCAGCGTGTCGAAAAAACAAGCCGGGCAGATGACGCTGTTTGCCCTGACATGGCCTATTTTTATTGAAATTTTACTGCATATGCTGATGGGAAACGCCGATACGCTCATGCTGAGCCAGTACGATGACAACGCTGTTGCGGCGGTCGGGGTCTCCAATCAGCTCATGAGTGTCATTATCGTCATGTTCGGTTTTGTCGCAACGGGAACGACGATTCTCGTTGCGCAGTATCTCGGGGCCGGAGACCGGGAGCGCGCCGGACAGACAGCAGTCGTCTCCATCGTGCTGAACATCATCGCCGGCCTCATGCTGAGCGCCGCTCTTCTCTTTTTCGGCAGACCGATTCTCGGTGCAATGAATCTTCCGCCTGAGCTGATGGATATGGCGCTGATTTATTTGCAGATTGTCGGCGGCTTTGCCTTCGTGCAGGCCGTAATTATGACCGTCGGTGCTGTGCTGAAGAGCCACGGATTCACGAAGGACGTGATGTATGTAACGCTAGGCATGAACGTGCTGAACGTAGTCGGAAATTTCATCCTGATATTCGGGATGTTCGGGGCACCGGAGCTTGGGGCAATGGGCGTTGCGATCAGTACAGCAGCAGCGCGGACGATCGGGACGATTGTTTTGTTCGGACTGCTTGCACGGCGCGTGCGCGGGGAGCTTCCGTGGCATTATTTAACCGCGCGCTTTCCGAAACGAGACGTGCGGGATCTGCTTAAAATCGGCGTACCAACGGCCGGCGAACACCTTGCCTACAACGGCTCCCAGGTCGTCATTACGATGTTTATCGCTTCCATGGGAACCGTCGCGCTGACAACACGCGTCTATACGCTGAATATCATCATGTTTACGCTGCTTTTTTCTATCGCCATCGGACAGGGCACACAAATTCTCATCGGTCATATGGTCGGGGAAAAGCGCTTCGATGATGCGTATCGCCGCTGCTTGCGAAGCCTGTCGATCGGAATCGGTGTTTCCACGTTTGCAGCGATTACCGTCTACATCTTCGGTGAGCAGATATTCTCTATCTTTACGTCCAATCAGCAGATCGTCGAGCTCGGCATGACGCTATTGCTGCTGACGATTCTGCTTGAGCCCGGGCGCGCCTTTAATTTGATCGTCATCAATGCGCTGCGCGCCGGGGGCGATGTCCGCTTCCCCGTCTACATCGGGATCCTCTCGATGTGGGGCGTGGCCGTAACCGTCTCGTATGGAGCTGGCATCTGGCTCGGCTTCGGCCTTGCCGGCATCTGGATTGCGATGGCGCTGGATGAATGGCTGCGCGGTCTCTTGATGCTCTGGCGCTGGCGCACGAAAAAATGGCAGAAGATGTCGTTTGCGGATAATCCCGCGGCAGAAACGGACGAACCGGTTCCGCAGACGGCCGGACACTGACCACTGTATCATCTGTACCAGTTTTTAACGGGGTCGATGAATGATACACACCGGCAAAAAACCTGCCAATCCCTCATAATGGTGCAGATAGCGGCGCAGTGGCACAGGCGCCGCTCTTCTGCGTCCATTGCGGGGAAAGTTTTGACAATCCCCCATGATTCTGATTAAATGAAGAAGAATATGTGCATCATATTCGGACACTATTTTCTAAAGGGGGAATACGTTCATGAAAAAGGTTACATCCCTGTCAGCTCTCATGCTTTCCGGTGCTCTCGTCCTCGCTGCATGCGGTGACAACGACGGCGGCGGCAATACCGTGGATGAGAACACTGACAACGCGTCCGGCAACGTGAATGAGAACACAGAAACCGACCTCAATGACGATGACGGCGAAGAAGCAGACAACAATGCAGACAATGACGGCGGCGAAGCGTCCGGCGACATCGGCAACCTGCAGATGGGAACTGGCTCCACCGGGGGTACATATTACCCGCTCGGTCAGGAGATCGCGACTGTAGTGAACAACAACATTGAGAACTTCGATGATTTTGACCTCAGTGCCGTTTCTTCCGGTGCTTCCGTGGACAACCTCTCGGAAATTTTCCAAGGCAACTTTGATCTTGGTATGACGGTTCACCTTCCAGCAGTTGACGCTCTGACCGGCGACGGCGACTTTGAAGGCGTTGAAATCGACAACTTCGGTTTCATGGGCCACATTTACCCGGAAGTGATGCAGATCGTTATTCCTGCTGATTCCGACTTCGAATCTGTCGCTGATCTTGAAGGCGAACAGATTGCGATTGGACCACCAGGAAGCGGTACACAAGCAGCTGCACGCCTCATTTTAGAAGCATACGGTCTTGAAGACGGCGACTACGAAGCATTCGAAGAAGACTTCGGCGATGCTCAGGGCCGTATTCAGGATGGACAGCTTTCTGCTTCCTTCGGCCTCCTCGGTCTTCCAGCCGGCGGTATCGAAGAGCTTGCTGCTTCTTCTGACATCGACCTCCTTCCGCTCAGCGACGAGGGTGTTGATTATGTAGAAGAAAACAGCGGTTATGAAGGCTTCGACATTCCTGCTGATTCCTATGACTTCATTGACGAAGACGTTCAGGCGATCACTGCCTTTGCGGTACTCGTAGGAAACACAGATACAATTGACGAAGATCTCGGCTATGAAATCACAAAGGCTATGTTCGAGTATGCGGACGAAATCGCGCATCCACAGGCGGATAACATTACAGAGGAAAATGCTCTGAACGGTTCTGACGACCTGCCGATGCACCCAGGTTCCGAGCGCTACTTTGAAGAACAAGGCTGGCTCGACTAATAACTGCAAAGCGGTACGGAGACCGGACAGTTTCGTCCGGTCTCCTTGTTGCCGCCCTGCATATCCTGTGCTCTGCAAATTCAGGCAGAACAGCGACGAAAGAGCAGGAACGATTTCCTGGCCTTTCGTCGGATGATATGCAGCATCGATTCAGATAAGTGAGGTGAGGTTTTATGGCGGATCAGCAGAATGATCACAATGATCAGGAACTGATGACTGAAAAAGAAAAAGAAGAGATGCTCGCGAAATACGACAAAGAATCTTCTGTCCGTCAGCGAACAGGTAAATGGGCGTGGGTCATCACCTTCATCGCCGTTTCCTTAACGATTTTCCATCTTTACCGGGCCTTCCCGCAAACAGGCGGCCCGCTCGTCTCTCTCATGCAGGGAGCCGTGCACCTCGGTACAGCAATGGGTCTTATTTTCCTTCTTTATCCATTTAAACGAAGCGGTTTAAAGAAACACGGCGTCCCCTGGTATGATGTCATCTTCGCCTTTCTTGCGATGGGCTCGTGTTACTACGTTCTCTTCCGCTACGAGTGGATCACCGGCGCAGCAAGAATTGTCGGCTTTACCACATATGATATTGCCGTAGCGACCATTGCGATTGTGCTGCTTTTGGAAGCAACAAGACGCGCAGTAGGTCTTCCAATCGTCGTGATCGGTACGCTTGCAATTGTATACGGCATGTTCGGAACCAATATTCCGTACTTTGGTCACGGAGGCTTTGACTGGACCGGTCTTTCCCGGCGCCTGTTCTTCTCGACAGACGCGATTTTCGGAACGCCGATTCAAATCTCCTCGACGTATATATACTTATTCCTGTTCTTTGGAGTCATGCTGACGAAAACAGGCGTCGGCCAGTATTTCAATGATTTAGCATTCGGCTTAACCGGCCGCTTCACCGGCGGTACGGCGAAAGCAGCGGTTGCCGCCTCTGCCATGCAGGGAACGGTAACGGGAAGCTCGGTTGCCAATACAGTTGCTTCCGGCTCGTTTACAATTCCAATGATGAAGCGGGCCAAATTCCGACCTGAATTTGCCGCTGCAACAGAAGCATCTGCCTCAACCGGCGGACAGATCATGCCGCCGATCATGGGGGCTGCCGCCTTCATCATGGCCGAATACGTGTCGGACGTAAGCTACAGTGATATCATTATCATCGGGATTATCCCGGCGCTGCTATACTTCTCCGGGGTCTTCCTCGGCACGCACTTTGAAGCAAAGCGGTACGGCATTCACGGTTTGCCGAAGGAAGAGCTTCCGTCCCGCAAAGGGCTGCTGAAAGGCTCCTACCTGCTGCTACCGCTGATTGTCATCGTAACGATGCTCGTTAACGGCTTCACGCCAACGTATGCAGCGCTTACCGGTATCGGTACGGCGTTCCTCGTGAGCTATGTGCGCAAGGACACGCGCCTGATGCCAAAAGACATTCTGGACGCCTTTGAACAAGGTGCCCGCATTGCCCTTCCGGTAATCGCAGCTTGTGCGACCGCAGGGATCATCGTCGGTACCGTCGTCTTCACCGGCCTCGGCGGCCGGATCGCCGGCGGACTGATTCAGATGGCAGGCGAGAACCTGTTCCTGCTTCTCTTCTTTACAATGATTGCCTGCATCCTGCTCGGTATGGGTCTGCCGACGACGGCGAACTACGTCGTAACAGCATCCATGGCCGCTCCGGCGCTGATCAACTTCGGTGTACCGGAAATTGCAGCACACTTTTTCGTCTTTTATTTCGGTATCGTGGCCGACATTACGCCACCTGTCTGTCTCGCTGCTTACGCGGGGGCCGGAATAGCCAAAGCGAACCCGATGAAGGCCGGGGTGAACGCCTTCAAGCTCGCAATCGCAGCCTTCATTATTCCGTACGTGTTCGTCTACAATCCGCAGCTGCTGCTTGTAGATGCCGAATTCGGAACCGTCGTGCTATTGATTATTACATCCATGCTCGGTATGGCGGCTGTGAGTGCATCCATTATGGGCTACTTCTTTAATACGTTCCTGCTGTATGAACGGCTGCTCTTATTTGCGGCCGGTATCATGCTCATCTATCCAGGTAACATCCTGATAGAGGGCGGCGGACTCGTGTTGTTCATTCTGATCGCTGTTCTGCAGACGATCCGGAAGAAGCGTGCAGCTAAAAAAGCATAATTGCATTATCAAAAGGCCGTTCCTATTATAATGGGAACGGCCTTTATTATGTCCTTTCTTCCATCTGCAGTGGATGAGCTTTAAGCTGCTTCTTATATTTGAATCCTGGTTACAGAAGCACCTGACGTGCGCTTATGCCGTTCGGGCAGGAGCCGCACTTGCTCACTTTCCACCGTCGTGAAATACATCGAACGTTTCCCAGAGAGATTCAAGCTCTTCCAGGCGCCGGGCGACTTTGTCGTGCTCTGCCCGCGTCAGCGCAGTGATCAGAGCGCTCGCCACGCTCATTGGCGCAGCGAAGGAATCAATAAAGGAATTGATTTCGGTAGCGGTAATCAAATGCTTATTGCCGTACGGATAAAGCGGGCTGAGCAGATGATCCGTCATGACGATCGTATTCGCCCCCCGCTGCTTCACATACTTCATCACTTCCACCGTCCGTTTTGTGTAGCGCGCAAACCCCAGACCAATGACGACATCGTTTTCAGTGATATCGAGCAAGTGCTCCGATACCCCGTCTGCTTCCTCGATCAGCTCCGTATTTTGCAGCACGAGATCAAGGTAAAATGCCAGATACGAGCCGATGCTTGCGGCGCTTCGGTACGCCACGATATAAATACGGTCTGCTTCGATCAGCTCTTTCACGATCGCTTCAAATTCCTCCGGATCCACCTGCTCCGTCGTCGTCTGCAGGTTCTGCATGTCATCATGGAGAATTTCCGAAATCGTCTCCTGAGAGGCTTCTCTCCCGGATGTCGTCCGCTTCAACACTTCTGCAGACGTATATTTTTTCGTGAGCGCTTCCTGGAGATGGCGCTGCAAATCGGTATATCCCTTATAACCTAAAACGGTCGCAAACCGGATCACGGTCGCTTCTCCGACTTCCGCATTCTGTGCCAGACGGCTCGCAGTGAGAAACGGCGCGGATTCCCGATGCTCAACGAGGTAGCGGGCAATTTTCTTGTGGGATTTGCTCAGCTCTTCCTGCGCACGGCTGATGCGTGCATATACATCAATTTCAGTCATAAGCGGCACCGTCCTTCCTCTTCTCAGTGTAAATCAAACTGCCCCAGTCTGCCAGCCGGTCCGCGATAAGAAATCGCTTTCAGAATGAATGATTCCCTTCATAATTATCAAAATGAAAAGGATATCATCCATTTTTGACCAATTTTTACCTTTATGTTTAAATGAAGATACATCATGGAAAAAAGGAGAGATGCACGATGGCGCAGCCGAAGTACATTATGAATATTGAAAAGGTGCCGCACCTGTCCGATGAGGAAAAGGCGAAGCTCAAGCAGATTACGGAAAAGTTCGTCTTCCGCGTGAATGAATATTACCTTGGTCTCATCGACTGGGGCGACCCGAAGGACCCGATCCGCAAGCTCGTGATCCCGAACGAAGGGGAGCTGGAGGAATACGGCCGCTGGGATGCATCAGACGAAGACACGAACTATGTCGTACCAGGCTGCCAGCATAAATACGACCAGACGGCGCTTCTGATCGTTTCTGAAGTTTGCGGCGCATACTGCCGCTACTGCTTCCGCAAGCGTCTGTTCCGAAATGACATCAAAGAAGCGATGTCCGACGTTTCCCCGGGGATTGAGTACATCCGCAACCATCCGGAAATCACGAACGTGCTCCTGACGGGCGGCGATTCGCTCATTCTCGCGACACGGAAACTGCGTAAAATCATTGAGCAGCTGCGGGAAATTCCACACGTGAAAATCATTCGTCTAGGGTCAAAAATGCCGGTATTTAATCCGATGCGCATTTACGAAGATGAAGACCTGCACGAGCTGATTCGCGAATATTCCACGCCGGAGCAGCGCATTTACGTGATGGCGCACATCAACCATCCGCGTGAAATTACGCCTGAAGCGAAAAAAGGCTTCGAGGCTCTTCACAACGCCGGAGCGATCGTCGTCAATCAGACGCCGGTATTGCGCGGTATCAACGATGACCCGGAAGTTCTTGCTGAGCTGCTTGATAAGCTCTCCTGGGCCGGCGTAACGCCTTACTACTTCTTTATCAACCGCCCGGTAGCCGGCAACAACGACTTCGTGCTCTCTCTTAAGGAAGCCTATGACGCGGTTGAGCAGGCAAAAGCGAAAACGTCCGGTCTCGGCAAGCGCGTGCGTCTCTCCATGAGCCATACGTCCGGAAAAATTGAAATCCTGGCCATTGAAGACGGGAAAGCATACTTGAAGTACCACCAGTCCCGTGACAACCAGTACGGTAAATTTATGGTCCTCGACTGTCCCGATGACGCCGCCTGGTTTGATGACCTTCCAGGGAACGAAGCACACTGGGAGCCGCCTAAGAAAAAGTGGGACGAGTTTACAGGTGCCAACGAAAAAATCAAGCAGAAAGAAACAGCCGAGCAGCTTTAAAAAAAGACCGTTCCGAGCGTCAGCTCCGGGACGGTCTTTTCATGTTCAGGTGGCGCTTGTAGTGGTGCAGCTTATCTTTCATGCCGTTCCAGACGAGCGACTCCGTATCATACTGAATAAAACCGTTGCGCTCCAGTACTTTTACGGAAGCTGGATTGGTAGCCGTTGCTCTAGCAGTTATAGTCGTCAGACCTGCCTGCTCTGCTTCCAGCAGCAGCAGTGCAAGCCCGGCCGTCGCTGCTCCGTTTCCAGCAGCTTCTGCGCCAATCCGGTAGCCGGCTTCCGCCTGACCTTCAGCGGTGATGTTGGTCAGATTCATCCGTCCGATCAGCGTTTGATCGTCATAATACAGATAGTAGCGGTCTTCTCCCTGCTCTTGTTCCGCAAGCAGCTGACCGAGCCGTTTCGTAAACACGTCCGGCTGGTAAAAGTCGTCGCCTCGAGATGGAATAAACGCTTCAAAGTAATCGCGGTTTTTCCTTTCGAATTCATACAATGCTGTTTCTGCATCCGCGTGAAGCAGTTTAAGCTGACGAGTCATAGGTTTTCCTACTTTCGTGTCGATCATGCAAAACATGACTTTATTCGGGCAATAGTTTGATACAATAGGCAGAAGTAAGCAATACGGGAGGCGATGTTATGCGCAATTGGGCCTTGCTGCTTCTCGTTGCTGCATGCAGCTCCGGAGAACAGACCGATGAGCAGGCCGTCACGGAACAGACATCGATTTCGGTTGATCCGCTTATCATATCACACGTTGAGTCAGTTTCAACTGACGATAGCGTGAACGTGCAATTTTTGCTCGAAAATACAGATGAGCGGCCGTTAGAGCCGGATGATTACGAATTTGACTTCCCGGAGCTGGTCTGGGACGATGCGGATGTTCCATACAGCCTGATCGATACGGAGTTGAGCCACGACGATCTGGACGATCATGAGCTTACACTTACGCTGCAGCTTTCCCCCGCTCCGCCGGAGGCAGATACATACGTGCACCTTCCGTTTTATTTGACACCGGTCGTGTATGAAGACGGCTACACGTTTCAAATTGAGGTCGAAGACGCCCCGGTGAGGCAAGGAGATATTCAGCTGAGCGGGCTCGAACACGAGGAAACGTCGCTGCATTTTGTTCTGGAAGACAGCCATTTACAGGCGCGCCAGGAAAGCGTTCAGTATCAATTTCGTCTTTTTGACGAAAACGAGTACGTGTACCCTGTCTTTTCGAGCGTTGAGCCTTACAGCGGTCAAACAGAGCTGACATTTGCGGCAGCCCAGGAGCTTCCTGTACTGCTTGAACTGGAACGTTTTCCTGCATCACTTCCGGTGTGGCGCTTCTCGTTAACAGTACCGCTTACATAGTGCTTTCGTTTCCGTGCAGCCGCTGCCAGGCGGCTGCTTTTTCACGCAGGTGATTAAGCATGTCGGCCCGCTTCTCATTCGAAGCCTGGATCACATCCCCGAAGTGAACCACGTCCATCAGCTCCAGCCCGCAAAACGAGAGTAAATGTTTATCCAGTCCTTCCACGACGTTGTCATACAGCCCTTCTTCATGAAACACATCCTCCGGCGTCCCTGTTGTAAACACGAGCGACGCTTTACCGGTAAGCTTCGGCACCGGCTCCTCCCCTTCCAGCTCATAAGCAGCACCATATGCAAACACCCGGTCAATAAATCCTTTTCCGGCAGCAGGAAATCCGCCCCACCAGAGTGGAAACATAAAGATCACGTGGTCTGCCGCCTGCAGATCCTTTGCAGCCTCTGCTACGTCCGCCTCATAGTCTCCATCCATGCTGCGCTTATACTCCTTATGTGTCAGATGCGGATCAAATCCGTCTACGCCAGGTCGATACAGCACAGCTTCCGGTATCTCTTCAAGCACCTGAGCGAGCAGGGCACCGTTTAAGCTGTCTTCTGTCGGGTGCATATAAATAACCATTACAGACATTGTTGACTCATCCTCTCAGTCGGGTGTTTTCCCGGGAAACAGATTTATGTGCTTCCCCTGCTTTACAAAAACGAAACCCTGCCTAGTGCTGACAGGGTCGTATAAATCCATTTCCAATTTGAACACAATCATAAACCTCTTTGTGACATATCAGGCAGGCTTCATCAACGGACGTCCGAAATAATAGCCTTGAACAAGGTCGACAATTGGCTTCAGTGCTTCATATTCCTCCGGCCGCTCAATTCCTTCGGCAAGCAGAAGCGTTCCCTGGGCAGCCGCAGCTTCCTTCAGCTTTTTAATATAAGCAAGCTTTTCAGGGTGCTGGTCGCAGTGATCAACGAGCGAACGGTCGATTTTTGCATAGTCAGGCTTCAGCTTCTGCAGCACTTCCAGCGTTGCATGTCCGCTGCCGACATCATCAAGGGCGACGTGCACGCCGGCCTTTTTGTACTCATCAAAAATAAACTGCAGGTGGTTGATGTCTTCGATCTTTTCTGTTTCGACTACTTCAAAAACGAGGTCATCGGCCCGAACGCCATACTCCTTAACCGCTTTAAACGTACTTTGCAGGCAGTGACGGGGATCATAAATAGACGATGGCAGAAAGTTAATAAAACGTTTTATCCCGTTTTCCAGCATGTGCGCTCCTGTGCGGATGGCGTTGATGCGTGCCTGGCTGTCGAGCATGGACTGCAGGCCGGATCGCTGGGAAAATGAAAACAAATCACCAGGTGAGAACGGAAAAAGCTTGCTGTTCGGCCGCAGCAGAAATTCGTATCCGACCGGTTCGCCGGTAGCTGAATCAATGACCGGCTGCATAAATGACTGAAACAGCCGTTCCTGAATAATTTTCACAAACATCGGGTTTTTTACCTGTTCGAACAGCTCATAATAAGAGAAATCATTTCCCGGAAAATGCTTGCTTCCCTTTTCCGTCATCAAACTTCCCCGCAGCCTGCCGAGCTCATTTTCCGGAAGAATATTCTCTGTCCGGAACAGGTGCTTTTCGAGAACATCCCAGGACTCGTAAGGGATAAAAAGACGACCCTGTTTGGACATTTCAGCTCCGTATTTTTTAAATGATCGATGCAGTGTTTCCGTAACGCCTGGTTCCATACTGGAGAGGATCAGTCTCCCGCTTTCATCCAGCGGAATTTTTCCCTGACAAATTTGACATGTTTCCATATGCTGAGCCACCAACTTTCTGTCCATTCGTTTTCTCTTCCTTTCCCCGACTTTTAGTTCTAAAAACCTACAAAAAGAAGCTTAGTTCCTTTATCGGTTAATCACGCCTCCATTTATAGTCTAATCGTCTCAGGATTTCTGGCTCCGTCAGCCGCGCTGTTCCCAGCATGTCCGTTAAAATCCGCTTTTGCAGATCCTCCCGTCCAGGCTGGCCGAACGTACGACCAAGCGGAAAGCGGATGTGCAGAGCACGAGGAGCATGAACCTTTTCCGTCAGCTCCGGAAAATGGGTCATCGACACAGTCGGTATGCCTTCTTTTTCAATTTCTTTCTGAATCAGCCCCACGGACTGATGGCAAATATATCAGCCCGGCGAGAGCAGCACGACATCAGGCTGTTCTTTTTTCAGCGTCTTCAAAATTTCCGGGACGCTTTCTTTTAACAGCTTGTCGGTGCGCGGAATATAGCCCATCATTCCGAAGTTCGTTGGCGATACTTCCTTGATCACGCCTTCTAAAGCAAGCGATCGTAACGCATCAATGGGAAAAACGGTATTAATATCCTCCTCTGCTGCCTTCGTATCGTAATGCGTATGCGTGACAGTCAGATCGCTTGTCTTCGAGTCAGATGGAATGAGACGAACGCTCCAGTCCCCTGCATCCACGTCAAATGGCTTGTCCGAGCGCAGATGCACCCCCGCTGTCGTCAGGAACGCAACGCGCCACTGATCGGGAGTCGTCTGAACAGCAGCCGGCTCCACTCGCTCTCCTCCATATTTATTAATCGATCTCGCTACAATTTTGCGAAATACCCATTCTTTTATCTTGTTTATCATCTGTATTTCACCTCTGCCATTCCTATACCCCGGAGCAAGGAACTTCTAACCGGTTTGATGTGTCTATACACAGAAGGAAATATCTGCTATGATGCTTGTACAAAGCAGAATATTCAGATAATATAAGGAGGATGAACAGATGGTATTAACGCATGAAGAGGTAAAGGCAAATATCAATGAAGCAGACGGCTGGAAGCTTGAAGGTGACGACTGGATTGTGAAATCATTTACGCTCTCTTCCTATCCGAAGGCAATTCAGTTTGTGAACGCCATTGCCGAGATTGCGGAAGACCGCCAGCATCATCCGTATACGATTATTGATCACAAAAACGTCACGCTAAAGCTGTCGACGATTGATGAGGGCGGACTGACGCAGAAAGATTTCGAATCGGCGCATGCTTATGACAGACTGTTTCAGCGTTACAGCTGACGCTTTCCCTCTTTTCGCTCCTGTTCCTCCATGCTAAAATAGAGGGAGCCGAAATAATCGGGAGGAACGCTCATGCAGTGGCTCTACTTATTCACAGGTGTCGTGGCAAGCGTCATCGCCATCTATCACCTGTTCACCGATCGTCTCCGCCGCCTTCGCGGTGCCGAAACGACCTTCACTCCGGATGATACGAAAAAAATCAGCACCCATTCCACCATCTATAAAATTTCTGTTTATTCCTGTTATCTCGTTCTGATCTTATCGATCGTTTTGTTCGTCGAAGTGTTTAACAGCTTTCAAAACGCGACGATTTTATTCGTCTTTATTTTTGCTCTCGGTCTCTTTATTTTGCTGACGCTCGACCGTGTTTTCGAGATTCAGGGAGATGCTCTGATTTTTGCCGGCTATCATGCACGCTGGTCGACCGTACAAAAGATTTGCTGGGGACGTCAGAAATCAAGCCGCCGCCAGCTCATCATGGAGCTTGCCAAAGGACAGAAAATTAAAACGACGATCGCGAATGAAGCAAAAGAAGACGTTGAGGAAACGCTGGCCATTTACTGCCATTTCGAAACAGACAAGGAACGCGCGCAGGCAGGCAAATCAACTGGCCGCTAGACAGCTGGATGAAATAATGAAGAGAACCCCGGACATCTTGACCGGGGACCTCCTTTTGACGGCTTTATTATCGTCCTGTCTGCTGAAACGTTTTGATGCGCTCGCCGATTTCGTCGCGGACCCGCTGAAAGAACGCCCACTTTTCTTCTTCTGAGCCTTCTGCTTTAGCCGGGTCGTCAAAGCCCCAGTGCTCGCGCTCTTTGTTCGGGGGTGTCGCCGGACATACGTCGTTTGCGTGACCGCAAAGCGTTACGACGAGGTCCGCTTTCTGCAGCAGCTCCTGATCGATCGTATCAGATGTCTGGCTGCTGATATCAATGCCTGCCTCCTGCATCGCTTTAACAGCATTCGGGTTAACACCGTGCGCTTCAATTCCGGCGGAGTAAACGTCCCACTCCCCGCTTAAATAGTGCTTTCCCCATCCTTCTGCCATCTGGCTCCGGCAGGAATTACCTGTGCATAGAAAATAAAGAATTGGTTTTGCCATGTCTGCATACCTCCAGCGTCATATATAAACGTTCGTTTATATAATAACATGTCCGGTATCTTTCGTGTATGAAGAGTTTGTAAAGATCAGCAGCAGTTTACACGCAGTCCATCCTTTTCTATTTGCAAAAGTCTCGGCTTCGGATCCGGCAGCTCTTTAACGATCGACATGATCATCGGGTAAAATGGCGATTCAGGGTTAAGCGAATAAAACACCCACTGGTTGTGCTTACGTTCACGGACGATTTCTTTTTGCTTGAGTTTCTTCAAATGCTGGCTGATTGACGGCTGGCTCATTTGAAACAGCTCTACAAATTCGCATACGCAAATTTCATCTACTGCCAGCATCGAGACCATATGCAGCCTCGTTTTATCCCCTAATAGCTTGAACAAATCCGCCGCTGGCTCCACCGTCATACGCTCTGCTGCAGTTGTCATACTGCCGCCTCCTTTTTTATGATCGTATTCATAATCGTCCGAAGTGCCTTCTGAACGGTTTCCGGAGCCATTGTTGGCTTGGATCCATCCGGAAACATGTCCGGCGAAGCCGGCAGATGAATAAATCCAGCCTGCAGCGGAAGACCATGTTCAGCAGCCTCGTGCAGCACCCGGTACATCGTCGTATTGCAAATATACGTCCCCGCAGAATAGGAAAAGGCAGCCGGTATACCTTCTTCATGCAAATTCTCCATGATGCTTCTTAGCGGCAATGTGGAAAAATATGCATCCGGACCGTCCTTTACAACCGGCCGGTCCACAGGCGCCTCTCCGTCGTTATCTGTCAGACCTGGTGCGTCTTCTATATTCACCGCAATCCGCTCCAGCGTGACAGCCTGCCGGCCTGCTGCCACACCAAACAGCAGAACAACATCCGGCTTCCATCTGTGTAAAGTCTCTACAACTGGCTCTGCACACTTGCTGTATGTTACCGGCAGCGTCATTGCTTTAACATCCGCGCCAGGGAATACCTCCTGCTCAGCCCATGATACTAACGCCGATGACGGGTTTTGACTCATACCGCCAAATGGCTCAAATCCGGTTATTAATACGTTCACGATGGTCCCTCCTCTGCGTTCCCTCTCTTTATTTTCCCTTGTTCTTTGTTTTTTTTCAAGCGCCCCCCTCCTTTTTTCTGGTTCAGCTGTACCTCATGTATGAAAGGAGGTGGTCAGCATGGTTATTACATCCCGCTCCAGACTCGTTCTTACCTTGAATCAAGGATATGACGAAGACGGCATGGTCATGCTTGCAACGCGTTCGTTCCAGAACGTGCGCACCGATGCAGCCGACGAGAATCTTAAAGCGGCAGGCGAAGCAATTGCATCTTTGCAGCAGCACGGCCTGTCAAACGTTCAGCGCTTTAACACGTACGAACTGTAAGCTTGATTTTTAATTAGAAAGGAGGTGGCAATCATGGCAAAACGACTGGAACTGCTTTTTCGCACAGAGGCCGGTACAACGTCCACTCTCGGGATCGATGACCCGAAAGAGCCTGTCGCGGCTGCAGATATCCGTGAGGCAATGGACAGTATTCTCGCGGCGGAAGTCTTTTACGGACCAAGCGGCTACTACGTATCAAAAATTGGTGCTCGCGTAGTGGAGCGGCACGTGGAAACGATCGACATTGGCGTTGAGTAAGTCCGGCCGGCTGGGGCATCATGCCCGGCCGGTTTTTTATGAATCACGATGAAAGGAGGACTGCCTTATGGAGCTCTGGATGCAGGCGCTTGGGGAATACGGGTTTCCGATGACCATTACGTTTTATCTTCTTTACCGGATGGAGAAAAAGCTTGATGTCATCAACAGCTCCATCCTCGCGCTGAACCGGCCGGCGTCTCCGCCGCTCGACCGCAGCCGTAAATCAGGCTGAAGTGAATCGGCCGGGCGCAAAAAAAGCGGTGCAGGAGATCATAGTGTTGATCTCCTGCACCGCTTTTCGTTTATCCGGCAGTTATTTTTGCGGCTGCGTATACGACATGAGCTGAAGCTTCCATTCATCTTCCTCCCGGATCAGCTCGGCCTCCAGCATACCCGTAGACTGGATTTCTTCTTCTGCTGCATGAACAAATTCAATGACGACGGCTGCCGCGTCATCGTTCACATCAATTTCACGCACTTGCACAAGATTCATTCGTTCGAGGTTCACCCAGTGCAGCGAGCGGGTTTCATCTTCCTCGAGCTGAAACGTGAGCATCGCTTCTTCTTCATTGATGACAGTTGCCTCTGACGTCACGCCTTCCAGCACTTCGGCATTTTGCTCGTGCATGGCCGTAAGCGCCTCGCGTATACGGCTTTCGATCTGATCCGCCTCATCTGCAGTCGATCGGTGAGCGGCCTCTGCATCCACAGTTTCCTGCTTGCTGGTCAGCAAGTCATCCTTTAGCTCCGCATTTTCTTCATGCAGCTCCGCGAGCTCTTCTTCCAGTTCCAGCGTCCGGTTTCGTTCCTTTTCCAGCTGATCGGTCAGGCTCTCATTCGTCTTAATTAACGAATCCGTGTTGTTTTCGTCGCCGGCTGCCGGCTCCTGGTCAGAGCAGGCTGCAGCAAACAGCAAAGGACAGGCGAGCAGTGCCAGTTTTGGTCTCATACGTGTTCCCTCTTTTCATCGTACCTCATTCCGGACAGCTTATCTTTCCCTATCATACAGAATAACTCCTTGTTTGACTAGCGTTTCCGGCAGTTTTTGGCAATTGCACTTTTGCTGAGCATGACGGCCAAACGCCTAAGTAACAACAGATCCCGGCTAATAAAACTCCATTGAACGTGCCTCCGTCAGGCAATTCCCGCTTAACAGACCGGTATAGCTTATTAAGAAACAGCAGCGTGTCCGATTAACACGAAGGCCGCTGCATAAAAGAACCGCCCCGAAGGACGGTTCTTTTTGTACTATTTGTCTTCTTTGTTGCGGCGGATCAGTTCTTCGAGCACGTCGAGCAGCTCTTCTTTCGACATATCTTCTTTCTGACGCCTTGGTTCCTGTCTTACCTGGCTGCTGTAGGCCGGGTCGTCGTAGCGCAGCTCTTCTACTTCCTCCGGTGCGTATTCCTGCAAATCCGGATCCCAGCTGTCTTCTACGTCGCGGTAGTACTCCTCATAAGACGTAACCATCATATCTTCATCAAGCTCTTTTACCTTTTCAGGTTCCTGCAGCTGTTTTCTATCTGATTCTTTGCCATTTGTACGGTCATCGAGCAGATAAGCTGGAACAAGCTGACCGTCCGGCGTCACGTATTTTTTATTTAAATGACGCGTTTCCCGGTCGAAAAAGCTGTAGACAACCGGAATGAGCACGAGCGTCAGGAAGGTGGCACTGACCATACCGCCGATAACCGTAATCGCCAGCGGCTGCTGGATTTCCGAGCCTTCTCCTAAACCAAGTGCTAACGGAATCAGCGCCAGAATCGTTGTCGTAGCAGTCATTAAAATCGGCCTTGCCCGGTTTTTCACGCCTTCGACAATCGCATCGTAGCTCTTAAAGCCGTAGCTCTTCAATCTGTTCATATAGTCGACGAGCACAATCGCGTTGTTGACGACGATGCCGACGAGCACAATGAGCCCGATAAACCCGGTGACGCTGATCGGTGTCCTTGTGAGCGTAAGCGCGAGCGTCACCCCGATGATAACGAGCGGCACGGTGAACATCACGACGAACGGATACTTCAGCGATTCAAACTGTGCTGCGAGCACGAAGTATACGAAGACGATCGCCAGAATGAGCGCCAGCGTCAGATCGGATATCGCATCCTCCAGCAGCTGCTGGTCACCGGTAAAGGATACGTTCGTCTCAGCCGGGAGATCATAGTCGTCGATAATATCGTTTACGAGTTCATTGATTTCGTTCAGCGTATTATCCGACGTATACGTCAGTGTAAACTGTACGGACGGCTCCTGATTAATCCGGTTAATTGTTTCCGGTGAGTCGCCTACTTCGAATTCAGCGACATCTGCTAGCGCAATGAAGTCACCGTCCTGGTTGCGAAGCAGCAGCTCTTCCAGTGCCTCTGTATTCTCTGTGACTTCATCGGCCATGCGCACGTTGACCTCCAGCACGTCTTCTTCGTCTGTTACGATCTGTGTTGCAAACGCGCCGCGGGTCAGACTGTCGACTGTGTCGGCAATTTCCGCCGGTGTCAGTCCCTCTTCCCTTGCTGCATCTTCGTCAATTTGAATTTGCAGCTCCGGCAATGTTTCTTCAAACGTATTTGTTACTTCCGTAAACTCAGATTGATCGTCAAACTCTGCCAGCAGATCATCCGCTGCCTCTTCCAGACGCTGCGGATTCTGGTCGGTCAAGTCAAAGCTGAACGTATTCGGGTCGCCCCCGAATGACGCATCAACGGAAATCGTGACGTCTGCGTCCGGGGCAGCGTTTTCCACGTCACGGCGGATGTCCTCAGAAAAATCAATGGTGGAGATATCACGCTCTGCAACCGGCACCAGCGTCACATAGACCGCAGCCTGGTTGCCCTGCGTTGCCTCTCCCATCGGACCCTGGTCTCCGCTCGTACCGGTGACGGTTGTGTATGCTTCTATTTCAGTATAATCATCTAAAATATCTTCTATTTCCTGAATATTTTCAAAGGTTGTTTCCAGCGGAGTACCTGGTTCGTTTTCTACTTCAATCTGCATAAAACTCTCGTCCGTTGCCGGCAGAAACTCTGTGCCAACGGTCGTGATACCGACTGCTCCGCCTCCGAGCAGACCGAGTGTAACTAAAAAGACCATCAGCCTGTTTTTCAGCGACCAGCGGGCTGTTTTGTCAAAAAAGCGAATAAAGCTTGAGTTGCGCCGCTTTTCTTCGACTTTTTCCGTCGGCGCCTTCAGCCAGCGGCTTGCGATCATCGGAACGACGGTCAGTGCCACTGCGAGAGAAGCAAGCAGACTGAACGCTACCGTTAATGCAAATTCACGGAACAGGTTTCCGACAATCCCGCTGATAAAGACGACCGGCAGGAACACCGATATCGTCGTAAGCGTTGACGCCGTAATAGCGGTAGCAACTTCTTTCGTTCCATCCTGTGCAGCCTGGCGCGGCGTTTTCTTCATCGACAGGTGCCGGTAAATGTTCTCAATGACAACAATCGAGTTATCCACCAGCATCCCGATTCCGAGTGCAAGTCCGCCAAGCGTCATGATGTTCAGCGAGAAGTTGGTGAAGAACAACAGCACGAACGTCACGATCACGGAAAACGGTATAGCGATCCCGATCAGGAGCGGCGTTTTAAAGCTGCGGAGGAAAAAGAACAGTACGATCATCGCGATTGCTCCACCTGCAACGAGCGCAAGCGCCACGTTCTGAATCGCGTCTTCAATATACTCCCCCTGATTGAAGAGCACGTCTGCCTGCAGCTCTTCATACTGCTCTTCATCCAGCAGTGCTTCGAGCTCTTCCATGAAATCTGCTGCGACGTTAGCCGTATTGGCGTCAGCCTGCTGCTGTACGCTCATCAGAATGGCGTCGTCCTGGTTAGTTCGGGTGATGACATCAGACGGCTCCGGTCCGCGGGTGACGTCTGCTACGTCAGCAACTGTCACCGTTTCCGTATCCTCATCTTCTGTCAGCGTTTCGGATACGACAATGTTTTCAATATCCTCTACGTCCGCAAGTTCAAAGAGGACCCGGGTCGTAATCTCGTTCCCCTCATTTTCAACGACTCCTCCCGGTGCAGTGACGTTGTGCGATTGCAGCACCTGAACGACATCGTTTTGCGTCAAGCTGTTCTCTTCCAGCTCGTCCTGGTCAAGTGTGACCGCAATTTCCTCCACGTTGTCGCCGTCGAGATTAATCGTGCCGACACCGTCAACGCGGAGCAGGTCGTTTTCAATATCCTGCACGAGTCCGTCGATCGCGTCGCCATTGTCAGATGACAGCGAGAGCTGGATGATCGGAAACTGCGATGGGTCAAACTTAATGAACGATGGGTTGCTCGCACCGTCCGGCAGCTGGACCTGATTCATTTGCGTGATAATATCGTTTTCAACTTCGTCAATCGTCTGCGTCCATGAGAATTCCAGGATCGTCAGTGACTGTCCTTCCATTGAAATCGTACTGATATTGTTCAACCCGGATACAGTCGCAAGTCCCTGCTCCATCGGCTGGGACACACGTTGGGATACTTCCTCTGGTCCGGCATCATCATATGTCGTCACAACCGCTGCAATCGGCGCATCGATGTCCGGAATCAGCTTCAGCGGGATATTCGTCAGCGAGACGAAACCTAGCAGCAGAAACAATAGCATCGTAACAATCGTAAAGACTGGTCTGGCGATGGAAAAATTGGTTATTTTCATGACTGGTCTCCTTCGTTAACAGACTTCAACAGCAGATGATGCATGCTTCCAAACGCTGCCCGCATCGCCTGCAGGTCTTGTTCAGGAAGCTTGAGCAAAAGCTCCTCCATAATCAGCCGCCGTTTTTGTTCAAGCTGGCCGATCAGCTCTGCTCCGGCATCCTCCAATTTCAACACCGTCTGACGGCGGTTTTCCGGATCAATGCTTCTCGTGACGTAGCCCCCGTGCTCAAGCTTGGCAATCATCTGGCTGATCGCACTGGCTGACACGTTCATAAATCCTGCCAGCTCTTTAACGCGCGTTACACCGCGCTTAGCGACGAGAAACAGCACGAGCTGCTGGTTCGGCGTCAGTTCATTATCGAACTGACTTCCATATTTATGCTGCATAAGCAAGGTGATGTCGAGCATGTATTCTTCAATATCGGTGATTAAGCCTTCTTTACCCATTCGAACACCGCCTAAACAGTTAAGTATATTAATTATTAACTTACTTAACTATATGCAGGCACTCTTTATCCTGTCAAAGAATGCGTCCTCCGATTGTGTGTCTATTTTTTGAACAAAGCCTGACAGACTGCCTCAGAAAAACGAAGAGCCGGCACTTCCCTGATTAACAGGAAAAGCACCGGCTCACGAATCTGTCACGATACGCTTATAAGAGGACGACCGCTCCGATCAGCGCAAGCGATCCTCCTGCGACCAGCTGAATGGTCGCCATTTTTCGATTGGATTGATAGACGTTATACAGCAGCAGGTAAAGCCCGAACATGACGGCCATGAACAAAATGCCGTCTACGAGAGGGCTGAAAAAGGACGGATCATCTGAGGCTGCATAAATACTATAGTTTACGAGCATCGCAATCGTCCAGCCGACAAAAATTGTGATGCCGATCATCATCGCCAGTCGTTTCATGAAATCGCTCCTTCTTTATTCAGCAGCCCGCTCAAACAGCTGCTCATATTCTTCTTCGGGACCAAGACCCGTTATCCGGTCCACTTCTTCCCCATCTTCGAACAGAATAACCGTAGGCGTCCCTTCAATATCGAAGTCGTTCCAGCCTTCCTCGAATTCTAATACGTTATAAAGCTCCAGGTCGGCTCCTGCATCCTCAGCCATCGGCACGAGAACCGGAGTCGCCTGATTGCAATAGTCACATCGTCCGCTGTAAAAATAAATCAGTGCGTCTTCATTGTCAGCGAGCCGTTCATCCAGCTCTTCCGGCAGAATCACGTTCTGGTAGTTTGGATCATCGAGCTGATCGATTGTTTCCTGAGCCAGCGTGCTTTTGCCAAATGGATTGCCGTCCGCCTGCTGCTGGTTTTGCAGCTGAACGACGACGATAAGCGTAACAAACAGTGCAACGGCAATGCCGCCGAACAGTAAAATCTTCTTCATGATGCTATCCCCTTTTCACTGTGCGCATCACCATGATGAGCAGCACACTGATAATCGTAAAAGCAGTTAACGCTAAAAACGGAATGGTGATAAAGCCGAACCAGTTAATGTACTGGGCGTTGCACGGCACAATCCCGCACGCGCTGCCCTGTTCCTGTATAGCCGGCACTTTTTGAATCAAATAATGGTACAGCGCTATGCCAGCCCCGATCAGCGACAGCGGCAGCGTGTACTTCACCGCACCAGCGTCTTTTTTCACTGCGGCAACAGCGAGAATCACTGCGAGCGGATACATAAAAATACGCTGTACCCAGCAGAGATCGCACGGTACGTAATTCATCACTTCCGAAAAGAAAAGCGAGCCGAGCGTTGCAGTGAATGCTGTAATCCACGCTCCGGCAAGCAGTGATTCCACTTTGTTTTTCATCGGCCTCTCTCCTGTTCTATCTAAATGATAGCCGACCGGATTTTCTTTGTAAAGAAAAGTTGAAACAGGTTTGAAAATAGTCCTTCATATCTGTCGCGAAGGCTTTAACTAAACACGGTTCTTGAGCTTGCTCAAACACACTGCCGGCCTCACGAAGGCTCATGTAATCAGAATATTATCAGCAGAAAAAGCCTTTCAACTTACATGTTTATTCGTTTGGTTGTATTTCCCCTCTGCTTACCTAGCCTGCCGTGGGCTGGCCTTCAGCTATTTCTCAGGGTGACACCTGTATGAAGAGAAGAAAGGCACGTAGGATGGCGCGGCTTCACTCGGACACAGGCTTCTCGCGAGAAGCCTTTAAGACCCGGTCCGGCTCCACTCGCGCTTTTCATGCCGTTCAAGATCGAACGGCTATGAGGCTTCACTCGGACACAGGCTTCTTACAAGAAGCCTTCAAGACCTAGTCCGGCTCCGCTCGTGCGTTGATGCCGTTCGCAGATCTGAACGGCACGGAATCTTCAGACTGCTTGTTGCGCCTCCGCCGGACACATCGGGAAAACGGCTCTGATTCGTGGAGAACAACGTCACAACAGACAGACGCGACTGCTTTTTTACGTTTATCATGATTTCTAGGAAGTACGGACACCCCTATTCAACATTGAAACGTCTCATCGGGAAAGTTCTATCTGTATGGAAGCCGATCGTGCAGTCCTAACCAGGTACGTGACACGCACTGCAGCTGCCGACATCGAAGGGCCTCCGGGAGGATCAGAACAAGGCGAAGATCCAGCGCTTCCGACGGAGAAGGAAGCGGTTAGCTGAGCCCGTTCCCTCCGGAAAGAGAGTGTCCGCAGATACAGGCAGATGCAATCTTATTCACCTAACATGACTTTGTCAACAGCCTGAAAAAAACGGGCATTAGCCCGTTTTTTTCAGATTTTTATGAAGTGATTTAAGAAGTCCAATCGTTCACTGCCGCATATCGGTGCAAGCATGTTTACAGCTTGTTATCAGGTGGATACCTCTGTATGAGATAAAGGCACGTCCCGCTTGCATACTATTAAACAGAGAACGGCTACGTTGCCATACCGAGCCGCTCATGCAGGCTTTCTGCCGGCATCGGTCTGCTGTAAAGGAAACCCTGCATCGCATCGCAGGCCCTGTCTTTTAAAAACGGGATCGTTTCCTGTTTTTCAACGCCTTCGGCAATGACGCGCATGTTCATATTATGAGCAAGCTGAATAATAGAAGCAACGATCGCCTGGTCGTTCCGGTTATCGAGTACTTCACGGATAAACGATTTGTCGATCTTCAGCGTATCAACTGGAAACTGCCGTAAATAGCTGAGCGAGCTGTAGCCCGTTCCAAAATCATCGATTGAGATCCGCACGCCGAGCTCCTTCAGCTGCTGCAGCGTTTCCAGGCATTCTTCACGGTGATAAAGCAGATCGTTTTCCGTGATCTCCAGATCGAGCAGCTTTGCATCAAATCCTGTTGACTGAAGCACGCTGCGGACGGTAGCTACGAAATCCCTGCTTTGAAACTGCAGCGGTGAAATGTTAACACCGACAGACAGCTGATGCCCTGCATCTGTCAGGCGCTTCCCTTCACGGCAAGCTTCCATCAGCACCCAGCGCCCGAGCGGGACAATCAAACCGGATTCTTCTGCAGCCGGAATAAACCTGGCAGGCGGGACCATGCCGAGCTCTTCGTCTGTCCAACGCAGCAGTGCCTCCACACCGGTCATGTTTTTCGTTGCGAAATCGTACTGCGGCTGAAAATGAAGCGAAAAATTCTTCTTGCGCAGCGCCCGCCGCAGCCGGTGCTCCAGCTGCAGCCGTTTATCATAGCGGCAGCGGAGCTCCGGATCGTAAAACACGACAGCCTTTGTGCCGTCTTCTTTCGCCGACTGCACGGCAGTTGTTGCCTGCTGAATCAGGCTTCGTCCTTCACTGTCCGGTCCCGGACGCACTGCTGCCCCGATACTGACAGAGATGGACAGCTCTTTCCCTTTAATAAAGAACGGTTCCCGTATGGTTGGGAGCATGCGCTCCGCAAAAGCTGCGGCTGTATCTTTGTGATAGACTCCCTCAAGCAGAAACGCAAACTTGTCTCCTCCGGTCCGGAAAAGCTGAAACGACTGCGTCCGAAACCGACGCAGCTTTTCACCCATCTGCACAATCAGCTCATCGCCGGTAAACGGACCAAGCGTGTCATTATAAAATTTAAAGCGGTTAATATCGACGATGATCAGCGTAGCCGGCGTTTTATCGAGCTTTGTTTTCGCGATCGCTGCTTCCAGCTCTTTTCTGTTGGGAAGCCCGGTCAGAGAATCAGTCGCGCTCAATTCGTCAATCGCTGCTTTCGCTGCTTCCAGCAGTGTTAAGTTCCGGTGAAATAAAATCGTTCGTCCTAAATGCGGAAGTTCATACGGCAGCAGCTGAAACGTACAGCTCGTATCGTCTTTTCCTGTTATAGAAATCGACTCGCCTGACTGTACGGCGTTACGCCATTCACCGGAATTCAGGCCGCTCCACTGTTCATACGTGCGTCCCATAGCGTCTTCCTGCTCCAAATGAAGCAGTGCCGCCAGCGTCTCGCTCATTTTGATGATTCGGTTCGTTTCATCCAGCAGCACAGGATACGCATGCTGCTCCATAAATTCCAGTAGTTTGTGCAGGTGTTCTCCTTCCAGCTCAAGCGAAGCCAGAAGACCTGATTGATCGAATTTCATACATGTCCCCCGTCTCTGTCGTCATCATCTGTATCGTCTCTATTAGCATGGAAGATGCGGTAATATGTTGATAACGTCCCACTCAAATAAGCCTTCCGACTTACGAAGGGACGTTTATCTCTTATATCGGCAGGGAATTGAATACTATAAACTGGTATAAAGGGGGCAGTTACCATGGAATGGGCAGATCTGAACAGTAACGGCTTCAAACGGGTCGGTTATGATGAAGAGCTGAAGCAGCTTCATGTACGGACAGAAGACGGGAAATACATTATTTACTACGAGGTGCGTGAATCCGATTACGTCGGCATGTATTCCAGCAGAAACATGCGCGAGTTTTACGAAAATAATATCGTTAACCGGTTTCCTTACACAGAGGTATCTCAGTAACGGCCGCGTTCACGGCTGTCCGTTCAGCGGGCAGCCGGTTTGCTGTGCGGTCCTATTTTCAGAAGGGAGCGGATCTGGATGATCATCGGAGTTCCAAAAGAAATAAAAAATCATGAAAACCGCGTTGCCCTCACCCCCGCCGGCGTCATGACACTCAGCCAGCAGGGGCATACCATTTTAATCGAACAGGATGCCGGAACCGGCAGCGGCTTTCCGGATACCGATTACGAACAGGCGGGCGCGGAGCTTGTTAACGAAGCAGGAGTCATCTGGCAGCGCAGCGATATGGTGATGAAAGTGAAAGAGCCGCTCCCGGAGGAATACGGCTATTTTCGTGAAGGCCTGCTGCTGTTTACGTATCTCCATCTCGCAGCTGAGCCGGATCTTGCAGAGGCGCTCACGACGCATAAAGTGACGGCTGTCGCCTATGAAACGGTTGAAAAAGACGGTACGCTTCCGCTTCTTACTCCGATGAGTGAAGTAGCCGGACGCATGGCGGCACAAATCGGAGCCCAGTTTCTCGAGCGTCCTAAAGGCGGCAGCGGTGTGCTGCTCTCTGGCATCCCCGGGGTGAAACGGGGCCGCGTGACGGTGATCGGCGGAGGCGTTGTCGGCACAAATGCAGCAAAAATTGCGATGGGGCTTGGCGCTGATGTGACAATTATCGATTTAAGTCCCGAACGGCTGCGCGAGCTGGATGATTTGTTCGGAACAGAGATCAACACGCTTATGAGCAATCCGCTTACGATTGCGCAGGCCGTGAAGGAATCGGACCTGCTCATCGGAGCTGTGCTCATTCCCGGAGCAAAGGCGCCAAAGCTCGTAACCGAAGAGATGGTGCGCACGATGCATCCCGGATCGGTGATTGTCGACGTCGCTATCGATCAGGGCGGCATAGTCGAAACGATCGACCATATTACGACGCATGATGATCCGACGTATACAAAACATGGCGTCGTCCACTATGCCGTAGCCAACATGCCGGGAGCCGTTCCCCGCACGTCAACGATCGGTCTGACGAACGTCACCGTGCCCTATGCATCTCTGATTGCAGCTCACGGCATTCACGAAGCTGTTCGCCGGCAGCCCGGCCTGCTAAAAGGAGTTAATACGGCAGGCGGCTTCGTCACGTATGAAGCTGTTGCGCGTGACCTCGGTTATACAAGCAAGGATCCGCTTGCCGCACTCGGCGGCTGATTATTCACGAGCAGGCCCGCTCCGGATTCCGGAACGGGCCTGCTCGTATGACATCTCTGAAAGGGGGCTGAATCGATGAACCGGATCGTCATCATTGGCTCACCGGGAACCGGAAAATCAACTGCCGCCCGAAAGCTTGGTGCGTCGCTTCAACTTCCTGTGCATCATCTCGATAGATATATGTGGACAGCTGGCTGGGAGCTGCTGAACGCAGAGGACCAACGCAGCATCGTCCATACGATTGCCGCAACAAACCGCTGGGTTATCGATGGCAATTACCGCGCATCCTTGCAGGATCGGATCGAACGCGCTGACTGTGTCCTGCTCTTCGAACGCCCGCTGCTCCTATCCCTGTACCGCATTGTAAAACGGCGTTTTCGCTACCGCAAAACAACGAGGCCCGACATGGCTCCCGGATGTCCGGAACGGCTGAACCTGGAGTTTCTGCTCTATACAATCCGTTTTCGCCGCCAGAAACTGCCGAAACTCCTTTCCATCGTGCCGGAAGAAAAATTAATCCGACTATCATCCAATCGTGAGCTGGAGCGGTTTATCGCACGTAACGGCTGATTCTATGCTTTTCTCGTTCCATCCATTCACTCATCGTTTCAGCCTGCTCCAGCCTGTCTCCCGACTTGACTGAGGTGCCGATAAACACACCGCGCATGCCGAGCCTCAGAGCCGGTGCTACATCATTCATGAGGTTGTCCCCTACGGACGTAACCGTCTGCGGCATATGTCCAAACTCGTTGATTAATTCCTCAAATAAGGTCGCTGTCGCCGCCGGTTTCCCGGCAGAGGGAACGACTTTATGAAAGATACTTCGCATATTAAGCTCTCCTAAGAGCCGGTTCGTATCTTCAGCATCGCTGTTTGTCACAAGCACCGTTGGAAAAACATCACTCAGCTGCTTTAAAAAAGCCGGCAGCCCCTCGATTTTTTTCAGTTGAAACGACTCTGTCCCCATAAAGCGCTTCGTTTCATGATAAAACGGCTGACAGTCACGGATTCCGTAATGGCGCGCGCAGGCAAACGGCAGCCACCAGCCGTCACCAATCGCAACGATCTGTTCAAAATCAAACTCCTGCGGACCGTCCGTATACATAGACGCATCGAGCTTTTCCCCGCTCCACGATTTCACAGCCGTGATACGTGAGGTAAAGGGGTCCACCTCCAGAATGGTATCCTGTTCTGTGTCGTAAGCCGTCCCAATTTTTACCGCATGCTCACCACGCTTCATTTGCTCGTAATCACGTTCAAACGCCTTTTGCCATTCTGCCGGCAGCTCCTGCTTCATTAAAGCTGCATAGTAATCAAAATGGGCGGTCCCTTCATAAAGTGTGCCGTCTAAATCAAAGATATACATTGCTCGCTCCTTTCTGTCCTGCTGCATTTTACCCTCCCTGTTCCAATTGAAGCAAGCGGTTTTCGATTACAGCTTTGTAAATCTGCTTATGATTGTAAGCTACGCGCTGTTCCTTGTTCCCTCCCCATTCACGCTCATTTTTTATAAAGATTATGAACAGCAGATGAATAGAACCCGGTTTCTGTAAATCCTTTGTTAGGAAACCGTAAATTCGCTAGGCACATCGATTTCCTTCCTGCATAATCAGGGACGAACAAACCAAATCGATGATAAGGGGTTTTGAGAACATGAAAAAGGCAACAGCTCTTTTGACAGCAGCCGCTGCAGCGATAATGCTAGCAGCCTGCGGGGGACGCAAACAATAACGGCGGAAACGAAACGAATACACCGGAAAACAATGCCGACGCAGAAGTGAACGTCGACAATGATACAAACAACGGCGGTGACGAAGCAGAAGCAGCTGAAGACGATGCAGACCGGCCGGATGAAATCGTCATGGGATTTGTACCATCATCTGATTCGGATCAGATTGCAAGCACCGTTGAGCCGCTCGCAGACGAACTGTCTGACATTCTTGGCGTAGAGGTTGAAGGAACGGTTATGACGAACTACTCCGCACTCGTTGAGGCAATGGGAAGCGGCCAGGTTCAAATTGGTTTCATCCCTGCATTCGCCTATGTGCTCGCTAGCGAGCGTTACGACATTGATGCAATTTTGAAATCGGTCCGTGACGGCGAAGACAGCTACCGCGCTCAATATTCTGTTCGTGCTGACTCTGATTTTGAAAGCATCGACGATCTGGAAGGGGCTGACTGGGCATTTGTTGACGTTGCGTCCACGTCCGGCTACCTGTTCCCGGCGACTGAAATCCGCAACGACTTTGGCATGAATGAAGAAGACTTTTTCGGCGGTATGGTCGAAGCAGGCTCTCACGACAACGCTCTGATCACCGTGCTTGAAGGCAACGCAGACGTTGCAACAACGTTTGAAGATGCCCGCGGCATTATTGAAGATGACTATCCGGAAGTAATGGATGAAGAAAACGGTCTGCGCGTACTCGGTTATACAGAGCCGATTCCGAACGATACGATTTCCGTACTCGGCGACATGCCGCAGGACTTTATCGATGAGATTCAGGAAGCGTTCCTTTCGTTTAACGATGACGAAGATATGATTCAGATTATGGATGAGGTTTACGAGTGGACTGGTATTACAGAAGCAGATGACAGCGATTATGACATCGTGCGCGATGCGTACAATGAGTTCTCTGACGAAGTAGACCCGCTCGACTAATGAATGTCCGCCCGTCGGAGCAGCATCCGGCGGGTGTTTTAATGACCAGGAGGAATCAGAATGATTGAATTTAACAACGTCTCCCTCACCTATCCAAATGGGACGAAGGGATTGAAAGATATTAACGTCACGATCAATAAAGGCGAATTTGTCGTTATTGTCGGTCTTTCCGGCGCTGGTAAATCGACCTTTATCCGCAGCATTAACCGCATGGTAACCACGACAGACGGTGAGCTGCGCGTGAACGGCGACAATATCCTGCCTTATAAAGGAAAGAAGCTGCGCGACCTGCGCACGAATGTCGGCATGATTTTTCAGCATTATAATCTTGTCAAGCGCTCGAGCGTAATGAAAAATGTGATTGCCGGTCGCCTCGGCCATACCGGAACCCTCCGCACGCTCCTGCAGCTTTACAGCAAAGAGGATCTCTCGCTCGCCTACACATCGCTGCAGCGGGTGAACATTGCCGAAAAAGTTCATGCCCGCGCGGACGAGCTCTCCGGAGGCCAGCAGCAGCGTGTGTCGATTGCACGTGTGCTGACGCAGGAACCGGACATTCTGCTCGCTGATGAGCCCGTCGCAAGCCTGGATCCCCCGACGTCGCATCAGGTGATGTCCTATTTAAAACGCGTCAATCAGGAGGATCAAATTACCACGATCGTAAACCTGCACTTTATCGATATGGCGATGGAATACGCCGACCGCATTATCGGCATGCGCGGCGGTGAAGTCGTTTATGACGGCCCGGCGTCCGACGTCACAGAAAAAACGTTCGAGGAAATTTATGGCCGTACGATTCGTGAAGAGGACAAAGTCGGAGGCGAAGACCATGCCTCCTAGCACTGCCGTTATGCAGCCTGCCGCTGCGGAAGCTCTTGGCCTTCGAGCGAAAAAAACGAAATGGCGGCTTACCTTCATCTTTACTGCTGTTGCTGTCCTTTATGCGCTTTCCCTGCTGTACACGAACGCATCCCTCGCCGATTTGATCGCCGGAATTCCAACGATTCTGGCTATGTTCGGCCAGCTGTTTCCTCCGAACTGGGGCTATGCGGTCGAAGCGTGGTTCTGGCTGGCCCAGACAATTCAGATGGCGATCATTGCGTCCACTGTGGCAGCCGTCATCTGTATCCCGGTCAGCCTGATGGCATCGTTCAAACATCATGGAAAACCGCTTTCTCCATCATACGACCAAGCAGATGATGAACATATTACGTACGATTCCCGATCTGCTCCTTGCCGTTATTTTCGTCGGTCTGTTCGGGATCGGTGTTTTCTCAGGGAATCTCGCGCTGATTATCTTTTCGCTCGGAATCCTTGCCAAGCTGCTGGCGGAAACAATTGAAGCCATCGATAATGAACCGCTCGACGCCATTCGAGCAAGCGGCGGCAATACGCTTCAGGTGATTGGCTACGGGGTGATCCCCCAAATATTGCCGCAGTATACGTCTTTCAGCCTGTACGTATTTGAGATTAACGTCCGGGCGTCACTCGTGCTCGGATTTGTCGGCGCAGGCGGAATCGGTCAGCTGCTGCAGCGGTCGATCAGCTTCATGGACTACGATCGTACGATGATGATTATCTTTATTATTTTTCTCGCTGTCGTCCTGATTGAGTATATCAGCGGAAAAATCCGGGAGGCGATTCTCTGATGGAACAGGCACTTAACCTTCCGCCCAAAAAAATCGTCAGTCCGAAGCGTAAGTGGAAAATCGCCGGGATCTCCACTGCGCTCATCCTGATCTATGCATGGACGTTTGCCGGTATCGGCATCGACTTTGCCAGAGTGTTCAGCGAGCAGACGCTGCAAAATTTCACCCGCGTGATCCCGCAGCTGTTCCAGCCGAATACAGCCGTGGCCGGAGAGGCAGCTGTGCTGATGCTGCAGACGCTCGCAATGGCTTTTGCAGGCACGCTCATCGCTGCGATACTCGCGGTCCCCTTCGGCTTTTTAGCGTCTAAAAATATGATAACTTCGAAAGCGCTGAACCTGTCGTCGAAGTGGACGCTGGATGCCATTCGCGCATTCCCCGAGATCATGCTGGCGTTGATTTTCGTCTCCGCTGTCGGTCCATCGCCCTTCGCCGGCGTGCTTGCGATCGCGATCGGCTCCATCGGCATGCTTGGAAAGCTGTATGCAGAAGTAATTGAATCGGCAGACATGAAGATTGTCGAGTCGCTGGAAGCAAACGGTGCGAACCGGGCACAAATCCTCTGGTACGGCATCGTGCCGCAAATCACGCCGGAGTTTCTGTCCTATGCGATTTACCGCTATGAAATCGACGTTCGCTCCTCGACGATTCTCGGTCTCGTCGGTGCAGGCGGCATCGGTCTGATGATTCAGCTCGCAACGATGAACCGGAACTGGGACGAAGTCGGCATGGCGCTGATCGTCATCATTCTCGTCGTCACGGCGATCGATTATCTCAGCTCATTTATCAGTAAACGCATTGTGTAGGAAGCTGTTTTATCGCTTATACATGGCAAAATGGTGCCGGGGGATCTCAGCGGATCCTCCTGCACCATTTGCGGTTCAGCTTGAAATCACTGCCTTCCGGAAGCTGTCAGTTCCGCATTTTCCTGAATTTCAACAGCGTACCAGCTTGCTGCATCTCCGTTCTCATCGATATACTTCTCCAGACCGGTCATGCCGCGGTGATAGGCGGTTAATGCATGATCCCAGTCCTCATACTTCTCATACAGATACGACAAATAAGTGACGGAAAGCTGAATCGCATAGTGCGGATCAAACAGCTTTTCCTTCTCATAGTCCATGCCGGCTTTTTCCGCAATCCACGGGCCGGTGTTCTCCATAAACTGGGCCAGACCATATGCCTGACCATAGCGAGTTTTGGGTCCGACTGCATCAGGATCAAAGGTTTCTCCAGATTCAATCTTTAAAAGCTCATAGACAATCAGCGGATCAATTCCATGCTTGTCCGCTTCCAGACCGAGCAGCACGGCCCAGTCCCGTTTAAAATGACCGTCGCTGTCTATATAAAGAAACTCCGTTAATCCTTTGATGTCTTTCCAGTTGACCGCACCCCGAATCGTATAATCATCCGGCAGCTCTGATGAAGCAACAGACAGCTCCAGCAGCGCGCTGTCAAAGCCTGCACTGCGGTCCAGCGCCACTGCATCTTTAGAAGCAGCAGGCTCTGAAACAGCGCTCTGCGCCCCGTACTGAAGGAGCAGCACAACGGCAAGTCCGATATGCATGGTCTGCAGCAGCACATTTCCTAAAATGGTATTTCTACGCATATATTCTCCTCTGCTTTCCGGCATCCTGTAATGAAAAAGATACCTGACGTGACTAAAGCATACGTATCGTGTATTGCCCTGTTTCCTGTACTTCCCGCTTAAGCTATTCTTAAACATCTGTGCACGCAAACCTGCTTTTTTGTATAATAATGGGAAAGGGAGGAATGCGAGATGATCATCCGTCAGGCACAGCCGGAAGACGCCGGAGGCATCGCCGCTGTTCACGTTGACAGCTGGCGGGAGACTTACCGCGGCGTCGTTCCTGATTCGTATTTAGACAGGATGTCAAAAGCAGAGCGGGAACAACGCTGGAAAGAAAAAACGAGCTCCGTCATAGTCGCAGAAATCAAAGGAAAAATCGTCGGTTTTGTCCATCATGGGCCGGAACACTCCGGCAGCTGGAAAGGTTTTGATGGAGAGATATATGCCCTTTACATACGAGAGCAGCACCATCGGCAGGGAGTCGGCTCGAAGCTGTTTAAAGCTGCTTTGCACGAGCTCGGCCTCCTCGGATTTAATGCAGCAGTATGCTGCGTGCTAACGGAAAACTACCAGGCCAGGCGCTTTTATGAAAAAACAGGAGGAAAGCTTCTCGGGGAAGACACGTTTTTAATCGACGGCGTGCAGATGCATGAACAGATCTTCGGATGGCACAGTCTTCTTCAACGGCATTAAAAACATCCTGGATGATGTTTCACCTCTTTTGAAACGTGGAACGGTTTTACAGACAGGAAAGGGGGTCCGGGATCATGAACGAAAACAGCTACTTTCAGGAAACCTATGAACAATCCAGAGCCCTCTTCCGGACACGTATTGACGACCTGCGTGAAAAATGGGACCGAGTCGCTCTTTATAAGTGGTTTATCGGGGTGCCGCAGGATGATAACACAGCGGATGTACTATTAGCGGATGCTTCGGAATCACCCGAAACGCTGCTTATCATTACGAGCGGGCTGCACGGCGTTGAAGGCTATGCCGGAGCAGCCGGGCTGCACCTTTTTATCGATGAGCTGTTTCCATATGTCGATCCGAAGGTAACCGGCATCCGGCTCGTTCACGGCGTAAACCCTTGGGGAATGAGACATCGGCGCCGCGTCACAGCGAGAAACGTTGATTTAAACCGGAATTTTCATAAAGACTGGGCAGCGAGACGAAAGCAAATGCCGCTTCTGTACCAGCGGCGGCGTGATCTGTTTACGCCTGAATCACCTCTGCCCCCGGATGTCCGCTATGAGCTGTCCGCTACCTACTCCGACATTGAGCTTGCGGAAATGAAGAATACGCCGCCTCCTCAGCATGCCGAGCGGTTCGGCCTTTATTTCGGCGGTGCTCAAATGGAAGAAGCATCCCAGAAGCTCGCTCTCAGCTTTTCCGACTGGGCCGCCGGCTACAAACAGATCATTCACCTCGACCTCCACACCGGCGGCGGTCCCCAAGGTGAACTGCAGATGATCTTCAATGAAAATGAAGTCCGTTCCGCTCAGGAGCTGGAGCAGGAAATCGCGCATCCCTGGATTCAAAAAGGAGACGGTTCCGTCGAACTTGGAGATGCGACGGCGGTCCTGCAGCAGTACTTGATGAGAACGTATCCGGGCAAGCGCGTCGTGTCCGCACTGATGGAAGCTGGCACGGTGCCGGAAACGTCGGACGGCTTCTTATTTTGCAGCAGGGCGATGATTGAGGAGCATGCGCTGTCGATCTCTCCTGACTATGTTTCTACGTCGACACAGGACATACGCGAACATTTCCGGGCTCTGTTTGACCCGAAGGACACTGCCTGGCGGCGGGAATACCTGCGGCAGCTGTACAAAGCATATTTGGCGCTTTTCAGCTCGGAAGGCCTGCTCTGAAGTTCGGGTCGGTGACTCTCATCAACTATGACAGGCTTGATAACACAAGCTCCCGCCGTGTCCGTCCATTTTCATCCACAAAAGTCAGAACGCCCGGCCTATAGCTGGCCGGGCGTTTCGTTTACATTGTTATGCGGTTATTCCGGCCGGAAGCGGCTATATAAATCCCGTCCAAATTGTGCCTTTCATCCGGGTTCCGTTGGTTACTCTGATCATATCAGCATCACTCCTTTAATTTGTTGTAAACTTTAATAAAGACGTCTGTTCTGCATCGGTCTCTCCTGTTGGCTGCGAAACGCTTCCCGCCGTTTTGCCACGGCCGCCTCCCGCCTGCGCTCCTGTTCACTGAAGTGCCTCCGCTTAATCAGCACAGTGAAAAAGATTAAGTTCAGCTGCATCGTTCATCCCTCCTGCGCCCGGTGTATCTGCCGCGCGGAAGGCATCTCCCTTTGTTCTCCTCCTTTCAGAAAATAAAAAACCGGAGCCCTTCCTGTACAGCCGTTTCTTCTCCGGTCAGCCGGGCAGCTGACGGTTCATCGAAGAGACATGTACAGGAAAAGGAACTCCGGTTCCGGTATATCAGAGGACGGTCTGTCTAAGACGGCAGTCCTCTTACGAAGCGGTGTTCCGACTGTATGTAGATGTGTGGATGGATTGTGTACGTGTAACTGTCATGGGAACACCGCTCCTTTCTGTAAGAATTTGTTATACGTTAAACATACAGAACCGATCAGGCTCTGTAAAGCGTTTTTTGAAAATTAGGTCTATGGTTGACAATTTTATACAAAAAAAACTGCCCTTAAAAGCAGGACAGTTTCTGATAGGCTTATGTTACGACGAAGCCGAATACGAGCACGACGACGAGCGCTATGGCAAATTGAATCCACATATTGGTTTTGAAACCGCCTGTCAGCGTTCCTTTACCAGTGCGCGTTGCGATCATTTCCATCGTATAAATCAGCCAGAAGGCAAGAATACCTTTTACGGCTGTCGCCCAGTAGAAATTCATAATCACCATCGTTACACCCGTGATGAGAAGCAGAATATACATCAGGCGCAGCACCATGTGCATGATCTTTGCAGGCTTTGCTTTGCCTTTGTTATAAAAGATCGTAATCAGGGCAAACAAAATCACTCCCACCAGCCAGAACAGCGAGTGTGAATGAAGAAATACATCATAACTCAAACCAGTCCCCTCCTTCCCTCTTCTTTCGCACATTTCATTATATCGGAAAAAAATCAGCCGTGCAAAACGGTTCGGTGACAAATCAGCGAATCCTTCTGCTTCGATCGATGCTGGCTTTCCGTGAAGGCCGACACGCAGTATGAATAAGCTGGTCGATCAGGTGCCGGATGCACCGATCCTCAGCGGTTGTTCGTTTTGGGCCAGCTTAAGTAGCATTTACAGGTCTTTGAGTCGTTTTATTCGTTATAACGGTCTGTTAAGTTGCCTGAATCACTTTCCCCTTCTCTTGTGTTTCTTTCCACCCGTCTTAAGTTACGTTCAAACGAGGTTGTATCGCTTTTGGGCCGTGTTAAGTTACTTTTAGTTCATTTTACCTAGTCGACTAAGCGCACATTCGTACTTTCGACAATTCCCTCTTAGAGGATGACTGACGCCCGGAATATACGATGCAGCTGGATAATATACAGTCACCTGTCATAAATGCCGGCTTGCCCATCCATACAGATTTCAAAAAGAAAAAACGGGCGGCTGCCCGTTTTTCCCTTACTCTTATATGACCTATGAGTTCGTGGCGCGGGATCTTCCCTGCTCCTGGCTCCGCATCATGTATCCGACGCCGCGAACGGTTTTGATGTATGTTGGATTTCGTTTGTTCGGTTCGATTTTCTGGCGAAGCCTGCTGATAAACACATCGATGATCCGTTCATCCAGATCCCGCTCCACGTCAGATACGGCTTCAAGCAGGTCGCCCCGCGAAAAGGAACGGTCCGGATGCTGCATGAGGTACAGCAGCAGTTCAAATTCCCGTTTCGTCATCTCGACCCACTCCTCTTCAACGAAGACGCTGTGCTGATTCAGATCAATCAGCAGCCTGCCGTTGCGGATAATCATGCCATCGTCTGTTTCCACTTGGGTAAAGGTGCAGCAAAGCTCACCCCGGCGAAGCACGGACTTCATGCGCGCGACCGCTTCTTTATAGCGAACCGGCTTCATCACATAGTCATCCGCCCCGAGCTCGAGGCTCAACACACAGTCCAGCTCGTCATCGCTTTCTGTCAGCATAATCAGCGGCGTCCAATTCTGATCTGACCGGATATGCCGGCAGAAATCCAGCCCGCTTTCTTCATCCAGCACAGCAGAAACGACGATACCGTCCGGCCGCCGGTGCAGCAGCGTTTTTTCTGCTTCGCGTACTGTCGTCTCCGCCCAGACGATAAAACCGCCGCCGGAGAAGCTTTGCTTAAGTTTCTCCAAAAGGTCCAGATCCGTTTCCAGAATCAGAACCGATCGTTCCTTCATCCAACCACCACCTAGTTGAGATCAAACCTCTTGCCGTTCACTTCGTAAATGATCCACTCTGCGATATTCGTGCAGTAATCGCCAATGCGCTCCATGTAGCGGGCGATAAACGCCAGCTGCGCCGTCTGATCAGCGCTGTAGTCCGATTTAAAAAGGGCTTTCACGAGCTCACCGTATGCGCGGTCAATCTCGTCATCCATTCCGGCAATCTGCTGCGCCTTCAGGACGTCAAGCGAGGCGTAGGCTTCCAGCACACGATCGATCATGACGGTTACAGAAGCCTGAATCTTATCGAGATCCTCTTTATATGCGAGAAACGCTTCGCGGGAGGACATGTGCATGTATGCTTTCGCCATGTCCACGCTCAAGTCGCCCATTCGTTCTAAATCACTGCTGATCTTCAGGCAGACGATAATGTGGCGCAGGTCGCTCGCGACAGGCTGCTGCTTGGCGATCACTAGCGTCGCCTGTTCGTTGATTTCCAGCTCTTTCGCATTGATCGCGTCATCAGCATCAATTAAATCCTTTAACGCCGGCACGCAGTTTTCAGCCATTGCATCATAGACGCTGTGAAACGCCTGCTGAATATCCTTCCCAAGTGCTGTAATGTCCTGCTTCAGCTGCTCAAGTTCGGTCATAAATGTATTTCGAATCATCATTCTCTCTCCTTAACCGAATCGTCCGGTGATATAGTCTTCTGTTCGGCTGTCGTTTGGATTCGAGAAAATCGTATCGGTTTTATCAAATTCCACCACTTCACCGTTTAGGAAAAATGCCGTCCGGTCAGAAATCCGAGCCGCCTGCTGCATGTTGTGTGTGACGATCATAATCGAGTATTTTGCTTTTAGCTCCTGTACGAGCTCTTCAACTTTTAGGGTTGATTTCGGGTCAAGCGCAGATGTCGGCTCGTCCATGAGAATAACGTCCGGCTCTACTGCGAGACAGCGGGCGATACAAAGACGCTGCTGCTGCCCCCCGGAAAGGCCGAATGCATTCTCCTGAAGGCGGTCCTTTACTTCGTCCCAGATAGCGGCTCCCTTTAAGCTTTCTTCAACGATTTGTTCAAGCAGCTTCTTATCGCGGATGCCGTGAATCTTCGGACCGTATGCGACGTTGTCAAACACAGACTTCGGAAACGGATTCGGCTTCTGAAACACCATGCCGACACGTGTGCGGAGCTCTTCGACCGGAAAACGGCGGTCGTAAATGTTCTGACCGCGGTAGTAAATCTTGCCCGTTACTTTAACATCCGGATTCATTTCCACCATGCGGTTCAATGTTTTGATATACGTTGACTTACCGCAGCCCGACGGCCCGATAATCGCGGTTACTTCCTGCTCGCGCTGATCCAGCTCAATGTCATGCAGTGCGTGCGTCTTCCCGTACCATAAGTTTACTTTTTCCGTGCTATACACGATTTCCTTTTTCGCTTCAGCCTTTTCCCCTTGCGGCTGCAGCTCCACCTTTGCGTTTTGCTTTACTGATACCTGACTCATGATCAGACATCCCCTTTCGTCATCTTTAGAATCGTTTCTGGAACTTGTTGCGGATTAAAATCGCTGTTGCATTCAGAATGAACATAACGACGAGCAGGACAACGATTGTTGCAGCCGCCAGCGAAGCGAGTTCAGCATTCAATGCAGCATCGATCGTCCAGTAGTAGATTTGCACCGGTAAAACGGTGAAGCTGTCAAACAGTCCGGACGGCAGCGGAATGAGAAGCGCCGGGATTCCAATCGCAATCAGCGGTGCTGTCTCCCCTATCGCACGTGACATCGCTAAAATCATGCCGGTTAAGATACTCGGAAGCGCAGCCGGTAGAACGACGTTTTTGATCGTCTGCCAGCGCGTTGCTCCCATACCGAACGATGCTTCCCGCAAGTAGGACGGAACGGCACGAAGCGCTTCCTGTGAGGCTACGATGACGATCGGCAGCACGAGCAGGGACATCGTCAGCGCACCTGCCAGTACAACGGATCCCATACCGAGCATACGAACAAATACAGTCAGGCCTAGCAGACCGAAAACGATCGACGGCACACCTGCCAGGTTGGAGATGTTTGTTTCAAAAAAGGTGCGGACCCGACCTTCTTTTACATATTCCTCCAAATAAATCGCTGTCGCCACTCCAAGAATCATCGTGAGCGGACCAACGATAATCATGAGCCAGAGGGTTCCGGTAATCGCTCCGATGATACCTGCATTTGCAGCATCAAACGAAGTGACACTCGTCAAAAAATTCCAGTTGATCCAGCCCCAGCTGTCGGTAATCACGTCATACAGCAGGACAGCCAGCACGACAAGGCCGAACAGCGTCGATCCGAAAAACAGGCCGCGGATGATTTTGTTAATAGCTATCCGCTTTGGCAGCTGTCTGGATACTGCTTCCTGATCGATATAATTCATTGCCATATCAGTATGCCTCCCTGAAACGCTTCGATATATATTTCGCCAGCATGTTCATCGCCAGTGTAAAGAAGAAGAGCGTGATGGCAACTGCATACAGACTGTAGTAGGCGGTTGTGCCGGCACCGGCATCCCCGCTTGTCACCTCGACGATGTAGGCCGTCATCGTCTGCATCGACTGGGTGATATCGAAGGTGAGGTTTTTGTTGCTTCCACTTGCAATCGTAACGATCATCGTTTCCCCTATTGCCCGGGAAATACCGAGAACGAATGAAGCGATAATACCGGAAATTGCAGCAGGAATGACAACACGGACGGTTGCTTCAAATTTGGTTGCTCCGAAGGCCATTGCGCCTTCTCTCATGGAGTTCGGAACCGAGCTCAGCGCATCCTCTGATAAGGAGGCTACCATCGGAATGATCATGATTCCCATGACGATTCCCGGACTGAGTATGTTCGTGCGGTCCAGAATCGGAATGATTTCTCTCAGCACCGGCGTTACAAACGTAAAGGCGAAAAAGCCGTAAACAATTGTTGGAATTCCTGCTAAAACTTCAACGATCGGCTTCAGGACGCGTCGCGCTGATTCTGTCGCATACTCACTTAAATAAACAGCCGTCGTTAAACCGATCGGAATCGCCACAAACATGGCAATCACAGTCGATAACAGTGTAGCCGATAGCAGCGGTAAAATACTGAATGTTGGATTGTTCCGGTTCAGCGGCTGCATCTCGGTAGAAGTAAAGAACTCCCGGAAGGAAACTTCTGAAAAGAACATCGCCGTCTCTACGATCAGCGTCAGCAGAATACCGACGGTCGTCAGAACGGATACAGAAGCGGCCGCAAACAGGAAGGCGGGTACAAGATTCTCCAGCTTCTGCCTTTTGCTCTTCTGCCGTTTTTCTTTAATTAATGCACTTACACTCGTGGACTGTGCCATCCCCGATTCTCCTCTCTTTTCCCCTGCCTGTTTTGAAGGCCCCCTGGGTGTTTAACAGAAGGAAAGCAGGGCAGCACGTGCTGCACCTGCCGCTTCCCATTAATTGATCTCTTCTAATTCTTCAATCTGCTCCTGAAGCTGCTCTTCCGGCAGCGGCGCAAAACCTGTTTCTGGTGCAAGTTCATCTGCTACTTCAAATACGTAGCGTGCGTAGTCCATAACAGCCGGGTTCTCACGGGCAGCATCCACATTTAAGTTTGTAAATACTTGACGTGTGTATTCTGCGTAGTCACCTTCAAGATCGATTGTATCGAGTGACGGAGTGATATTGCCTTCACCGAAATCGATTGAAACAACTCCGAGCGCATCCTGGTTGTTTTCATAATAGCCAAAGCCGAAGAATCCAATTGCATTTTCGTCGTCGTTTACCAGTTCAACGAGCGTCGGGTATTCCTGCTGAAGGTTCGTACCGTCCTTCAGATCCTGGCCGTCAATCAGCTCATCGATAAAGAACTCGTACGTGCCGTGGTTTTCGTTCGGGCCGTATGTGTTAATCTCTTCTTCCGGCCAGTCGGAGTTGATATCAGACCACATTACCGTGTCATCATCGCTGACCGCGCCGGAAATAAAGATCGATTCTACTTCTTCCACCGTCATTTCCGTTGCCCAGTCGTTATCCGGGTGCAGCACGATCGTCATGCCGTCAAGCGCAACCGGAAACTCCATATTTTCGATTCCGTTTGCTTCCATTTCCTCTATTTCCTCATCGCGCACGTTTCGGGACGCGTTCGCAAAATCCGTTTCGCCTTCAACATAGCGCTGCATGCCGGCACTCGTTCCCGCACGGCTTACTTCAACACTTACGTTTGGATTTTCTTCCACCATGTACTGTTCTGCAATTCTGGACATAAGCGGATAAACAGTACCAGAACCATCGATTGATACAGAACCGGAGATGTCTTCATCAGCGCTGTTGTTTGCAGCTTCATTATTATTTGCAGCTTCGTTCGTTTCCTCTGCATTGTTTCCGCCAGCATTATTTGCCGCGTTGTCACCGGATGCTTCTTCATTTCCACCACATGCAGCCATAACTGCCATCGAGCTGATTGCAATGACGCTTAGTCCAAACTTTTTCACGTACATTTCCTCCTTGGTTAGAAACCGTTTTGTTTTGCCTCACAAGAATGAGTATATGCTCCGTTTATTAACCTCACATGAATTACATGTAAAGGTTTGTAAAGCAATTGTTAAGATTGCCTTTACATACGATCGTGACTTAGGAAGGTGGTGAGGGTGAGAGATGTTTGAGATAATACAAAAAAGAGAGATGTGGAGGAGGATATAAGATGGAGGTAAAGCTTAATGCAGAAGTCGCTCAGCAGGCGGAGCGGATGGACTGGGAAGCCGTCTTTACCGATTCGTCGGCGCCTGCATCCCTGACGGAGACGCTGAAACGCTACACGAGAAGAGAGCTCGATCAGCTGAGAAAGCTGGCAGCTGTGAAAGGACTCAGCAAGCTGAATAAAGCAGAGCTCGCCGAAGCACTCGGTGAGCACGCGCTGCTGCGAATACCGGAAATACTCATGAAGGCGGACAATCACCGCGCTGATATCTTCCGGAAGCTTGCGACAGACGGCATCTGTGAGATAGCCGGCGTTGATGATCTTCACTTCGTTCACATCGAATATTTCCAACAGCTCTATTTTATTCGTGCTGTGCGAGAGGGAGAGCGATTTTACCTGGCAGTCAGTCCGGACGTTCAGGAGCGGCTGCAGCAAATTTTGAACGAGAATCCGGAATTCCAGGCTCTCTGGGAGCGAAATGATATCATTTGCGGAACCGCGCTTGGCTGCGGGGTGCATTACGGGGTTTTGACATTGCCGACATATGCAGCGCTTGTTCAGCGGCTGCTTCCGGAGACCGATACAGATACGATTATCCAGATTTTTGAGGAATACACCCGCTGGAATCCGTACGACGTTATATTGGAAGAGGGCCTGCTCGTGCAAATCGAGCTGACGTACTCGACGTTCGGTCCGCAAGAGCTGCTTGAAGCACAATTTTCGCGTCCGATCGGATACGCCGAAGTCGATCCAGAACGGCTGGCTTCATACAAAGACAGCGCCGGCCCTGCCGATGACGGCCCCGTGCAAAAATTTGCCTCACTTCTGGAGAACAAGCTGAACGTGGAGCAGCAGAAAGCATGGACTACTGCTTTGATTACGGAGCATGCATTTCGAATCGGCCGTTCCTTTAATGAAGAAGCTGTTTTTGTAATTGAGCGATTAGGATTGGAAGAGGAGCAGCAGATTGATCAGCTGATGGCGGCGCTGCAGACGCTTTACAATGATACGAAGCAGTGGATTCTCAAAGGCTATGCGCCGCTTAACGTGCCCTTGCCACAGCAGGCGAAGCAGGCTTCTGTTTCCAAAATACCGCGTAACGCCCCCTGCCCTTGCGGCAGCGGGAAGAAGTATAAAAAATGCTGCGGCGCATAAAAAACCACCTTACCAAAACAGAAAGGCTGATCGCATTATAACGATCAGCCCCTCTGTTTGTTCATATTTACTCTGCCTGCATCGTAAGACCCGCTTCGGCAAGCTTTACCGCTCCGCTAAACTCCTTTTCTGCTTGCTTTTTCAGTTCTGCCACCTCCCCGAAATGCGGCAGATGGGTCAGCCACAGCTCCCCTGCTTTTGCGTTACGGGCGAGCTTTCCGCATTCCTCACTCGTCATGTGCCCGAACCCCTTTGCATCCTGACCGGCATAAAAGCTGCTTTCAGCGATGAGCAGATCAGCCCCGTACGCAAAGACGCCCAGCTTCTCGTCATAGACAGCATCGGCCGTAAAAACGATCGTCTTTCCTTCCGCTTCTAAGCGCACAGCGAAGCAGGGTACAGGATGTCCGGTTCGCTGAAACGTAACAGTAACGCCGCCTAGCTTAATCACACCCGTTTCCTGATAGGAAATGACTTCTGCTGCGGGCGTTTTTTCATACTGCTCGTAGTGCAGCCTGCTTTCATGCGGGCAGTGGATCGCAAGCGTCTTGTCTGTATCATTGAGTGCCTGGTCAACAACACGGCTGTAAACGAGTGCGCCAAGATCGGCCACGTGGTCGAAATGATGATGCGTGGATATAACCGCCGCGATCTGTCTGCGGTCTATGTATGTCTGGAGACTGCTGAGGGCACCGCTGCCGCAGTCCAGTAAAAAGCAATACCCGTCATGCTCGACGATGTAGCAGGCTGTCGCTTCCCCCTGTTCCGGAAATGCCCCCCACCTGCCGACAACTGTTATTTTCATTTGCTGTCACTCTCCTTGTTTATAAGCTACCTTGAAAAATAGCATGTTCAACCAACGTACATCAAGCTGTGCCACTCTTGGCGAAGGCTTACCCAAGGGCTTGTTCTCAACTACTATTGGCGAAAGAGCATGTCGCCAACATGGATTCTCGCACTGCTCTCATCCTTTAGGTGTCCTCGCCTTTGTTTAACAGCGTTCGTGATTTTCCCCTTTCATGGTGCAGGTTGTCATGGCATGAGTGTCTCTGTTAAAGCCTGGTGTTGAGATGAAAGAAGTATGCCTGCGGCTCATCTTTCTTCGCTTGCCCAGGAGAAATCTTTCAGCCGTCCCTTCCTTGCGACCGGGATAACTGTCACGCTTTTTTCCTCGGGCACTTGCTTTGTCTCCACTTTTCCTGATCTGAAAGGGGAGACGAAACGGAAGTATAAGAACGAGCTGGGGAAGATCCTGAAGAAGCGGAAGAGCTTGTCTGAGACAACCCTACGCCCCATTTTTTTAATCAGCACTTTCAGAAATAGCTTCCCCGGGCTCGCTGCTGGCAGAACGTGCTCCCACTCTTATTCCAGTATACAAAAAAGCCCCTTCCGTAAAGGAAGGAGCCTGCCGGCTTATGCTTCAACAGCTGCCGGTACTGGGTAAACGCTGACGCGCTTGCGGTCGCGTCCAACACGTTCAAATTTAACAACGCCGTCGACTTTCGCAAATAGCGTGTCGTCGCCGCCTTTTCCAACGTTCACACCTGGGTAGATGCGCGTTCCGCGCTGACGTACGAGAATAGAGCCGCCTGTTACAGCCTGCCCGTCTGCACGCTTAGCACCAAGACGTTTGGACTCAGAGTCACGGCCGTTCTTAGTACTACCTACACCTTTTTTCTGTGCGAAAAACTGAAGATCCAGATTGAATAGCATGGTCTTCACCTCCCGTGATTTAAGAATGGACACGAATAAATTCGCCGTACTGGTCTTCGATCGTTTTGAGAGAAACGAGAAGTCCTTCAAGCAGGAGCTGAACCTGGCTGAATACTCGCTCCGGCAGCCCTTCCGGCACTGCTGCAGACAAGTATCCGCCTCCGCTCTCCATGCCGACGTCGAGCTTCGTGCCGGTCAGTTCGTACACCGCATTAACGGCTCCGAATGAAACCGCAGAAGCTCCGGCACAGACGAGATCGTATCCATAGGGACCGGATTCGGCGTGCCCGCTCATCGTAAAGGACGTCACCGCCCCATTTTCATCGCGTTCGAAGTGAACTTGTATCATAACTAGGACCCTGTTACAGGCTGATTGTGTCGACAGTCAGCTTTGTGTATGGCTGACGGTGACCTTGCTTGCGGCGGTAGTTCTTCTTAGCCTTGTACTTAAAGACAGTGATCTTCTTGCCCCGGCCGTTTTTCTCAACCTTCGCTGTAACAGTGGCTCCGTCGAGAAGTGGAGCTCCGACCTTCGTTTCGTCTCCGCCTACGAGCAGAACACGGTCAAACGTGACAGTGTCACCTGCTTCCACGTCAAGCTTTTCAACGAAAATCTCCTGGCCTTCTTCCACTTTTACCTGCTTACCACCAGTTTCAATGATTGCGTACATCTTGCGCACCTCCTCTTGGACTCAGACTCGCCTTTGCAGGTGCGTCAGACGCTTAAAAACCTGCTCCGTGCGGTTACAGTCATTTGGGCGCAGCCAAATAACTAACAAAGGAAATCATACCACAGCGGCAGAGGCAGCGTCAATTGCTTTTTCCATTGGCTACCTTGAAAATAGCTCGTTCAACCAACGTACATCAAGCTGTTCCACTCTCGGCGAAGGCTTACCCAAGGGCTTGTTCTCGACTAATGTTGGCGAAAGAGCATGTCGCCAACATGGATTCTCGCACTGCGCTGATCCTTTGGGTGTCCTCGCCTTCGTTCCACAGCGTTCGTGATGTTCATCTTTCATGGTGCAGTTTGTCATGGCATGAGTGGCTCTGTTACTATTCATTGTTGTTAGAAGGGCACGTCACTGCAACTGACGAGCGCCTCCGCTTCCCCGCTGCGCTGCGGAATCTTCCCGGCTCACAGGCGTCCGCCGGTTTCCGCTTCGTTCTTGCTTTGCAAAACAAAAGACATCGGTGGTTTCTTTCTCCAACATTCCTATCCGAAAAATGGAAGACAAGGCGATTTTTCAAGACGCCTGCAGAAAAAGAAAGCGTGACGATCATCCCGGACGAAAGGAAGGGATAGCTGAAGGATTTCTCTGGGGCAAGCGAAGAAAAATGAGCCCCAGGCTTACTTATTTCATCTCAACACCAGGCTTTAACAAAGCTTTTCCATCAAGAGAGTACGCCGCCGAGACGTTCGCCGCTTCCCTTTATCTCTTCAACTGTGCCAGTCCGGACAAGCTCTGCCCTGTCATTTCCGCGGCGGATGCGGATATACAGCTCCGGCAGCCCGCGGGCAAACGATTCTTTCCTTAAATAAGCAGCAAGCCGCTCCGGTACATCAAACAGACAGGCTTCCGCCTCCTCGGCCTGTGCTTGCTGCTTCAGCTCTTCGGTCAGCTGCCACAGGGTTTTCAATCTGCCTGCCCCGGAGCAGCAGGGGCAGGACTCCGTCAGCAGCTGACTCAGCTTTCGTCTCGTCTGCTTTCGCGTCATTTCCATATTGCCGAGCCTTGTAAAGCCGGCGACATTCGTCGTCGAACCGTCACGCCTCAGTGCTGCCTGCAGCGTTTCCTCGACCTGTTTCGCAGCGTCGCTTCGATTCATCTCAATGAAGTCGATGATTACCATGCCGCCGATGTTCCGCAGACGAAGCTGCCTGGAAATTTCCTCAGCTGCGGCCATGTTGACATCATAGGCCGTATCGCGCATCCCGGAGGATCCGGTATACTTGCCGGAATTCACGTCAATAACAGTCATCGCCTCTGTTTCCTGGATCATGAGCGATCCGCCGTTTTTCAGCCAGACGAATGAACGCAGGCTTTTTTCGAGCTCTTTGTCGAGGTTATATGCGGGAAACAGACTTCCGGCGCGCCACGTTACGTGCGGAGAGGTTCGTTTCCACTGTGCCGCAAGGTCGGCATCGTTTGTGATAACGGCTGTGTTTGCAGCTCCGACGTAGTCCTTTTCAACTCGCAGATCGGTCCGTGATTCATCGTAGTAGAGCGTGCCGGGAGCCTTCGGTTTTTCCTTGAGCATCCCATCAATCCGCGACCGGAGCAGCTTAAATTCCTCTTTTAAGAGCTCAGACTCTGTTTCTTCCGCGTTTGTCCGGACGATAATACCTTCCTGCTCGGCCAGCCAGCTGCGAACCTCTCGGCGGATAGCAGCACGGCTCTCATCCTTTATTTTCTTCGATACGGCTGCATAGCCGCCGTACGGCATGTAAATCGTATACGTGCCCGAAATCGACAGCAGCATCGTCAGCGAGCAGCCCTTTGAACCTGCAGCCTCTTTTTTCACCTGAACGATGACCCTGTCACCTTTTTGCAGAAGCGCTGCCGCTTTTGGAGCCGGTTTCCCGTCCTCTCGCAGTTTCCACGCCTGATACTCGGGGTGTTCCTTCATATGTAAGTACCCGTGCTTTGTGTCCCCGATATCAATAAATGCAGCATCCATGCCGTTCAGCACGTTTTCCACCCGGCCTGCAACAATCATCCCTTCCTGCAGAGGCCCATGGACATCATCAATGAGCCATTCCCGTACCGAACCGTCTTCCAGTACCGCCCCGCGATGTCCAATATCAAGCTTCTCCACTATCACCGTGCGATCCATATGATCCGCCCCCTCTGAACGTTAAGTGTAGCATATCTCGTGGATGATAGACTATCCGTCCCGTTTAACCGGATGCCGGAAAGAAAAACACGCCGCAGGGCTTTGCCCCGGGCGTGCTCCGTCTGTGCTATTCTTTAACCGAACCTGATGTGAGTCCTGCAACGATACGACGCTGGAAAATCAGGACGATGATGACGATCGGAATCGTCACGATAACCGTCGCAGCTGTAATATCTCCCCATGGAATCGTAAACTGGGACTGATAGAGAGACAGCCCTACCGGAATCGTGCGCCAGCTGTCGTCCGAGTTAATCGTGAGCGCAAACAGGAACTCGTTCCACGCTGCGATAAATACGAGAATCGCGGTCGTGAAAACCCCTGGAGCGGCCAGCGGAAAGATGATTTTACGGAACGTCTGAAACGGTGTTGCTCCATCCAGCTTTGCCGATTCCTCCAGCTCATACGGAATCTTTTTAAAGAAGGTAGCCAGAATCCAGATGGCCAGCGGCAGGCTGATCGTAATGTAAGGAATCACGAGACCCATGTAGCTGTTGCGCAGTCCGAGTCCCTGGATCAGGTTAAAGATTGGTGAAATGATCGCGATCTGCGGGAACATCGCTGCAGCGAGTACGATCCCGAGAATCGTTCCTTTAAATTTAATCGGCAGCCTCGTAACGGCGTACGCCGCAAGCGATGCTACAGAAATGGCTAAAATGGTCGTCAGGCCTGAGACTGCAATACTGTTCCACATGTAGAGAAACAGCGGCCGCGTCTGAATCGCATTGATATACGAATTCAGAGACGGTTCTGTCGTAAACCAGGCGAAGCTGGAGAAAATTTCACTCGGCGGCTTTAACGACGTCAGGAAGACCCAGATAAACGGGAACATCGTAACGAAAATAAAGATACTTAAAAATATGTAAAACGGCAGCCCTGCTTTTTTCCTCATCGTCCATCGCCTCCTTCTGCGTTATTTTTTGTCCTCAAACAGATCCGAACCAATCAGTTTAATGAAGAGAATGCTGATCAAGGCCACGGAAACGAACATGATGACGGAAAGAACGGAACCTTCCCCAAAGTTCTGCTGGGCGAAAAGCACCTGGTAGGCATAAACCGAAATCGATTCGGTCGAGTTTGCCGGGCCGCCGCCTGTCAGGACGTAGATTAAGTCAAATACCCGGAAGGCATCGAGTGTCCGGAACAACAGCGCAACGAGAATAGCCGATTTCAGCATTGGCAGGGTAATGTAGAAGAAACGCTGAACCTTGCCTGCACCATCTACTTCCGCCGCTTCGTAGAGCGATTCGGAAATAGTCTGCAGTCCTGCCAGAAGCAGAAGCGCCATATACGGCATCGTTTTCCAGACGTCGGCAAGGATAATTGAGAACATCGCGCCCGAGCCTGTACTTAACAACACCGAGGAGTCGGAAATAAGTCCCAACTGCTCAAAGTAGTGGGCGACAATCCCGGACTGGCCGTCATACAGGTAGCTCCACATCATCGCACTGACGGCTGTCGGAATCGCCCACGGAATCAGAACCGCAGCACGGACTGCCCCTCGGCCGATGAAGGCCCGGTTGATGACGAGTGCGACTGCAAGACCGATAATCAGTTCAAAAAAGACAGAGATAACGGTGAAGAAGACCGTGTTCCACATAGCCGACCATGTTCTTGCTTCGGTTAAATACTTGCCGTAGTTTTGCAGTCCGATAAAGTTCGGCCGGATCATGCTCCGGTCCAGCTGGCCGATTTGTGCGTTGGCATCTGCGATCGTCTGTGCCAGGTCTTCATCATCCTCCTGTTCAAAGAAGGTGCCCAGCTGTTCATCTGCTGACTCCAGCACATCGATATAGTCTTCCGAAAAGCTGTTGTCAATCTGACCGTACTTCAGATCGTTATCATTGACCGGTTCAAAATTAATGACCATTTCATCGACAATCGCGAACTGGTCTCCGATGTTGTCTGATTCCACAATCATCTGGTGGTAGTCAGAAATCTCATTTTGAATCGAGACGACCGTATCCTCCATCTCGGTTCCTTCTGTCTCTGAAATGAGCTGCTCCATATCACGCTCATAAAAGAAATAGTTATCCGCATAGCGCTCCAGGTCAATCTGATAGCTCAGCGTTGTCTGGTTTCTCGTCGGATCATTGAGCCGGTAGTCAAACATACTGTTATAAAACGATTGAGCCACCGGCCAGAGCGTGACGGCAAAAATGAGGATCAGCGCCGGAAGCACCATCAGGTAGCCGAGCTGAGACTCACTGAGCTGAAACTTTTTCTTTTTATCTCCCATGTCATCTCCCTCCTTCTCCGCAGCACATTAAGACCTGATATTGAAATCGATTTCAGCATCTTTCGTAGACGATCTCCCTTTTACTACGTTGACTCTCTGACGATCAACTGAAGCGGGAGCAGTTCCTTCTTATACGTAACGTCACGGTTGTGCCGGATCATGTCGACCATCATTTCCATTGCCCTCGTCCCCATGAGCTTCATCGGCTGATCAATCGTCGTAATTCCCGGATCGATTAAATCCGCGAGCGGCTGATTATCAAAGCCTACGACAGCCAGATCATCGGGCACACGGCAATGGAACCGTTTCGCTTCCTGGATCACCCCGGCAGCAACTTCATCTCCTCCTGCAAAAATAGCAGTCGGCCGGTTCTCCATCGCATACATGCGGTGAAAGATATTTTTTCCGTCTTCGATACCATAAAAGCTTGGAAACAGATAATCCTCGTTCACCGTGAGTCCTGCTTCTGCCATCGCACGTTTAAAGCCTGAAAAACGGTCACGTGTCAGTTCAATCCGGTCGGTTCCGCCTGCGTACGCGATTTTTTCATGTCCCCGGTCAATCAGATGCTTCGTACCAATGTAACCGCCGTATTCCTGGTCGCAGACAATCATCGGCATATCTGCTGCTGAGTCATATTCGTTGCAGCTGATAATCGGACCGTAGCGGGTATAAGGCTCAATGTCCTTCCAACGGTTTTGCAGTGAAGCGAGAATAATTCCGTCGACCTGCTTTGTTTTTAACAGCTCCAAATGCTGCATTTCCCGATCTTTTTCCAGTCTGGAATCACAGAGGATAAGCTGATAGCCGCGTTCTGCTGCTATTTTCTCCATAGCGTCCACGAGGTGTCCGAAAAACGGATTGACAATCCGGGAAATAATGACAGCGATCGTATTCGTCCGCTGGCCTCTCAGCCGTCTTGCTGAGGAATTGGGCACGTAGCCGAGTTCTTCCATTGCAGTCATCACGAGCTTGCGCTTTTTCGGGTCGACGTAGGGATGGTTGTTGATCACTCGCGAGACAGTGGTTGGAGAAAGTCCTGTTTTTGCAGCTACCTCTTTAATCGTTGCCATACCATGCCCTCCCTCCCGGTCTTTCTAAGAAAAACCGTCCCGGCCAGAGGTGAATCCCTCTGGTCCGAGACGCCCCTGTGTGTGCTTATTCATCCAGTGCGGACTGGATTTCCTGTTCCATGTTCTCGATCGCTTCTTCAGCGGAAATATCGCCGGAAAGCGCACGGGACAGTTCAATCTGCATGATATCGGAAATCTGCGGGTAGATCGGTGTTACCGGACGCGGAACAGCATTTTCAAGCGTGGCAACGAACTCTTCGTCTGCAAACAGCGGCGCAGCGTCCTGCACTTCTTCATCGTCGTAAAGATCACGCAGCGTCGGAGCGGATCCGCCCTCAATTGCCGTAATCTTCTGCCCTTCCGGACCGGTCATGAACTTCACGAACTCCCACGCTTCTTCCGGATTTTCTGAGTTACGGTTGATCATCGTCATCCAGCCGCCGAGACCTGCGGCGCTGCCTTCATCGCCAGCAGGAAGAAGTGCAAACTCGACATTGCCCTGAACCTGGGAAACGTCCTCATCTTCTGTCATCGCCTGCATGTAAGGCCAGTTGCGGGCAAATACAGACTGTCCTTCGAGGAAGGCGGTATGCGTAGCCGGCTCATCAAAGTTGAGGATATCGCCCGGTACGAAGTCGGACTGAACAATTTCCATCATTTTTTCAAGAGCAGCGACCGCTTCAGGTGAATTGATCGTAACGTTTTGATCCTCATCAATAACCTCGGCACCATATGCTCCAAAGAATTCAATCGCGTTTACAACAAGGCCTTCGTACTGGTTCGCCTGCATCAGGTATCCGAAATCCGTGCCTTCTTCTCCTGCATACTCGCCGGCCATGTCAATCAGCTCATCCCATGTTTCCGGAGGGCCGTCAACGATGTCTGAGCGGTAGTAGAGCAGCCCCGCATCTGTAAACTTCGGCATCGCCCACATCCGGCCATCAAATGTACCGGAATCAACTGTACCTTCAAAGTAGTCATCGAGATCAATGCCGTCACGCTCGATAAAGCGGTCCAGCTCAAGCACGTAGTTTGCCTGGGCAAATTCTGCAGGCCAGATAACATCTGCATCAAACACGTCAATGGATGCATCCCCGCCGGAGAATTCAGTTACGTACTGGTCATGAGACTGACCGGTATCCGCCGGCATTTCACGGAACTCAACGTTGATGTTCGGATTCTCCTCTTCAAATGCTTCTACCAGAACGTCCGTTGCACCTGTTGCGTCCTGTCCACGGGCGTAAGTGATCGTGACCTGATCGCCGTCAGCGGCTTCCTCTCCGTCGTTCTCTTCAGCGTCTTCATCAGCCGGCTCTTCCTCGTTATCCATGTCGTCATTCATATCATCCGCATCGTTGTCTGCAGCATCATTCGTGTCTGCATTTGCGTTGTCAGCCCCGCCGTTATTCTCCATATTGTCTCCGCCGTCGTTACCTCCACAGGCTGCGAGAACTCCTACCATCGACAATGCCATGACACTTGTCAGCACTCTGTTTCTAATGCGCATGCTGTTTCCCCCTTAAAAGAATTAAGATATGTGATAACGATTTCAGAGTCCGATCATAAAAATGGATGCATTTCCGCCGGATTATTTCGCCAAACGAACAACATCCACTGCCTGTCGGGGTGACTGGAATCGCTTTCATAAGCTTAGTATATTTTGATATGATAACGATTTCAAGCATTATTTTTAGAAATTTTCACATTACTATTACAAAACAATGACAAACCCTTGGGCCACAAGTGTTTGCTCTGTAAAAAAATCTGTCCATGCCCTGAGGACGAGGGCGTTTAAATTGGAAAATATGGCATTTACCACGATGTTTGTGCTCCTTTATCTGATCGGAAAGGAGGAGAGTGATATGGAGTAAGAAGCTGAGGTGGAACAGGTGTGGCATCGTGAGGCGTCAGTACATCATCCGCTACCATAACTGACAGAGTGCTGTTCGCCGCTGTACTTTATAAAGCATAAAAAACCGCCCAAATGGACGGTTTCATCTTGTATGAATCGAGACTCAGCCCCGCATCCCGAGAAACTTTTTTACACGCGTGAGCATGCTCGTATCTTCTTCCAGCGACATGAGCGGAACAGATTCACCATTCAGACGGCGGGCAATGTTGCGGTAGGCAATCGATGCCCGGCTCTTAGGTGACAGAGCAGCGGGCTCCCCTGAATTGGATGACTTGATGACGTGATCATCGTCGGCAACGATACCGAGAAGGTCAACAGCCAGAATGGATACAATCTCATCCACATCCATCGATTCACCGGATTTCATCATGTGGCTTCGGATCCGGTTGACGACGAGACGCGGTGTCTCGACGTGCGTTTCTTTTTCAAGCAGTCCGATAATACGGTCTGCGTCGCGCACGGATGAAATTTCAGGCGTTGTAACGACAATCGCTTTATCTGCACCTGCCACGGCGTTTTTGTATCCTTGCTCAATTCCTGCAGGACAGTCGATTAATATGTAGTCAAACTGCTCTTTCAGCTCTGCGACAAGCTCCTTAATTTGTTCCGGCGCCACTGCGTCTTTGTCTTTTGTCTGCGCAGCCGGCAGCAGGTAGAGAGATTCAAAACGTTTGTCTTTAATCAGGGCCTGCTGCAGACGGCAGTTGCCTTCTGCGACATCGACCAGATCGTAAATAATCCGGTTTTCCAGCCCCATGACGACATCCAGGTTGCGCAGGCCGATATCTGTATCAACCAGGCAGACGCTGAAACCGTTCAATGCCAGGGCCGTTCCAATATTTGCAGTTGTCGTTGTTTTTCCGACGCCGCCTTTTCCTGACGTCACGACGATGGCTTCTCCCACTGCACTCTCCCCTTTCGCACGTTGCTGACTTCTGTTCTCATTCTATCATACAATCTACGGCCGTCTACTCTTCGCCGGCTAATTCCGGACGAAGCACTCCGAGTTTCTGCGCCCGCTCAAGCTCTAAGGAGCCTTCATCATTTACGTATGCGCATTCAAACATGCCGCGCCATTCTTCATTCTCCGGAGGCTGCCGGACGACATGCGCAATACGCAGCTGAGAGGGATCCATAAATGAAGCGGAGATAACAGCTCTTACGTCGCCGTCGGTTCCGGCGTGAGCGACTCCTTTCAGACTGCCTAGCACGTAAATGCTGCCGGTTGTTTTCAGGACAGCTCCGGGATTGATGTCGCCAATCAGGATCACATCACCTTCGAGCTCCAGCACTTGTCCCGAGCGGATCACGCGAGCCATGCGGACCATCTGCTTTTTGCGGACGAGCGCATCGGCTTCTTTACGGGAGACGACGTCAGACCGGATTTCGGTGACGTCCAGCGGAAAGGTTGTTTCCAGCAGCTCCTTCAGTTCTTTTCTGTCATGTTCGTTCAGATAGCGTCTGCCTGCATCGACCATTACCTGAAGCCGTTCATCCTTTGCAGAGATCAGCTTACCTTTCTGGTCGTTCAATTGTTTTTCCATCTGTTCGAGCAATGTCCGGAACGGACTTTCATCGTCCAGCAGCAGCTGGAGTCCCTGTTTCGTTCCTTTCAGCGTGACATAAGAGCGAACCTGTGCCACCTGCGTCACCTCCATCCCCTTAGTCGCTAATCCATATCAGCTCCGTCCATGCGGATAAACCAGGCACGGACCGGAACAGCAAGCAGGGCTGCCAGCAGTCCGTTCATGATAAACGAAGGAAGCAGCCTTGACGTGAAAATCGCTTCATGCGGCAGCGCCGTAATGCCGAGAAGCAGCATCATGCCGTATAAATAGTATTCCAACCCAATGACCGCCGCTGTTACGAGCAGTGCTGTTACCGATGGACGACGCTTCACGTATGAATTGGAAACAGAAAACAAATACGCGAAAAAACCGAATCCAAAGGTATAAATACCTAGCACTGGTGAGTACACGATGTCATACAGGATCCCGAAGATAATACCGTAAAACAGGCTGTAGCTTCTGCCTCGGATAATTCCGGTAAGCATGATCAGAATAAACATAAAGCGCGGGACGAGCTCAAGGTCAGCACCCCGGTTGTCCGGAGCAAACACCTGGAAAACCGTCCCTTCGAACACGAGGAGAAAAAACAGCACCGCCGGAAGAATAAAACGGGTCATTCCACGCCCTCCTCCGGAACAGCTTCCGGATCGGCAGCCGGATCTTCATCCGGGTCTGCCTCCGGATCAATTTGCGGAACCATGTCTTCCTCTTCTTCGTCCAGCTCATCAAACAGGCTGGTTTGCGAAGCACCGCGTTCAATCACCATCACATAGTCAAGGTGGTAATAGTCTGCTGCAGGTTCCACGAGCGCTGTCTGGCTTAAGCCGTATTCATCGGTCGTAACGTCGACAATTTCACCGATCGTCAGGCCGTCCGGGAATACACCGCCAAGACCGGATGTGGATACGATCATTCCTTCCTCAACCTCAATATCAACGTCGATCTTAGTAAAGCGGAGATGGCCGGTCTCATCGTCAATGCCTTCCATGAAGCCGTAAATCGTCTCATCATCGCTTTCTGCCATCGCGGAAATGCGGTTATTGGCATCCTGGTCGCTCAGCAGCTGCACAGATGAAGAAAACTGCGACACATCGCGTATCTTTCCGATCAGACCTTGCGACGTGATGACGGCCATATCCTGCTCGATGCCGTGCTGGGCGCCCAGATTAATGCCGATCAGCTCATTCCAGCGATCCGGCGAGCGGTGAATGACCGTTGCATTCCGGACGGAATAGTCAAGCAGGTTATCCTGCACATCCATCGCTTCTTCCAGTTCATCATTGCGGCGCTGGAGCTGTGTCAGCTCAGACTGGAGAGCAGCATATTCATCCAGGTGCGATCTCAGCATCTGATTTTCTTCATATACGTTACGCAGCTCATTAACAGAATCGACCGCATTCGAAATCATATAAGCGGGTCTGGAAAACACCGACTGCACTGTGCCGACAGAATCCTGTATGAACTGTTCCGGCCACGAAAGTCCCCGCTGGTCGCTTAACGAATATCCTATCAGCCCGACCAGGAATATTAAGCAGACGAGCAGAACGATCAGGCGCCGGTTCGAGAAAAATGGGGACATTTACAGCACCCGCTTAAGCTTTCCGGTTGGAACGGGCTGTAATCCCAGCTTTAGAACGGAAAAGGTGAAGGTTTTCAAGTGCTTTCCCTGTTCCGACAGCGACGCTGTCAAGCGGTTCGTCTGCAACGAGCACCGGCATGTTTGTCTCATCGCTCAATACTTTATCAAGGTTTCGCAGCAGTGCACCGCCGCCCGTCAGCACGATGCCGCGGTCCATAATATCTGCAGCGAGTTCCGGCGGAGATTGCTCCAGCGTATTTTTCACGGCTTCAACAATCGATGAAACGGTCTCAACGAGTGCACCGGAAATTTCTTTGCCTGTGATCGTGATCGTTTTCGGAAGACCGGTAACGAGGTCGCGCCCGCGAATTTCCATTGACTCGTCGCTGCTGACATCCCCAGCTGCACCGACTTCAAATTTAATCGCTTCAGCCGTACGTTCCCCGATCATGAGGCTGTATGTCTTTTTCACATACTGAACGATCGAATCGTCCATCTCATCACCAGCTACGCGGACAGACTGGCTCGTGACAATGCCGCCGAGGGAAATGATCGCTACTTCTGTCGTTCCGCCGCCGATGTCGACAATCATGCTTCCGGTCGGTTCCCATACAGGAAGATTGGCACCGATCGCAGCTGCAAACGGCTCCTCAATCGTGTAGGCTTCCCGGGCACCTGCCTGCTTGGTCGCATCCTCCACCGCGCGTTTCTCAACTGCTGTGATGCCGGACGGAACACACACCATCACGTTTGGCTTCTTTGTGAGCGATGACCGCTTTCGCAGCGCCTGCTGAATGAAGTGCTTCATCATCGTGGATGTCGTATCAAAATCTGCAATAACACCATCTTTCATTGGGCGAATCGCGATAATATTGCCGGGCGTGCGTCCGATCATGTTTTTCGCGTCGTTACCGACAGCTTCGATGGATCCAGAGTCAGAGCGGATCGCCACAACAGACGGCTCCCGAAGAATAACACCTTTTCCTTTTACATATACGAGCGTATTAGCTGTACCCAAGTCAATCCCTAAATCTTTTGAAAATCCAGAAAACATCTATGTAATCTCCCTTCAACTTCTCTATTCATAGGCTTCCATCATACATGTCGTTAAATTTGGCCGATACGTTTCATTATACGCAACTTTTACAGGAAAGAGTAGCGTTTTTCCGTATGAGCCGAAAATTCCTCAATTTATCCTAACATACGTCTTTGCTGAAGCATAGAACGCCTCGCGGCTGCACAACCGGATCAGCGCCCCTACCTTTCACAGGCAGAACGGATGAAAGCCGGCAGGGAAAAATGTCCCGGCCGGCTTTCCAGAGTGTTGATAAAGTCATTTTAGGTGAATAAGATGGCATCTGCCTGTATCTGCGGACACTCGCTTTCCGGAGGGAACGGGCTCAGCTAACCGATTCCTCCTGCTGTCGGAATCGCTGGATCTTCGCCTCGTTCTGATCCTCCCGGAGTCGAGATCCTTCGATGCCGGCAGCTGGCAGTGCGTTTCATGTGCTGGTTATGAAGGCACGATCGACTTCCATACGAATAGAACCTTCCCGATGAGACGTTTCGATGTTAAATAGGGCTGCCAGTCCTTCATCGTATTCATGATAAACGGAAAAAACAGTCGCGTCTGCCTGTTGTGACGTTGTTCTGCAACAAGCAGAGTCGTTTCTCTAATGTGTCCGGCGTGCCCGTGGAAGCCGCGCAGTCTGAAGATTCAATTCCGTTCGATCTTGAACGGAATGAACGCACGAGCGGCGCTGGACCGGGTCTTGAAGGCTTATCGCGAGAAGCCTGTGTCCGAGTGAAGCCGCGCCATCCTACGTGCCTTTCTTCTCTTCATACAGGAGTCACGCTGAGAAATAGCTGAAGGCAAGCCCACGGCAGGCTCGGTAAGCAGAGGTGAAATACAACTAAACGAATAAACATGTAAATTGAAAGACTTTATCAAATCGAGTAGAAGGGGGTGGCTAACCCCCGTCCTCTCACACCACCGTGCGTACGGATCTCGTACACGGCGGTTCGATGGCATCTTCCTTCCTTGTCGCTTCCCCGCAAAGGTTGCTACACGCTCTCCCAGTACGTTCGAGTTCCACTCTATCCTTCCGGGAGCAGCCGGAAATTCAATTCCGTTGTCTGTGATCATCACAACTTCACACGTCTGCGGACATGGAGATACCAACCGTCAAGTCCTTCCCTCGTTTCCCTTTTCAGGGATCGTTCCCGGTACTATGACTTGAACTGACTTCTGTATGTTCAGGATTGCCTCACGGCAATCGTTACTCGTTAGAGCATTCCATACAGATCTCCCCGGGTAAGTCTGACCGCTTTCCACTCGTCGGCACAGAATTTACTGAACGGGATTCGGGCAATGTGGGATTTCGTCTTGGCTGGCAGACTCATCCCTCCCTATTCAGCCTTGTATCCTGTTTCTGTTCGTTACCGCGTGTGTTTGCGTCCGGCTGCCTTCAGATTCCGGGTCGCCCCGGACACCCTTGCCATTCGCTAACGGTTCCCATTGCCAAGCCCGTAGTGGACTTTCACCACCAAGCTGTCAGACATGCCGGGCACACGCCTGGAAAGCCGGCGGGGAAAAATGTCCCCGCCGGCTTTCTGAGCGTCCTATAAATAGCCTTTTTCCTTAAGCGAACAAAACCGCCTGTCGCCGATGATAACATGGTCCAGAAGCTCCACCCCGAGCATCCGCCCTGTCTCCTGCAGACGTTTCGTCACATCGATATCCTCCTGACTCGGTTCCGGTATGCCGGACGGGTGATTGTGCAGGCAGATAAGCGAGGCGCTGGAATAACGCAGCGCTTCTTTAAAAACTTCCCGGGGGTGCACCAGACTGGCATTGAGACTGCCAATAAAGATCGTTTTTTTGTGAAGAACGGCGTTTTTCGTATTCAGATAGAGTGCTACAAAGTGCTCCTGCTTCAAGTGTCTCATTTCTTCCATCATATAGTCGGCTGCGTCCTGCGGAGAACGAACGACGTGCGTCTCCTCGACCGGAAACTGTTTGATCCTCCTGCCGATCTCAAGCGCCGCACGCATTTGCACGGCTTTTGCTTCTCCGATCCCCTTCACATCCATCAGCTCAGAAACTGTCGCATCTTTCAGCAGCTTCAGTCCGTCGAACGTCTGAATCAGCCTTCCGGCCAGGTCCATCACTGATTCCCTTCGCGTTCCGCTGCCAAGCAGCAGCGCCAGAAGCTCCTGGTTGCTCAGTGCCTCTGCTCCATGCTGCATGAGCCGTTCCCTCGGCCGCTCACTTTTCGGCACGTCGCGGATCATCATCGCTTTTTCCATCACCTGTGTCCTCTCCCGGATGATGCCTCTCAGACATATCCGCGCTTTTTAAGCGCACGGAACACCTTAGCCGCCGGAAGTCCCACTACCGCACTGTAATCCCCTTCAATCTTTTCCACGAGCACTGCCCCGAGCCCCTGAATGCCGTAAGCCCCTGCCTTATCATCCGGCTCCCCGGTTGCCGTGTACCAGCTGATGTCTGCCTCGTCAAGCTGGTAAAACGTAACGGCTGCCCCGGAAACAAAGACGTCCATCTGTCCGTTTTCTGCAATCGCTACGCCCGTGTAAACAGTATGTGTATGTCCGGAAAGAGTTCGAAGCATGGAAGCCGCTTCCGCCCGGTCGCGTGGTTTGCCGAGGATCGTGCCGTTGATCGCAACGACCGTATCAGCACCGAGTACGAGTGCATCCGGGAATCGCGCAGCCACTTCTTCTGCTTTTTGCTGTGCAAGTGTACGAACCGCCTCTTCAGGGGACATACCCGCTTCGATTCGTTCTTCTTTTTCTGCCGGCACTGCCTTATGGGCGACTCCGAGCTGTGTAAGCAGTTCTTTGCGGCGCGGTGACTTTGACGCCAGTATAAGGTGTTTCATGCTGCCAGCTCCTTTCGCCTCCGTATCGTCTTTGCACTATGTATCCTGTTCTGCATCGCCTGAGAAAGGAATTGGTATGATTTAACATACCACATCTGTTTACAAAAGAAAAGCAAAAACACGAACGTACCTTCGCGTTTTTGCTTGGTGTGTTCAGTTGGATTCGAGAAATGGATCTGCCTCTTCCCCGGGATCAGGGTAGTCAAGCACAGGCGCTTCGTGCTCCAGATGTTCAAGCTCTTCGTAATAGAACGATGACACCTGCACCTCCAGGAAAATATCTGATGCGCCGTCGAAGATGCGGTCTTCGGAAGCACCGAGAAACACAATCGATTCGATGTTCACGAACCGCACAAGCTGATCAAGCTCATTGATGAAGCCCGCAAGCGAATCATAATTGCTGACCCGAACCTCCACCGTGGCAGTCTGTTTAAGCAAACCGTCGAGTTCATCTGTCAGAACAGCTCCGTTTCCGGCTGTATCCTCTGCTTGCTCCTGCCTGTCGGTGATATCCGGCTCTGCTTCTTCAGGAGGCACATCCTCTTCTTCCACTGCTTCTTCCGGATCCTGTTCCGGCTCTTCCTCCAAATCTTCCACTTCATTTCGCCGGACGTCTGCTGGAGTTGATGTCCGTTCCTCGACGTCTTCTGTATGCGGCGGTTCTACCGTCTCAAAGCCATGAACAGGAAGGTCGTAGCGCATGCTGATCGACAGGATACGAGCACCAGCTACTTCTTCCGCCTGATTTAAGTCCATTAAAAACCTGTCTGTCTGCCGAACGACTGGAAGCCTCCGCTGAAGTTCAGTCGTATCTTCAGGCTCGGAAGCACGAGCCTCCGCTTCTTCCCGGATGGCTGTCTCAAGCTGCTGCTGATACCGCTCTTCTTCTGCCAGCTCTTCTTCCGCCTGATCCCTGTCCTGTATGTCAGGAAATACTGCGAGAAAAAAATAAAGGGCCAGACCGACTGTCAGCACGCTAATGCCTGCGATCGTCCACATTCGATTCGTCATGGGAGCTCCACCTCCTCTTCCTCTTCTTCCGGCTCATAGGCCTGGATGGCGTCCGGATGAAGAACGAGATGGATCGTTGCAAAATAGGAAGGCAGGAACTCGTCAAACCAAAGCGGATTTTCTGCCGCCTCTTCGAGAACCGCTTCTCCCTGCACGATGTCAATTTCTGCCTTTTGAATCAGCGCTGATTCTTCCGCATGAAACTGAAACGCCGCAATTTCCGGAGCGGCTGTCATGAGTGCTTCGAGTTCCAGTTTATCAGGATATGTATAATCAACCATCGTAATCGCAGCGTCTTCCGGCAGCAGCGACATCGTTTCCTGTAAAATAACAGAAGCCGGCACGATTTCGTCCTCCAGCTGATCCATTGCTCCGAGCAGACGCTCCGGATCGCTGTTCTCTATTTCAGCCAGCTGCGCTTCCATCTCCTCCGTCTGCTGTCGGGACTCTTCCAGCTCTGCTTCTGCTCCGCTTCGCTGCTCATCCATTGTCAGTCCAATCGAGTAAAGCGCGAGAAAAATAATCAGAGCCAGAACAACGAGAAGGGCAGCTACGATCGGCAGCGCCGAGCGGTTTCGCCTTTCTTTAGTAGACATGTTTTGGGAACCAGACATCATTGCTCTCCTTTTCTGCGTGCCCGCATGGCAGCTTGCGCCCGGGCAGATTTCAAATTAGCATTCAGGCACCTGCAAAGTAGACAAGCAGTGCTCCTGCTGCAATAAACGGTCCGAATGGTATTTCTGTTTCTCTTCCCCATTTGCGAATCAGCACTCCGGCCAAGCCTGCGCTCAGCCCGAGTATAGACGATGCTGCGAGAGACATCAGCATCCCTGAAAAGCCAAGCATAAGACCGACAATTGCATAAAGCTTTACGTCTCCGCCACCAAGTCCTCCACGGGAGGCCGCAGCTGCCGCGAACAGCAGCGCAAAGCCTCCGGCGCTGCCTGCAGCCGCATCCCACCATGGATCCAGCGGCGCTGCGGTGAGCCTCAGTAAAGCAAGCGGAATGCCGAAAGCAAGCAGAATCCGATCCGGAATCAGCATAAAACGAAGATCACTGACCGAAATCATGACAAGCATCGCGGAAAATAATAACGCTGCGGCCAGCTCCCATGACCAGCCGAATATGTAAAAGCTTGCTGCTGCCAGTATCGCAAAGGCAAGCTCACCGGAGGGATATAAGATGGAAATACGTTCCCCACAGCCGCTGCACCGGCCGCGCTGCAGCAGGTAGGACAAAACCGGAACCAGGTTCCACGGTCTCAGTCTTCTGCTGCAGGCGGGGCACCGGGATGGCGGATACACAATCGATTGCCCGTCCGGTATCCTCAGCCCGGCAGCAGTTAAAAACGATCCAATAATCAGTCCGATCAGTACGAACAGCACCATTTCCATGTTTACATCGTCCCTTCCCAGTTATCTAACTGGTCAGCGTTCCTCCCCTTTTACAGGTGGACGCTCAAAGCCGGGAAATGTGCTGCCGTCTCCGCTTTCCGGAAATGTTCCGGGACGGCCGAACTCTATCTCATTGTCACTGTAATCGATCCCCATCTGCGGGTCTCCCCCATGCTCCCGGAGCCAGTTATTATAATCTCCGGGTGTACCGCTTTCTGCCCATGCATCAAATGCGTCTCCGCCGCCTTGATCGAGCCAGCTGTCAAAGCCGCTTCCGCTTCGGAACTGCTGTTCAGCCCTTCGCTGTTCGGGAGTTAATCCACTGCCGTCACCGCCAAAGCCGTTCCCGCTTTCTCCTGAGAATCCATCATCTCCAAAACCGCTGCCTCCGTCGAAAGAATCGTCTCCTTCATCAAATCCGTCGTTTTCGTCGAAGGAACCATCTCCATCGTCAAAACCGCCGTCTCCTTCAAAGAAACCATTTCCTTCGTCAAATCCATCGTTCCCGTCGAAGGAACCATCTCCTCCGCCATCGTCGAAGAAGTCGTCTCCTCCATCAAACCCGTTGCCGCCATTAAAGGAGTCATCTCCGGCGTCGAATCCATTTTCGGGTGTATGTTCCCAGGGGAAATCCCATTCCTCATCAGGGTCTGGGAACGTTTCTTCCTCTTCTTCCTCAGGTTCCCTTACCGAAATGGACCGGCTTTCCAGGGCGTGCACCGGAGCATAATAATCTTCTGCAAGTACCATCGTTTCTTCGTCTTCAGACGAATCACCGCGAAAAATGGTGCGGACCGTTTCAACCAGCATCCCATCCGAGCCGCCTGACGGGCTGCTTTCATTGGTCATGCCGTCATCGTCAAAGCCCGTACCGTCGAAAGCAGAATCGGAATCACTGTTATCGTCGTCCTGCATTCCCCAGTCATCGCTGCTGTTATTCTGGCTGGCATTGAACCCTGCTTCATCATCAGGCGCCGTGTAGCGGATTCTTGTCTCAGCCGCAATATTTCCGTTTTCCATGACGTCCACGTTGATCGCGTGGGGGTATGCATAGCCGTAAAGCTCTACTTGAAGCGAACCACCGGTTACGTTCAGCTGCAGTTCATAGTCATAATCGTTCGGATTGCCGAATGCAAAATCTTTTCTTCCGGGAGAAAGATGTGCATCAAACCCGGGTGGAACGCTATCTAATAGCGTATGGCGGATATGACGTTCTTCAATGGAAAAGTTTGTCGGTGCGACTGCTTCGAACACGGCGGACCCCAGTGCTGCAAGGGATTCTTCATCCATATCCGGATAATCGTGCAGACCGAGTGCTTCCATCACCGAAACGTCACTGCCGCCCGGGATTTCAATCGTTTCGTGCTGTTGAAGCAACTGAGCCATCTCGTCGGAAACAGAACTTCTGTCTGCTCCTGTAAGGACCGTTTCCGTTGGCTGTGCATGCGCGTGCAAATACGGATGAAGCATCCAGGAATAATCCGTCTGCTGCAGCGAGCCAGCATCTTCTTCAATCCGGGCGGCAAGTTCATCCATACGGACAGCGTCTTCCATGCTGCTGTTGAACGAGAAGCTCGATACCGCTTCACGCAGCGCTTCTTCATCGACGGATACTGCAGCCGTTTCCTGTGAACCATCTTCTGCCGCACGACCGACAGACGCACCTGTATGAATCGAAACTGCCTCACGCGGAAGCGGAATTTGTTCATCGAACCAAGTCAGTTCATAACGAACATTTTCTTCAAACGTTTCAATCCGCTCCAGAAGCACTTCTTCCGCTTCTTCAGGGCGCATCCCGCCGACATCAACACCCGCGACAGAAGTTTCTTCTGCCAATTCTTCATCTTGAAAACTGAATTCGTACATTAACTTACCGGTGAAGGCGAACAGCATCATAAAAACAACGCTTCCTGCAATCACTAAAAAAGAAGCACCGAACCATTGTTTAGACGTCATGCGCTTTCCCCCTCTTCATTCCGTTCCCGTCCTGCCAGAAACCATGATACGAGCAGGGAAACGAGCGTTACAGCTGCGAGCATAAGCATCACACCCGGCAGCCAGCCAAACAAATTTAAAATCCAGTATCCTCCAAGCGATACGAGCAGCGCAGCCGTAACGAGCAGTGCCGTCACCGCCCTGGAAAACACGGAAGGAATAAGCAGCATAATACCTAGCAGGACAGCGTAGCAAATGAAAATAAACAGGTACATCAAGGGCCCCGGCCCCTTTCTGGCAGATTATAGGTTGCTATTCCTATCTTATCTTACAAGGGCCCTGAATGAAAGGCGCATCTTCTCTCATGAGTTCATTTACTCACGAATATGTTTGTGCGTTCTTTATTTGACCTGCGGGAGCAAGTTACACTGCTGTTCTGCTTTACTGACATATTAAAACGCCTTCGGCCGGGGCTGAAGGCGTTCTGGTCTGATTATATACAGCATCCGGTTATCCGGCAACTCCGGGAAATCCGTGCAGTGCCACACGGTTGCGCCCCTTTTGCTTGGCCCCGGTGTACATAGCCCTGTCGGCATTGCGCAGCACGTCCAAAGGGTCTTCTCCGGGAACGGAACCTGCCACGCCGATGCTCGCCGTTACTTCTGCTTTCCGTTTTTCTCCGCGCAGATCAGGCAGCGTAAATTCCCGCTCCGCCAGCTGTTCCCGCAGATGCTCAGCAGTTGCGGCAGCTTCCTCTGCGGTATAAGAGGGAAGCAGCAGCACGAATTCTTCACCGCCGTAGCGCGCAGCCAAGGCATCATCCGGCGCACACGTTTCGATCATCTCCGCTGCTTCCTTGAGAACGTCGTTGCCGCCGTCATGGCCGAATGTATCATTCACCTGCTTAAAATGATCGAGATCGAGCAGGACGACTGCAAAAGGTTCCCGGCACTCCACCAGCTTCTCCTCAAAAAAACGGAAATTATAAAGTCCTGTAAGCGCGCATCGTTCTCCCAGCTTTTTCGCACGGGACAAATTCCGAGCATTTTGCATGGCAACGGTCAAATACCCGGCCATGATCTCCAGCAGCATCAGCTCGTCTTTGCCAAACGCCCGCTTCTCCTGCGAGAGCAGTGTGACGACACCGACAATTTTCTGAGCCCGAACAGCAGGCGCACTCATCACTGATTTTGTATGGGCAGGCAGGCCGGCACGAGCAAGCCTCGGTATGTCGCTGTCGTGCATGTAAACACGGGACCTGCCGCTTTTGTAAACAAGACGGCTCACTCCGTCACCGCTTTCAGGAGTCAGCTGGGCACCTGGCGCTTTCGTATGACGGAAAACCGGCTGCAGACCGCCGTCACCGTCTTCTTCATATAAACAGACATCACGCGGGTCAAACAGATCCCAGCACGTATCCATAAACAGCTCCAGCACTTCCGCTGTCTCGAGCCGTTCGTTGATGTTGGCCCCGAACTGACTCACCTTTTTCAGCTGATTTGCCGTCTCCCTGCTCGCTCCGTAAAAGGAGAGGATGATGGCGATCGAGGTCACCGGGAGAGCTGCGAGAATGAGTACGACCGGGCCGGCAAGCTCGTATAAAAGTGCAAGCGTTAAACCGACAGGCAGCACGAAGAGGAGGGATAAGACTTCCCATTTCAGCGCTTCGTCAAAAAAACGCACGCCATCATGTTTAACAGTGAGCCGCTGTACTGCATAAATGAGCCCATTGTTAATAAAAAAGTAGGTCACCACATAAAGTACAATAAGGCCTAACGAAAGTTCACCGAGGAGCGCGCTTCCTGTCTGACCGCCGGCTGCGTAATACACTGCAGCAGCTCCGGATGACGTTATCAGGAAAATCAGTGAATTAAGCGGCAGCCGGTACCAGTCTTCCGGATCGAGTTTCATCCGTGCAATTCCGATGACAATGCCGATCTGGGTGATCAGCAGCTCTCCGGAGAAACCTTGCAGCAGGAAAACCGCAAGCGCAACTCCCTGAAGCGGAACAATCGACGTTTCACGAATGTGGATAGGAAACATCGCCGCAAGGGCGATCAGCAAAACAAATGGAAGAAACGAAAGCCAGTCTGACACCTGCCAGCCAGCATACACCGGCACCAGGACGGCTGCAGCTGCAGGAAATAAGAGCACCCAAAGCACCCAGACGACACGTCGGTATTTCCGGTCCATCCGTCATCCTCCCCTGTCTTTTGTATGAACTATTCTGAACTATCTGCTATATCATACCATATATGCTCGGTAAATTGAATCTTTATAACTAGTTCTATAGACTTAATTACGAACAGTGCCCGTGAATGCATGCGATCCGGTAACGATCAGTGTTGCACCTGCTGCCGTAAACGATTCGACGAACTGCTTCGGATCTGTGCATACCCGCTCGTCCGGCAGCAGCTCGTGCCATTCTTCCTCGGTCACTGCCCGAGCGTCTTCAAAGAGTGCCGGCACTACCCTGCCGCGCTTTGACAGCCTGCTCACCATGTCATTGACGGGCTTATCCCGCATTGCCCCGAATAAAAACGTCACGCTCCATCTTTCCGGAATGCTTTCCAACAGCGCTTCTACGGCCTCTATGTTGTGAGCTGAGTCAACAATCACACCGGAATGAAGAGCTTCAAATCGTGCCGGCATTCGGGCTTCCTGCAGCCAGACTTCCAGCACCTGGTCAGTCAATAGTCCGGCTGCCGTCCAGGCACATGCCGCGTTTCGTTCCTGATGCGGTCCCGGAGCAGGGAGGTTGACTGTACCTTCTGCTGTTTCCAATGCGTCCGGCGAGGTAAACGACCATGACCGCTTCAGCTCTATCCACGGTGCACCTGCTTTTTCTGCTTCCTGTTTCAGCCATACATCAGCATCGCCGCACCCTGATACGACTGGAACACCACGCCGCATGATCCCCGCTTTTTCCCGGGCGATCTGCTCTCTGTCAGACCCGAGAAATGCTTGATGATCTGTGCCGATAGACGTGAGGATCGTTACCGCTTTCTGCAGCAGCACGTTGGTCGCGTCAAGCCTTCCTCCTAAGCCGCACTCTACGAGAAAAACATCCGGCTTCCAGCGCTTGCAGGCAGCAAACGCCGTTGCCGTCAGCAGCTCAAAAGGCGTTACAAGTCCATGCACGGCTTCTATTTTCGGCAGCAGTGCTGCTGCAGTTTTACAAGCCTCTGCAAAGGCTGCAGCAGAAACCGCCTCCCCGTTCCAGAGCAGATGCCCTTCTCTCCCGCTGAACGACGGCGATACGAAGGAGAGTACGCTTTTTCCGCTTCCCTTAAACAAAGCTTCCAAATATGATACCGTCGATCCCTTCCCGTTAGTACCCGCAATATGAATGACGTCGACTCCTTTTTCCGGTGTACCGAGTCCCTCGTAGAGCGCCTTCATCCGCTCAAGCGTATAGTTAATACCTGCCTGCTCCCGCTCCTGGAAAAGCTGCTGAATGTCCATCGTTTTCCCTCCGTCGTTGCATAATCCGCTGAACAATGAAAAAATATACCTTACTGGCTATTATACATTTCTGCAGCAACGCTGTATGGCAAAGGAGCGCTTTCTCCATGAAACTAACTGGCTGGCTCATCTATAACGGCGGCTTATCCACACCTAAATTTAACGACTATGCCGCACTCATGCAGCGGGCAGCAAGGCTTCGAGGTGCAGAGCTCACAGCTGTTGCCAACGATGAGCTTCTCGTTTCGACGGATGGCGTTATCCGGCTGAAGACAGACTTAAAAGAGCCTGATTTTATTCATTTTGCGGATAAGGATCTGCTGCTTGCCAACGCCTTGGAGCGGGAAGGCTACCGGCTCTATAACCGGGCACGAACGATCGAACTGTGTGATGATAAACGGCTGATGCATCAGGCGTTCGCCGGGTATGGTGTACCGCAGCCGCTGACGATCCTTGCTCCGATGGCCTATCCTAAAATCGGTTACCGGAATACCAGCTTCTGCAGGCAGGCTGCCGATGTTCTCGGCTTCCCTCTTGTCGTGAAGGAAGCATTTGGTTCCTTCGGAGAGCAGGTATACTGGGTGGAGACAATGGCAGAGCTGGAAGAGCTGGCAGAACGTCTTGCGGGTGTGCCACATCTCTATCAGCAGGCGGTTACGGAAAGCTTCGGATCGGACGTTCGTATTAACATCGTCGGTTCGCAGGCAGTTGCCTCGATGAAGCGCACAGCTGAAGGCTTCCGCGCAAATGTGACCGCCGGTGGAACGACAGAACCTTATGACCCGACAAATGAAGAAATAAAAGCAGCAATTGCTGCTGCGAGAGCAGTCGGCGCTGACATGGCGGGAGTCGATTTGTTCACCGGAACAGAGCAGCCGCTCGTCTGCGAAATCAATTCCAATCCGCACGTTCGCAGCATTATCGAATGCACCGGTGTGCCTGTTCATCATATGATGGTGGAAAAAATGCTGCAGGGGAGGGTTTTATCGTGAAAGGATGGCTGATTTATAAAGAAGCCGACCGGCTTCGGAATGACGCGTTTATCAGACTGTTACAGCAGGCGAGTGAAAGACGCGGGATCGAGCTTGAGGTTGTCACGTACGAAGAAATGATCTATTCGGTATCGGGAGGCACAACGTTGTTCGGTCATGAAGAGAACCCTGACTTCCTGATCATCCGGACTTGTACACCGTGGCTGAATGAAGCCGCTGAGCTGCACGGCATCCGCGCATTCAACAGCTCCCGCTTCAGCCGCACAGCTAATGATAAACGGCTGTCCCACGCTTTTTTGTCATCGCTCAGCGTGCCGATGCTGCCAAGTACGGCGGTCCATCAGCGCAGGCTCTCCTCGTTGAGTCCATCGTACCCGCTAATTTTAAAGGATCCGCTTGGACGCGGCGGCACCGGAGTTGACTGGGTCGCCCGCCCGCAGCAGCTTGGAGCGATGAGCACGGATGACGAGCTGCTGATGCAGCCTGTAGGCGGACAGCGCGGCCGTGATGTCCGCGTTTATATCGTAGGCGGTGACATCGTCGCCGCAGTCGTCCGCGAATCGGAAACAAATTTCAAAGCAAACATTTCAGGCGGAGCAAGCGCCTCGCTCTACCGGCTTTCTGAAGCGGACAAAACCCTTATTCAGAAAGTAACACTCGCGATGCCGATCGATTTTGCCGGCATCGACTTTCTCATCGCAGATGACGGATCGCTGCTGTTTAATGAGATGGAGGATGCGGTTGGGTGCCGCAGCCTTTATGACCAGAGCGCCATTGACATTGCCGACGTCTTTATCGGCCACGTCGCAGAGGAGCTCCGCTAAAACAAGTCGTGCTTCAGCGCATAGATGACAGCCTGGGTCCGGTCCTGCACCTCGAGTTTGCTTAAAATGCTGCTGACGTGGACTTTGACGGTCTTGACGGCTATAAACAGCTTATTAGCAATCTCCTGATTGGACATGCCGTCTGCCATGAGCTTCAGCACCTCAAGCTCCCTTGCCGTCAGGGCATCATGCAGGGCTTCAGGACGGGAACGCATCCTTGACATCACTTTACGGGCCACTGCAGGCTCAAGCACCGATTCCCCCCTGTATGTACGGCGTACGGCCTCTGCAATATCAGCAGCTCTCGACGTTTTGAGCATGTAGCTGAATGCTCCCGCTTCGAGCGCAGGATATACTTTTTCATCATCGACAAAGCTCGTCATAATCAGTACCTTCGCATCCGGATTTTCTTCAGTAATCAGCCGGGTTGCCTCAATTCCGTCCATCGGTTCCATGACAAGATCCATCAAAACGACGTCCGGCTGATGGGTACGAACGAGCTGAACAGCCTCCGTACCGTCTGACGCTTCTGCCACTACCTCGATATCCGTCTGAGACGTTAAATAGGCCGATACGCCAATCCGTACCATCTCATGGTCATCTGCAAACACAATCCGAATCATGCTTTCTCCTCCTTCCACAGCGGAAGCTGCACATCTACTTTCGTTCCTTCTCCTGGCACACTGATAATGCGGAAGCGGCCTCCGATCTCCTCGGCACGCTCCTTCATCGTCGACAGCCCGTACGAGCCGAATGCATCCTTGCCGGCCTCAAACCCTTTTCCGTTATCGATTACCTGCAATATAGCTTTCTCATCCCGATTTAACAAAAACACTTTCAGCCTGGTCGCTTCTGCATGCCGCAGGCAGTTGGAGACCGCTTCCTGTAATATCCGGAACAAATGGTCTTCTGATCCTTTATCCAGCGCCACTTCTTCCAATGAGACGACAATGTCGAGGGGCACTTTCTGCTGCAGTTCAGCCAGCAGTTCATCCATGCCGTCAATCAGCGATCGTCCTTTCAATGCAGCCGGGCGCAGGTGCAGCAGCAGGGCCCTCATTTCCAGCTGAGACTGGTTGATCATGTTCTCCACTAAACGAAACTGGTCTGCCGTTTTTTCGTCCAGTTCGGCCGTTTCATTGATTGCGGCTGTCAGCATGGAGGCGGCAAACAGCTGCTGACTAACGGAATCGTGCAGCTCACGTGCAAGACGCGTTCTTTCCTGAATCACGACTTCCTGCAGGCTCTGTTCACGCACATCCGCTTTTTCGGCTGCGATCTGCCGCGCGTGCTGAGTCTGACGGGCTACCTGCTCCTGCAGATCATAGATGGCGTGCAAAAGCTCCTGCTGGCCGGAAGGCGGCCCTGCTTCCCCTTTCACCGCATCAGTCGCGTAGCTGATCGCATCCGCCGAAGCCCGGCGCCAGGCGCCTTGTACGAATACACCGATAAAGAGCAGAAGCAGAAGTGCAGCGCCGGCTGCGAGAACAGGAAACGGGACGCCATAAAGACGCGTCATCAAGAACGGCCAGGCGTCTGCCGGCAGGATCATCAGCAGTGCCCCTCCTGCTGCGACAGCTGCGGCGAAGATCGTGACGGCAAGCTGAACGTAAAGCAACGGCCGAATGTTCATACTCGCCGCACCTCCAGCTCGCCGCTCATTACGGATGTCACAACTTTTACCCTGACATCCGCTTCCGCGTATCCTGGTGTTTCCAGTGAGATCGATTCATTCAGCAGGCGTCGGCGCTCCCCTAAAATCTCAACGCTCCCGTAAAGTGCGCTGTGTATGACCTGCACTTCCATGTCGTAGGGAACGAGGACGGTAATCTGACCGATGACGTGGCGGATCGAGACGACTGCTGTGCCGTGAACGACCGTGTTAGACAAGTCGATCGTTTTGCTGCCGATACCAGTCTGCAAATGGATATCACGCCACTGATACGGATCCGAGCCTGTCGATTGTCTTCCGATCAGCTTCTGCGGCAGAAGGGTTCCTGTTTCTACGACGCCAGTTCCTTGCTGAGGCGCTGACTGTGTCTGCGGCTGGATGACAGGGGGATGTTTCTGCTGCCTGCGATACTCTAACACGAGCAGGATCAGAAAGCCGATGATAAAAAAGCCAACGGCAAAGAGACTCAGCACTTGAATGATGAGCCCGATGACACCGATCCAGCAGATTACTTTTCCAAACGTGGATTCATACTCTTTCCAGCCAAGATAGACCATAAACAGCAGAATACCAACACCAATTAGCATACCGGCTCCGCGAGAGAGCAACTCGGTGACAAGAAAAAACAAGGACAGGAGGAGAAGCAGATTCAATCGGTTCACCGGAATTTCCCTGATCATAGCCTTCTCCTCCCTTCGATGCCATTATTGTATCATGTTTCCAGAAAGTCGGATGGGTTTTTCCGCTCTCCGTGCCGCTTCTCCAGCAGCATCAGCTGCCGCTCCATACTGCTGCGGATGTCTTCAGAAGACGGTTCCTGTTCCACATTAGTCGGTTCAGCTTCTTTTAATCCACTCATCTCGCTTCTAAGCTGGGCCGTTGCTTCTCTCCGCTTCAGCTCCTGTTCCTCCAGCTCCTGTCTCGTCAGTGCATGGCGGACTTCCTGAAACATTTGCTCCAGCTCAAGCATGCGAGCATCGGCATCCTTCGTCATAGCGGCGAGCGTCTCTGCTTCCTGATCATATGCTTCTGCATCTCGTTTAGCGAAGTCTGCAAGTTCCATTTCATCCGCTTCCTCTGCAAGCTTCTGCTGTCTGCGTCTATCCGCAGCCTGAACGAGCGCCTGATCGCGGCGCTTGCGCAGACGGTCTGCCTCTTCACGCTGATCTGCGATTCGTTTTTGCAGCGAATCTGCTTTTCGCCGCTTTTCCCCGGCTCGCTTCGTGATGTCTTCGGTTGTTCCTTTCAGCTTTGCCAAATCCTGCTTCATCGTATCGGCCATTCGTTCCCAGATGTTACGCATGATGCATTCCTCCTTGTTCGTTTTCCTTCCAGCTTCTGATCAACACGTATAATACGTAAACAGCGGCGAGACCAATCACTGCCTGTAAATTGCCGAGCATGACAAGAATGATAATCGCTCCGACTATTCCCCAGCTCGTTTTCCCTCCGGTTGATGGAGCCTTTACGAACTGTTTCCAGACAAGCCACAGCAGCCAGGCGGATAATGCAAACAGAATAATGGATCCGAGGTTGCCAATCGCAAGCAGAAAAGCAGCAATTCCAAGCAATAGCGCTAGTAGTTTCATCGTCAATCCCTCCTTCTGTCTGTATCATACTCCGGAAGCTGCCGTCCGCGGAATGAGCTGCAGCAGTATTTTCGTCTACGACCGGAGGCGTAGTACGTCTCCGCCGCAAAGCTGCAGCCTCACCCGAACGGGCCCAAGAAAGCCCGCTGCACGTAAACAGCGGGCTTTCCAAGTAGTTATAGTTATAAAAGAAAGTGTGGCCTGTACGGACAAGAGCTGCTGCAGCTCCTGCCCGGCATCTTTAATCCAGCTGCTGCTTTGCCTGCTGCAGCTCCTGAATCGACAGGCCGAACGTCATTTGCAGGTGCGGATAGTCGCGGAAACTTGACCAGTCGCCGCCCCATTCAAAGCCGATATCTTTTGCTATCTCAGCCACTTCCAGCCAGTCAGCCTCACCGCTGCCGTTAAAGTCCGTTTCGATATCCCAAACAAGTCCATCCTCTGTTTCAAGCGCATAGTCGATCGCCAGTCCGTAATTATGATAGGATTCTCCTGCAGAAGCATTCGTGACAACATCCCCGTCTGCCGTCCGGCCTCTCGCGTAAAGTTCATCCTGCCGCTCCGGAGAACGGTATCCTTCTGTGATGACCACATTTATATCACGATCGGAGGCTCGTTGTAATAGCTCTTCTTTCGCTTCCTCGACAAGGGGGTGCAGTCCTTCCTCGGCAACGGCATCTTCTGCAGAAACGAGCGGATCTCTTTCCGCTTCACCCGGAACTTCTGACTCGTTCCAGTTTATATGTGAAAAAGCAACCAGGCAGGCTACTAGTAAAACAAACATGAGCAGTTGATACATACATTTCCCCTTTCTTCTAAACAAGCACGATGCAGCTCATTTTATCACATTAAGCTTGCAGCAAAAATAAAAGCGTTTGAACCAGAAAAGGGATGAATGATTGAACCCGTGTGCTTTTATACACACGTTTTTTGCTGAAAACTACCAAAAGGCCCGCTGCACGTATACAGCGAGCCTTTCAGGCTGTTGACAAAGTCAATCAGCTTACATGATTATTCGATTGATGGTATATCCCCTCTGTTTACCGAGCCTTCCGTGGGCTTATCTTCAGCTATTTCTCAGGGTAAACCCCTGTATGAAGGGAAGAAAGGCACGTAGGATGACGCGGCTTCACTCGGACACAGGCTTCTTGCGAGAAGCCTTTAAGACCCGGTCCGGCTCCGCTCTCACTTTTCATGCCTTTCAAGATCGAACGGCTATGAGGCTTCACTCGGACAGAGGCTTCTTACAAGAAGCCTTCAAGACGCAGTCCGGCTCCGCTCGTGCGTTGATGCCGTTCGCAGATCTGAACGGCACGGAATCTTCAGGCTGCGCGGATTACACGGGCACGCCGCACAAGAAGGGAAAATAGATTTGTTTGATGGAGAAAAAACGTCCCGATCGCTGACGCTGCGGCTTTTTTTGGTGGATACGTTGACGAACTGGCATCCCGATTCGACATCGAAGCGTTGCCTAACGAAAGGTTCCATCCATATGGAACAAGCTCGTATGAACCATCACCAGGCGTTTCAACCGGACTGCCAACTGTCTAATCGGAGGAACTCGACTCCGCGAGGATCAGAACGAGGCGAAGATCCAGCGCTTCTGACGAAAGGAAGAAGCGGTTAGCTGAGGCCGTTCCCTCCGGAAAGCGAGTGTCCGCAGATGCAGGCAGATGCAAGGTTATTCACTTGATATTGCTTTATCAACATTCTGGAAGGCCCGCTGCACGTATACAGCGGGCCATTCCATCTATTAAGAATCCACTTTTTCTTTTTTGGTTCGTTCGACGAAGCGGGCGTGAATCCGATCGAGCAATGTTCTGCCGCCTTTCAGCGGCCTTCCGTCGACAGCAGAGATACTCGCAGCTTCCATCGTCGTTGAGCTGAGAAAGGCTTCATCCGCCTCTAAAAGCTCATCCAGCGTAAACGTTCGCTCCTCAACGGGAATACCGAGCTCTTCTGCAATGTCGAGGATTACGCGGCGCGTTATCCCATGCAAAATGGCGTTTGTCGCTGGATGCGTCAGCAGCGTGCCGTCTTTAACGATAAACAGGTTGGAGCTGGATCCTTCCGTGACCGTTCCCTGATCGACAAAGACCGCTTCATGGGCCCCTGCCTCCATCGCCTTCTGCTTAGCCATGACGTTAGGCAGCAGGTTAAGCGACTTGATCCAGCACATTTTCCAGCGAATCTCTTCTGTTGTAATCACCGGCACACCGGCAGCTCGCTTCTCCGGCGTCAGTTTGCGTGCCTCTTTGACGACCATCGAGAGCACCGGCTCTGACGGATCCGGATAATGATGCTGCCGCAGGTGGATCCCACGGGTAATCTGCATGTAAATCTCTGCCTCCTGGATGCCGGAACGCTCAAGCGCCTCCAGCGCAAGAGCTTCGATCTTTTCCCGGCTGTATGGAAGCCCCATGCCGATCGCTTCAGCACTCTTCTCCAGACGCTCCATGTGCTCCTTCATCGTAAACGGTTCGCCATCATAGACGCGGATAACCTCATAAATACCGTCGCCGAACTGATGCCCGCGTTCCTGAATCGGAATCACCCGTTCATCGACATCGACGAACCGGTCGTGATAATAGGCAATCTCTTTCATTGCTCGTTCCTCCCTACTGCTTCAGTTCCTCGAGCCTCGCCTGCACTTTTTCCCGCTGCTCCGCATAGTCCTTCTGCTTCCGCTTTTCTTCTTCTACCACATGCTCCGGCGCTTTGTCCGTGAAGCCTTTATTCGAAAGCTTTTTCTCGACTCGCGTGACTTCCCCGTCGAGCCGCTTCACTTCTTTTTCCAGACGCTTTACTTCCGCATCAAGATCGAGCAGGCCGGCAAGCGGCATGTACAGCTCAACGCCTGAAAGTACGGAGCTCATCGATTTTTCCGGTGCTTCCAGTTCGGTGCCGATCAGAAGCTCTGACGGGTTGCAGAACCGCTCCAGATACGCCTGGCCGCGCTCAAGCTGCTCTTGTACGTGTGCATCGGCTGCTTTTACGTGCAGCGTAATTTCACGTGACATCGGCACATTCAGCTCCGCACGTGTATTTCGGACAGAGCGGATGATTTCCTGCAGCAGCTGCATATCCTTTACCGCCTGATCGTTCCCGTACGGGTTTTCTTCCGGCCATGCTGCGCGTGTAATTGACTCTCCTTCATGCGGCAGGTGCTGCCATACTTCTTCGGTGATAAACGGCATGAACGGGTGCAGGAGACGCATCGTCTGGTCGAGCACGTAGGCTAGAACGGAGCGAGTCGTGTGCTTCGCCTGTTCGTCGTCGCCGTTTAACGGCAGCTTCGCCATTTCGATGTACCAGTCACAGAAGTCGTCCCAGATAAAGTTGTACAAGGAGCGGCCTACTTCTCCGAATTCATACGCATCGATATACTTCGTCACGTGCGTAATCGTCTCGTTTAAACGTGTCAAAATCCATTCATCTGCGATCGTTTTCGGCCCGGAAAGATCCATGTCCTCATAGGCGAGTCCGTCCAGGTTCATGAGCGCAAACCGGGAGGCGTTCCAAATTTTATTGCCGAAGTTCCAGTTCGCTTCAACCTTCTCCCAGTAAAAACGCAAGTCCTGTCCAGGCGTGCTGCCCGTGCTGAGGAAAAAGCGCAGCGCATCTGCACCGTATTTATCGATTACATCCATCGGGTCGACACCGTTTCCAAGTGATTTACTCATTTTACGGCCTTCCGCATCCCGCACAAGCCCGTGAACGAGCACATCGTTAAACGGCCGCTCGCCGGTAAAGTGTTTCCCTTGGAAAATCATGCGTGCCACCCAGAAGTAAATAATGTCATAGCCGGTTACGAGCGTATCGGTAGGGTAGTAGCGCTTAAAGTCGTCCGACTGCTCATCCGGCCAGCCCATCGTCGAAAACGGCCAGAGGGCAGAAGAGAACCACGTGTCCAGTACGTCTTCGTCCTGTTCCCAGTTCTCCGCATCCTCCGGCGCCGTGCGTCCGACGTAGATTTCTCCGGTTTCCTTATGATGCCATGCCGGAATCCGGTGACCCCACCAGAGCTGGCGGGAAATGCACCAGTCACGGATATTTTCGATCCAGTGCATATACGTCTTCTCGAAGCGGTCCGGTACGAAGTGAACCTTGCCGTCCTGTTTTTGCAGCTCAATCGCCTGCTCAGCAAGCGGCCCCATTTTAACGAACCACTGCGTGGACAAATACGGCTCTACGACCGCGCCGCTGCGCTCAGAGTGGCCGACGCTGTGATCATGGTCTTCGATCTGAAACAGAATACCGTCTGCCTGCAGGTCCTGTACAATCTGCTTGCGGCAGTCGAACCGGTCCAGCCCTTCGTAACGTCCGGCATTTTCATTCATCACGCCGCCTTCGTCCATTACAAGAACACGTTCAAGGTCATGGCGGTTGCCGATCTCAAAGTCGTTCGGGTCATGCGCCGGCGTGATTTTAACCGCACCGGAACCGAAGTCACGATCAACGTAGTCGTCTGCCACAATCGGAATTTCCCGTCCGACGATTGGAAGCTTTACCGTTTTGCCAATCAGATGTGCATAACGCTCGTCCTTCGGATGCACAGCGACAGCCGTATCTCCGAGCATCGTCTCCGGCCGCGTCGTGGCTACCTCAATCGAACCTTCCCCATCGGCAAGCGGGTAGCGCATATGATAAAACGCGCCTTTCACATCTTCGTAAATGACTTCAATATCCGAAAGGGCTGTTTTCGTCGATGGATCCCAGTTAATAATGTATTCGCCGCGGTAAATCAGGCCTTCTTCATACAGGCGGACGAACACTTCCTTTACAGCATCCGACAAGCCGTCATCGAGGGTGAACCGCTCACGAGAATAGTCGAGGGAAAGCCCCATTTTTGACCACTGATCACGGATAAATGACGCGTACTCTTCCTTCCAGTCCCAGCTTTTAGCAAGAAATGCTTCGCGGCCGAGATCATGACGGCTGATGCCTTCCTCGCGCAGCTTGCCTTCTACCTTCGCCTGTGTCGCAATTCCGGCATGATCCATACCCGGAAGCCAGAGGGCATCGTATCCCTGCATGCGCTTCGTGCGGATCAAGATGTCCTGCAGCGTCGTGTCCCAGGCGTGGCCGAGGTGCAGCCTTCCCGTTACGTTCGGCGGCGGAATAACTACCGTGTAAGGCGTTGCTTCCGGATTTTTGCCTGCCTCAAAAAACTTTCCCTCCACCCAGTAGCTGTACCATTTTGATTCAACCGCCTGCGGATCGTATTTCGGCGGCATGGAAACCTGTTTTTCATCCATGTAAACCATCCTCTCTTACAGTTATATGCGCATACAAAAAGCCCTCTTGTCTGAAAGGACGAAGAGGGCTGTCTCCCGCGGTACCACCTTTGTTCACCGGAGCATTCCCCCGGTACACTCACGGCCTTAACGCGGCTGATTCGTCCGTGTGTTTCCACGCGGCTGCTCCGGAGCGACCTTCAGATGTTCCTTCCGGGAAAACCTCGCAGCGGCCAAAACGGCCGGCTTTCCTCTCTGGCGGAATTTCCATCCTACTCTTCTCCATCGGTGCATTCTGATTTTATTCTACAACGGTCCGCTGCGGGAATCAACCTCGTTTATAGCCTGCTTCATTTTCAGCAAACAGTCCGAGAAAATAACGGTGGGAACGCCTCAGCTTTTCGGGCAGTGCAGTGAGCGGAAAGTAGCGGAGCTCCAGCGTCTCTTCATCCCCGTCCGACAGCGGCTGCGCAGGATCGGCGCACGTATACAGCGCGGTCACTGCATAATACGGATCTCCATTCGGTGCCTCTACAAAATAGTCTTCGCCTGAAAAGACGTTGTAAAGCTGCAGCTCCTGCTTTCGAAGCGTGACGCCCGTTTCTTCTTTCACTTCGCGGACGGCCGTGTCTTCGTAGCTTTCTCCAGGCTCCATCAGACCGCCGGGCAGTCCCCAGTCGCCATCCTCCCGCTTTTGCAGCAGAATTTCTCCATCCGGGGTATGTAAAATGACGGCGGATCCGGGAAGCAGCAACGTCTCCTGACCGACCTTCTCCCGTATTCGTTTCACGTAGCTCATGCAGGTTCTCCCTTCTGTCCTTCGACCCGTTTCACGCAGGGAAAGGGCCAGCACCTTTTTCAGCAGACGAGTCGCACACCGTGCAACTTATCCGTTCTTTGCCAAGTGCTTCCCATAAGCCCTGTATGCTGCAAAGCGGCCTGCTGACGCGCAGACCGCTCTCCAAACCTTATCCTAGCTGCGTTCTGCAGCGATTGTCTGAAATGCCTTTTCCGCTGCTTCCAGCGTCAGGTCGATGTCTTCTTCCGTATGCTTCGTGGAAAGAAACAGCCCCTCAAACTGGGATGGCGGCAGCGATACGCCGTTTTCAAGCATCAGGTTGAAGAAACGGCTGAACATGTCGAGATCCGACGTTTTCGCCGTTTCAAAGTTCTTCACCTTTTCATTGGTTAGGAAAAAGCCGACCATGGAGCCTGCACGTGTTGTCCAGTGCGGGATACCGTGCTTCTCCGCTGCTGCTGCCAGCCCTTTTTCAAGCTTATCGCCAATCCGGTCGAAGTAGTCGTAGCTCTCCGGTGTCAGCTGGCGGATCGTTTCAAAGCCTGCCGTCATAGCAAGCGGATTTCCGGACAGTGTCCCTGCCTGGTAGATCGGGCCAGCGGGTGCAATCTGCTCCATAATGTCGCGACGTCCGCCAAACGCTCCTGCAGGCAGACCGCCGCCGATGACCTTTCCTAAGCACGTGAGATCAGGCGTAACGCCAAGTTCTCCCTGAGCACAGTTGTAGCCGACGCGGAAGCCGGTCATCACTTCGTCAAAAATAAGCAGAGACCCGTAGTCGTTCGTAAGCTCCCGAATGCCCTCGAGATAGCCTTCCTCCGGCCGGACAACGCCCATGTTTCCTGTCACCGGCTCTAAAATAACACCAGCGATCTCATCGCCAAACTTTTCGAATGCCAGCTTCAGGCTTTCGAGATCATTATAAGGAACTGTCAGCGTGTTTGCTGCTACTTCCTCCGGTACGCCGGGACTGTCCGGAAGTCCGAGTGTCGCGACCCCGGAGCCTGCTTTAATCAGCAGGGAATCTCCGTGCCCGTGGTAGCAGCCTTCAAACTTGACGATCTTGCTTCGGCCGGTAAACCCGCGTGCAAGCCGGAGTGCACTCATCGTCGCTTCCGTGCCGGAGCTCGTCATGCGGACTACCTCGACAGAAGGAACGCGCTCAATTACAAGCTCCGCAAGCTTCGTTTCCATTTCATGGGGAGCGCCAAAGCTCGTGCCTTTATCCGCCATGTCTTTCACCGCGTCGATCACCTGATCATCCGCGTGACCGTGCACGAGCGGCCCCCAGGAAAGCACGTAGTCGATGTATTCGTTACCGTCGACGTCCCAGAGCCTCGAGCCTTTTCCTTTTTCAAAATAAACCGGGTCGCGTCCGACCGAGTTAAACGCCCGTACCGGCGAGTTCACGCCCCCCGGCATAAGCGGCTTTGCTTCTTCAAACGCTTCTGATGATTTGTTCCAGTTCATGTTTTCACCCCGCAATAAAATTAGTTCTGCAGCCAGCGTGCGATATCCTTAGAGAAGTACGTGAGGATCAAATCAGCGCCTGCACGCTTCATGCTCGTTATTTTTTCAAGCACGACGGCCTGTTCATCGATCCAGCCGTTTTCCGCGGCCGCTTTGATCATCGAGTATTCCCCGCTTACGTTGTAGGCTACAATCGGCAGCTGCTCGCGCTCCCGAATATCGCGGATGATGTCCAGGTAGGAAAGAGCCGGCTTCACGATTAGAAAGTCTGCCCCTTCCTCCACATCAGACCGGGCTTCTCTGAACGCCTCGCGGCGGTTCGCCGGGTCCATTTGATAGGTCTTCCGGTCCCCGGACTGCGGTGAAGAGTGGGCAGCGTCCCGGAACGGACCGTAAAAAGCAGACGCGTATTTTACTGCGTAGCTCATCACCGGCACGTGCTTAAATCCGGCTTCGTCCAGCCCTGAGCGAATCGCTGTTACAAATCCGTCCATCATGTTAGACGGCGCAATGATATCTGCTCCTGCCTCCGCCTGGGAAACAGCTGTTTTCACGAGCAGATCGAGGGATTCGTCATTGAGAATTTCGCCATTCTCCACCACACCGCAGTGACCGTGATCGGTGAACTGACACAGGCACGTGTCCGCAATGACAGTAAAGTCAGGATATGCCGCTTTTATCTGGCGCACTGCTTTCTGTACAATTCCCTCAGAATCATAGGCGCTGGAGCCGACTGCATCCTTTTCAGCCGGGACGCCGAACAGAATGATCGACCGGATGCCGAGATCGACCGCTTCCTGCACTTCGGTATCGACACGGTCCAGCGACCATTGATAAACCCCCGGCATCGATTTTACCGGGTTTTTAATGTCTTCCCCTTCCATCACAAACAGCGGATAAATCAAATCCTCTGTGTGAAGGTGTGTTTCACGAACGAGATCGCGCATTCCAGCCGACGTTCTCAGACGGCGGTGACGGTCAAATGACTGCATGCTATCGTACTCCTTTGCGTAATGAAATCAACTCAATCAGCGCTTCCGCCGTATAGGTGTCCGGTGTCAGTGCTTCTGCACCCGTGAAGCGGCGCAGCTCTTCTTCCGTCTTTCTTCCGACACAGCCGAAAAAGAGACCGGTATCCCTGCCTCCAAGCTCAAAAAATGCCCGTACAGCAGTCGGACTGAAAAACAGCACCCCGTCCAGCTCAGGAAGCAGCTGCTGAAGCGATGAACGGCTTGCTTCGTCCGGTACCGTATCGTAAACCGGCAGATCGATCACCGTTCTGCCGCGATTTGTTAAGTAATCGATGAGGTACGTTCTCGCTTTTGCACTCCGAGGATAAAGTACTACGTCCCCCTTACCAGTAGCCCCTTCAAGGGCGGAAGCTAGATGCTCCGCATCGTAAACGTCCGCAACAAGCGTCACCGGATAGCCAGCTTTCCGGCAGGCACGAGCCGTTTTTTCTCCGACACAGGCCGTTTTTTCCGGGTCAGGAAGGCCGCTGTTCTTCCACCATGCGACACTGTTTACGCTCGTGAACGCAACCCAGCTCCCATCCGGATCCGGCATATCTGCCGGTAGCATCTGAATGCGGATGAGCGGCAGTAAAACAGGCTCCATACCGGCATTTTTAATCAGATCTGCGACCGGCTGCTGCTGATGGGCAGCTCTCGTAATGAGAAGACGCAGCGGCCTTTTCATGTGCTACTGTCCGTCCAGCTCTGCCTTCACGCGGTCCAGGACTTCTTTCGCGCCTTCAGACAGCATTTTTTCGGCTACGTGATGGCCAATCGCAACCGGATCCTCCCCGACAATGTGCTCCTTAAAGACTTCTTTTCCATCTGGAGAAGAAACGAGCGCGGTGAGCGAAACCTGATTATCTTCCGTCAGCTCAGCATAGCCTGCAATCGGCACCTGGCAGCTTCCCTCTACTTTGTTTAAAAACGCCCGCTCGGCAGCTGTCGTCCGCGCTGTGACCGGATCGTTAATTTTCGCAAGCAGATCCAGCAGATCCTGATCGTCTTCCCGGCACTCAATCCCGAGTGCCCCTTGTCCAACTGCAGGTATGCTCACTTCAGGTGCGAGAAATTCCGATACGATTGATTCATCCCAGCCGACACGCTTCAGGCCGGCTGCAGCTAAAATAATAGCGTCAAAGCCTTCCTCGCGGCACTTTCGCAGGCGCGTTTCAATATTGCCGCGGATCCAGTGAATCGTCAGATCAGGCCGCTGCATGAGCACCATCGCACCGCGGCGCAGGCTGCTCGTACCGACAACAGCTCCTTCCGGAAGGTCCATCAGTTTTGCGCCGCTGTTTGAAATAAAGGCATCCCGGGGATCTTCCCGCTCCGGTACAGCCCCGACAGTTAACCCGGGGGAGATCTCAGACGGAAGGTCCTTCATAGAATGGACCGCCATATCAATTTCCTTGTCGTACATAGCCTGCTCGATTTCTTTGACGAACAGTCCCTTTCCTCCTACTTTAGACAGCGTCACATCGAGGATCTGATCCCCTTTCGTAACAATTTCCTTAATTTCAAATTCATATGGAAGCCCGAGCTTCTCCAGCTGGTCGATCACCCATCGTGTCTGAGTCATCGCCAGGTTGCTCCGGCGTGATCCAATTACTATTTTTCGCATAAACAAAATCCTCCTTCGGCATGATCCGGTCCGCAACTATTGTAACATGCAGCGGCCGGAATCCGCTTCCTTCATCAGGATGAAGAGCGGGATCTTACCAAATATGAAAATCGGAGAGAGCCCCCGACAGAAAGTAGTTGATTAAAAGAAGCAGAAACGCAGCTGTGTTGTAAAGTGCAATATTATAGCCGCGCCGTTTAAAAATCTGATACTGAATCAAATAGACTGCATAGGCTCCGAGCACGAGAAACGACGTCAGCACTTTCCAGTCGGCCCACGGCACACCGCCGACAGTGATCGATGCCCAGATAATTCCGAGAATGAGGCCCGTCAGCAGCAGTGGAACTCCGATGAGAGAAGCGGCATAAGAGTTGCGCTCCAGCGTAGAGAGCGAACCAAATTTCTGCATCCATTTAAGCCATTTCTTTTGTTTTAGAAAGCGGTGCTGGATTAGATAAATCAAGGAGAACGCAAACGAGATTGTAAACGCCGCATAGGACAGCAAGAGAAGAATGACGTGGACGACGAGAAATTCGGTGATCAGCACCCGGTTCAGCTCCTCGGATACCCCTGCATCCGGTGCTGCCATACTGAAGGCAAGCATAATAAAACCAATTGTATTCAGAAGCAGCATCAGCACGTTCATGCGCACAAACCGGTTAAGTACAAGAGAAAGACTGACGAGCATCCAAGCGTAGACAAACATCCCCTCAAAAGCAGTCATGAGCGGAAGTCGGTCAAACATAATAAATCGCCAGGCAAATAAAAGACCGAGCAGCACCCAGACAATAGAAAGCAACCAGAAAGCCAAGCGATTGACTTTCTGGTTGTTCTGCATAAAATCAATAAAATAGCCAAGGATGCTGATCGAATACAGCGCCAGGATCAGCACATAGAGGAGGCTCATGAAAGATACGTCCGTGCTGGCTCCTGTATTGCTGCTTCCATCCTGGAGCGCCGTTGTTCAATACTCCACTCCCGTTCTGCTTTATTGATCTGTATATCGTGAGTGAGCGGAGAGCCGCTGTCGCGGATTTCCTCTTCCAGCCCAAACACTTTTGTCATATATTCAAGCAGCTTTTCCGGGTCCTCTTCGTCAGGAATTTCTTTCAGAGCCGTTACCGGATCACGGAGCAGTTGATTGACGATGCTTTTCATGTGCTTGCGGATCACTTTCTTTTCCCGCTCAGAAAGGCTGGAAAGCTTTCGCTCCAGGCTTTCCATCGTCTGTTCCTGCACGACAGACGCTTTTTGACGCAGCGCAGAAATAACCGGCACGACACCGAGCGTGTCGAGCCACTGACTGAATGCAACGAGTTCCTCTTCGATCATCAGTTCAATCTTTTCTGCTTCCTTTTTACGCTCTGCCAGATTCGCATTCACGATACCCTGCAGATCATCAATATCATACAGATAAACGTTGTCCAGCTCAGCAAGCGCCGGATCCAGATCACGCGGCACTGCAATATCTACGAGGAACAGCGGCCGGCCGCGGCGCTTTTTCAGAAGTTTTTTCACTTCTTCCTGACGAACGACATAATCCGTTGCACCGGTTGAGCTGATCAGAATATCAGACTCGGCAAGCGATTCATAGAGTGTATCCATGCCTTCTGCACGGCCGAAAAAGCGTTCTGCAAGCTCCTGCGCCTTTTCTCTCGTCCGATTCATCACCGTAATGTCCGTAACTCCGCTTGACGACAAATGCTTCGCCGTCAGTTCACTCATTTTACCGGCGCCCATAACGAGCACTTTTTTGTTATCGAATCCACCAAAGATTTTACGACCGAGCTCCACCGCTGCGTAGCTGACGGAGACAGCATTTTCATTGATGGCCGTTTCTGACTGGCCGCGCTTTGCCAGCGTGACAGCCTGGCGGAACAGATGATTAAAAATCGTACCAGTCGTGCCTAGTTCACGCGCCTGATCAAAGCTCTGGCGCACCTGACCGAGAATCTGCGTTTCGCCGAGCACCATGGAATCGAGTCCGCACGCGACACGGAACAGATGTTCAATCGCATGCTCGTCTTCACGTACCTGCAGGTAGTGGCTGAAGTCCTCTTTCGGCACCTCAAACCATTCCTGTAAAAATAATTTCGTATAATAGCGTCCGGTATGGAGCTGATCTGCCACTACGTACAGCTCGGTCCGGTTGCACGTGGAAACGATGACGCTTTCCAGAATACTCTTAGACTGCCGCAGCGTTTTCAGCGCAGGTGAAAGATCTCCGGTAAACGTAAATTTCTCTCGAATTTCAACCGGAGTTGATTTATAATTCAAACTGGTAACTAAAATATGCATGCTGCGGGTACACCCCCCTGATTTCAACCGTTATCTATTTTACACGATCATACGGAACGTGACAATGTTACACATTCGTCCCGCTCTTTCTTCATTCGTTCTACATTATAACATTTTTAATCTGGCTTCGTCACTGGAAGAACTCTGTACATTTGAAGAAATTGTGACGACCTGACAAAATTGGGGGACGTGGAAAGTGAAATCAACTTATGCACTGCCGGGACTAATCATGCTGGTGATCGGCCTTTATTTTCTGATCGACGAGCTGGGATGGTCCATCCCTTATGTAGAGCTGCTGCTGACGTGGCAGAGCATTCTGCTCGGTATCGGCCTAGTACTTATGTGGCAGGGGTTTTCAAACCGGGACGATCAGCGTCTTTTTTCCGGCAGCATTCTCGCCGGGCTGGGCGTTTTATTCCACGGCGTCCATACGCTTGGACTCTGGGGCTATGAATGGCCCTACTTTACGCTCGTCATCGGCACTGCCTTCATTCTCAAATACGTGTTCGGGCGGCGCGACGGCCTTGGAACCGGACTGATCCTGCTGGCCGTTACAGCCGCAGCTATCTTCTCTGCCAGGCTGATGCCGGCAGTTGAAAATCAGCTTGGGGGACTCCTGACCTACTGGCCGGTGATTTTTATACTACTGGGCGTTTATTTCCTCTTTTTCAGGCGCCGCTAAACCTGTTTTTACATACCAGCGTCTATTTTTTAACAAAGCAGGTGCCCTTTGGCACCTGCTCTCAGTATGCCGAAAACGTCTTCCTGGTAACTAATTCAGCACCCGCCTGTATTTGCTGGAGCGAAGGACGTTCTGACAGGCATCAGCTTGCTAATCCTGTGCGTTTGTCTATCCTGTAAAAAAACAAGCAGGTTCCCTTCAAAAGGAACCTGCTTGTTTTTGCTGACTTATTCTGCCGCTGTACTTCCGAGTACTCGGCGGAGAAAGGCTTTGGTTGCCTCTTCACGTGGGGAACTGAACAGCTCTTTGGATGGCCGGTCTTCTACAATGCGGCCTTCGTGCAGCAGCATCATACGATCCGATACCTCGCGCGCGAAATTCATTTCGTGCGTAACGATCATCATCGTCATCCCTTCTGCCGCCAGCTGCTTCATCGTTTCCAGCACCTCACCGACAAGCTCCGGGTCAAGCGCAGACGTTGGCTCATCAAACAGCATAACGTCAGGCTTCATGGCAAGTGCCCTGGCAATCGCAGCCCGCTGCTGCTGGCCGCCTGAGAGCGAGGCCGGATAGTCATCGGCTTTTTCCTTCATACCGACCTTCTCCAGCAGTACCATCGCTTCAGCCACGGCTTCATCCTTTTTCCTGCCGAGGACGTGAACCGGAGCTTCGATTACGTTTTCCAGCACTGTTTTATGCGGAAACAGATGGAAATGCTGAAACACCATGCCGACTTTCTGACGAAGCTCGGTTTCTGCACGGCGTCCCTCGATCACGCTTCCGCTGATCTCAATCGTCCCGCTGTCCTTCTGCTCCAGGTAATTGAGGCAGCGCAGCATCGTGCTTTTACCAGATCCGCTTGCTCCGATGACGCAAACGACTTCGCCTTCTTCCACCGTAAAGCTGATATCATGCAGCACGTTTTTTCCATCAAACGACTTCTTCAGGTTTTCTACACGGATCATCTGCCTAAACTCCTTACTCAGCTGTCAAACAGCGCCCGCTGAATATGACTCCACGCTTTGTCTTTGCCGTAGCCTGTTTCTGACGAAAACAGAAGCAGCGGATCTTCCTCTTCCAGCTCCAGCGCTTCCCTGATCTTCTTTTTATGCGTGTCCCATTTGTTTTTCGGTACTTTATCGGCTTTAGTTCCAATAACAATCACCGGCAGCTCATGGTGTTTCAGCCAGTCGTACATCATGATGTCATCTTCGGTCGGATCATGACGGGCATCTATCAGCTGCACGACAGCCTTTAGCTGCTCGCGCTCCTGAAAATACGTCTCCATGACACGTCCCCATGCTTCCCGTTCTTTTTTGGATACTTTTGCGTAGCCGTAGCCCGGGACATCCACAAAATGGAAGCGATCGTTGATCCAGTAGTAGTTCAGCGTCTGTGTTTTACCAGGACGCTGGGATGTTCGCGCAAGCCCTTTTCGAGCAAGCAGCGTGTTAATAAGCGACGATTTTCCGACATTCGAACGCCCGGAGAGTGCAATCTCCGGGGCTGGGTTTTTAGGGAACTGGTCAGGCCTGGCGGCGCTGATCGTCAGTTCTGCTTGTGTTACTTTCATGATTTCTCCTTTTCGGGAACGAGCGCCTGCTCCAGCACCTCATCGAGATGAGAAACGGAAATGAAGGTTAAATCCTCCCGGACGCTTTCCGGTATATCTTCTAAATCTTTTTCATTGTCTTTCGGCATAACAATATGGGTCAGTCCGGCACGATGCGCACTCATTGCTTTTTCCTTTAGTCCTCCGATCGGAAGTACGCGTCCGCGCAGCGTAATTTCACCGGTCATCCCGACTTCCTTACGAACCGGACGACCGGTAAGGGCGGAAATAAGCGCCGTTGCCATCGTGATCCCGGCGGAAGGACCGTCTTTCGGAATCGCGCCTTCCGGTACGTGCACGTGGATATCATTTTTCCGGTTGAATTCCGGATCAATGTTCAGCTCTGCTGCTTTAGTGCGAATATAGCTGAAAGCCGCCTGAGCGGATTCTTTCATGACATCGCCAAGCTTTCCTGTGAGCGTCAGCTTTCCGTCTCCGGGAGTCAGAGCGACTTCGATCGTAAGCGTATCACCTCCGGCAGCCGTGTAGGCAAGGCCGGTCGCTGCGCCGATCTGATTTTCGAGCTCTGCTTTCCCGTAGCGGAACCGTCGCTTGCCGAGCATCGTTTCCAGTGTTTTCTCGGTAACGACGACACGCTTTTTCTCACCAGATACAATCATTTTCGCTGCTTTACGGCAGACCGTGGCAAGCTCACGCTCCAGGTTTCGCACACCAGCTTCACGTGTATAGTGGCGGATAATCGAAAGCACTGCCTCATCCCGGACCTGCAGGCTGCTCTTCGTCAGCCCATGTTCGCCGATCTGCTTCGGCAGCAGATAGCCTTTAGCAATTTCCAGCTTTTCCACTTCGGTATAACCGGAAATATGAATGATCTCCATCCGGTCGCGAAGCGGGGGCGGGATCGCTCCGATATTGTTCGCTGTCGTCACAAACAATACTTTGGAAAGGTCATACGGCTCTTCGACAAAGTGGTCGCTGAACGTATTGTTCTGTTCAGGATCAAGCACTTCAAGCAGTGCCGACGATGGATCGCCGCGGAAATCGCTCGCCATTTTGTCAATTTCATCGAGCAGGAAAACCGGATTCACGGTACCTGCTTTTTTCATGCCTTGAATGATGCGGCCCGGCATGGAGCCGACATACGTGCGGCGATGTCCACGAATTTCCGCTTCATCTCTTACTCCGCCGAGCGACATGCGGACGAAATGCCGATCCAGTGAACGGGCAATGGAGCGCGCGAGCGACGTTTTACCGACACCCGGAGGTCCGGACAGACACAGGATCGGTCCTTTCAGCTTTTTCGTCAGCTGCTGGACAGCCAGGTATTCCAGAACCCGCTCCTTTACCTTTTCCAAACCGTAGTGATCTTCATTCAGTACCTCTTCCGAACGGTGAATGTCGAGCAGATCCTCTGTTTCCTCCGACCAGGGGATTTGCGTGAGCCATTCGATGTAGTTCCGGATGACAGAGCTCTCGGCTGCGTTCGGAGGCATTTTTTCGTAGCGTTTCAGCTCTTTAAGTGCCTTCTCTTCAATTTGGTCGGGCATGCCTGCAGCGTAAATTTTATCCCGCAGTTCTTCGGTTTCATCCTCTTTGCCTTCCCGGTCGCCAAGTTCCTTTTGAATGGCCTTCATCTGCTCGCGCAGGTAATACTCCTTTTGGGTTCGTTCCATCGATTTCTTCACGCGCTGTCCAATTTTTTTCTCGAGCCCGAGCACTTCCCGTTCGTTGGATAAAATCCGCAAAATCAGCTTCAGCCGTTCCTCAAGTGTGAGCGTTTCCAGTACTTCCTGCTTTTGTACGACCTTCAGCGGCAGATGAGAGGCGACAATATCCGCCAGCCGGCCGGGCTCGATGATATCAGCAACGGACGCAAACGTTTCCTGGGAGATTTTTTTCGAAAGCTGCGTATATTGCTCAAATTCATCCAGTACATTTCGCATGAGTGCCTGTTCCTCGACATTGGCCTCCTGACGTTCTTCGATCGGCTCCATGTCGACCGTTGTGTATTCGTCTTTTTCATTGACTGACAGCACTTTGCCTCTCTGCAGTCCTTCCACGAGCACACGAATGGTACCGTTAGGCAGCTTCAGCATCTGCTTTACGTGTGCGCACGTTCCGATCGTATATAAATCCGTTACAGACGGTTCTTCTGTAGCGACTTCCTTCTGCGTCAGCAGAAATATCTCGTTTTCCTCCACCATTGCCTGTTCCAGTGCGCTGACCGATTTTTTACGGCCGACGTCCAGATGAAGCACCATGGTCGGGTAAACGAGCACCCCTCTGAGCGGAAGGAGCGGCAGCTGTTTAATTCGTTCTGACATAGTCTCGCACCTCCGTTGAATCGCTTACGATTTGAAAGCGTATGTATCTGTTCCCTTTCTGGCTAAGTCGGGAAACCTGCACATAAAAAAAGTGTCCAGTCCGGCGCCGCTGCCGGGAATAAACATTCCCGGTACCGCTGCACGCCGGAGCTGCACACCAGGTTCCGTCTGGTTAATTAAGCACTCTCTTTCGGTTCGCGCTGAATTTCGCTTCCGTCTTCATCGATGAGGGTAGGAGCTTTGTTGTCGCGCACCGTTTCACCAGTGATGACACATTTAACGATATCTTCACGGGACGGCAGATCATACATCACGTCCAGCATGAGTGATTCAATAATGGACCGAAGTCCGCGTGCGCCGGTTTTACGCTCGATTGCAAGACGTGCTACTTCCTTCAGCGCTTCGTCTGTAAACTCGAGCTCGACGTCATCAAGTTCGAGCAGTTTTTTGTACTGCTTGACGAGTGCGTTTTTCGGCGCCGTGAGAATTTCTACAAGTGCCTCTTCGTCCAGATATTCCAGAGATGCAATAACCGGCATACGGCCGATAAATTCCGGAATCAGACCGTAGCGCAGAAGGTCTTCCGGCAGAATCTTGGACAGATACTGATGCTCCTCCAGCTGGGATGTTTCATTTTCAGATCCGAATCCGATCACCTTTTTACCGAGACGGCGCTTGATGATCTGATCGATGCCGTCAAACGCTCCGCCGATAATGAACAGGACGTTCGTCGTATCAATCTGAATAAACTCCTGGTGCGGATGCTTTCGTCCGCCCTGGGGAGGAACACTTGCTGTTGTACCTTCCAGAATCTTCAGAAGTGCCTGCTGCACCCCTTCACCGGAAACGTCACGCGTAATGGAAGGGTTCTCCGATTTGCGCGCTACTTTATCAATCTCATCAATGTAAATAATGCCGCGCTCCGCTTTTTCTACATCGTAATCAGCTGCCTGAATCAGCTTCAGAAGAATGTTCTCCACATCTTCTCCGACGTAACCAGCTTCCGTAAGCGACGTGGCGTCTGCAATCGCGAACGGCACGTTAAGAATACGTGCAAGCGTCTGAGCAAGCAGCGTTTTCCCGCTTCCCGTCGGGCCAATCAGACAAATATTACTTTTCGCAAGCTCAACTTCATCATTACGGCTGCTTGCATTAATACGCTTATAGTGGTTATACACCGCAACAGAAAGCGTCTTTTTCGCCTGGTCCTGTCCGATGACGTATTCATTAAGAATGCTGCGGATCTCCTGCGGCTTCGGAATATCTTCGAGCTCTACTTCCTCGTCAGAGCCGAGCTCCTCTTCCACAATCTCCGTGCATAGTTCAATGCACTCATCACATATATACACACCCGGACCGGCTACAAGCTTGCGCACCTGGTCCTGCGTCTTACCGCAGAATGAACACTTGAGCTGTCCCTTTTCTTCATTAAATTTAAACATCCGCTTTCACCCCTCTTAAAGAGTATTGAATCATATGTCCGGCCTGAACACAAAACATCCGGCTGCCGAGTAAATCCCGGTCTGTTAAACAGCTTGCGGCAGAACGAAAGGAGGAGTGAACCCCGAACCGTCCTTCTTATATACAATCATAGTGTATCACATTATGTTTGCGCTTCCTATCAGAAGCGGTTTGCTGCCGCACTTCCTCACAAGAATACGGGAGGCGCAGGCAGTATGTCAAATATGTAGAAGAAGGTGTCCCGGCATGGTCATCCGGGACACCCGAGGCGGTCAGATGAGCTCCGACCGGTATTGACTTATTCGTTCGTTTCAGCGTCTTCTTTTGGCGCTACTTTCTTGCTGTTTTCCTCAAGAAATTCGATCGCCTTGCGAACCTGCAGATCGCCTTTCAGCATATCTGTTCCGCCCTGCATCTCAAGCAGCTGCTTAATTTCATCGACCGGACGCTGATACATTTCAGCCATCTTCTCAAGCTCCTGCTCGATGTCTTCTTCAGAAGCTTCGAGGTTTTCTGCCTGTGCAACAGCTTCAAGCGTCAGGTTCATGCGTACACGCTTCTGCGCGTCCTCTTTGAACTGTTCCTTCATGCCTTCTTCATCCGTCTGTGCGAACTGATAGTACATGTCAAGGGACATTCCCTGAGACTGAAGACGCTGTCCGAATTCCTGAAGCATGCGGTCTACTTCCGTATCAACCATTGCTTCCGGAATATCGATCTCTGCGTTTTCAGATGCTTTCTCCACGAGCTGATCTTTGATCGTCATGTCAGCCTGCTGCTGCTTCTCGTTTTCAAGACGCTCACGAACGGCTTTTTTCATGTCGTCAAACGACTCATACGACTCGTCTACATCTTTTGCAAACTCATCGTCCAGCTCAGGAAGCTCTTTACGCTTAATGTCGTAAACCTTCACTTCAAACGTAGCAGGCTTACCAGCGAGTTCTTCCGCGTGGTACTCCTCCGGAAATTCTACTTCAACGGACGTTTCTTCACCGGATTTAGCACCTACAAGCTTTTCTTCAAAGCCAGGAATAAACTGACCGGATCCGATTTCGAGCGTGTGATTTTCTGCTTCGCCGCCTTCGAACGCTTCGCCGTCAACGAAACCTTTGAAATCCATCACGACTGTATCGCCATCCTGAACCTGGCCGTCTTCAATCACGACCAGCTCCGCATTTTCGTTCTGAAGACGATTAATGTCCTCATCGACTTCTTCATCTGTTACATCTGTAGCCGGTGCTTCAACTTCCAGCCCTTTGTAATCGCCGAGCGTTACTTCCGGCTTTACTGTAACCGTTGCCTTGAACGTAAGCGGCTCGTTTTTCGCCATCTCTTCGATGTCGATATCCGGCTGAGCTACTGGATCGATGCCTGCTTCCTCTACAGCTTCTGAATAAGCCTGTGGTAGCAGAATATCCAGTGCATCCTGATAAAGAGCTTCTACGCCGAAACGCTGCTCAAAAATCGGACGTGGTACTTTTCCTTTACGGAAGCCTGGTACGTTTACCGACTTCACTACTTTTTTGAATGCCTGGTCGAGCGCTTCATTCACTCGCTTGCTGTCTACTTCCACCGTCAAAACGCCGGTGTTTCCTTCTTGCTTTTCCCAATTAACTGCCATAGGATCTATTCCCTCCAACATGTTTGTTCAATTCATTCTTTTTCCTTGTTGACAACCATTCAATTATAACACAGCACAATTTCATTTCAACGGGTAGCATTCATTCTTTATGTAGGTCCCTCTTCGCTCGGGAGTACGATCGACTCCAGCTCCCGCAGCAGCTCTTCTGCCTGTTCGACATCCGCCTTGCGGGCACCGTAAAGCGCAGTAACCTCTCCCGGATCTTCCCCGAACATCCGCCTTGCAGTGGCGTGGAGCGCTGCCGCCCAGACCGGTGCATCGATCGGACGCGGGGATTTCGGATAAAGCGCGAACAGAAAGTGCCACCACATCTGCCCGATCATATCGAGCATCGATGGATTTTCCTGATCCAGCTCCTGCTCAAGCTCGCTGATCACGGCTTTCCCGAATTGTTCATGAAACACGGCTTCCAGACTGCTGATGTCAACCTCATATGTCTCGCCAAATTTATGCACGCTGAACGTCTCCGTGCAGTCGAGCTCCTTTAACAGCTGCAAAATATAGCTTTTTAACACCGGGTTCTGTCCAGGGTCGGCTAAAAACTGGCGGTACGTTTCTTTCACGGCTTTGACATCATAGCGGCTCAGCTGCTGAATCGCGCCAAGCTGCTGATCAACGGTGCCCTTTTCCAGCTGTTCCACAAGCTCGCCGCGGGGCAGCTCAAACTCAGTTTCCTGGCTTTTATGTATAGGGGTTTCCGTCATCTGCCTCGCGAACGACAGAAGCTGATAAAAATGTTCTGCTTTGTCGGATGGGAGCCGGTCTTCTTCCATAACAGATTCAAGCATATGTACGACTTCTTCATAATCTCCGAGCTGAACAAGAATAGATATGTAAACTTGCAAAATTTCATAATAATCGCCGACGCCTTCATCCAGCATGGAACGACAGTGTGACTCAGCCTGCTCCATTCTGTTCAATTCGATGTTGGTGATCACCATTCCGTATCTCGCCTGCGGATGGCCTGGCTCAAGATCGGTCGTCTGCTGAAAGCAGGAAAGTGCATCGTAATACCGTTTCTCTTTCAGTGCCTGCATGCCTCTCTCTACCAGCCTGGAAATTAGGCCCGGAAATAAGACAACATTATCCCGATTCTCTTCGTTCGTCATTGGTTCACCTCCTTCAACAGGTTGTATATGATTCTTTAGTATCAGTGTAGCAGGACTCTGCACAAAACTCAATTCCGCTGTCAACCCTCTTCATTCCCGTCACAGCGCATATGTAAACCGTTTCCCGGGGCTGTACTGCTGAAGCAGCAGCACGCAGTGAGTGTCCTGCTTTATCGGGAAATATGTTCAGAACAGCCGCCCTTTTGTGTTAGAAAGAGGACTGCCTCTGCTTTACCGTTAATCCGGTCTCCAACCGGCTTCCTGTCCGGCCGGCATTTCCACCTGTAAAAAACAGAAAAACCCTTGCAGAACAAGGGTTTGAGTCGATGCAATATGGCGTCCCAGGCAGGATTCGAACCTGCGACCGACAGCTTAGAAGGCTGTTGCTCTATCCAGCTGAGCTACTGGGACCAGTCTGTTATGTAAAGGCGGAAGGAATTGCCTGCCGCTTCAGCGACAATATTAAATATAAAACAATTCCTTCCCTGGTGTCAACCTCTTATCGTGAAAGTTTTCGAGAGCTCCTCCACCGGTTCCCCGTCCATCGTCATAAACGTGACCGTTACCTGCGAGCCGCCATTTTCCAGCAGCACGTAAGTTCCATCCGAATACTGTCTCGGAAGACGCATGCTGCCAGGGTTAATAAGAATGGTGTCCTTCTCCTGAACGGCAGCGGGAACGTGTGTATGGCCAAAGCAGACGATATCAGCTTCCTGCTCCTCTGCTTTGTAAAGCAGATTCATTTCTGTCGTTTTTACGTTCAGCAAATGTCCGTGAGCGGCAAAAAAGCGAAGTCCTGCAAACTCTTCCGTCAGTTCCTCCGGAAATCCGCTGTGCATGTCGCAGTTGCCGCGAACGACCGCAGTGCCTTTCAGCTCTTCGGCTTCAGCTTCAAGCTCAGAGTCGCCGCAGTGAATGACGCCTTCGACTTCTTCCCGGTGTCTTTCCACCACTTCAGCCACTTCATTCGTCCAGCCATGGCTGTCGCTCATAATCAATACCTTCACAGAAGATTCCCTCCTTCCTGCTGCAGCAATTCCCGCAGCTTCCGGACTGCATCAGCACGATGGCTGATCCTGTTCTTCTCTTCCCTTGAAAGCTCTGCCATGAAACGTTTCTCGGAAGGAACGTAAAAGAGCGGATCATAGCCGAATCCGCCATCGCCGTGAAGCGCCGCACCAATTTCCCCTTCAACCGTTCCTCGAACCGTGATCGTGTCACGGCCGGGGCGATACAGCGCTAATACGCAAACGAACCGGGCCTTCCGGTCAGCTGCATCCTTCAGTTCATGCAGAAGTTTTTCGTTGTTTGCCTTGTCACTTTTCGCTTCTCCAGCATAACGGGCTGAATAAATACCAGGCGCCCCGTGAAGAGCGTCCACCTCCAGACCGGAATCATCTGCAAGCACTGCCTGATTAAAACGACGTCCGATTTCCTCAGCTTTTATAACCGCGTTTGCCTCAAATGTTGCCCCATCTTCGACAACGTCAATCGGCTCAGGCAGGTCGGCCAGCGATTTTACTTCCGCATCATATTCGCGAAAAAAATCCGCAAACTCCTTGATTTTACCTTGGTTATTAGACGCAATGAAGATTTTACGCATTGGCTGTTGCTCCCTGAAGCTGTGCCAGTTCTTCCCCGAACTCGCCAAGCACTTCCTTCTGAAGGGCAAAAAGCTCTTCAATCCCTGATTCAGCAAGGTCAAGCATCTCGTTCAGCTCTGAACGGGAAAATGTCGCTTCTTCTCCGGTGCCCTGTACTTCAACGAGGCGTCCGCCGCTTTTCATAACGACATTCATATCGACATCAGCTGCGGAGTCTTCTTTAAAGTCAAGATCCAGCAGTGCGTTCCCATCTGCCGATTTACCGACAGAAACTGCGGCGAGAAAGCCAGTGAGCGGATTCTCCTTTATTTTCTCTTTCTCAAGCATCCGGCTTACCGCCAGCGCCACTGCTGCAAAAGCTCCGGTTACGGCAGCTGTTCTTGTTCCGCCGTCTGCCTGAATAACGTCACAGTCCACCCAGATGGTCCGCTCGCCTATTTTCGTCAGATCGACAACCGAGCGCAGTGCACGGCCAATCAGCCGTTGAATTTCCATCGTGCGTCCTGCGACCTTTCCTTTCGATGATTCCCGGATATTCCGCTGCGTCGTTGCCCGCGGAAGCATTGCATATTCTGCTGTAATCCAGCCCTGTCCTTTTCCTCTCAGAAAAGGAGGCACCCGGTCTTCCACGCTCGCCGAACAAATCACTTTCGTGTCGCCGAACGAGATGAGGACGGATCCCTCCGGATGTTTAATATAGTCCGGAATGAGCTCTACGTGCCGTAGTTGATCCGGCCTGCGCTCATTTGTTCTCATGCTGTCACGCTCCTTTAGTTATATGCTTACCCACTTTCATCATAATCGGTTGCCGGCGCGATTTCAAACTCCGCGGCTGATTCGCATTATTCTGACGGCTTTCACCGGTGAATTCTCGCAGGCGGCTTGCTACGGAAAAGACAAAAACGGATAACGTTAAAAGCCGGCCTGAACGTCATTCAGACCGGCTTTTATGAATCGGCTGTAATCAGCGGGTCGAGAACAGACTCTGACCGGCTCTTTCCAGGTCTACCTCTCGGACAGGCAGCTTTCGTCCGAGCCATTCATCTGCTATTGCAGCAAACGTTTCTGCCTCCCCAGACGTATAAAAACAGTGTTCAGGCTCTCTGTCACCGCTGTACTGCATATGCTGATGATAGAGGAGCGAGCTCACTTCCCTCGCCGTTTCGTCCCCGGATGAAATTACTTCCACACCGCTTCCGACAACCCGGCGGATAACCGGGGCGAGCAGCGGGTAGTGGGTGCATCCGAGAATGAGGCTGTCAATATCGTAAGCGAGCATCGGTTCAAGCGTGTGACGGACTGTCTCTTCAGCTGTTTCTCCGTCAAAGACACCCGACTCCACGAGCGGTACGAGCGGAGGGCAAGCTAAGCTGACCACGCGGACGCTGCTGTTAATATCAGTCAGCTCCTTATGGTAGGCACCGCTGTAAATCGTGCCTTCCGTTCCAATCACGCCGACGTGCTGAAGCTTCGTCGCTTTCAGCGCGGCAACCGCACCCGGATGAATCACGCCGATCACCGGTATGTCGAGCGCCTCTCTCGCTTCGTCCAGTACAACAGCTGTTGCCGTGTTGCAGGCGATGACAAGCATCTTCATCGATTTGGCACGAAGGTAATTGATCATTTCCCACGTATATTGGCGCACTTCCTCTTCCGGCCTTGGACCGTACGGGCACCGTTTCGTATCACCCATGTAAATAATTTGTTCTTTCGGCAGCTGCCGCATAATTTCGGAAGCGACCGTTAGTCCGCCTACTCCGGAATCAATTACGCCGATGGGCTGCTCCGTCTGCTGCTGATGCTTCACGCTGTATGCCTTCTTCCTTCGTTAAAATGATTTCCACGTTTCTGCGTCTTTTTTCATTTCCTCATACAGGTAATTCAAGCTTTGATCGAGAAAATCAACGTTCTCCTGCGAAAAGCCTTCCAGTACGTCCTGCAGGTAAACCTGCCGCTGCTGAATAACTTCCTGAATAATTGTTTTGCCTTTATCTAAAAGGTGAATGCGCACAACCCGGCGGTCATTCGTATCCTTTACGCGTTCCACAAGCTCGTTTTTCTCCATCCGGTCTATAAGATCCGTCGTCGTGCTGCAGGCAAGGTACATTTTCGTTGAAAGCTCACCGATCGTCATATCGCCAAATTCGTGCAGCCACTGCAGAGCAATAAACTGCGGAGGTGTAATCGGAAAATCGCTTAATATTTCCCGCCCCTTCTGCTTTACGATATCTGCAATCATCCTCAGTGATTTCTCAATCTTTGCTACCTGCTCCAATTCAACGGGTACCGCTTCCTGTTTGTTGGTCATGACCCTCTCCCTTTCTTTGACGCAGCCGCCATCTATATAGTACTCATTGTCCACACTTTGACTGGAAATATCAAGAGAGTCGAAAGAAAAAAATCGCCTTCGCCAAAAAAAGCAGCTGGTCTTCGTCTTTCTGTTTGGACGACAAATGAGCGGAGAAGTTGCACTTCCGGCATGAAAAAAATAATACAGCGCTCTTTCTCTGCGGCGATAACGGGATATCTAGCACCCGGCTCTGCTCTGCCGTGCTTCTTTTAAACAGAACGAGCCGGCGTTCCATTCAGGAACGCCGGCTCGGGTGTGCTCGTTTAACAAATTCATGAAATAGTTGCTACGCCATCGGGAAACGGGATTCCACGAGCTGCTGTACTTCGTCAGCTGTCGAAAGCTTCAATGCTTCAGCCGCAGTATCTGCCGCTTCCTGTTTCGTCATTTTTGAAAGCTGGCTGCGGGCAGGCAGTACAGATGTCGCGCTCATACTGAACTCATCGAGTCCGAGACCGAACAGCAGGGGCACTGCAATCGGATCTCCTGCCATTTCACCGCACATGCCAGTCCATTTTCCTTCTGCGTGAGACGCATCAATAACGGACTTAACAAGTCCAAGGATAGCCGGGTTATATGGCTGGTACAGATAGGAGACGCGCTCGTTCATGCGGTCTGCTGCCATCGTATACTGAATCAGATCGTTTGTGCCGATACTGAAAAAGTCTACTTCTTTGGCAAACTGAGGTGCCATGACGGCAGTCGATGGAATCTCTACCATAATGCCGACTTCAATATCGGACCCTGTCTCCACACCTTCTGCATGAAGCTTCTGCTGCTCCTCTTCAAGGAGCGCTTTCGCTTCACGGAACTCTTCGAGCGTCGCAATCATCGGGAACATGATTTTCAGATTTCCGAATGCACCTGCTCGTAGAAGCGCCCTCAGCTGTGTGCGGAACATGTCTTTCATTTCCAGGCAGAGGCGGATTGCGCGGAAGCCAAGAAACGGGTTCATCTCTTCCGGCAGATCCAGATACGGGAGCTCTTTGTCTCCGCCGATATCCAGCGTGCGTATCACGACCGGCTTGCCGTCAAGCGATTCCACAACCTGCTTGTAAGCGTCAAACTGCTCTTCTTCGGTCGGCAGTTCATTACGGCCCATGTACAAAAATTCAGTACGGTAGAGTCCGACGCCTTCAGCTCCATTGTTATGAACGCCTTCCAGATCATTTGGCGTGCCGATGTTGGCGACCAGCTCTACGTGCGTGCCGTCCTTTGAAACGGAAGGCTCGTTTTTCAGCTTCGCCCATTCGGCTTTTTGCTGTTCGAATGCTTCCTGCCGGCTGCGGTACTCCGCAAGCTCGTCATCGGAAGGATCAATGATAACCGTACCGTCGTTACCGTCAACGATGACATACTGATGCTGCTTTGTGTCATGCGTCACTGTTTTCGTGCCGACAACTGCCGGAATTTCCAGCGAGCGGGCCATAATGGCAGAGTGGGACGTGCGTCCGCCAATATTTGTCGCAAAGCCTTTCACAAATTCCTTGTTCAGCTGCGCTGTATCCGACGGAGTTAAATCGTCACCAACGACGATAACCTCTTCTTTAATTTCAGCAAGGGACACGATCGGCTTGCCGAGAAGGTGTGCCAGGACCCGCTTGGATACGTCGCGGATGTCCGCCGCACGCTCCTTCATGTATTCGTTATCCATGCTTTCAAAAATCATGATAAACTCATTTGCTTTTTCATCCAGCGCAAAGGACGCGTTTACTTCATCATCCTGCACCTTCTGTCTCACTGCATCAACAAACTCCGGGTCCTGCAGAACGAGCAGGTGTGCGGAGAAAATCTCAGCGTGCTCATCCCCCATCTCCCGGCGGGTTTTCTCTTTAATTTCTTCAAGTTCAGCGCGTGACTTCTCAAGCGCTGCGTCAAACGCCTGAATTTCTGCCTTTGCGTCCACACCACTCTTTTTCTCAACAGTCAGGTCCGGTTCTTCATAGCGGAATGCTTTCGCAATGGCAATCCCTGCTGAGGCTGCAATACCGGTAAGGGAGTTGCTCATTACTCGGAGAGCCCCTGCTTCATCACTTCGTCGAGGGAGCTGATTGCTTCCTCTTCATCCGGACCTTCTGCCTTGATGGTTACTTCCGCTCCCTGGCCGACACCAAGGGACATAACACCCATGATGGACTTCAGGTTAACAGACTTTCCTTTGTAGTCGAGCGTAATTTCAGATTCAAACTGTCCTGCTTTGTTGACGAGCTGCGTTGCCGGACGAGCGTGAATTCCTGTTTCTGCTGTGATTGTGTACGTTTTTTCTGCCATGTTCAAACACTCCTTCAAAAGTTTTAAACTCATAGTCTATTACCCGCTTATGGGAAAGCGTAATGCTCATATGCTACTAATCATACAAATGAACACGCATACGTGCAAGCAGAAGACGCAAAAAAGGCATGAGCAGCCCGCCGCTGTCCAAAAAAGACAGCGATTCAGCGGATTACTCATGCCTGATCGGATCAGTTACACGTAATACCTTTTCGCCTGATTCTATTGCGCTCATAAAGGTGAGCACAGTCTGGACAAGATCACGTTTAGACGCTTCCGTGCCAGATGCTTTCTCCATCATGCGGATGACGTTTCGGGAAATATCATAGCATACTGGATGGGATCGTTTCAACAGTAAATACATCTCCCGGTCTACTTTTTGTTCAGGATGCTGCGGCGGCAGATCGATCAGCTGGCGCAGATGCTGGACGAGCCGGCGGAATGCAGGCGATTCACGATTAAAGCCGGTACCGCTTTTTTCTTCCGCGTAATGGATGCATCGCGTGATGATGTCGGGGGCCGAACGTTCCACGTAGCCGAACGCACTTTGAATATGAAGCGTAATAAATCCGATCTCCGCTTCAGGCAGCAGCACCCCTGTTTCGATCTCTATATACCGGACGACCTCTTCCGCTATCACGTACGTTTCGTGATACAGCCACTTCGTTTCTGTCAGAAACGGATTCTGAATTTCCGTATCATCCCGGGTCCGCTGGAGCGCAAGAATGATGTGCTGCGTCAGTGCAAACAGCGTCCGGTCGTTAAGACGCTTTCCGATCCCCCGCTGAATGATTCCGATCGCATCGTGAATGACGAGCATCGTGTCTTCTGTTTCCCGGTCAAACAGTCGGTCGTACTGCTCGCGTTCCGATTCAGTCACAAGGGCATACGCCTTATCGTACGATGTTTCATTGAAGAGGTCACCTCGTTTTTTACCGAAGCCGATCCCTTTTCCAATGAAGATCGCTTCCCGGCCTTCCTCTGCCTGGCAGATGACAACGTTATTGTTCAGTGCCTTCAGCACCGTAAATTCCTGCTTCATACCGGACCCTCCTACCGTCTTGTACTATCATAACGAGTGCAGAGGACCTGTGCAAGCAGGTTATACTTCCATTTTCTCCAGCAGATGGCTTTCCCAGGCGGCAGGCTTCCCTGTTTGTTTATCCACTTGGACGATTCGACCACGTCCGGTCATGCACACCTCGTCTTTTTCGTTCAACACCATATAATGAATATCGACCGATGTCCGTCCAATTGCCGCGGCCTTTACACCAACCCGGAGCGTTTCACCGAACGTGATCTGCCGGATATAATCACACTGCAGGTCACCTGTTACGATCATGTACGGTCCGTTCACCCATTCATCCATCAACCCGCCATGCTGGAAAAAGCGGATCCTCGCCTGCTCAAAATAAATAAAAGCTACCGTATTATTCACGTGTCCAAACGCATCCGTTTCTGAAAAACGGACGCTGATTTCATCAAAAAACGTAAATTCCTCTGCCCACTGCTTCTCATCTTCTATGTACGCCGGTTTTCCCATCACACACTCCTCCTTTGAGCTTACGTTCAACTGATACGTCATAAATGAATGATCATTCATTTATCGGTGGTAAAGAAGGTGCAGAGCCGGAAATCCGGTTGCACCTTTTGTTATCACGCTGTGTTGTCAGATCCGAAAAAGTTCTTAAATGACTGCAGCGTCGTCGCGCGGTTTAGTGCAGCGATAGACGTTGTCAACGGAATTTCTTTCGGGCAGGCTTCCACGCAGTTTTGCGAGTTTCCGCAGTTTGCGAGTCCGCCGTCGCCGTCCATAATCGTCTGCAGACGCTCCGCCTTGTGCATGGCACCTGTCGGATGAGCGTTAAAGAGACGAACCTGAGACAGCGCTGCCGGTCCGATAAACTCGGACTTGTCGTTTACGTTCGGGCATGCCTGGAGGCAGACGCCGCACGACATGCACTTGGAAAGCTCGTACGCCCACTGGCGCTTCGCTTCCGGCATACGCGGTCCTGGCCCGAGATCGTACGTACCATCAATCGGCACCCATGCTTTTACACGCTTGAGCGAGTCAAACATACGGGAACGGTCTACTGTCAGGTCACGCATGACCGGGAACGTGCTCATTGGCTCCAGCCGAATCGGCTGTTCGAGCTTATCGATCAACGCCGTACAGGACTGCCGGGGCTTGCCGTTGATAACCATTGAACAGGCTCCGCAAACCTCTTCAAGACAGCTTGCATCCCATGCGACCGGAGTCGTGTCTTCGCCATCTGCGTTTACCGGGTTGCGGCGTATCTCCATCAGCGCAGAGATCACGTTCATGTTCGAACGGTAAGGAATCGAAAACTTCTCTTCGAACGGTTTACTGTCCGGGTCTTCCTGCCGGACGATGATCAGCTCAATTGTTTTTGAGGCTGTTTCTGTGCTCATACTTTTTCACCGGCTTTCTTCTTAGAAGTATAGTCGCGCTTACGCGGCTTAATCAGCGAGGTATCGACTTCTTCATATTCGAACTCCGGATCTTTCGTGTCCGGATTATACTTCGCTTTCGTTGTCTTGAGCCAGTCTTCGTCGTTACGTTCCGGGAATTCCGGCTTATAGTGGGCGCCGCGGCTTTCGTTACGGTTGTAAGCACCGATCGTGATTACGCGGGCCAGGTTCAGCATCGACTTCAGCTGACGGACAAACATGGCACTCTGGTTGGTCCATTTCGCCGTATCTGCAAGGTTGATGTTATCAAAGCGCTCCAGGAGTGCCTGAATTTTTTCATCTGTTTCCTTGAGCTTTTTATTCTCACGCACAACCGTGACGTTTTCCGTCATTAGCTGGCCGAGCTCCTGATGGATTTCAAACGCATTTTCCGAGCCGTTCATGTTCAGGATCTGATCGAAGAACGCTTTGTCTTCGTTCACCTGGTGCTCATAAACAGAATCAGGGAGGTCATCGGCAGACGTTTCCAGCTCGTCGATATATTTGGCAGCGTTCGGACCTGCCACCATACCGCCGTAGATGGATGACAGAAGAGAGTTTGCTCCGAGGCGGTTAGCGCCGTGAATCGAGTAATCTACTTCACCTGCAGCAAACAGGCCTGGGATATTTGTCATCTGGTCGTAGTCAACCCAGAGTCCGCCCATGGAATAGTGCACCGCCGGGAAGATCTTCATCGGTACTTTGCGAGGGTCATCGCCCATGAACTTCTCGTAAATTTCCATGATGCCGCCGAGCTTGATGTCAAGCTCTTTCGGATCTTTATGGGAAAGGTCCAGATATACCATGTTTTCACCGTTGATGCCGCGCTTCAAGTCCACGCAGACGTGGAAAATTTCACGCGTCGCAATATCTCGCGGAACAAGGTTTCCGTAAGCTGGATACTTTTCTTCAAGGAAGTACCAAGGCTTGCCGTCTTCGTCGTACGTCCAGACGCGTCCGCCTTCCCCGCGCGCAGACTCACTCATGAGACGGAGCTTGTCGTCACCAGGAATAGCTGTCGGATGAATCTGAATAAATTCACCGTTTGCATAGTAGACGCCCTGCTCGTAAACAGCCGCCGCCGCATAGCCGGTGTTGATCATCGAGTTCGTTGACTTGCCGAATACGATACCAGGTCCGCCGGTCGCCATAATAACCGCATCTGAGCGGAATGATTCAATGTCGGACGTGTTGAGGTTCTGCGCCGTAATTCCGCGGCAGGCTCCATCGTCATCCAGCACCGCATGAAGGAACTCCCATCCTTCATACTTCGTTACGAGCCCGTTTGCTTCGTGGCGCCGCACTTGCTCATCGAGAGCATAAAGCAGCTGCTGACCGGTCGTCGCACCAGCATAGGCAGTACGGTGATGCTGCGTCCCGCCGAAGCGGCGCAGGGAGAGAAGCCCTTCCGGCGTACGGTTAAACATAACGCCCATTCGGTCCAGCAGATGAATGATGCCTGGTGCAGCATCTGCCATCGCTTTAACCGGAGGCTGATTGGCAAGGAAGTCCCCGCCGTATACGGAATCATCGAAATGCTCCCACGTCGAGTCCCCTTCTCCCATTGTATTAAGAGCGCCGTTGATGCCGCCCTGTGCACACACGGAGTGGGAACGCTTTACAGGAACAATTGAAAATAATTTAACGTGCTTGCCTTTTTCGGCAGCTTTGATTGTTGCCATTAAACCGGCGAGGCCGCCGCCGACAACAATAATATCGCCTTTACTCATAGTTGGTCACTCCTTCTTTTATGCTATACCCCTACGAATGCCAGGATGGATCGGATTCCAACAAATGTGAGAGCAAGGAATACACCGGCTGTCACATACGTCGAAATCTGCTGGGATCTCGGTGTTACCGTAATCCCCCAGGTTACTGCGAATGACCACAGACCGTTCGCGAAATGGAACGTTGTCGCTGTGATACCGATAATGTATGCGATAAGTGCGATTGGGTTGGCTACAATCTCTTCCATCATCTGAAAGTTTACTTCTGCGCCGAATGCAGCTGCGATCCGTGTCTCCCAGACGTGCCAGGTGACAAATATGAGAACAAGAACACCTGAGATCCGCTGCAGGCGGAACATCCAGTTGCGGAAATAGCTGAACCGGGAAGTGTTGTTACGGGCTTGAAATGCGATGTAAAGTCCGTAGACAGCGTGGAAGATCAGTGGAAGAAAAATAATAAAGATTTCGAGTGCGTAGCGAAATGGCAGCGACTCCATGAACGCTGCTGCCTGGTTGTATTCCTGCTCTCCGCGGACAGCAAACCAGTTGACTGTCAGATGAACGACCAGGAAGGCCCCGATGGCCACCACTCCAAGCAGAGAATGAAGTCTGCGGTACAAAAACTCACGGTTAGATGACATCTGTCTTTCCCCCTAAAACGATGATTTCGAACGATGAAGTCGGATAAGTCCATTGTCCTCCTTTAGCTCGTGATGTCTTGCCGCCCCAAGGTGTCAGAAGGTTTTTGACAATTTTCATTTTACTCCCGGCTCGCGCCATAGTCAAGAAAGCGGATTCACAGAAGCTTTTAGAGAAAAACGTTTTTCCGTATTCAGCCGTTCCGTATGTAACGTATAAAATTGTACCACAATTTCGACACGGTTTAAGGGTTTTCTCAAAATATATCCAAATCGAGCTGAACGTCCCTGAACGGACGTTGATTTTGTCGAATCATGCAGAGATCAGGCGTATACGCGAAAAATAAGACCGGAAGGAGGCGAGCTCCTTCCGGTACTGTGCAGCGATGCACACGCTGCTTTTTTGCAATACCTTTTTATCCGATAATAATACGCTCGGTAGGATGTTTATACGTCGTTTTCTTTTCCTGCGCCCGGATCGAGAAGAGAAAGGCTACGAGTCCGACCCGCCCCACTAGCATGAGAATCATCAGCACGACCTGACTCGGAAATGACAGGTCCGGTGTGATGCCCATCGACAGTCCGGAGGTCCCGAAGGCGGAGCTTGCTTCAAATAAAATCGCCATCAGTACAAATTCTCCGGTTCCTTCGAAGGCGGCGATCATCATGATCGCACCGAACAGTCCGACTGCAAACACCGAAAGGACGATAAAGGCCTTCTGTTTATCCTCCGCGTGAATTTCGCGTCCGAATACTTTCACGTCATCACGTCCGAGGGCGAAGCTGCGAATTGTCAGAAACATGACGGCAAGCGTCGTCGTCCGGATCCCTCCCCCCACGCTGGAGGGGCTCGCGCCGATGATCATAAGACCGGACATCAGAAGCAGGCTCGCAAGCGTCAGTTCATTCATGTCCATCGTGGACAGACCGCCGCTTCTCGCTGTGGCAGAGTTAAACAGCGAGAAAAACAGCTGGGAGTGCCACGGCATTCCGTCATAAAAAGCGTTCCGCTCGAAGATCCACAGCATTGCTACACCGATCCCAAAAACAATGAAATACGTTGACGTGGCAATTTTCGTGAAAAGACTGAAGCGGAAGTTTGGATTTTTCGGCGAGAAATACTCGCGCAGCTCCAGCAGCACCGGAAACCCGATCGCACCGGCAAAAATAAGCAGCATGTGGACGAGCTGAACGAAATAATCATCGACGAACGGTACAAGCGACTGCCCCGTTATGTCAAAGCCTGCGTTTGTAAAGGCTGTCATCGCAGAAAAAGCACCCTGATAGTACGCTTCAAATGTCGTATCAAAGTAGTTTAAATAGTACGTACCAAGTATAGTAGCCCCGATCAGCTGAATGACGAGGGCTGCCAGCAGTATGCCCCTCATGAGCCGCACGAGTCCGGAAAACGAAATCTGGTTTTGGTCAACCATAATCAGCATCCGCTGCGACAGCGGAATTTTACGGCCCAGCACCATCCATACGAACGTTCCGAGCGTCATGACACCGATTCCGCCAAGCTGAATACCGAGCGCCAGAAAGAGAATACCTGCCCAGCTGTAGGTTTCTGACACGTTTACGACCGTTAAGCCCGTAACACTGACGGCGCTCACAGCGGTAAACAGTGCTTCATCATATGTAATGGAGATGCCATCCTGAGTGGAGAATGGCAGAAACAGCAGCAGGCTGATGACAAACATCGCTGCCACATAAGAGATTACAATAACGCGAAAAGGCGTGAGAAATTTCGTCATGCCCAGCTTCATACAAAACACCCGGCTTTCCAGTCAAATCATATCGCGCCTTAGTATATCACGTTCTCCCATAATCTTCTATGCTGTTTTACAGCACCTGTTCCATGCTCCCGTACCTTCCCTTTTCGAAATGTGATAGACTGAAAGCATACTTAATCAGCAGAGAAGGAATGAGATACATGTCTGAAGAACAGCAGCAAGCAGAAACAGCAGCGGGCTATGATGTCATGCGGCACGAGCTCCTTCCGATTATTCTCGGTGAAGATGAAGAAGTCATATTATACTGGGCCGGGAAAAGCCTTGCCCGCGAGAAAAAAACGACGGATGAAGAAGCGCTTGTCCGATGGTTTCGTACGGCGCAGTGGGGAAACCTCCGCCTCATTAAAGAAAAGCGTGCTGAGCGTATTTACGAAGTGACGACCAGCAGCTACGAGCCAAAGCGGCCGTATTCACTGGAGACCGGTTTTCTTGCTCAAATAACCGAGCTGGAAAAAGGACTTCTTGCTGAAGCCAACTATGAAATTAAAAAGAAAAAGCCGGTGACGTTTCATGTCACGGTGAAATGGGATAAAAAGGATCCTACCGCTCCCGGCAGCGATGACTGATTTCACTCCACCCTCTCTATACTAATCATGGAGAGGTTTTTTTATTGCTCCTTTTTAGTTTACAGGGTAAACTACTTACATATTGCTGACTGGAGGTACAACGATGAATGAAACAAAACTGCACCAGCTTATAGAAGAATATGCCAACGTATACTTATTTGCGACGACCCGGCTCGACCGTGAGCTTGTCAATCAGGCGATGCCTCTCTCTCTGGAGCAGTTCGGTATCCTGCGTGTCCTTCATGAGAAAGGACCGATGACCGCCAAGCAGGTCGCTGCAGAAACAGATGTACATAAAAGTGCCGTCACCGCAAAGGTAGCACGTCTGGAGGAGCGGAATTTTGTGACGCGGACCGTCCAGAGCAGCGATCGCCGCAGCGTTTTGATTGCCCTTACCCCTGTCGGTGAAGAAGCGCTGTCAGAAGGGATGAAGACCATTATCGCCTTTACCGCGCCTTATTTTTCCAAGCTCGATGAACACGAATTGGAAGTCTTCCTGCGCGTTTACAGCAAATTAAACCGCATGCTCAAGGAGGAACTGTCATGAAGCGACTTTTTTATGTACTGCCGCTCATCTGGGCTGTGGTCGCGGTCTGGCTTACAGTTGTCAGTCCGGATCTGGACCAGCTTGTACGCGAAAGAGGCCAGTTTGATATTCCGGATACGTATCCGACCGCTGTTACGGCAGACATCCTGGAACGCAATGAAGCAGCTGCCGGAGAGGAAATACTTGTCGTTTACTTCGATGAAGACGGGATAACAACGGAGCAGGAAGAGGAAGTAGAGCAGATTTTCGCATCGCTTCCTGACGAGCTGAACGGCTTCGCCATTGAAGACACGGCGACTCCTTTTGACGGGGAAGGGGGTGATGCGCTGCGCAGCGATGACAACACGACGATGATGACGGTGCTGACCATTGATATGACGCTGAATGATGTCCCGGCCGTTCGCAGTCATATTGAAGAAGCCGTTGAAGCGGACGGCATCCGGACGCTCGTCAGCGGCTCGCCTATCATCGAGGATGATGTCATTATCAGCTCGGAAGAAGGGCTGCAGACGACTGAAATCATCACGGTCATTTTCGTCATCAGTATCCTGCTGCTCGTGTTTCGTTCGATTGTCGCTCCATTTGTGCCGCTGCTGACAGTAGGCGCGACGTATATTATGACCGTTCCCATTGTCTCCTTCCTGATTGAAGGCGTCGATTTCCCTGTTTCAAACTTCACTCAGATCTTTATCGTCGCCATCCTGTTCGGGATTGGGACGGATTACTGCATTTTGCTCATGAACCGTTTCAAAGAGGAGCTTGCCGTTTCACCGGACCGGACAGCTGCGGTTATCCGCACGTACCGGGCAGTCGGACCGACTGTGTTCGCCAGCGCCCTTACCGGCTTTATCGGCTTCGCCGCGATCGGCCTGGCTGATTTTGATCTCTATCAGTCGGCCTCCGGTGTAGCTGTCGGAATCGTGCTGCTCGTGATTGCGCTCGGTGTCTGGGTACCAGCTGCGATGCTGCTGCTCGGTGAAAAGCTCTTCTGGCCGAGCAAACGGGCGCTGGATGCGACTGACAGTAAAATCTGGAAAGGGCTCGGCGTCTTTTCTATTGCCCGCCCTGGCTGGACATCCTTGCTGCTGCTTGTGCTGCTCGTTCCCGCTTTCCTCTTTTACGATCAGCGCCTGTCGTTTGAATCTCTTGATGAAATCAGCAGCGACTACGAATCGGTTGAGGCTGTTGAACTTGTAGGAGAACGTTTCGGCACCGGTTTTGCCTTCCCTGCTCAAATCGTGCTTGAGTCTGAGGAAGCATGGGATCAGTCCGACCGGATACCAATTATCGAATACGTGTCGCTGCAGGCTGCTCAGCTCGAGGGAGTCGAAGAAGTACGCAGCTTTTCGAGACCTGACGGCGAGCGGATTGAGGATTTCCGGATCCCTGAGCTCGCAGGTGAATTGCGCGACGGCGTGGAAGAAATAGATGACGGCCTGACGGAAATTGAAGACGGACTCCGTGAACTCGAGGAGGATCTTGCAGATACGCCGGACGAAGACACCTCTGAGCTGACCGATGCCGCCGTGGAATTAGAGGACGGGATCCGGGCTCAGGCAGATGGCGCCGGGGAGGCAGCTGAAGCTGCTTCCGACCTGGCGGAGGCTCAGCAGGAAATTGCCGGAGAGCTTTCCTCTGTGCAGACCGGACTGGAAGAAGCCGCCGCGAATCCGGCACTTGATGATCAAACGGCTGGGTTACTGGCGGAAAGTGCTGGCGGATTAGCTGAACTTTCCGCAGCTCTCTCTGAAACAGCTGAGGGTACAAATTCGCTCGCAGACGGTCAGGAAGAGCTGCAGCAGAGTCTGGAGCAGACAGCTGACGGGCAGGCTGAGCTTGCGGAAGGTCAGGCGGAGTTAATTGAAGCGCTCGATGAAGCCACTGAAGCATTTGATGAAATCGGCGAGGCTGCTGGTGACCTTGCCGAAGGTGTAGAGGACATCCGGGAAGGACTGGAAGAGGTGCACGACCTGCTGGATGAAATAGCCTCTCAGCCTGCTCATCCGCTGGAAGGCTTTTACGTCCCGGAGGAAACGTGGAATGAAGACGGTACAGATGACTTGATCGATGCATTTTTGTCACCGAACCGTCAGGCCGCCGTGCTGGAAATCGTGCTCGCAGTCGATCCTTACAGCACCGAAGCGATGGCGATTACGGATGAGATAAATGAGCAGACTGCGGCTGCACTGAGCCACTGGGACGATGTCACTTTTTCCATCGGCGGGCTGCCTGCCGTAAACGCCGACTTATCTGACATCTCCGATCAGGACTTTGACAGAACAGCTTTAATCATGCTGAGCGGTATATTTATCGTGCTGATTATCATGCTCCGCTCGTTTATCATGCCGGTTTACATTCTCGCATCACTGATCGGAACATATATTATTTCCATGGCCGTGACAGAATTTATTTTCATTACCATTCTCGGATATCCGGGCATCAGCTGGGCCGTGCCATTTTTCGGCTTCGTTATGCTCATGGCGCTCGGCGTTGACTATTCCATCTTCCTGATGGGACGATTTACGGAAAACATGCGCACGATGGACGTTCGGGAATCACTCGTAAACGCTATGACAAAGATCGGTACAGTCATTCTCTCCGCGGCCGTCATACTCGCAGGAACGTTCGGTGCCATGATGCCTTCAGGTGTCCTTTCGCTCGTGCAAATCGGCACGCTCGTGCTGACCGGCCTGCTGCTCTATGCATTCGTCATGCTGCCGCTGTTCATTCCGCTCATGGTGCGTTTATTCGGTGAAAGCAACTGGCTTCCCTTCAAGCCGCCGGAAAAGAAGTAACGGACTAGTCGGTGCAGACAAAGAAAGCCTCATAGCTGCTCGATATTAGACGGCATGAGGGAAACGAGAGCGAACATCGCAGCACGGGCACCTTATCCCCCCTGCGCATTTCATACCAAAACGAAAACCTCCGTCTGCTGAAAGACGGAGGTTTTGTTTATGCCTGCTTGGCAAGTTCGATTTTTTCCTGTTCCTTTTCGTCGAGTCCGAAATACGTGTGCAGCGCTTCCGAAGCCCGGATCATGTCCTTTTCCGGTACGACAGCCGAAACAGCGATTTCAGACGTGCTTACCATTTTAATCGCGACTTCTTCTTCAGCCAGAACTTTGAACATGTCTGCAGCGACACCCGGATTAGAGATCATGCCCGAGCCGACGATCGACACCTTTGACTGAGAGCTTTCATGACGGACTTCGCTGTAGCACAGTGTTTCCTTCGCTCCGTGAATCAGATCCAGCGTTTTTCCGAGGTTCCCGGAGTCAATCGAGAACGATACGTTTACTCCGTGATCCGCCGTCATCTGCTGGATGATTATATCGACGTTAATGCCTTCCTCTGCAAGAAGCTTGAACAGGTTGGACATGGTGTCGTAATGATTTGGCAGACGTTCGACGGTGACCTTCGTGATGTTTTTATCAAACGCGAGGCCCCGTACTGTTAAATTCTGCTCCATAGTTGCTTCCTCCTCCACAATCGTTCCTTCTACATTTTCCATGCTGGAGCGGACGACCAGCTTTACATTATAGTTTTTTGCGAATTCCACTGCCCGGGGATGCAGCACCCCTGCACCGAGATGGGCGAGCTCCAGCATTTCATCGTATGAGATGCTGCCGAGCTGCCGCGCTTTCTTTACGTAGCGGGGATCGGACGTATACACACCAGTCACGTCCGTAAAGATCGAGCATGATTCTGCTTTCAGCGCAGCCGCAAGTGCCACGGCAGTTGTATCGGATCCGCCGCGTCCAAGCGTTGTAATGTTTCCATCTTCGCTGACACCCTGGAAGCCGGCGACGAGAACTGCCTTGCCGTCATTGAGGTGTCCTTCCAGCGTTGACGTGTTGATATCGGTAATTCGTGCATCCTGATGAACTTCTTCCGTTACGATGCCTGCCTGCCAGCCTGTCAGGGAGACAGCGTCCACGCCGAGTTCCTTCAGCGCCATAACCACCAGCGAAATTGTTACCTGCTCACCGGTCGTCAGAAGCATGTCCATTTCACGTGGGTCCGGATTGTCTGTAATCTCATCCGCAAGCTCCACCAGTTTATCGGTTGATTTCCCCATCGCAGATACGACAGTGACCACGTTGTGTCCCTCATCCATACCTTGCTTGATCCGTTTTGCAACTCGCTTAATTTTGTCGGTATCTCCGACGGAAGTACCACCGAACTTCTGAACGATCGTAGCCAATAGTTTACGCCTCCTTCAAATTTTAAAGCCGTAAAGCTTCGATTATTAAATACCTGCTTTACACCAAAAGAAAACCTGAATTTGCGCCTTTGCTCAGGTATTTCTCACACCTTTAAAAGCGTAACAAAGGGCAGATTTATTGACAAATCGTTTTAAGCTCTATTTAGCGGTATCTTCCTGTAAACGGTCTCTTAAGGAGCGGGCAACTGGCTGAGGGATGCCTACTCTCTCGATTTCTTCCACTGACGCCTCTTTCAGCCGTTTGAGTGAGCCGAATTCCTTTAACAGCATACGTTTTCGTTTTTCTCCAATTCCTTCAATATCATCCAGAACAGAGGTAAACATCGATTTTTTCCGGACGTTACGGTGAAAGCTGATTGCAAACCGGTGTACTTCATCCTGAATCCGCTGCAGAAGATAGAACTCTTCACTCGTGCGTGAAAGCTCGATAGCAACCGGCGGATCTCCCATCATCAGCTGTGACGTACGGTGCCGGTCATCCTTTGCCAGACCGCAGACAGGGATGGCCAGCCCGAGCTCGTGCTCCACGACTTCCTGAGCGGCACTGATCTGGCCCTTTCCTCCATCAATGACGATCAGATCCGGAAGCGGTTCTTCATCCTTCAGAAGACGACTGTAACGTCTTCTGACCACTTCACGCATCGATTCATAGTCATCGGGCCCCTGAACAGAGCGAACCTTGTATTTACGGTAGTTCTTCTTGTCGGGCCTGCCGTCCAGAAACGAGACCATCGCCGAGACGGGGTCAACGCCCATAATGTTGGAATTATCGAATGCTTCTATCCGGTGCGGTGTGTCGATGTGCATCGCCTGCCCCAGCTTCTCAACGGCGACTACGGTCTGCTTCTCATCCCGTTCAATCAGCTGGAACTTTTCACGTAAAGCCATTTTTGCGTTTTTTACAGCCAGCTCGACGAGTTCTTTCTTCTGTCCACGCTTCGGCTGCACCGCTTTTATCTGCAGAAACTCTTCGACAACCTGAGCGTCCGGCTCCTGAGGAATGAACAGCTCCTTTGGCGGCTTGTGATGCTCCTCGAGATAAAACTGACCAAGAAACGTATAAAAATCGTCCACAGGGTCCTGATAAACCGGAAACATCGAAACATCCCGTTCAATCAGCTTTCCTTGACGGACGAAAAAGACCTGGACGCACATCCAGCCGTTATCAACGTAGTATCCGAAAACGTCCCGGTTTGTCTGCTCGGTCAACGTCATCTTCTGTTTTTCCATAACAGCTTCAATATGCTTGATCTGATCGCGAAATTCCTTCGCCCGTTCAAAATCCATTTCTTCAGAGGCAGCATACATTTTCGCTTCGATGTTCTGCTTGATTTCCTGATGACCCCCGTTCAGAAAACGGGTAATTTCCTTAATCATCTGCTGATTCTGATCCTGCGTCACGGTGAATTCGCACGGTGCCAGACACTGGCCGATATGGTAGTACAGGCAGACCCGATCCGGCATCGTCCGGCATTTTCGCAGCGGATAAAGACGGTCGAGCAGCTTTTTCGTCTGGTTCGCTGCAGACGCGTTCGGATACGGTCCGAAATACTTGGCCCCGTCCTTCTTCACCTTGCGTGTCGTAATGAGACGAGGGTGCTCTTCCTTCGTGATCTTCAGAAACGGATAGGATTTATCGTCCTTCAGTAATATATTGTAGCGGGGCTCATGCTTCTTTATTAAATTTTGTTCAAGCACGAGCGCTTCCAGATCAGAGGAGGTGACAATGTATTCAAAGTCACGGATTTCACTGACGAGCCGCTGTGTTTTCTTATCGTGGGAACCGGTGAAATACGACCGGACCCGGTTCCGGAGCACCTTTGCTTTTCCGACGTAAATAATGCCGCCCTGTTTATTTTTCATTAAATAGCAGCCGGGCTGATCCGGAAGCAGCTGCAGCTTTTCTTTAAGCGGATCCATCGTCATCCTCCTCTCCTGCGCAGAGATTTTTGGAAAGAAAAAGGCTGCCGTCTCGGAAGACGGACAGCCGTATGATTCTTATCCATGCTTACTTATGCTTGTTCAGTGTGTTTACGAGCTCTTCCTTTGGCTTAAAGCCGACTACCTGGTCCACTACTTCGCCGTCTTTCATGACGAGAAGCGTCGGGATGCTCATCACACCGTACTTGCTTGCTGTTTCCTGGTTCTCGTCTACATCGAGCTTGACGATTTTCACTTCGTCACCCATGTCGCCGTCAAGATCTTCCAGAACAGGCGCGATCATCTTACAAGGTCCGCACCAAGGTGCCCAAAAGTCTGCGAGAACGAGACCTTCACTTGTTTCCTGACCGAAGTTTGCATCTGTAACGTTTGTAATTGCCATTTCAAAACTCCTCCTTCATATATCAGCCTGAGCTGTTAAATCCAGTATAACGGATACTCCCCGGGGTTGAAAAACAGTCTGCTCACAGATGTCCCGGTTCGCTGTCATCAATAGTAGCGTACCATATTTTCAAATGCAAAAAAACTGCTTGTTCTATGTGGACTGATTCGACATAGATTTTCAGAGAATGCGAAAGCCCGCATCAGAAAGTGCCGATGCGGGCCGGTCATATAATCAGCCTGAGACGACTGCTTTTTTAAATTCTTCGGTGAGTTTCGGCACGATGTCGAACAAGTCTCCGACGATGCCGTAGTCAGCGATAGAGAAAATATCAGCTTCCGGATCCTTATTGATCGCGACAATAATTTTGGAGTTGGACATACCAGCTACGTGCTGAATAGCACCGCTTAGACCGACTGCAATATACAGATCCGGTGTAACAACTTTCCCTGTCTGTCCGATCTGCAGCGCGTAGTCACAGTATTCTGCGTCACATGCTCCACGGGACGCACCAACTGCGCCATTCAGCACCTCAGCAAGTTCGTCGAGTATTTTGAAATTCTCCTCATTTTTCATTCCGCGGCCGCCGGCTACAATGACCGAGGCTTCTGAAAGATCCACGCCGGATGTCGTATTTTTCACGACTTCTTTAATAACCGTGTCCAGATCCTTAATCTCTGCCTGAACTGCTTCAGCGGAACCGTTAAGGGAGCTGTCCTGCTCAGGAGCCGGAATATTGTTCGGGCGTATCGTGACAAACGTGAGACCGTCTTCGATTTCTACCTTCTCAAACGCTTTACCGGAGTAGATAGGCCGGATAAACGTCGCTCCGCCCTCGATTGCAACGACATCGGATACGAGACCGGAGCCGAGACGGCTTGCAAGCTTCGGTGTAATATCACGGCCGATAGACGTGTGTCCCATCACGATGCCGTCCGGATTTTCCTGCTCAATCACGGTCAAAAGTGCCTGCGTCCATCCTTCAGGCGTATAGTTTTCCAGTTTCTCGTCGTCTACTGTAAGCACGCGGTCCACGCCATACTGGTAAAACGTATCTGCTGCGTCAGTAACTCCGCTTCCCAGTACAACTCCTACCGTTTCTGCACTTTCATCGATCATTTTTGCTGCTCCGACTGCTTCAAACGATACGTTACGGAACGCGCCGTCCTTTACTTCACCAATCACGAGAAATTTTGCCATTACCAGTCACCCTTTCCTGTCCGTTTTTTTTCGTTTATATAACTTTCGCTTCGTTTTTCAGAAGAGATACGAGTTCAGAAACCTGCTGGTCCACGTCACCTTCGAGAATCCGGCCAGCCTGCTTTTCAGGCGGGAGATAGCGGTCCACCGTCTTCGTCTTCGGCTCTGCATCCTCTTCATCAAGGTCCAGATCATCAAGGTCGAGTGTTTCAAGCGGCTTCTTTTTCGCCTTCATAATACCCGGCAGCGACGGATAGCGCGGCTCATTCAGCCCTTGCTGAGCAGTCACGAGAACCGGAAGCGGTACTTCCACGATCATCTGGTCCCCTTCCACGTCCTTTTCGATAACGGCACGCCCGTCACTGATATCAATCTTTACAATCGATGTCACGTGATTGATGCCGAGCTGGTCGGCAAGCCGCGGTCCGACCTGGCCGGAACCGCCGTCTACCGCTACGTTCCCGCCGAGAATCACGTCTGCTTCCTGATCTTTAAAGTATGCCGTGAGAAGCGCTTGTGTCGTGAACGTGTCTCCGTCTTCGATATCTTCATCTTCGATTAATACCGCTTTATCTGCTCCCATCGCAAGTGCGGTGCGAAGCTGTTTTTCTGCCTCTTCTTCCCCAACGGTTACAACCGTGACCTCTCCGCCGTGCTCATCCCGAAGCTGGATCGCCTCTTCAACAGCGTACTCATCGTACGGGTTAATAATAAATTCAGCACCGTCTTCCACAATCTTGCCGTTTTCGATCTGAATCTTCTCTTCCGTGTCAAACGTGCGCTTTAGAACTACAAAAATATTCATGGTTTTCCCTCCTGTTTATACTGCGCTGCAGTGAAGCGCTTTCATTAATTTTAGTATAAAAAAGCTGTAAGAACAGCTTTATTATCGTTGATTAAAGCTCGGTTTTCGTTTTTCCAGAAAGGCAGTGATCCCCTCTTTTGCATCTTTTGTTTCAAAAACGTCACCAAATTGGACGGCCTCTTTCTCCTGACCTCGCTCAATTGGATCGGTTTCCGCATTTTGCAGCAGTTCCATGACTGCCTGCACGGAACGGACGCTTTTACCGGCTGCTGCTTCTGCAAGCTTTTTAGCCTCATCCAGATGGGCTCCTTCCGGAACAGTCCGGTTAACGAGTCCCCACGCTTCTGCTTCAGCTGCGGTCAGCGGCTGGCCAGTGAGGAGCATTTCCATCGCTCTCGGTCTTCCGACAAGCTTGGGAAGCCGCTGCGTGCCCGCAAATCCCGGGACAAGTCCCAGATTCAATTCCGGGAGACCGAGCTTTGCGTTCTCACAGGCAATCCGCATGTGACAAGCCATTGCGAGCTCCAGTCCGCCACCAAGCGCGGCTCCGTGAATCGCGGCAATAACAGGCTTCTGAGCTGTTTCAATCTGCCGGAAGATCCGTTGGCCGTCCCTCGCGAGGTCCGCAAACTCACTCCCATGCTTAATCTCCGTAAATTCTTTAATGTCAGCTCCGGCTGCAAAAAAACGACCTTCGCCGTGAAGCACGACCGCGCGAACGCTGTCATCTTCCATTATCTGCTCCACTGCACTGCCAAGCTCTTGAATCATGTCTTTAGACAACGCATTGGCAGGCGGCTTGTTCATCGTAATCACTGCTGTAAAGTCATCTTGTTCTACTGAAACATACTGCCAGCTGCTCATCGTTTTTCCTCCAGTCGTTTCGGGGATATCATGCCTTTCATTAAAAAGGCGTGCAACGGCTCAGCCAAAGGGGCAAGCTCGTAACGGTGATCCTTCATGACCCAGTTCGTCACCACTTCATCGATTGATCCGAAAATGACCTGCCTCATCATCCGCGTGTCGATTGCTTCATCAAATGAGCCATTCTCTTTCCCTTGTTCGATAATCGAATCGATCAGACCGAGATAGCCTTTCAGCACTTCATTCACTTTAAAGCGAATCGAGATATTCGACTGCCTGAGCTCGAGCTGGGTAACGAGTGCCAGGTTATGGTCTTTTTCAAGCTGAGCAAGGTGCATATTAATTAAAATCGCCAGCTTTTCTTCATCTGAGGTAACACCTTCCAGCTTATGCTTAATGTAGTCGACGAACTGACCCATTTTTTCTTCAAACAGCGAGATGAGAATGTCCTCTTTGTTTTTAAAATAGAGGTAGATCGTTCCATCTGCTACGCCGGCTTCTTTCGCAATCTTGGAAACCTGTGAATGATGATAGCCATTTTGTGCGATCACTTTAACGGCAGCATCTATAATTTTGTCGTATTTCAATCCGCGCTTTTTAGCCATGGCTTTCGACTCCTCCGCCAAAAATGAATGACTGTTCATTCATAATCAAATCATATCGAACTCCGCTCCGTGTGTCAATGACCGGAGCGGAAATTCTTTCTATCAGTATCATACCTTATTTGAACTGGTCTGACCAGCATGCTTTGCTTTTTCCTCTTCCTGGAGGGCCCGGCGCAGTACTTTTCCAACCATCGTCTTCGGGAGCTCTTCCCTGAATTCATACAAGCGCGGCACCTTGTAGGACGCCAGCTGCGAGCGGCAGAACGTGTCCAGCTCTGCTTCGTCGGCTTCCCGGCCGTCCTTCAGTACGATATAAGCCTTCACCGTTTCACCTCGGTACGGATCCGGAATCCCGACAGCCACAGCTTCTTTGACCGCCTCATGCTCGTAAAGCACTTCTTCGATTTCACGCGGATAGATGTTGAATCCGCCGGCGATGATCATGTCTTTTTTGCGATCCACGATGTAGAAATAGCCTTCTTGATCCATGTAGCCCATATCACCGGTATAAAGCCAGCCGTTTTGAAGTGTCTGCGCTGTGTCCTCCGGTCTGTTCCAGTAGCCCTGCATCACCTGGGGGCCACGGATGAGCAGTTCCCCCACTTCTTCCGGTTCAGCAGGCTCTCCCGTTTCGGCGCTGAGTATCATTACATCTGTGTCCGGCCACGGGAGCCCGATACTTCCCTGAGGCCGTTTTCCCCACATCAGATTAAAATGCGTGACCGGTGACGCTTCCGTAAGTCCGAAACCTTCGGACAGTTTACCGCCGGTCATTTCCTCAAACTTCTGCTGGACTTCGAGAGGGAGCGGAGCCGAACCGCTGATACAAACCTCGACTGAGCTTAAATCGTAGTTCGACACGTTCGGGTCATTGATTAACCCGACGTACATCGTAGGCGCTCCAGGGAAAATCGTTACTTTTTGATTTTGAATCGCCTCGAGCGTCTGTTTCGTATCAAACTTCGGCAGAATGACCATTTTCGATCGGTCCATTACAGCAAAATTCATGCCGACAGTCATGCCGTAAACGTGGAAAAACGGCAGAGCACAAAGAATGACCTCTTCTCCGTGGTTAATGTTATACATCCAGCGGATACACTGCGTTGTATTCGCCACGAGATTCGCATGCGTGAGCATGACCCCTTTTGCCGCTCCTGTCGTGCCTCCGGTATATTGCAGCAGCGCGAGATCCTCTTCCGGATCTACCTCTACAGGATCGGGCTTCGCCGGCGCCTGTTTGATCAGCTTGACGAAGTCATGACACGTTTCGTTATATGCAGGCTTCACGTTCATTCCCGTATTCTTCTTCTGAATGAACGGGTAAATCATGTTTTTCGGAAACGGAAGGTAGTCTTTAATCCGTGTCACAATCACGTGACGCAGAGACGTCTTTTCCTTAACGGCCTCTACTTTCGGATAAACAAGATCAAGACAAACGATAATCTCGGCACCTGAATCGACGAGCTGGTGCTCCAGCTCCCGCTCCACGTAAAGTGGATTTGTCTGCACGACAACGCCGCCTGCCAGCAGAATGCCGTAATAGCTGATAACGGACTGCGGCGTGTTAGCGAGCATAATCGCAGCCCGGTCTCCTTTTTTCAATCCCATTCGCTGCAGCGCAGCCGCAAAACGAGCAGCTGCCTCGTACACTTCGCGGAAGGTCATCGATTTCCCAAGAAAATCGAGCAGCTCTTTATCCGGTGTTTCAAATGCCGCATCTGCTAAGTACTGTTCAAGCGGCTTTCGCTCATAATCGAGCTTTGCCGGAATTTCTGGCGGGTACTGCTCCAGCCAAGGCTGGGTAATCGTTTCGGTGAGCATCTCTATTCCCCCTGATGACTTTCCGGCAGCATCACATTCTCTCATTCACAGCTGTTCCGGAAGAGCATGACTCCTCCGGAACATGGCCGATCAGTTGTTGCGCTTTTCTTTTTCTTCTTCTACCAGAACGCGGCGCAGTATTTTACCGACCATTGTTTTTGGCAGCTCGTCGCGGAACTCATAGTATTTTGGCAGCTTGAATGATGCCAGTTCCTGTCTGCAGTGCTCATCAAGATCCTCTTCGGACACCTGTGCTCCTTCTTTGAGCACAATAAATGCCTTCACCGTCTCCCCACGGTATGGATCTGGAACGCCGATGACGCACGCTTCCTGAATGGCCTCATGCTCGTACAGCACTTCTTCGACCTCACGCGGATAAATATTAAAGCCGCCCGCGATGATCATGTCTTTTTTACGGTCCACAATGTAGAAAAAGCCTTCTTCATCCATGTATCCCATATCACCCGTTAAGAACCAGTCTTCCCGGAAAGAAGCCTGGGTTGCTTCCGGCTGGTTCCAGTAGCCCTTCATCACCTGCGGCCCTTTGATCATCAGCTCGCCGACTTCATTCGGACGAGCATCCTCTCCCGTTTCAGCAGAGAGCACCTTCACATCGGTATCCGGCCACGGCACGCCGATCGAGCCTTGCTTACGCCGGCCCCAGATAAAGTTTGCGATGGCAACCGGAGACGTTTCTGTCAGACCGTAACCCTCTACCAGACTTCCCCCCGAAAGCTCTTCAAATTTCGTCTGCACTTCCACAGGCAGCGGCGCTGATCCGCTGATGCACGCTTTAATGGAGGATAAATCATGCTTTTTCATATCCGGGTGATTAAGAAGTCCGATATACATCGTCGGTGCTCCCGGATAGAGCGTTGCTTTATGCTTTTCAATCGATTTCAAAATCGCCTTAGGATCAAACTTTGGCATGATGATCATTTTAAATGCCATGCGGACAGCAAGGTTCATTACGGTCGTCATCCCATAGACGTGGAAGAACGGCAGTGCCGCCATGACGACCTCTTCACCCGGATTCATTTTATACATCCATTCCTCGCACTGCTGCGTGTTGACGGTCAGGTTGTAGTGGGTGAGCATAACCCCTTTCGCCGGTCCGGTCGTTCCGCCAGTGTACTGGAGAAGCGCCAGATCCTGCTTAGGATCAATTGAAAGCTCGATTTCTTCAGCTTTTCCTTTGTCAATCAGCGACGTAAAGGACAAGAGCGTATCCGAATACGTCAGATCAACTTTGATGCCCGTGTTCTTTTTCTGGATAAACGGATACACCATGTTTTTCGGAAACGGCAGGTAATCTTTGATTCCCGTGACGATGATATGCGTCAGCGGCGTCCGGTCTTTTACTTTCGCCACTCTCGGATAGACAAGGTCGAGACAGATCATTACTTTGGCGCCGGAGTCGATCATCTGGTGTTCGATTTCCCGCTCTACGTAAAGCGGATTCGTCTGTACAACGACTGCGCCTGCCAAAAGCGCCCCGTAGTAGCTGATGACAGCCTGCGGAGTGTTGGCAAGCATGATCGCGACTCGGTCTCCCTGTTCCACACCGAGTGTGCGCAGTTCGTTTGCGAGCTTCAGTGCTTCCTCATAAACCGCCTTGTTCGCCATTTCTTTCCCCATGAAATGGAACGCGACTTTATCAGGAAACTCATCGGCAGCACGCTTCAGATAGCTCTGCAGCGTCTTTTCCTCGTACTGGATCGAATGCGGTATTTCCTGCGGATACGACTCCAGCCACGGCTTCTGCGTCAATGTAGTCATGATAGTTCCCTCCCTGTTTGTCTATCTTCTCCCTGTCAGCCGGACACTGACCGTATTCTGTTGTCACAGAATAGTCAAACATTCTCTCTTACTAATATTGTAATGAAAACGCATCCAAAAAGAAACAAGATTTCATAAATTCAGTCAAAAAAATGAATGAACACTCATTCTCTAGGCGTCAGACATGATCATCGAGCTTTTTTTAGGTAGCTTTTAAGTAGTAGGCTTTGCCTTTGAAATACCCTTCGAGCGCTTGGATTCCCGCTGTATCGCCAAAACGTCGCTCCTGTGGGGCTGGCAAGGATGATCTTGCTCTCATCCAGACAGACATAGAAGCCTTCATAGCCCTCCGCGACTCCCTTCTTAAGCAGGAAAAGAGAGCCGGGCCCCGTTCCTTCCAGCAAGCGCCCTTCGAAGGCAGAAGCATCAGCCTGTAAGCTCATTAGGAGACTTCATGAATAATGAAGAGCCGGCGATCACATATCCGATCGCCGGCTCCTGGTTAGCATTCGTTAAAAATGTTTCTTCCTTTCGTGCACAGCCGCGCTGCCCGAAGTGCCGACGGTCCCCTAAATAAAGAAGAGCCAGTAGATGACGCCGCCGAGCATGAACACGGCACAGAATACCATTAAAATCTTTGCAAGTCGTTCCATACTATTACCTCCGGGTTAAATGGTTGCTCCGATAACAAACGAAAGCGACACCGAGAGAACGAAGGAGATTAGTCCTGCGGCGCGATTCCCGGCTGCCAGTTCTTCGTCCACATTAAATGCCGGCGTTAAAAATTCATAAATAAAGTAGACGAGCAGCAGAAGCAGAAATCCAAACAATCCCCAGCCGAGCATGTCAATGACGGAATCATTCGCTTCGATCGAATAGCGGAAAATGTTGGCGATGCCGAATATTTTCCCTGACGAGGCAAGTGCCACTGCGACATTTCCCCGCTTAATTTCTTCCCACGTCTGATACTTGGTTACAAGTTCAAATATAACGAGCGAAAACACAATGGCAGCCGTCGTCAGGCTGTACAAGCCTGCCGTATAAATGTAAGGATGGCTGAACAAATCGGTCATAGCGCACCTACCTTAACTGGGCGATCGTCACCCCGGAGCCGCCCTCACCTTGTGAACCGAGTCTCGTTTCTGCTACGTTCCGGTGTGTTTTCAGCAGCGCTTCCACGCCTTTACGCAGCGCGCCAGTTCCTTTACCGTGAATAATGGAAACCTGGTGATAGCCTGCCAGGACAGCATCGTCCAAATATTTTTCCACCTGCAGCATGGCATCCTCGTACCGCTCTCCACGCAGATCGAGCTCCGTCTTTACGTGCGCGCTGCGGCCGCGGACTGCTGTAAGCGGCTTTGTTTCCACCTGCTTTGGCCGGCTGATGTAGAGCAGATTGTCTTTGTTTACCTTCATTTTCATCATACCGAGCTGGACCGTGTATTCCTTGTCGTTTGCTTTTTCTACAATGTGACCCTTCTGATTGATGCTCTCTACCTTTACTTCATCCCCGGGCTGCAGCGTATCAACGGACGGCTTTGTCTTTTTTGGCTTCGGCTTCGGTTTTGCTATCTCCGGCTCTGCTTCTTCCAGATGTTTTTTCGCATCGATCAGCTGATGCTCTTTAATCGAAGGATTGTTTTTCTGCATTTCCCGCAGTTCACCAATGATCAGATCTGCTTCCTCGCGCGCCTGCTGTACATAGCCGGATGCTTTATCCTGAGCGCTCTGCAGGAGCCGGTCTTTTTCTGCTTCCCAGCGGCTGACTTCCTCCTGAAGCTCCTGATGAAGCTGTTCAGCTTCGATGCGGATCGCTGCTGCCGACTCCATTTCCTGTTCGGCCTTCTTGCGGCTTTCTTCAAGCGAGGTGATCATGTTTTCCACTTTGTTCGTTTCCGTGGAAATCTGGGCTTTAGCAGCGTCGATGACCTCCCGGCTCAGCCCGAGACGTTCTGAAATCGCAAACGCATTACTCCGGCCCGGCACGCCAATCAGAAGTCTGTAAGTCGGGCGGAGCGTCTCCACGTTGAATTCCACGCTTGCATTCATAACGCCTTCACGGTTGTAAGCGTATCCTTTCAGCTCGCTGTAGTGCGTCGTCGCAATCGTTCTGGCACCGCGGCTGTAAACGAAGTCAAGAATGGAAATAGCAAGCGCTGCCCCCTCAGTCGGGTCCGTTCCTGCACCGAGTTCGTCAAATAAGACGAGAGAATCGTGCCGCACATTTTCCAGAATCGAGACGATATTCGTCATGTGGGAAGAAAACGTACTGAGCGACTGTTCGATGGACTGCTCATCGCCGATGTCGGCAAACACGCTTCCAAACACCGCTGCTTCAGAGCCTTCCATACAAGGGATCTGCAGTCCGGACTGGGCCATCAGCGTCAGAAGCCCGACTGTCTTCAGTGTAACGGTTTTTCCTCCCGTGTTCGGTCCCGTGATAACAAGAGACGTAAAGTCTTCCCCGAGGGATACATCAATAGGAACAATTTCTTCATCGGCAATCAGCGGATGCCGGGCCTCTTTTAATTGAAGCTTTCCGTTTTCGTTCAGCTTTGGTTCACTTGCCCGGATCGAACGGGCATATAATGCTTTTGCAAACATAAAGTCGATTTCAGTCATGACATCTGTAATCGAGCTGAGTTCATACGTATACCCGCTCACAGAAGCTGAAAGAGCCTGCAGAATACGCTCGATCTCATACGCTTCCTTCGTCTTTGCTTCACGCAGCTGATTGTTCGTCTGCACAACGCTTTCCGGTTCTATAAAGAGCGTTTGCCCGGAAGCGGACTGATCATGCACGATCCCGCCAAAATGCGACCGGTATTCCGCCTTCGCGGGAATAACGTAGCGGTCGTTCCGGATCGTCACGATAGCATCTGACAGCATCTTTCTGCCTGATGCAGACCGGGTGATGCCTTCAAGCCGTGAGCGGACAGCTGATTCATGAGAGCGGATCTGCTGGCGAATCGTGCGCAGCTCAGCACTGGCGGAATCGAGCACACGGCCATCGTCATCGAGCGCTTGATTGATCTCGCGCTGAAGGTCGGTAAGCGGCACGATTTCCTCTGTCAGTTCGGGCAGAACATTCAATTCGATTTCATCCTCAACCATTTGCTGCACGAACGTTTTAAACGTTCTGGATGCATAGATCATGGAGGCAATATCATTCAGTTCGGAAGCGTTCAGGCTGCCGCCGATTTCTGCACGCTTGACGGAGGCCCGGATATCCCGGATGCCCCCGAGCGGTGCACTCCCTTTCAACCGGAGCACTTTTCCCGCTTCTGCCGTGCGGCTCTGCTCCTTCTGTACCTCTTCCAGACTGTAGGAAGGCTTCAGACTGCGGACACGCTGTTTGCCGAGCGACGATCCAGCGTGCGGAAGCAGCTGTTCTTTCATTTTGTCGTATTCCAACACTCGTAGAACGCGTTCCTGCATGGTTTTCTCTCCTTATGACTGCGTGCAGAATGTTTGAAGAAAAGCCTTCAAATCGTCTGCACTCCACGTATTAATAATTCGTTCAGCCGGTATTCCTGCCCGTCGAGCCGTTTTCACACCGGATTCCATATCTTCCAGCATATCAAAATGATGCGCATCTGTATTGATAGCGATACGGACATCAGAATCGAGCAGCATGCGCAGATGCTCTGCAGACAGATCGAGCCTGCTCGGGTTCGCATTTACCTCCAGCACGGTGGCAGTTTCTGCAGCCAGCTCAATCAGTCGCTGCATGTCGACTTTGTACCCCTCTCTTTTACCAATCAGCCTTCCCGTTGGATGTGCAATCATCGTCACGTAAGGATTACGGCACGCAGCCTCCAGACGTTTCATGATTTCTTCCTCTGACTGCTGAAAAGAAGAATGAATCGAGGCGATCACCATGTCGACGCTTTCGATAATAGCATCTTCAAAGTCGAGCGTTCCGTCAGGCAGGATATCCATTTCCGTACCGGTAAAAATCTGTATGTCTGCGTCGGTTGCACGTATTTCTTCGTGCTGCCGGGCCAGTCTCTCTTCATTTAATCCGTTTGCCACGCGCAGAAACTTCGAGTGATCGGTGATTGCCATATAGGAGTACCCTTTTGCGATGCACGCTTCCGCCATTTCCTGAATCGACTGCGCTCCGTCACTCCACGTCGTGTGCATGTGCAGGTCACCCTTCACGTCTTCAAGCGCCACAAGATCGTCAAACGACTGCTCCAGTTCATCTCTGCCTTCGCGCTGCTCCGGCGGCACAAACGGAAGATCAAAGTGGGCAAAGAAGGCCTGCTCCGTGTCAAACTGCTTCACGTTTCCGTCAGCGTCCTCCACCCCGTATTCACTGATTTTTTCACCGCGTTCCTTTGCCAGCTGGCGCATGAGCACGTTATGATCCTTCGATCCTGTAAAATGATGAAGCGTTGTGGCAAAGGCGCCGTCCTCTACAAGCCTGAAATCAGCCGGAACAATCGTATCATCGTACGACAGTTCAACCGATATTTTCGTATCCCCGCTGCCGATGACGGCATGGATATTGCCGAGTCCGAGCAGCAGTTCCTTCACTGCTTCCGGTTTATCCGTGCTGATAATAAAATCCAGATCCTTCACCGTTTCGCGGCCTCTTCGAAAGCTGCCAGCGAGTTCAAAACGGGTGACCGCATCTGCGGCCTGCAGCCTCGCATGCAGATCATGCACAGCATTCATGACACCGGCTACGGGCAGCCGTTCCGGCCGTTTTCCCATGTCTTCGACGGCGGCGAGAATTTTCTCCTGGGATTTTTTCCCGAAGCCGCTCAGTTCTTCCACCCGGCCCGCTTCGCACGCTTCCTTTAATTCTGCGGCATTGGTGACACCTAGCTCCCGGTAAAGGCGGCCGATTTTTTTACCGCCGAGGCCCTGAAGCTTTAACAGCGGGATCAGGCCTTCAGGTATGCTTTCCCGAAGCTCCTCTAACAGTTCGGTAGTACCTGTTTCCCGAAGGTCATTAATGATGCCTGCTGTCCCTTTTCCGATTCCGGATAATGCTGCGGGATCATCAAGCTCTTCCATACTGCGCTCATCGCGTTCCAGCGCGCCGGCTGCTTTCCGGTAGGCAGACACCCTAAAGGCATTTGCACCTTCTACTTCCAGATAAACGGCGATCGTTTCAAGCGTCTTAATGATATCTTTTTTATTCATGGTTTCTTCCTCCCGACATAAAAAAGTCCTGTTTCACCTACGCTAACGCAGAAAAACAGGCTTTTTTTGACATCCTATCAGTCCCAGCTTCCCTGGAGCCAGAGCTCGCGAAGTTCATTGGAAACGATCGGCGTGTAATAGAAAATCCATTGGGCAATTGACGATGACTGCAGAATTTCCTGTAGGAAATCAACCTGAATCAGTGCAGCGAGATGAAGCAGAATCGTGATGATGATCAGACCCTCCACCAGACCGAGCACAGCCCCGAGCCAGTTATTGAAAAAGTGCAGAATCGGCAGGTTTGCAATAAAATCAAACAGAGAACCGATGATCTGCGCAATGATCTTGACGACAATAAAAATAATCACAAATGCAATGCCGTTATAATAAACCCTTTCAGTGCCGAATGCTTCATTCAGCAGTTCAAGGGAGCTTTCAGCCGGCAGCTGGGGGAACGGTATCCACAGCTGAATCATTTCTGCAAACGGCTCATAGTACAGCCATGCGACGATAAACGCCGCTGCCAGTCCTGCAATATGTACGATCTGCAGCATGAAACCCCGCCGGTATCCTACAGAAAAGCTTACGGCAAGCATTAGCAGTAAAAATAAACTCAGAATCATGTTGTCCCATCCTCGTCTTTCGTCTCGTTCTCCTGCTGGCGCTTCAGCGATACGTATTCATTGCTGATGTTAAGAGCAGCCAGTACAGCCAGCTGTGTCGATGTCAGATAAGGATTGGACTCGCGGAGCTGCTTCATTTTTGCATCAACCAGTTCGGAAGCTTCCCGCACGTGGTCCGATGATTCCTTTCCGATAACCGTATACGTTTGATTCGCTATTTTCACAATCGTACGGATTTTTTCCTCATCCTGTTCCACAATAGTCCCCCCTGACATGACAGCATAGACTATCTGTTATCATAACATGACAGTGGCACAGATGAAAAATAAATTCATGTGAATCCACTGCCGGCCTTTCTGGTACAATCGAAAAGGTATATCAATCAAGGGGGTTACATACATGGGACAGCAGGTCATACAAGCAGACCGGCAGCTTTTACGCAGCATGGAGAAGCATTATGCCGGCTCGATTCAGTCACCGCCTCAGGGCGCTGTCTTTCAGGCGAAGACATCCGGCTGTACGGTGACCGCCTATCAATCCGGCAAAGTCCTGTTTCAGGGAAAGCGGGCAGACGCGGAAGCTTCAAAATGGGGACGGTCTTCCTCGGGAGCCGTTCGTAAAAAAACGGCGCCGGTCTCACATCGCTGGGCGCCTCCGGCTGACATTCGTTCGATGTCTGTCATTGGCAGCGATGAAACGGGAACAGGAGATTATTTCGGACCGATGACGGTCGTAGCCGTTCATTTAACGAAAGAGCAGCTGCAGCACACAGAAGAACTCGGCCTGCGCGACTCAAAAACGATTACCGACCCCGAAATCCGTCAAACCGCTCCAAAGCTGCTTAAGCAATGCACCTACAGCCTGACGATTCTGCGAAATGAAAAATACAACGAGCTCCAGCAGCAGGGCATGAATCAGGGGCGGATGAAGGCACTGCTTCACCACGAAGCGATCAAAGGCGTGATCCGGAAGCTCCAGGAAAGCAGCATCTCTTATGACGGTGTGTTTATCGATCAGTTCGTCAAACCGGAAGGCTATTTTAACTATTTAAAGCAAAGCGGCAAGCAGTGGCCTGATTCGATTCCGATCTATTTTGCAACAAAAGCAGAAGACATGCACCCGGCTGTCGCAGCGGGCTCCATCCTCGCACGCTATGCGTTCCTTCAGGAAATGGACAAACTGGCGAAAAAGCTTGGTGTTCCAGTTCCCAAAGGTGCAGGCCCGAGAGTCGATCAGGCTGCCCGCGACGTCCTGCGCCTTCACGGTGAAGAAACACTGCGCCAGTCCGTGAAATGGCACTTCTCCAATACGGACCGCGTCATTCGTTCATAATTTTTTATCTGCCGCAGAAAGATAGATAAGCTAAAGATTTGAAAAGAGGGCTCTCCGCATTGGAGAGCCCTCTTTGCAAGTTTTTATAGTTGTCTAGTCCGTCTTTACTGCTGGCGCAGCTGTGCTCCGGCTTTTTTCTCCAGAGCGTCGAGCACTTTTCCATGCACGGCAGCTACGTCCTCTTCGGTAAGCGTCTTTTCACGGTCCAGGTAACGCAGTGAAAAGGCTGCCGACTTTTTCCCGGGAGCAATATGCTCTCCTTCATACAGATCAAACAGATGAACGCGATCCAGGAGCGGCTGTCCGCTTTCTGTAATAATTCCTTCCAGTTCCGCGGCACTCACTGCCTGATCGACGACGAGCGCAATATCACGGTCGACGGCAGGATAGCGCGGAATAGGACGATAGCGCACAGCCTTTTCTTCTGCCTGGAGCAGGGCATCGAGATCCAGCTCCACCACGTACGTTTCCGCAAGCGAAAATGCCTTTGCCGTTTCCGGGTGAAGCTGGCCAATGACACCAGCCGGACGGTTATTAATAATGACAGAAGCTGTTCGCCCCGGATGCAGCCCGCGGCGCTCGGCTTTTTCAAACGAGACATCTGCTTTCAATTCAGCAAGCAGACCTTCCACTACCCCTTTTACGACGTAGAAGTCAACCGGCTTCTTTTCTCCCTGCCATTCATGCGTTTCCCACATTCCGGTAAACGCTCCTGCAAGATACGTCTTCTCTTCCGGCTGCTTTGTTACGTCGGTTTCAGCCGTATGAAATACAGAACCAAGCTCGAACAGCGAAACGTTATACAGGTTCCGGTTGCGGTTGTGACTCAGCGCTTCCAGAAGATGCGGAATCAGCGTTGTGCGCAGGCTGCTCCGGTCTTCGCTCATCGGTAGTGATACCGAGACGCGCGGATCCTCTTCGCTGCGGAAATGCGCTTCCTTCTGCGCCGTCGTTAATGAATAGCTCACGGCTTCGTGCATGCCCGCTCCTTCCAGGAAACGGCGGATCCGGCGTTTCCGCTTTTGCGCGGTAGTCAGACCGCCTTTCGTAGACGGCGTATTCGGAAGCGTCACCGGGATGTGATCATACCCGTAGAGACGCGCGACTTCTTCCACGATGTCAGGCTCGATCGAAATGTCCTGCCTGCGTGTCGGCACCGTCACATGAAGCGTTCCCTTCTTTTCCTTCACCCCAAATCGAAGACGTTCCAGCACAGCCGACATGTCGGCCGCCGACATGTCGGTTCCGAGTGACGCATTGATACGGTCTGCTTCCACATCCAGTTTCAGCTCATCGCGGTTCAGCGTATCATGCTCGACCGGGTCGGCTAACACGACCCCGCCGGCCAGCTGCTGGATCAGCGATGCCGCTCGCTCACCAGCTGAAGCCACGCGGTTTGGATCAACCCCTTTTTCAAAACGGATGCTGGAATCACTGCGGATGCCAAGGTCTTTTTGCGCTTTACGGACAGTTTCCGGCTTAAAGTATGCCGATTCCAAAAGCAGGTTTTCGGAGGCTGATTCCACCTCGGAGTCTGCTCCGCCCATGACGCCCGCGAGCGCAGTCGGCCGGATGCCGTTCGTGATCACAAGGTGCTCGGCACTCAGTGTACGCTCCTCACCGTCAAGCGTCGTCATTTTTTCATCCTGCTCCGCGCGGCGGACGACCACTTCGTCGGATCCGAACCGGTCAAAGTCAAACGCATGCAGCGGCTGACCGTATTCAAGCAGCACGTAGTTCGTGATATCGACAACGTTGTTCAACGGACGGACGCCGCTTGCCATGAGCGCTGTCTGCAGCCAGAGCGGTGATTCACTCACCTGGACGCCGCGGATCATCGTTGCACCGTAGTACGGGTTCCACTCATCTGCTTGTACCTTAACCTTCACGAATTCTTCCGTCCGGTCTTTTGCAGGAACGATTCTTGGCTCCGGCATATACACGTCCCGGTTAAGAACAGCCGCAGCTTCATAAGCAGCCCCCAGATAGCTCAGGCAGTCAGAACGGTTCGGTGTCAGATCAAGCTCCAGCACCGTATCATCCAGTCCGAGCGGCTCCTTTGCGTCGGTTCCCGGCACGACTTCCTCCGGAAAAACGAAAATGCCTTCACTGTATTTTTTCGGAACGACCTTTCCTTCGAAGCCAAGCTCCTGCAGGGAACAAATCATCCCTTCTGAAACCTGTCCTCTCAGCTTGGCACGCTTGATTTTCATGCCCCCGGGAAGCCTGCCGCCGACGCGGGCAACGGCAACTGACTGCCCTTCCGCTACGTTCGGAGCCCCGCATACGATCTGCACGGACTCTTCTTCTCCGACATCGACCTGGCAGACCTTCAGCTTATCTGCATCAGGATGCTGCTCGCAGGAGACAACTCTACCGACAACAAGGTTTGTAATACCTGCTCCAAGCTCCTGGACTGCGTCTACCTCCACCCCGTGGAGAGTCAGCTCCTCAGCCAGTTTTTCCGGCGTGATTCCGGATAAATCTACATATTCACTCAGCCATTTATATGATAAAAGCACGCTGCTTCCTCCTTCCGTTTTCTACTCTCTGATAAACTGTTCCAAAAATCGGGTATCATTCGTATAGAAATGACGAATGTCGTCAATGCCGTATTTCAGCATGGCAAAACGTTCAACGCCCATGCCAAAAGCAAATCCGGAATACACCTCCGGATCGAATCCGCCCATTTTCAGTACGTTCGGATGCACCATACCGGATCCCAGAACTTCAATCCAGCCGGTGCCCTTGCACGTTCTGCAGCCTTCTCCGCCGCACATCGCACAGGAAACATCCAGTTCAGCAGACGGCTCTGTGAATGGAAAGAAGCTTGGACGAAGCCGCATTTTCCGGTCTTCTCCAAAGTAGCTTTTTACGAACGCTTCAAACATGCCTTTCAGATCACTCATGCGAATACCTTTATCGACGACAAGGCCTTCAATCTGCATGAACTGATGGGAGTGTGTCGCGTCATCTTCATCACGGCGGTACACCTTACCAGGGCAGATGATTTTAACAGGCCCCTTCCCTTCATGCTTCTCCATCGTCCTCGTCTGAACCGGGGACGTCTGCGTTCTCAGCAGCAGGTCAGGTGTTACGAAAAACGTATCCTGCATGTCCCGTGCCGGATGGTGCTTCGGCAGGTTCAGTGATTCAAAATTATAATAATCGGTTTCCACTTCCGGACCTTCTGCCACCTGGAAGCCCATGCCCGTGAAAATGTCTTCAATCGTTTCCACGACCGATGTCAGCGGATGACGGGCCCCTCGTGCTACCGGACGGCCGGGAAGCGTTACGTCGATGCTTTCTTCTGCAAGCTGCTTTTGAACTGCTGCCTGCTGCAGCGTGCGCTCCTTTTCCTCGATCAGCTTTTGAACCGATTGACGCACTTCGTTGGCTTTTGCGCCGACAACCGGCCGCTCTTCATTGGAGAGCTTGCCCATTCCTTTCATCACTTCTGTAATCGGTCCCTTTTTCCCGAGGTAGGATATCCGTACCTGCTGCAGGGAATCAAGATCCTGTGCTTCTGCTACTTTTACTACTGCTTCATCGTGCAGTTCCTGCAGACGTTCCAGCATGCTGTCATTACCTCCTTCAAATATAAACCAAGTCACCTGTTCTGCCGCCGGTCCTTCCACGAAAAAAAGCCTTCCCGCCCCGGACCGAGGGACGAAAAGACTTCGCGGTACCACCCTAGTTAACAGAAGCAGGCGCTTCTGTTCTCTCAAACAGGAAGATAACGGTCTTCCTTCCGGGCTGCCTTTTCAGCTGATCAGCTTACTCCGGCACCTGCTCAGGAGTGAATTCAACGGTTCTTTTTGAACTGTGCTTGCAGTCTCGGGCACAGTCTCCCTGGCAAAAAGAAAGATCCGTTTACTACGTTCCATCATCGCGCTCTATAAGTCGATCTGATGTTCATTATATAAGGATCGCGGACGCTTTTCAATCGCTTTTTAATCTCCGCGCAGATGGTAGATTAAAATACCGGCTGCCGCCCCGACGTTCAGGGACTCTGCCTCGCCATAAATCGGGATATACAGATTCTGATCCGTTTTCTCCAGAAGGCCCGGTTCCACCCCGGCCCCTTCATTTCCCATAAGCAGGGCAAATGATTCCTGCGGCTCAATCGCTGAAAAGGTGCTGCCGTTTAAGCTCGTTCCAAAAACGGGTACGCCGTTTTCCCGGCAGCGGTCCACCGCATCGTGCAGATCCATCTGCTGCACATCAATGTAAAAGATCGCTCCCTGCGTGGAGCGCACGACCTTTCCGTTAAACGGATCCGCGCAGCCTTCACCGAAAATAACGCCCTCAAGCCCGGCAGCTTCTGCCGTGCGGAGCATGCTGCCAAGGTTGCCCGGGTCCTGAATCCGGTCGAGCAGCAAGTACCGTCCGGATTCAAATAAAATGTTTTCTGCGGCCGGCTTTTCACAGACCGCAATCATTCCCTGAGGTGTTTCCGTTTCGGCGAGCTCTGCCATCACCCGCTCCGTTACGTAAACGAGCTCCACGTCTTCTACAAGCCAGCGTTTAGGAATGTCCCGGTCTTCGCGGATGATGATCACTTTTACTTTTACAGAAGCTTTCAGCGCCTCTTCAACAAGATGCTCACCCTCAACGAGGAAGAGGTCGGAACGGTCCCGCTCCCGTTTCTTCTGCAGTTTTTTCCATGCTTTAATTCGTGGATTCTGAACCGATGAGATAGCTTCCACCGGTACTCCCCCCTCTTGTATGCCGGCTTTGCTGCCGGTCTAATCGTCTTTTCTGAAATTCCCCATGACCTGCATCGACTGACTGATGCTGACAAACGCATCCGGATCGATCTCTTTCAGTACATTTCGGATGATTTCCAGCTCATAGCGCGTAATGACCGTATACAGCACTTTCTTCTCTTCTCGGGAATACGCTCCCTGGCCGTCGATCACGGTGATTCCTCTGACGAGATTCTCCAGCAGGGCGCGGCGCAGTTCTTCTCCGTGACTCGTTACAACCATCAGATTGAGTTTGACATGGCGCGTATGGATCCGGTCAATCACGATACCGGTAATATAAATCGACAGCATCGTGTAAAGCGCCAGCTCCCAGCCGAAGAAAAAGCCGGAGAGGACAACGACACCGGAGTTCAGTGCAAAGATCAGCCCTCCGAGCGGAATGTCCCACTTTTTAATCAGCAGGATCCCGACTACGTCAAAACCACCAGTTGAACTGTAGTAGCGGATAATCAAGCCGATGCCCACACCTGTCAGAACGCCGCCCCACACGGAGGAAAGCAGCGCGTCTTCGGTGATCTGTACGATCGGGATATACAGCATCGAAACCGATGTGACCGCGACAGAGATAATACTGTTTATAATAAACTCTTTTCCGAGTTTCATCCAGCCCAAAATGACAATCGGGATGTTCAGGATAATAATCCAGAATCCCGTATTTACGGGTGTCATGAGACCAAAGATCATGGCCACACCCGTTACTCCTCCTGTCAGCACTTCATGCGGCAGTAAAAATACGTTGAAGGCAAATCCCAGCAGGATGGAAGCCGCAACAATAATGGCAAGTTTTACAAAATAGTTCAACAGCAGGCTCCTTTCGTCCGCAGAGTAAACAGCTCTCTGCATTATAGGGAAACAGACCCGGTCCGTCAATACAGGATTCAGATGTCCTCATGTCGCAGCTTCTCCCCCTGCAACATAAACGATCGCCCATTTCCGAAAACGAATTGCGATCAAACAGAAGGGGCTGTCCCATAAGTCGATATTATCGACGGGACAGCCCCTTTTTTATGTGTAGAAAAAATTTATAGAAGGAAACAGAAAAAAATCGCCGAACCTGTGTGTAAGCGACAAAACCAACACCACCAGG
>NZ_JAATHJ010000049.1 GCF_012034335.1 Alkalicoccus luteus | reverse complement strand
CGAAGATCCAGCGCTTCCGACAGCAGGAGGAATCGGTTAGCTGAGGCCGTTCCCTCCGGAAAGCGAGCGTCCGCAGATACAGGCAGATGCAACGTTATTCACTTAAAATGACTTTATCCACACTCTGAGGTGCCGATCGATTTTTTTCGATCGGCACCTTTATTAGTATTTCCCGAATGTCAGGAGCCGTTCAGAAGTAAATGCCTTCCGGCGGGAGCGTTCTGAAGTTCTTCCAGTGCATGAACAATTTCCTTGACGGATTCAGGATCGCTGCAGTCATAGGAATCAATATCCAGGTGGAGAACCGGACATTCCGTGAACGATTCGATCCATGTTTCGTATCTCGTATATAGGTCTTCCCAAAAAGATACAGGAGTGTCAATTTCCATTTGCCGGCCTCTGCTTTGAATCCGTCGCATGATGCTGTCAAAGGAACCGTTAATATAAACGAGTACATCCGGCTTAGGAAAATATGGATTCATGACCATCGCTTCAAACAAGGACTGATACGTATCAAAATCCCGATCGGACATATTGCCTTGATCATACTGAAGCTTCGCGAAAATACCGACATCCTCATAAATGCTCCGGTCCTGCACATATCCCAGCCCTTCTTCATGCATCGCTTTTTGCTGTTTAAAACGTTCGGCGAGAAAATACATCTGCAGGTGAAACGACCATTTTTTGAAATCAGCGTAGTAATCTTCTAAATAGGGATTACCATCCACCTTTTCAAATGCAGGCGTGAACTGAAGTGCCTCAGCCAGCGTTCTCGTTAACGTGGATTTACCGGCACCGACAGTACCGGCGAGCGTAATCAGGGATCGGCTGCTGAGCTTGTGCGGAATAGAGTTCATTATGTAACATCCTTTGCAATTGTAATTTTAAAATAAGGCTTGTTTTTTCTGTATAGCTTCATCGACCATGCCGAGAATCCGTTTAAAGTCATGCGGACGAGAAACAAAATCAAACGTATCGCCCTCAAGCGTAATGACTGGAATCTCCGGATACACCCGCTGATGGTCACGCATAAATTGATCATAGTCAGCAGACAGCTGTTCAAGGTAGGAAGGATCCATTGCCTGCTCCATCGCTCTGCCTCGTTTTTCGATACGCGCCAGCAGCGTTTCAAGACTCGCTCTTATATATACGATGACATTAGGACGAGGCAGGTCATCGGTCAGTATATGAAAGATGCGTTCGTATTTTTCAAGATGGTCATCCCGCAGCGTTTGCCTTGCAAATAAATGGTTTTTAAAAATATGGTAATCACTTATAACTGGATACCCTTTGACGAGTTTTTCTGAGTAGAGCTCTTCCAGCTGCTTGAATCGGTTACACAGAAAAAACATCTCAGTCTGGAAACTCCATTCCTCAATATCATCATAAAATTTTGAGAGAAACGGGTTTTCATCAACAATTTCCTGAAGCAGATGATAATCATAGTGCCTGCTGAGCATGGTAGCTAAAGACGTTTTCCCGGCACCAATCGGACCCTCTACAGAAATAAAGGGAGCATTATATTGTTTGGTCATAACATCCTCCTTTTGCGGCAGATATCATTTTATCATATCATGCTCCTTAGGCGTAGCTTCAGAATGGAGTTTCTGAATCTGTGTTTCAGCTATGTCATTACTTAACAGCAACAGGAATATATAGTATCCTTTAACAAGACAGAGAAAGACAGAAAGGGGTATTTTTATGGCAGCTGTAAAAATTGTTACGGATTCCACTGTTGATTTGCCTGCAGAAGAAATGAAAACGCTATCGGTAACTGTAGTTCCGTTAACGGTAACAATTGATGGCTCTTCCTATCAGGATGGGGTTGATATAACCGCAAAAGAATTTTTGGAGAAGCTGAAGCAATCTGACGATATGCCAAAAAGTTCACAGCCTGCAGCGGGTGAATTTAAGCAGGTTTACGATGAACTTGGTGCAGATGGGAGTGAAGTTATTTCCATACATATGTCAGCTGGTATGTCCGGTACATATAACAGCGCGGTTCAGGCTGCTGAAATGACAAATACGACCGTTCATACAGTAAATTCCGCATTTATATCCATCGCACTGAGCTTTCAGGTTAAAGAAGCTGTGGAGTTGGCACGCAAAGGCAAATCAGCGGAAGAAATTCTGGATCGTCTGGAACAGGTAAGAAAACGGACATCGCTTTACATTATGGTGGATACACTCGAGTACCTTGTAAAAGGTGGACGGATCGGACGGGGAAGAGCCCTTGTAGGATCCCTGCTGAAAATAAAGCCGATTGCATCTCTGCAGGACGGTGTTTATACGCCGGTTTCGAAGGTGAGAACGTACAGTCAAATGATTAAACAGATGAAACAACAGGTTGAAAATGACTGTAAAAATGCGTCTGTAAAAGGAATAGGTATTGCGCAGGCAGGAGCGGAAAAACTGGCTAGCGAACTTAAGCAATCGTTATCCGAAACTGATTTGCCAGACTACTTTCCGATAGTGGATACCACCCCGATCATCAGTACGCATACCGGACCCGGGGCGCTTGCACTGATGTACTATACGGATCCCTCGTCGGATACGGTGGAGAACCGTTAGTTGCGGGAAGGCATGAAGTCCGGTAAAATGTTACAAAATGTCGTGCAAGGGAGATGAAGACGTGAATCAGACAGGATTAGTGCTCGAAGGCGGCGGAATGCGCGGCGTGTTTACGAGCGGTGTACTCGAATACCTGCTTGAATCAAACATTCAGCTGCCTTTCGTCGTGGGTGTATCGGCCGGAGCGTGTAATGCCGCCTCTTATATATCCGGTCAGCACGGCAGGAACAGAGAAGTTACGATCGGGTATGCGGATCATCCGGAATATATTTCATTTAAACGTCTGCTTCGGCAGGGAGAACTGTTCAATATGGATCTCATTTTTGACACAATTCCAAATATTGAGCAGCCATTTCACTATCAGCAGTTTTTTTCATCCCCTCAGCAGTTTTATGTAGGGGTAACTGACTGCATCACAGGCGAAACGATTTATTATGAGAAGTCGGATGCAGGCCGGAATTTTAATCTGCTGCTTCGTGCATCCTCCTCTTTACCAATGGTAGCAAAGCCGGTCCCGTTTGAAGGGAGAATGCTGATGGATGGCGGAATCAGCGATCCGATTCCGCTCAAAAAGTCACTTGATGCCGGAAATAAAAAACACATAATTGTTCTAACCCAGTCAGCCGGATATCGAAAGCAGCCGGCTAAGCGGGGGATGTGGTATTTCAGGCGTAAATACAAAGGTTTCCCCGGTCTCATCCAGATTGTGGAAAATAGATATCGCTGCTATAACGATCAGCTCGATCAAGTTCAGCAATTAGAGCTGGAGGGGAAAGCTTTTGTCATCAGACCGGAGGATCTCAGCAGCGTTACGCGGACAGACCGAAATAAGGAACGGCTGGAAAAGCTCTATCGTCACGGATATGACTTAATGTATCGTCGCGAACAGGAGCTCAAGCAGTTTCTTGAAAAATAACGGCTAAGGCCGTTTTTTTTCGTTACATATTACGTGACACGAAATAATAAAAAGCAGATTGACTGACATGCAGCTGATACAGATTGAGGCTGTGCAGAACGACTGATGCATGAAAGAAGGTTCCGTATGAACCAGGTTAATAAAAATTTAGTTGTTATGTGGGCTGCAAACTTTTTTATTGCTGCCAGTGCCACGATGGTGCTGCCTTTTCTGGCGCTGTATTTAGATACGTTCGGAACATACTCGGATGCATTTGTTCAACGCTGGGCAGGGTTTATTTTCGGGATTACATTTTTAATCGCTTTCTTTGTTTCCCCTCTGTGGGGACGCTTCGGCGATCGGTTTGGAAGAAAGCCGATTCTCGTTATGACTGGGTTTGGAGTAGCAGTATCGCTGTTTCTGATGGGATATGTTTCGAGTGTATGGGAGCTCTTTTTATTAAGGGCTTTTATGGGGCTGGTAACCGGCTTTATTCCTACCTCTATGGCGTTAATATCAGCTCAGACTGCACGTGAAGAAGCCGGGAAGGTACTCGGCACTCTGCAGATGGGTACCGTCTCAGGAAGTTTGTTTGGTCCTGTTATAGGCGGACTGCTTGCGGACAGTGTCGGTTTTTCTTACACGTTTATTATCACATCGATCGTTATTGCCTGTGCTACACTGCTTGTGTTAGGCGGGGTTCAGGAACAGAAGGCACCTGAAAAAAGTGCTAAGTACGAATCGATGAGCATGCTGGATGTCATAAAGTTAATTTTGAGAAGCCGTATGTTAGTAATGGTAATGGTTCTCTCGTTTGCTGTTCAGACTGCGAATTTCAGCATTCAGCCTCAACTTGCCCTGTATGTCAGCATGTTTGCAGATCCTGCGAATGCAGCACTGCTCGGAGGACTTGCTTTCTCTGTTACCGGGCTTGGCAATTTGCTGGCTTCACGAATATGGGGCATTCAAGGGGATAAATTTGGTCATGATAAGATCCTGCTCATTTGTTTGATCGGCGCAGCTGTGACGTTTCTGCCACAGGCATTCATCACAGATCTGTGGCAGCTTATCGTCTTAAGGTTCCTGTTCGGTATTGCTATAGGAGGTATAATCCCTTGTGTGACAGCATACATCCGTCAGGCAGCGCCGCTTGAATTGCAGGGAGAGGTGCTGGGCTACAACCAAAGTTTTCGCTTTCTTGGAAATGTTGCAGGTCCTGTTATCGGCGGCCTTGCAGCGGGTGCATTTGGTATCACCTCTGTCTTTTATCTGTCAACAGGACTTATGGGAGGCATGGCCGTCTTATTTTATGTTATGTATATAGTGGATCAATCAAAAAGGAGGCGCAGACATGCTTCTTAGCTTAAAAGAAAAAAAGATTCTGCTGAAGCTGATTACGAAAGAACAGAGGAAACTATTTGGACAGGGAGCGAATAAAGAAGAGTTGAAATCGCTTGAAGAGAAAATCAGACAGAGTATGAGAAATGAAAAAACGAACGAAACAAAGCCGGAAAAACTTTAATTGTTCCGACTGCTTTGGCTGCGGTATACTGATGTAGGAGTATGCCGCTGCATGAATAGCAGCGAGTACAATGGGGGACATTAACAGTGAAAAAGGTTTGGGAATTATTAAAAAAACATCATATCCGTACCGTAATCGTCATCACGATCGTCGTAAATGTACTTATCGTTATCCTCTCTGCTATGCCGGGATACGCAGGAACGCTGCCGGTGTGGGTGCAGGGACTTCCACTTCTGAACGCTGTGCTTAACTCGTTTACGTTTATGTTTTTACTCTGTGCCCTGCTTGCCATACTCAAACGTAAAATTACGCTTCATCAGCGCTTTATTTATGCTGCTTTCTCTACGACAGCTGTCTTTCTGATTTCTTATGTAATCTTTCATTTTATGGCTGAATCAACGCCCTATGGAGGAGACGGACTGCTTGCCGGTATTTACTATTTTATTTTAATTACACATATTATTTTAGCGGCAGTTATTGTACCTCTTGCTTTAATGAGCTTCTTTACGGGTATAAAGGACATGAGGGCGGTTCACCGCAAATGGGTCCGCTGGACAATGCCGCTTTGGCTTTATGTAAGTTTCACTGGCGTCGTTGTCTATGTCATGATTTCCCCATACTACTCATTTTAGGAGGCAGTTTTATGAAACAAATTGAAGCAGTCATTTTTGATCTCGACGGCGTACTGATCGACACAGCAGAATATCACTATGTAGCATGGAAAAATCTGGCCGCTGACATGGGGTTCGAGTTTAAACGGGAAGATAACGAACGTTTGAAAGGAGTCAGCAGGGAAGAGTCGCTGCGTATTTTACTTGAAACCGGAGCGGTAGAGAAAACAGAGGCAGAGAAACAGGAGCTTGCTGCGAGAAAAAATGAAGCTTACCTGAAATCCATTCAGGGATTAACCGAAGAAGATCTGCTGCCCGGCGTTCGCGGATTCTTAAGAGAGCTGCAAACATTTAACGTACCGTTTGCCCTCGGGTCTGCAAGCAGAAATGCTTCGGTTATTCTCGAAGGAACCGGAATCAGTCCATTATTTGCAGCAGTTGTAGATGGAAATGATCTGGGGAAAGCGAAGCCTGATCCGGAAGTATTTTTAAAAGGTGCTGAAAAGATGGGTATCGCTCCGGAAGCATGCGTTGTGTTTGAAGATGCACAGGCCGGAATCGATGCAGCCCGGGCGGCAGGAATGAGAGTGGTCGCAGTTGGATCGCCTGAAATGCTTACGGGAGCGGATTTTTATATATCAAACCTCAAAGATATCACCTTTGCTGGTTTAAAAAGAGAGCTTGGTGTTCCGTCTTCCTGATCATCATCTGATGAGTAAGCCGGCAGCTTTTTAAAAGCTGCCGGCTTACTTACTTTTTTTTGCTGAATGATGGCTGCTCGATTTTAATTGAAAAACACGCCGGTTAAGGCGGGTTTTCTTCGTGAACAATTAATTGTCATCCATTGTGGAAAGATCCCCGGTTGGCTCATCAAGCTCCCAGGCTTTTAATACGCGTCGCATAATTTTACCGCTGCGTGTTTTTGGAAGTTTATCCTTAAATTCGATTTCGCGCGGTACTGCATGAGCAGCGAGCTCGGTTTTAATAAATTTCCGAATTTCCTCTTTCAGTTCATCAGACTCCTCTTCACCTGATCGAAGGGCAATAAATGCTTTTATAATATGTCCGCGGATTTCATCAGGCTTGCCGATTACGCCAGCTTCTGCGACAGACGGATGCTCAACAAGCTTGCTTTCGATTTCAAAAGGTCCGACCCGTTCGCCGGCAGTCATGATCACATCGTCGTTACGGCCTTGGAACCAGAAATAGCCGTCTTCATCGCGGTAAGCTGTATCACCGGACACATACCAGCCTTCGATAGCAAAATACTCATTAAATTTTGGTTCGTTATTCCAGATTTTTCTCATTTGTGACGGCCAGCCGGCTTTGATTGCAAGGTTGCCCATTTCATTTGGAGGCAATTCGTTACCGTGATCATCAATGATAGCTGCATCCACACCCGGGATCGGCCTGCCCATCGAACCAGGTTTAATCGGTTCAGACGGGTAATTACAAATCAGCATTGCGCCTGTTTCCGTCATCCACCATGTGTCGTGAATGCGATGCTGGAAAACGTCCCAGCCCCAGCGGACGACTTCAGGATTCAATGGCTCGCCTACGCTTAAAATGTGTCTGAGCGAGCTGAGATCATGTTTATCCAGCGTTTCTTTTGGTGCAGCCATAAGCATCCGGAATGCAGTAGGTGCACTGTACCAGACAGTAACATTATATTTATCAATCGTTCCGTACCAGTCATCTGGTGAAAAACGTCCGCCGCGGACAACATTGGTAGCTCCGTTCAGCCAAGGGCCGAAAATTCCGTATGACGTACCAGTCACCCAGCCAGGGTCAGCAGTACACCAGTACACGTCATCCTCACGCAGATCAAGCACCCATTTAGCCGTCTGGTAGTGCTGCAGCATCGCATGATGAACGTGGTATACACCTTTAGGTTTTCCGGTAGAGCCTGATGTATAGTGCAGGATAAAGCCATCTTCGAGATCAACCCATTCCAATGCACTGTCATCCGTTGAAGCCGCTTTCATTTTCTCGTCTAAAGAAATGAAAATGTCGCCGGCAGGAAGGTCCTGCTCTCCTGCTACGATAATACGTTTCAATGCAGGAAGGTCATCGTGCGGTATGCGGGAGACTAGATCCGGTGTCGTTACGATCGTCGTAGCTTCACTGTCTTCAAGGCGCGCCCGGACAGCGTCCTGCATAAATGCCTCGAACAGCGGGCCGACTACAGCGCCGACTTTAATAGCGCCCAAAAGAACAAAATAAAGCTCCGGTGAGCGGGGCATAAAGATGAAGATCCGCTCGCCTTTTTCGACTCCCATTTCTTTAAACATATGGGCTGCCTGATTCGTTTTATCTTTCATATCCTGAAATGTGTAGCGTTCTTCCCGCTTAGCATCTGAATAAAGAAGAGCGGTTTTGTTACCGCGTCCTTCATCTACATGCCGGTCAATTGTTTCATAAGCTATATTAACCTTACCTGTCCTGTGCCAGGAAAATGCTTCTTTTGTCTGCTCCCAGTCAAAGGATTCTCGCATTTTCTCATAGTCTTCAAGCTGGTATGTACCTTGTTGCGCTTCTAAAACTTCCATGCGGACACCTCCAGTAAATGTTAATACCTACATAGCCATCATAACGATATCATTCAGAAAATTCAATCGTTAGTAATGTTTTTTCTTTCCAAAAACGCTGTGTTCTTGATTTTAAACGAAAAAATAGGTAACGTTAAAGATGGATTTTATCCATTGTAAGTGTTTACATATTATCTCCCGGGAGGCGTTCGAACGTGGCATTCAGAACAGAGAAAGATACTTTAGGTGACATCCAGGTCCCAGCTGACAAATGGTGGGGGGCACAGACACAAAGAAGCACAGAAAATTTTAAAATCGGTACAGAAACAATGCCCCGCGAGATTACCGATGCATTCACCGTGCTGAAAGAAGCGTGTGCCGCGGCTAATGCTGATCTCGGTAATATGGAATCTGAGAAAGCTGATATGATTCAGGCGGTTTGTCAGGAGCTGCGGGAAGCGAAGCATTACGACCATTTCCCTCTTGTCGTATGGCAGACAGGAAGCGGCACGCAGTCAAATATGAATATGAATGAAGTAGTTGCTTTTCGGAGCAACGAAAAATTCCGCAGCAGCGGCGCTGAGACGTCCATTCATCCAAATGATGATGTAAACAAATCGCAAAGCTCCAATGATACATTCCCAACAGCTATGCATATTGCGGCATTGCAGGAAGTACATGACAGGCTTCTGCCAGCGCTTAAGCAGCTGAAAACAACGCTTCGTCTAAAGGCTGAACAGTTTGATGATGTAATTAAAATAGGACGCACGCATCTTCAGGATGCCACACCTTTAACACTCGGGCAGGAGATGAGCGGCTGGGTGCATATGCTGGAGAAGTCAGAAGAAATGATTCAGCAGTCCTCTGAGCAGCTCCGTCACTTGGCAATCGGCGGTACAGCCGTTGGTACCGGAATTAATGCACACCCGGAGTTTGGAAAGAGGACGGCTGATCATATTTCCAGAATCACCGGCGTAACATTCCACTCATCTGAAAATAAGTTTCATGCTTTAACGAGCCACGATGAAATCGTTTATGCACATGGTGCATTAAAAGCACTTGCTGCAGACTTAATGAAAATTTCCAATGACGTGCGCTGGCTTGCAAGCGGCCCTCGTTCCGGAATCGGAGAAATCACAATTCCGGCAAACGAACCGGGCAGCTCGATTATGCCGGGTAAAGTAAATCCGACTCAGTCTGAAGCGTTAACGATGGTTGCTGTTCAGGTGATGGGGAATGATGCTGCGATTGGCTTTGCAGCGAGTCAGGGAAACTTTGAACTAAACGTTTTTAAACCGGTCATCATTTATAACTTCCTGCAGTCCGTGCGATTGCTTGCTGACTCGATGCTATCTTTTGATGAAAAATGTGCAGCAGGGATTGAAGTAAATGAGGAGATCATCGAAAAGCACGTTCGTAATTCTCTTATGCTTGTTACAGCGCTGAACCCGCACATTGGATATGAGAAAGCTGCAGAAATTGCAAAAACGGCATTTGCAGACAACAGTACGCTGAAAGAAACAGCTGTCAAGCTCGGCTATCTAACCGAAGAGCAGTTTGATGAATATATCGATCTGGAAAAAATGGTAAGGCCAAAAGCATAATGATACCCGTAATCGATCTTCATTGTGATGCGCTGCTGCAGCTTCATACAATGCAGCCGCCATCATTTGAGAGCAGTCAGCTTGCTGCATCAGGTCCGGCATTAAAGAGCGGCGGCACGAAGGTGCAGTTGTTCGCCATATTTATCGAACCTGAAACGCACAGCGAAACAAAATTCATTCATGCACTGGAGCAGGCAGAACTGTTTCATGAGGTTGTCTGTCGTTATCCGGACGTAAAAACTCTTCGTCGATGGGAAGACGTCCGCTTTCTGCAGCCTGGAGAAACAGGTGCGGTCCTGACGCTTGAAGGCGTTGATGCGATTGGCGGGGACATCGGCAAACTCAGAACGCTGATTCAGCTTGGTCTGCGTTCGTGCGGCCTGACGTGGAATGATGCCAACTTAGCTGCCGATGGTGTGGGAGAACCGCGTGGAGGAGGATTAACGCTGTTTGGGCGGGAAATTGTCAGTCTGCTGAACGAACAAAAGCTCTGGACGGATGTCTCCCATTTGTCCAGACGCGGATTTTTCGATCTGATGAAAGATGCAGCGTTTCCCGTAGCTACACACTCGAATGCAGATGCTGTTCACCCGCACGCAAGAAATTTAGACGATGAACAACTGAAGGCGTTGTTTGACCGACAAGGCTTGTGCGGAGTTGTTTACAGCCCCGAGTTTATTGGAGGCGGTACAGAAAGGCTGTTAAGGCATGTGGATCATATGCTTGAAATCGGCGGAGCAAAATGTCTGGCACTAGGCTCTGATTTTGACGGCTTAACGGAATACCCGGACGGATTGGAAAACGCCTCCTGTCAACAGCTGCTCACGAAACTGCTGGAACAGGAATTTGGCAGAGAAACAGCAGAAAACATTTGCTGGAGAAATGCAGAAGCGTACATGCTTCAGTCTACATGAAAGCTGCGGCTGCCTGTTTAAGGCAGCTGCTTTTTATGGATGCCTAAGCTAGACGCGGAGAAGGATGGCTCCACTTTTACAGCGCTCTGAGACGTCATAATATTATTTAAGGGCTCAGCACGGATTACATGCCTTGCAGCTGTCATCATGATAGGATTGAGCAAAGGAGGCGGGGTATATGGAGAAGAAAGCTACATTTGCCGGAGGCTGTTTCTGGTGTATGGTAGAACCATTTGAAACACAGCCGGGAATAGAAAAAGTAGTCTCCGGATATTCGGGAGGCACGACAGCAAATCCAACGTATGAAGAAGTCTGCTCAGAGACTACCGGGCACCTTGAAGCGGTTGAAATTACGTATAATCCTGACGTCTTTTCTTATGAAAGGCTGCTGGAGCTGTTCTGGCAGCAGATTGACCCGACAGATCCCGGAGGTCAGTTCCATGACCGCGGTGAATCGTATACAACCGCTATTTTTTATCATGACGACGAGCAGAAGCAGCTGGCAGAAGAATCAAAGCGCAAGCTGAACGAAAGCGGCATGTTTTCAAAGCCTGTCGTTACATCTATCCGCCCTGCGGAGCCGTTTTACGAAGCTGAGGCGTACCATCAGCAATACTACCGCAAGCATCCGCTTCATTATAAAATGTATAAGAAGGGCAGCGGAAGACAGGACTTTCAGCTGAAACACTGGAGGGATCGGGCATGAAACGAGATTTAAAGCAGGAATTAACGGACATGCAATACAAAGTAACACAGCAGGACGGTACCGAACCGCCGTTTCAAAATGAACTCTGGGATTTTTTTGAGGATGGACTTTATGTAGACATCGTATCCGGCGAGCCATTATTTTTATCAACGGACAAGTTTCACTCTACGTGCGGATGGCCGAGCTTTACAAAGCCGGTGCGTGAAGATGCAGTTCTGGAGAAAACGGACACGACGCATTTCATGGTCAGAACGGAAGTAAGGAGTGCCGGAGCTGATTCCCATCTCGGGCACGTGTTCCCGGATGGACCTCCGCCGGGAGGGCTGCGCTACTGCATCAATTCAGCTTCTCTGCGTTTTATCCCGTTCGATGAATTGGAAAAGGAAGGATTCAGCGAATATAAAACGTTGATTGAAGCAGGGCATGCGACGTAAGCATAGAAGGCTGTTGAAAAAGTCTTTCAACTTACATGTTTAGTCGGTTGGTTGTATTTCCCATCTGCTTACCGAGCCTGCCGTGGGCAGGCCTTCAGCTATTTCTCAGGGTGAGCCCTGTATGCCTTGATGTCGTTCGCAGATCTGAACGGCACTGGTTTTCAGGCTGCGTTGATTCCACGGCCACACCGGCCACATCGTGGAAACGACTCTGATTCTTAGAGAACAATGTCACGATAGGCAGATGCGACGGCTTTTTTTAATTTTATCATGAATCCGATGAGACTGGCACCTCTATTCAATATTGAAACGTCTCACCGGGAAGGTTTATCTGTATGGAAGCCGATCGTGCAATCCTAACCAGGTACGTGACACGCACTGCCAGCTGCCTACATCGAAGGGCTTCGACTCCGGGAGGATCAGAACGAGGCGAAAGCCGAGCCCGTTCCCTCCGGAAAGCGATTGTCCGCAGATACAGGCAGATGCAACGTTATTTACCTAATATGACTTTATCCACACTCTGGAAGGGGCTGTCCCATAAGTCGATATTATCGACGGGACAGCCCCTTTTTTATGTGTAGAAAAAATTTATAGAAGGAAACAGAAAAAAATCGCCGAACCTGTGTGTAAGCGACAAAACCAACACCACC
>NZ_JAATHJ010000048.1 GCF_012034335.1 Alkalicoccus luteus | reverse complement strand
TAAAGATTCCTGTATTTCAAAAATTGACAGAGAATGATTCATTCTCTTTCCTTCTTCTCGTCTTTTGTTTAGTTTTCAAAGGGCCGTGTTGCTTGACGCCGCTCGTTTTGGCGACTTTATTAATATAGCACGCTGAACATTTTGCGTCAACAACTTTTTATTAAGAAGTTTTCAGCTGTTCGTTGCGGCTGCGCTGTCCTGCAGCGACGAATAATAATATATCACGATTCTTTTCCGTCTGACAAGAGATAATTGCAAAAAAGATACTACTTTTTTAAAAGGTGTTTGTTCACACTGACAGATGGTGTGAAAGAGGCTGCCGTCACAGCCTCTAAAGCCACCTCTTCTATTACTCGTGATCATCCTGCGGACGCATCTGCGGAAATAGCAGCACGTCACGGATCGACTGGGAATTTGTCAGCAGCATAACCAGGCGGTCGATCCCGATGCCGAGCCCTCCTGTTGGAGGCATGCCGTATTCGAGCGACTCGACGAAGTCTTCGTCCATCATGTGCGCTTCATCGTCCCCCTGCTCCCGCTCTTCCAGCTGCGCTTCAAAGCGGCTGCGCTGATCGATCGGGTCGTTCAGCTCGGTAAAGGCGTTGGCGTGCTCACGTCCGACGATAAACAGCTCGAACCGGTCTGTAAAGCGCGGGTCGTCTGCGTTCTTTTTCGCAAGCGGAGAGATATCAAGCGGATGTCCGTAGACAAACGTCGGCTGGATCAATTTTTCTTCAATAAAGTGTTCGAAGAATTCATTCACGACGTGACCGAACTTCATTGTATCTTTCACGGGTACCCCGTGCTCCTTTGCAAGAGCCCTCGCTTCCTCATCGCTCATCTCCTGCCAGAAGTTCACTCCAGTATGCTCCTTTACAGCATCGACCATGTGCACCCGCTTCCAGCGGGGCTCCAGATCTATCTCTGTTTCATCATACACAACTTTTGTGCTGCCGAGCACCTCGCGGGAAATGTGTGCGACAAGTTCTTCTGTCAGGTTCATTATGTCTTCATAATCCGCATAAGCTTCATACAGCTCGATCATCGTAAATTCCGGATTGTGGCGGGTGGAAATCCCTTCATTACGGAAGACACGCCCAATTTCATACACCTTTTCCATGCCGCCGACAATCAGCCGCTTCAAGTGAAGTTCAATTGCGATGCGCATATAGAGCGTCATATCGAGCGCATTGTGATGTGTGACAAACGGACGTGCCGTGGCACCGCCCGGAATCGAGTGCATCATCGGTGTTTCCACCTCGAGGTACCCCCGGTCATCGAGATAGCGGCGCATGGACTGCAGAATCCGGCTGCGGGTTACGAATGTGTCGCGCACCTCCGGGTTTACAATCAGATCGAGGTAACGCTGGCGGTAGCGCTGTTCCACGTCTTTAAGCCCGTGATACTTATCCGGCAGCGGACGCAGGGATTTTGAGAGAAACGTAAGCTCTTCTGCTTTTACAGAAAGCTCCCCTACTTTCGTTTTGAAGATAACGCCCTGAACACCGAACATGTCACCGATGTCTGATTTGGTAAACTGTTCATACTGGTCCTCGCCGACGCTGTCTTTTCGTACGTATATCTGAATCTGGCCACTTAAGTCTTGAATATGGGCAAAACCGGCTTTTCCTTTGCCGCGCTTTGTCATCATCCGGCCGGCAATCGAGACAGGCACCTCTTCTTCTGCCAGCGCTTCTTTCGTCATTTCTTCGTACTGCTCTAAAATGGCGGACGCATCGTGCGTTCGTTCATATTTACTGCCGAAAGGATCCATGCCGCTCTGCTGCATCTGCTCCAGCTTCTCGCGGCGGACCTGCATTTGATCGGAACCTTCAAATTCCTGACTCACGTTCATCAACTCCTGAATAGTTAAGTAGTAGTGGATACATAGAAAACTGCCGACAGCATCTACCGGCAGTTGTCAATAATGATAAAAAACAGAAAGCGGCGGGCTCAGCGTCCTGCTGCACGAGGCCGCTTTTCTTCAAGCTTACCGCCGATGGTGAGCAACACGTCGGCCATGCCGTCGCGTGTCGTCATCTGATTAATTTCATTACGGAGGGTTGCTGATCCTTTTAAGCCTTTAATGTACCAGGAAGCATGTTTGCGCATCTCTCGGACGGCAACTGCTTCGCCTTTTAAATCAATCAGGCGGTCCATATGCAAAATGCAGACTTCCATCTTTTCATGCGGGGTCGGCTCCGGTACGTTTTCACCTGATTCCAGATAGCGGACGGTACGATACAGCATCCACGGGTTCCCAAGCGCAGCGCGGCCGATCATCACGCCTTCTACTCCTGAAAACTCCATCATCCGCCTGGCATCTTCCGGCGTTTCAATATCCCCGTTGCCGATAACCGGGATATTGACCGACTCTTTTACCTGCTTAATGATGTCCCAGTCTGCTTTTCCTTCATACATCTGATAGCGGGTACGTCCATGTATCGCCACTGCTTTACCGCCTGCCGCCTCAACAGCCTTTGCGTTTTCCACAGCATAGACGTGGTCGTCGTCCCAACCCGTTCTCATTTTTACGGTGACCGGCTTATCTGCTGCGTTCACAGCAGCCTGCACCATGTCATAAATTTTATCCGGATTCAGAAGCCATTTGGCACCTGCATCACAGGACGTAATCTTAGGGACCGGACAGCCCATGTTGATGTCGATGATGTCTGCGTTTGTCTGCTTATCTACGACTTTGACGGCCTCTGTAAGTGTTTCTTTCGTACCGCCGAAAATCTGCAGGCTGAGCGGCTTTTCACGCTCGTCTACGTAAAGCATTTTCAGAGACCGCTTATTTTCACGGAGGATCGCTTTGTCACTGACCATCTCTGCACAGACGAGCCCTGTTCCGAATTCTTTGGCGATTAAACGGAATGCCGGATTGCACACGCCTGCCATAGGCGCAAGCACGACAGGGTTATTCATTTCAATATCGCCGATTTTCAGCATATTCTCCACCTCTTCTATGTCAAACCGGAGAAGCACTCCGGTGTCCCTCATTCAACGCGACTTTTCAGCTTTGACAATACCGCTGTCCCCGGCAAAGGCACGGGCTGCTTCTGCAGCAGTACGTCCGTCCTCCAGCTGCAGCTCCGGTGCAACCTCTGCAAGCGGAAGCATGACGAATCCTCGCTCGAGCATGCGCGGGTGCGGGATAATCAGCGATTCCAACTCTATATTTTCGTCTTCATAGAGTAAAATGTCAAGGTCTATTGTCCGCGGTCCCCACTTTTTCGTGCGGATGCGTCCCAGCTCCTGTTCAATCGCCTGCGTCTGCTCCAGCAGGTCAAGCGGGGCGAGATTCGTTTCAATCTCCACCACCGCATTTAGAAAATCAGGCTGGTCTGTCACGCCGACGGGCTTTGTTTCATAGTAAGAGGAGTGGTTCGTTACATCCGTATCCCCCAGACTTTGGAGCATACGGACAGCGTCTTCCAGCTGGCTGAAGCGGTCGCCTATGTTCGCACCGAGGCTGATGTAGGCCTTCACGTTCCGTCAAATCCCCGCTCGCGTCGAATCTCAACGGCCACAGAATCGTAGTGTCCCGGAATCGGCGGGTCCGGCTTTGTCACCTTCACCGTCACGGCATGGACGATGTCAAAGCGGCCTAATATAAGCGAGGCGACCTTGCGCGTCAACGTTTCCACGAGCTTTACCGGTTCTCCTTCGAGTACTTCTTTAGCAGATTCGTAGACAAGTGCATAGTTCACTGTGTCATCGAGATCATCGGTTGTTCCCGGCTTTTCCGCGTCCAGTTCCATGATAATGTCGCAGTAAAAGCGCTGGCCGAGCTCGTTCTCTTCTTTAAACGCTCCGTGGTAGCCGTAAAATCGCATTCCCTCTACATAGACCTTATCCATCCTTATACGCCTCCAATAGTCGTAAGTGGGTGCCGTCCTTTTCCTAGCATTGCATCCATCATCCGTGTCATACGGCTGATTTCTTTCACGTCGTGGACACGAACGATGCTGCAGCCCTGATCAATCCCGCGGCAGACTGTAGCACCGGTCCCTTCCATTCGCTCTTCAACAGGCAGATCGAGGGTTTTAGCGATGAGTGATTTTCGGGACGTGCCAAGCAGCAGCGGATAGCCAAGCTCATTGAATTCACTAAGGCGTCGCATCACGAGCAGGTTGTCTTCGTAGCTTTTGGCAAAACCGATTCCCGGATCAAGAATAATCCGGTTCTCTTTTACGCCGGCACGAAGGCAGCGCTCAATCGATTCGGATAAATCCCGCTTCATATCAGCAATCAGGTTGATATACACCGGCTCCGGACGGTTATGCATCAGTACGATTGGCACATCTGCTGCAGCTGCTGTTTCCGCCATGGCAGGATCTGCTTTTGCACCCCAGACGTCATTGATGATCGACGCACCCGCTTCAAGCGCAGCTTCTGCTGTAGCTGCCTTATACGTATCTATCGAGATTGGTGCATCGACCGTCTGAGTGATCGCTTCAATAACCGGGACGACCCGGCTGATTTCTTCTTCCTGCGCTATCTTCACAGCGCCAGGACGGGTCGATTCGCCTCCGACATCAATAATATCGGCTCCGTCTGCCGTCATTTCGCGGGCGTGACGAACAGCCCGCTCTACGGTTTCGTAGCGCCCCCCGTCCGAAAAAGAATCCGGCGTCGCGTTTAAAATGCCCATGACGTACGTTTTATCCGCAAAGTTCAGTTCATGCGTTTTCCACTTTATCTGCTTCATCCTTTATCACCCTGTTCTTCCTGCTGTTTCGTCTTCTCTGCTGCCTGCTCGTACACACGCTGCAGGCTGCGTGCCACCGGTCCGCGCTTTCCGGGAAAAATCGTATCGTCCCAGCGCTTGAGCGGCACGATTTCCTGAATGGAATTCGTTAAAAAAGCTTCTTCGGCACGGAGCGCCTGCTGAAGCGGGTATCTTCCCTGCTCCACTCGCATGCCAAGTGCGCGGGCAGCATGTCCGATAAATCCTGCCGTCACTCCCGGCAGGCAGCCGGTAGACGGATCAGGTGTATAAAGCGTATGACCATCCGTGAAAAAAAGGTTGGACGTAATACTTTCTGATACAGCACCGGCTGCGTCCAGAAATATCCCTTCCGCAGCGTGCTTACCCACTTCCCGTTTTGCGAGAATATTATTCCAGTAATGATGCGATTTACGGCGAATTTCGCCTTCTGGACTGCTGCGCCGCAGCTGCAGCGTAACAGCTTCCTTCTCTTCTGCAAATGACTCCGGAAGCGGTTTGACGTACAGGATGACGAGCGGACAGCGGTACGGTTCCTGAGGCAGTCCGACTCCCTCAGCCCCCGCTGACACATTCAGCCGGAAATAGCCGTCTGTCAGCCCGTTTCGTTCCAGCAGCTGCGGAATCGCCCCCCGGATGTCTCGCTCCAGCGTTTCAGGAAGCTCGAGCTCCAGCTCCGCAGCGCCCTCCTGCAGGCGATGGACGTGATCGGTCAGCAGAAAAGGGCGCCCTTCATACGTCCGAAACGTCTCAAAGAGACCCGCCCCGTAGAGAAACCCGTGCTCATACGGGGAAATGCGGATCTCTTTATCGTCCTGAATCGTTCCGTTTACGTAGAGGTACATGCCGGTTCAAACTCCTTGTACGTATCAAGAAAGTTGCGGAGCATGATTTTACCTGTATCAGTCATAATGGATTCCGGATGGAACTGAACCCCTTCTACCGGGAGCTCCTTATGACGGATACCCATAATTTCCTTTTCGGCGGTTTCTGCCGTTATGTCAAAGCAGTCCGGCAGCGTTTCGCGCTTTACAATCAGTGAATGATAGCGAGTGGCAACGAATGGATCCGGAAGTCCCTGAAACACGCTTTTTCCGTCATGATAGACCTCGGACGTTTTTCCGTGCATGAGCCGCTCTGCCCGCACAACGTCTCCTCCAAACACCTGGGCCATCGCCTGATGACCGAGGCAGACGCCGAAAATCGGGATCTGTCCTGCAAACGTGCGGATCGCCTCCATGGAAACACCGGCTTCATCCGGTGAACATGGTCCCGGTGAAATCATCAGATAATCCGGATTCAGCTCGCGAATGTCCTCCATTGTAACCTGATCGTTGCGTCTGACGACAAGCTCCTGTCCCATTTCACCGAGATACTGAACCAGGTTATAGGTAAAGGAATCATAGTTATCAATCATTAAAATCATTTTGAAATCCTCCTCTGCTCTTCTGCCTCTGCTTCGCTCATTTCCAGCGCCCGCCATAGGGCGGCCGCTTTTTTCAGTGACTCCCTGTATTCAGCCCGCGGCTCGGAATCGATGACAATTCCGGCTCCGGCCTGCACGTGCAGCTGACCGTCTTTCACAATCATCGTGCGGATCGTAATGTTAAGCTCCATGTCTCCGTTCCAGCCGATCCAGCCCATGGCACCGGTATAGGCGCCGCGACGGACCGGCTCCAGCTCTTCAATGATCTCCATCGTCCGTATTTTCGGAGCACCGGTGATCGTGCCTCCCGGAAAGGTGGCCGCGATGACGTCCAGCGCATCGCAGTCTGCACGTTTCGTACCCCGCACGTTCGAGACAATGTGCTGTACGTGGGAGTATTTTTCAATCACCATCAGCTCATTTACTTCCACTGTGCCGTATTCACTGACGCGGCCGAGGTCGTTCCGCTCCAGATCGACGAGCATAATATGCTCTGCACGTTCTTTTTCGTTGGCAAGCAGCGTCTCAGCAAGCCGGCGGTCCTCTGCATCATCCCGTCCGCGCGAGCGGGTTCCGGCAATCGGCCTCGTGCTCACTTCATCGTCCTTTATTTTTACAAGCAGCTCCGGCGAGGCACTGACGTACGTAAGCTCTTCTGTCTGCAAAAAACCCATGTAGGGCGACGGATTCATGCTGCGCAGATGCTCGTATATATGAAGCGGCTCCGTTGTCTGCTTTCTTGTTTCACGGACCGATAAATTGACCTGAAACACATCACCAGCTGCAATGTAATCTTTCGTTTTTGTCACAGCTTCGGCAAAGCGGGCTTCGTCCATGGAACGATGTACGTCATCAGATGCAGGCGCTGCGTCGCGCCAGCCGTCAAACCGCTCAGACGCTGCCTTCTGCCACTCTGCTTCCATCTGCGTGAGCTTCTGATCAAGCTCCTCTGCGGCACCGACGGCGATGCACCAGCGCTTTTCCTCTTGATGATCAATGACGTACAGCTCCTGAAAAGCGAGCAGCAGCACATCGTCTGTCGCCAGATCATCCGCCGCCTCGTTCGGGAGCGATTCGATCTCCCGGATCAAATCATAGCTGAACTGCCCGGCAATTCCCCCTTGAAAATCAGGAAGATCACGGCGTTTTGGTGCTGTATAGCTCCGGAGCCAGCTGCGGAGGCTTTCCAGAATCGGTCCGTTCAGCACCGTTTCCTCTCCGCCTTCAGTTACAGTCAGCCTGCCGTTTTTGCCTTGAAGAATCGAGACCGGGTTCAGTCCCATAAACGAGAACCTTCCGCCTCGTCCGCTTTCAAGCAGCAGATGATTCGTGCTCCTGCGGCTCAGTTTTTTATACGTTTCAAACCAGGGCTCGCGGTCTGCCGCGGTTGGAACCGAACGGCCCTGAACATCCATAAATTGTATCATTGCGTCACCTCCGGCCGCTGCAGGGCCGTTTCATTTTCTCCCATCATTATACGGGTGAGCCTTCTATCCTGCAATCATTGCCTATTGATGCAGCTGAGACTCAAAAGCATGAAGCGTCCTGACTGCACATACGCGTACTGTACCTGCGGACGTTCGTTTTCAGGAGCCGCAGATACGCTGGAGCTTCACCTCGTCAGCGGTGTCCTTCCATTTCGGCAGCTTACGGATGAATAAGGAGCCTGTTTCGTTCTGCTGCGATCTTCCTGCTCTTCCCTATAGAGAGAATGCCGTTGTCGGATAGCGAGCCGCAAAACGCTTTTCCGACAACGATACGCCCTTAATCGATGATAAAAAAGCTGCGACCGGAAAAAATCCCGGCGCAGCTTTTTGGTGCGTGTAGCACGCATTTAATTGCTTGTTGTTTCCTGCTCTTCAAACTGATAAAGAGGCGTGCTCAAGTAACGCTCACCGTTACTTGGAATGACAGCGACGACCTTTTTCCCTTTACCGAGCTTTTTAGCCGTCTCCAGCGCTGCATAAATAGCAGCTCCTGATGATACGCCGCCGAGAATGCCTTCTTCGCGCGCAGCGCGGCGGGCATATTCATAGGCCTGATCGGTCGATACCTGCATCACTTCGTCAAAAATATCTGTATTCAGAATGTCCGGTACGAAGCCGGCTCCGATTCCCTGAATTTTATGCGGACCCGGTCCGCCTCCGGAAAGCACCGGTGAATCTTCAGGCTCCAGGGCGATGATGTTCAGATCCGGAAATTTTTCTTTCAGCACTTCGCCGGCACCGGTGATCGTTCCGCCGGTTCCGATTCCGGAAATAAACGCGTCCAGCTGATCGCCAACCTGCTCAAGCAGCTCTTTGCCCGTCGTTTCCCGGTGGATTTTCGGATTCGCTTCGTTCTCAAACTGCTGCGGCATAAAGTAGCCGTGCTCTTTCTGCAGCTCGATTGCTTTGGCAATGGCACCCTTCATTCCTTTTGCACCAGGTGTTAAAACGAGGTCAGCTCCATACGCACGCAGTAGATTACGCCGCTCCATGCTCATCGTATCCGGCATGACGAGCACGCTTTTATAGCCTTTAGCTGCGGCTACCATTGCAAGACCGATGCCGGTGTTTCCGCTTGTCGGTTCAATGATCGTATCGCCAGGCTTCAGGTTTCCCTGCTCCTCTGCGGCGTTCAGCATGGAAATCGCAATACGGTCTTTCACACTGCTGCCTGGATTCATAAACTCCAGCTTCAAATAGACATCTGCGTCCTGTTCCCCGGTCATGCGCTGCAGTTTTACAAGTGGTGTATCTCCAATCAGCTCCGTAATATTGTTTACGACTTTCACCATGGTACTGCCTCCTTTTTAATCCTGACTAATTTAATAGGTTTACACAGTTAGTTTAGCAGACGATTTCTGGAAAAGCAACTGAAGTTTATTTTTCCTGGCGGGCAAACAAAATGTCCTCCAGCTCCTCCTTGGAGAAGAGATACTGCTCGTTACAGAAATGGCACGTCGTTTCTGCACCTTCGTCTTCATGGATCATCGCCTTCAATTCATTCTCGTCAATGCTGTGCAGCGCCGTTGAAATCCGCTCCTTGGAGCACGTGCACTCAAAACGCGTATCCTGCGTTTCCAGGATGCGGTAGCTTCCGCCTGTCAGCTGTTCTACGATCTGCTCCGGCGTGTCGCCGCGCTTAATCATCGTCGATACCGGGGGGAGTGTCTGCAGCCTTGCTTCTACTTCATCGAGAATCTCGTCTGTCGCACCCGGCATGATCTGCAGAATAAATCCGCCTGCACCTTCTACGACATCTTCGGAGCCGATGACGACACCGAGTCCGACAGAGGACGGGGTCTGCTCAGACGTTGCGAAATAGTATGTGAAGTCTTCGCCGAGCTCTCCGGATACGAGCGGAACGCTGCCGGTGAAATGGTCACGCATGCCGAGATCCTTCACGACAGAAAGGTTGCCTTCAGTTCCGACCGCACCTGCTACATTCAGCTTGCCGCTGCTGTGCCGCTCCGGATCAACAAAGCTGTTTGACACATAGCCGCGCGCCGTACCTGCAGCTGTTGCATCGATGATGATCGGACTTGCAGGACCGCTGCCTTCGATTTTAATCGTCAGCTTTTCATCCCCTTTGAGCATCGCTCCCATCATCGTCCCTGCTGTAATCGCACGTCCAAGTGCAGCTGTTACAGTGCGCCACGTTTTGTGACGCCGCGCTGCTTCCTTTACCATGTCGGTTGACCGCATAGCATAAATTCGTACTTTATCGTCATAGGCGAGTGCCTTTACGAGATAATCCTTGTTCATGTTTCTGGTTCCTCCTTAGCGGAATAAGCCGCTGTTTTTTTCATAAATAAACTGCAGGCCTTTGAGCGTTAAGAGCGGGTCAGCCTGATCGATCAGCCTGCTCTCGGCCGCCGCCCAGTCTGCCGGAGGACCGGCTGCCACCACGGCTGCATTCGTGCCGGATTCCCGGCGGATGCGGCTGATGATGCCTTCCACTGCTCCGAGTCCGCCGTAACGGTAGCCGGATTGAAGTGCCTCTGCGGTGCTTCGTCCGATGACGCGGGGACTTGCTTCGGCCCTCACCTTCGGCAGCCGCGATGCTTTTTCTGCCAGCGCCTCCATTGCCAGATCGAGGCCCGGCATAATCGCGCCGCCGAGGTAGCGGCCTTCCTCATCCAGGTAGCAGAATGTTACGGCTGTACCGAAGTCTACAATAATCAGCGGGGCTCCGTAAAGCGCTTTGCCTGCTACGGCGTTTGTAATGCGGTCAGCACCGACCTCCCGCGGATTCTCATACAAAATGTTCAGACCTGTTTTTACACCTGGACCGACGAAATGAACCGGGACCTGCACGTACTGCTCCAGCATCTGCTGCAAAAGGCTGTCCATATCCGGAACCACGGAGCAGATAAGCGCCCCTTCGATCTCATCAGACGGAATGCTGTAAAAGCTCATCATCTGATGAAGCATGACGCCATATTCATCAGCCGTCCGTCCGCGGTCCGTTTTCCACTCCCAGCTGGCGAGCAAATCCTCTTGTTCGAATATACCGACAGTAATAACCGTATTCCCTGCATCCGCCACAATATTCATCGATCTGCCCCTTCCCGTGCAAAAAAGAGGAGCGCTTCCGTGCCCATCAGGCACGGGAAGCCCTCCCCGCTCATACTAATCTTCTTTACGGCGATCATCTTCAGATGGTTCGTCCGTCTGTTCCTGATGCTCGGTTTCCTTCGTATCCGCAGAAGGTGTTTCCGCTTCGTCCGTTCCGGCTTCTTCTGTCTCTTCGCCGTTACGGTTCGTAGCATGATGTCCTTCCGGAAGCTTGCCTTCGTTTACGAGGGATTCGATCTGCTGCGCATCGAGCGTTTCATACTCGAGCAGCGTCTCTGCCACAAGCTCCAGGCTGTGCTTATTTTCCGTCAGAATCTGCTTACAGCGTGCATAGGCACCTTTGAGAATCGCCTGTACTTCCATGTCGATCTCGTGTGCAATCGCATCACTGTAGTTCTGTTCATTGTTGATGTCGCGTCCCAGGAATACTTCACCCTGCGAGCTGCCGAACTGCATCGGCCCGAGCTTTTCACTCATGCCGTATTCCATGACCATCTTGCGGGCAATGCCGGTAGCACGCTGGAAGTCATTGTGAGCGCCCGTGCTCACTTCATTAAACATGATTTCCTCTGCAACCCGTCCGCCGAGGAGGCCGATGATCTTGTCAATCAGCTCCGGCTTCGTCATGAAGTAGCGGTCTTCTTTCGGAAGCATCATTGCATAGCCGCCTGCCTGTCCACGAGGTACAATCGTTACCTTGTGCACGATATCGGCATTCTCGAGCTTCACCCCGACGACGGTATGACCGGCTTCGTGGTGAGCAACGATATTGCGTTCCTTTTCAGAGATAACGCGGCTCTTCTTCGACGGTCCTGCGATCGTACGGTCAATCGCTTCATCAATGGAAGCCATGTCTATCTTTTTGAGATCCGAACGGGCAGCAACAAGTGCTGCTTCGTTCAGCAGGTTCTCCAGGTCCGCTCCTGAGAAGCCAGGCGTGCGCTGGGCGATCGCCTTCAGATCGACTGTGTCGTCAAGCGGCTTGTTCTTCGCGTGAACCTGAAGCACCGCTTCCCGGCCTTTAACATCCGGACGGCCGACCGTAATCTGACGGTCGAAACGGCCTGGACGAAGAAGTGCAGGGTCCAGAATATCAGCACGGTTTGTTGCGGCAATAAGGATGATTCCTTCATTGACACCAAAGCCGTCCATTTCAACAAGCAGCTGGTTAAGCGTCTGCTCCCGCTCATCGTGTCCGCCGCCTAGACCGGCGCCGCGGCGTCGTCCGACTGCGTCAATCTCATCAATAAAGATGATACACGGTGAGTTTTTCTTCGCGTTTTCGAACAGGTCGCGTACGCGGGATGCACCGACCCCGACGAACATTTCCACAAAGTCCGAACCGCTGATGGAGAAGAACGGTACGCCTGCTTCCCCGGCTACTGCACGGGCAATCAGCGTTTTACCAGTACCAGGAGGACCTACGAGCAGCACCCCTTTTGGAATACGTGCGCCGATCTCCGCGAATTTGCGGGGATCCTTCAGGAAGTCAACTACTTCTTCAAGCTCCTGCTTTTCTTCATCTGCGCCTGCCACATCTTTAAAGCGGGCTTTTTTCTTATCTTCGCTGACGAGCTTCGCTTTACTCTTGCCGAAGTTCATCACTTTTCCTCCGCCGCCCTGAGCCTGGCTCAGAAGGAAGAAGAAGAGAATGAAGATGATAACGAACGGGATGATCGCGATCATGACGTTTACCCAGCCGCTCGGCTCATCCGCCTGTTCAATCACGAGCTCCTCAATGCCCTGCTCGCCGGCCGAGGTGATCACCTCTTCAAGGAATACCTGAAGGTCCGGCACGT
>NZ_JAATHJ010000047.1 GCF_012034335.1 Alkalicoccus luteus | reverse complement strand
TATTCTGGCGATACATGATAGCTCAATCTATTCACGTCCTTCCCAGATTTTGAACTCCGTGATCGTGCGTTACCTTTGAGTCTACCTGTCACGCCTATCATCGTCCACTTTAGAGACTAACACCAAAACCTTTACATGTAAAGGTTCTGGCAACTAACAAAAACCATTTTACTCGCTTTATTTCCGTTCAAAATGTACTCTTTATGTATATCATTTTCCGGTTCCCGCCATTTATTCCAAATTTGAATGGAGGCTGAAGCGATGTCTTTTATTCCGTTCTTTGTCGGCATTGTGTTTATTGGCATTCACTTTCTCGCAAACGTGCTTCTGCCTTCCGAACGAATCAAGCGGATGAAATGGTTCTCGTTCTCGGGCGGACTTGCGGTATCGTACATTTTTATTTACCTCCTGCCGACGCTTCACCAGGAGCAGGCAGCGATCGAAGAACCTTACAGGCGTCTGACGATGGAGTCGGAGATTTACTTTATCGGGCTGATCGGCGTCGTCGTGTTTCTCGGCATTCAGATCATAATCAGGCAAAATTACGTTTCGCATACGTCCTCGTTCTGGTCGGCGATCACGTTTTACGCGTTATATAATGCGCTCGTTTCCTATACGGTGCTTTCCTTTGAAGTATCCGGCATTCAGGCGATTTTTTACTGCTTCGCGATCGGGCTGCATTTTATCGCCGTTGCGCAGGACATGTGGCGCGAGTTTCCGGAAGAGTACAATAAGTACGGACGCTATGTGCTCGCTGTCGGCATCGTCGCCGGCTGGGTTCTGGCGCTAACGACCGATTTCCGGCCGCTGTTTAAGTCAATTATTTTTGCTTTCGTAGCCGGGGCAATGATCTTCACCGTCTTTAAGCATGAACTGCCAGGCGAGAAGCATATTCACTTTCCCACCTTTGGCCTTGCCGTCATCCTCTACTCCGCGCTCACGATGTCACTGAAGTTTTTCTTCGAGTGGTAAATCAACTCAAAGAGCCCGGCAGACACGCTGCACGGGCTCTTTGATTATGCTGAATGTTTACTTTAAGTATCTGTAACGTATAAATGTAAACAAACCAACGATCGTAAACGCTCGGATCGTATATTCTATGATGCTGTTTTCAATTCCTGCCAGTGTAACGACAAGATTAACTGCGATGATCACGATGATGCAGATGATCAGATAAATCAAAAATTTCATGGAACTGCGCTCCTTCCAATAGCGTGACGTTTACAGCTTCTTCTCCGGAAGGGCCTCATTCATTCAATAAAAATGGACGATTTCGCAGCAGGCAGCGCCTCTCCCAATAAAATGCTTTTACTATTCTTCAGCTGCATCGGTAAGGCGTTCCGTCATATCTTCCATCTCGCCTTCCTCATAGTCCATGTCGTCAAGCTCGAACAGGCTTTCATCCATGTCAGGATCTATTTCAAAGTCGATGACGGTGTAGGACGTGTCGACATCGATCTCCTCTGACGTCTCCTCACCTTCTTCATCCTCTAATTCCGCTTCCAGTTCGTCATCTGCTTCCATGCGGACTTCAAAGCCGGAGTCCTGGTCGAACCATCGTGTCGTATTTACAAGCGCTTCTTCAATGTCAATCTGGTCTGTCTGCCATGATTCCACTTCTTTTTCTCCGGCGTGCGTCAGCTCTGCTTCTTCCAGCATGTTTTCAAACTGGCCTGCTTCTATCCGGAACCAAACTTCGTCCTCGATCGGCGGATGATCGACTTCATACCGGATCGCTTCTTCATCTCCTTCAATATAAAAAAACATGTAGTCCGGATCCTCTAAATCAGTGAACTGAATGCTTCTTACGGTTCCATTCTCTGTTGGGATATCAGATTCTGTGCGGGTATACACATCCCCGTCCTCGATAAACGTCCATTCCATGTCGGACTCACCGTCATCCTGCTCATCAGACACCGATTCCCGATACAGGCTCTCCATTCCTTCATACAGCTCGGCGGCAGCTGCAATGACTTCTGCAGCTTCTTCGTCACCTTCTGCTTCCTCCGGATCGGCGTTATTCTCCTCTTCATTTGCCTCTTCATCTGCTTCCGTATTTGCTTCGTTTGTTTCGTTCGGTTCGTTTGCCTCATTTGCATTTTCATCGTTGCCGCAGGCTGCTAAAAACAAGACAGCCGTTACGGAGAGAGCCAGTGATTTTTTCATTCGTAACCTCCAAAAAGTAAGTATACTAATTGATTTCCCTTTTATTAGAAAAAAACGTTTTATTTCCATTATCATCCGATTGTTTTGTGCATGACAGCAGCACTGCAAATCTTCAAATCAACGTGCGGTTTTCCGCTTTCAGCTTGTTTTGCTGATATGCATGGCGAAGCGACTGTTACGGAAGACTCGAAAACTGATCCAGAATAGCATCTGCCTCATAGTGAACAAACCAGGTATCCGGAACTTCCGCATACATTTCTTCCCCTTCGTACACGAAATGAATATTCCAACTTCCCTCGGTGTAAAAGATGAGTTCACCGGTGTCTGCATCGAAGTCAGCGCTCACAAAGTGATCATCCCAGGATGCGCCAGGAAGGGTGCCTGACAGTTCCGCTTCCATGTCTTCGATATAGATCGTGTCCGGGGTGATCGTTTCAGTATCTTCCTGCAGCTGGTAGTCAAACGAAACGTTACGGCTGAACGCAGCAAACTCATCGTCCTCCTCAGCGTAGTCAGCGTTTTGCGCCAGATGCGTCCCGCCTGCGTTATAAGGCTCTGCCGGTTCGGTCAGCTCGGATTCAATCGGGACATCGCCTTCGTAAGGAGATCCTTCTTCCAACGAGCTGCTTATGTACTGAAACAGCATGTCCGCCTGGTCACGATCTATCTCATCCGTATCACCGATCCCGGTTTGCTGCTGCGAACCGGTGGAGAGATCGATGCCATATTCCTCCCCGAGCGCCTGCATGTCCTCCTCCGGGTTATCCGAACAGCCTGCAGCAAAAAAGAGGAGAATCACAGAGCTGAAAGTAAGTGAGTTTTTCATCGTTACCTCCTGTATGTAAGTATATGTTTCCATTCCCTTTCCATAGAAATAAAAACCAACTTTGAAGGTAGACAAGCTTTTTATTGGGTAAAAAGGCTTGCTAATGGAGGCAGTTATGTCAGGTTGTTTAGACCTAACTGATTCGCTATACTTGGAAGCATATCTGGATGAGTGAACGTCCTGTGTCGTACGTCGACTTAAGCGTTGTCGAACCTGCAAGTTGATAACGAGGAAATTCGCTTCTGCCTCATAGCTCGGAAGAAGCGCCGTCAACAAGCATGAAAGGGGTGAAACCATGAATCGATTCAGCTATCTGATCCTGGCCGTGCCGTTTTATCTTGTGCTGAGCTTCGCGATGGTTCAAGTCGTGAATCGAGTCTTGCCCGTTACAGATACGTTTTTTCTGCTGCTTCTTACACTGACGATCCTGCTTATCAACCTCCTCATCACGAAGCTGACGCTGGAGCGAGTGATCCCGCGGGCTGCGAAGCTTATCTGAATCGGCTAAGCGACGAAAAAAGCCCGGCTCCTGACCGGATCAGGAAACCGGGTGTCAGACAAGCATCGCCATCCCACCTGCAGCGGCTGCTCCGAGATAAAGATACCCGAGCATGCTTTTTCTAGAGCGCAGCTCGGCAACTCCAAATAAAAGGAATAAAAGCGGCACCGTGTACAAAAGCAGCTGTCCTAACAGACGGAACGCTGACCTGTCAGCAATGCCACTACGAACAGAAGGAGCCAGCTTATGCCTAGCAGTTGATTACATACTCGCAGCGTCATAAAAATGCGGTTCCGATGCTCACGGCTAAAGCGGCTATTGTGGCAAGAAAAAAGGCACCGGCGGTAAAGCCGTCTGGCAGGCTGCCTGTTTTACGGATTAACGTTTTCTCCGTGATCGTCACCGCCGCATAAAGCAGCAGCCCAGGTATGCCGATGCCGCTTGCTGAAATAGCGCCGCCGAACAACAGCATCAGTGCGACAAACAGGATGGCGTGGGCAAATGCTGCACACGCTCCAGTGCTGACCGGACCTAGAACCCCAGCCGCTCGTTGTTCCATAAGCAATCCCCTTTCAATAGGCAGGTATTGATCATCAGCCTCGCTGTTCTTTTCAGTGTATCATCTTTTACTGGAATCTTTTTTCCTATTTTTTAGTCCAGCTCCCCAATTGGTTCCATGTCATCGGTATACTGCTCAATCACCTGAAGCGGCTCATCCTCCGCTTCGTATACCCGGCTCTCTCCTGTTTCCATAGACGTGATCTCCATGTAGCCGTCGAAGAGATCGATGTTAAACATCTGCTCCTCCTCATAAAAGCGCAGCGTATACGTATAAAAAGGAATTCCGTCGGGAAAGTCGGCTTCCGTCCAGTCTGCCTCCCGAAAAGCAGATGCCACCTCCTCGATCTCTGCCGCCTCTTCCAGCCTCACTGTCTGCTCCACCTGGCTTCCGTCTTCATCAAACTGATCGATGACGATCGCCTCCGGCTCATGATCACGAAACTCAGCAAGCGGATTTTGAAAATAGTTCGGCAGAAGCGTTAACAGCACAACCGCCGCGATGACAACACCGCTGATCAAAAACACCTTCATCCCATCGCCTCCAGTACGTTTCCCATTCCCGTTTCACGCTGAAAAACTACCTCTGTTACCTAGAGGTGGCTGGATTTGATCAGCGAATCGGAATCCAAATGTGAGACTCCACTTGCTCCGATCGTAAATCGTCTGATGTGACGACGAGTATCTCCGGTCCTTCGCGCACTTCGTATCCGGAGGAAGGGAGCCATTCGGCATAAATGCTTCCCCACGTCTGCTGCAGGTGCTCTGGAAATGCTCCGACTGAAGTAAAAACGGCCCATTTTCCTGCCGCTACTTCCAATGACGCATAGCCCTCGAGCGGCCTGCTTCCTGCTGTCCCTAAATACTGATCGAGTGATCCGGCTTCTTCCATCCTGCCTTCTGAAAAGTTAGCGGAAGCCTGTATGATTCCTTCCGGCTCTGCCAGACTGTGCTCCAGCAATTCCTGTGTCATCGAATCCGTCAGTTCTTTGTGCATCTCTGCAATTTCCTCATTCTCGCCTTCAAACTGAATCGAAACGCGCTTTTTCAACCCATTAATATAAAACGCTTCTTTTTCTGTCATTCTGTAATCCATATCATGTCCTCCTTTAAGCTGCAGTTGGAAAGTCAGCTTCGGGAATGCTTTCATTCGTCCCGTTTTGCGGGATTCGCTTGGTGTAACGCCGTGCATCTGTAAAAAAGCCCGCGTGAATGCGTCCGGTGATTGATACCCTGACAAAATGGCAATATCAATCACCTTCGCATCGGTCTGGTAGAGCTCGTTTGCTGCGATACTAAGCCTGCGCCGGCGTACATACTCGGAAAACGGCATACCTGCCAGAAATGCGAACATCCGCTTAAAGTGATACACCGTGGTGCCCGCAAGCATAGCGACACGCTCCTCATCAAGCTCCTCGTGCAAATGCTCTTCGACGAACGTCATCGCTTGATTTAATCGACTGATCGAATCCATCAGCTGACCTCCCTTCTGTAACCAGTGTAAAGCGAGCACATGAGAAAAACCCTGCAAAAGAGGACGAGATGATGCAGGATGTGTTAAAGCGGCTCATCATACCGAAATTGAACTACTCCTGCTTTCTGACTCGCGCATCGTTCAAAACCGATGCTCTTCAGCATGCTTATAGATGAAAAATAAGACTCGCTAGCTTCAGCAGTGAACGTGTTTATTCCAGCTTTTACTTCATACTGCCAGTTTCACCGAATTTAATTAATTTTGCCTCACCGCTTTCCTCTGTTAATCGGTAGTACATGGCAAGCCGGTGAATAAAAGCCCGATCTTCTTTTTGATAGCTTTCCTTCGTAAACAGCTCCCAAGCTCTATCTGTCTTTTTTTCAAACTGACGAACGTCTGTCAGGCTGAAGCGCCAGAGTTGTTCCTGATCACTTCTATAGTGCATATACAAAACTTTAATTGCCTCTAGATCGTTTCCAATCGCTCGTTTTAACGGCTCCGACATTTCAGTTGCTATGCTCTGGCTATTACTCGTCTCAGCTGCCTGATTGATATAATCAAGTAACTTAGCTTTGTTCTTTTCTCTTTTTCGTCTCGTGAACAGGTCGATCCCCTTAATTGAGGTGATGTAGCCGCCTGCCATCAGCAGAATAATTGCAATCAATGCGAGACCCAAGCCTGTTAATGACGTTACGTGCGGCCAGATCAGCCACATAAACAGTGCCAGCGGCAGTAAAAAAACACTGAATATAAACGCGTATGAAAGGACTGGCGACAGATGGGTCTCAAACGAATTCATTTCGCCCTCATCGGGAAGCACCTGATCCAAGATATTCTCATCGGCTGCTGAAAAAACAGGAAGTCGCTGATTTTCTTCAAATTCGTGTTTGAATTCCGATAAAAGACGTTCCACATGGTTCTTGATATATTGTTCACCCTTTCGTTAGGTTGCCATTTTTTGAAGCAAAACACGTGGCAAATGAGAAATAACTACTCCTCTAGCTGAAACGTTTGCCCGTCGATTTGTACCTGCTCTAAGTCATTTAACATCTCTTTTTCTACTGCAACAGCGAACGATCTAGGTCGATAAAGATCATCACAGTCGCCATCTTCATAGAGAATATCGATTAGCAAACTATCTCCATCCGTTACAATGTCCCCAATTTCTTTCTCACAAGCGCTCTCCTATTTTAATAAATAACACGTCATTTCCTGTCATATCAACATCAGGTGGCGACCCTGGAAACCGGTATGTCTCCCAAAACTCATTTAGTGACTCCTCATCGTCTGCAATATTCAAGACATCTTCCATCGGATCAGCGGTTTGTGGCGTAGTGTTTCTTGTCTCCAGAAGTGTGCCAGCATTAAACTCTGTCGGCGGTCCGCATGCAGCAAGCATCAGAAAACTTGCGAGAATCAAGAAATGTTTCATAAATCATGTACTCCTCTCCATTCCATTGGGTAGAAGCTGCTCATCATTAAACTCTATTTTACGTTATGTAGATGATGGAAGTTGATACGACTGATCGCGTACGACGACGGTCTCCGGCTGAAAACAGATCAGTACATTCTCCTGCCCTAACGCTTGAAAGCGCGGATCCCATGCTGCTCGTTCCGGCCCCAGATACTTCGCTAAAAGCCTGTCCGCTTTCTGTGTGTCAAACGGCTTCACTTCAGCCGTTCCGCGAAAACCGATGTGGATGAACGTGCCGCTTGAAGCGTCAAAATCAACGATCCCGATTGCACAGGCCGGCGTTTGTCGAACCCGCTTCGGAAACGTATCCCCTGCTGTGCCAATAATCCATAGTCGTTCTTTCTCCCACAAGAACCAAAGCGGTGAATCCCGCGGTCCTTCTGAAGCGCTCGTTGCCAGGTGAGCGACGAGCGGCTTTGAAAGCACCGTCTCCAGATCAACTCCGGTCCCGACGTCTCGAATGATCTTCATATAAAGCCTCCTTTATGAAGATTCGTCTTCTTAAGAATTCGTTTCATTGTTTTTCTTCTTATTCCAATCATACGGCTTTTTAGCCCAGTCATTCAGCAGCATGAAAGCAACGATGACGGCAGCTGCCAGAATGGCTGGTGTCCAATCCGACTCATCGAAGCGGATATAATTGTAGATGGAGCGGATCGCGATTCCGCCGCCGACAATAATAAACACAAACACAAATACGTTCTTCATCTGCTCCGCCTCCTTCAAGGTGATACGCGGAAGACCGTCCGATTATTGCAACCGGACGGCCTTTTGTTAAATCAACAATAAAATCAGGATCAGGACAGCAATGATACCGAGCATCGCTTTCCAGCTGATACCTTGCATACTGCCTGCTTTAGCGCGATCAAAGCTGTCGGCTGCGTTGCCTCCAGGATGGTTTTTTCGTTCCTCGTTCACTTGTTTTTCCTGTTCATCTCGATGGTCCTTCATTCGTGACCTCCTAAGCGTCCGTGTTCATGAGCATCGTTTTTGCCATCTCCACATAGTCACTTTCACCAGACCGGATAGCGAACAAGGCGACCTGAATCGCGCCTGCTCCTGCAATCGCCTCAATATGAGGCAGCATCCAAGCAGAAACGTATCCCCCGGCACGCTCATAGTGAGCCAGCACCCGCTCCAGTGATGCTTTTCCAAACGTGTGATAGTGCGCGGTGAAATCCTGAGCCGGGTCGTGCACCGCTGCCTCTGTCCAATCGATGAATCCGGTCACTCGCTCATCGGCATCGATTAAAATATGCCCCGCATGCAAGTCTCCATGAGTGAGTGCGGTTTCCTGCGGCCAATAGCGGTCATCCTCGATCCAGTCACACCAGCGGCGGCTGTTTGCAGGCGCTGTGGTGAACTGTTTTTCCACCTGTTCCAGCTGCTGCAGGTACGTCTTTCGTACCTCCTGCATGGAGCGCTGTTCCGGCTTTGGAATCTGATGCAGTGATGCTACCGCCTCCGCAAAGCTCTTTTCATAGTTCTGCGTTACGCGTTCCGGATCCATGTTCCACACATATGCCTGTGCTTCTTTATCGATCACGCCGGCGGGTTTACCAGGCAGCGCTTCGTACGCGATCAGCTCGTCCGTGACGATTTCCCAATTTGGGACAGCGAACGCCGCATACTGCCGGATGTGTGCCAGCATGCTTCTCTCTTTTTCGATCCCATCCAGCACGTCTGGCCGGCGCGGCATGCGCAGCAGCCACATTTTCCCGTACACGTCCTCTGCGGTCGCCGCTAAAAAGTCGAGTCCGGATTCATTTACTTGCAGAGTGTGTTCACGGAGCTCCAGTCCATGCTGTTTCGCTCGTTTTAACATCATTTCCATTCGATATCTCCTCCTTTTTTTGCTTAAAAAGAAAGAGACTGCCACAGACGTCCTGCGTGCATCACATGCATTGTCGAACCCTCCTTTGGATGGCGTTCATCGCTTATACCTTTCCTACGAATGAACAGCGTCCACGTTTCATTCTTCCTCAATTTGGATGAAAAACGTATAGTGCGCGTTGTTCCGACTTTCGGGCCAGTCTGCATGAATCCCGAGCGGATAGCCGCCCGGTTCTGCAGGCATCGTCACTTGCAGTTCATCAACCTCGAGCGTTTCATCAGGAGCCCCGCCGTCCCACGTTTCGGCCTGAAGAATCGGACTGGAGTCATCATCGAAGCTCACGGTCACTTGCTCGCCGGGACGAGCCGTGAGTTCTTCCATATCCACAGCGAGAATGATTTCCGGGGGAGTTCCACTTTCCGCATCCTCAGCGCCTCCCGTCCATTCCCAGCTGTACGTGCCGAGCACTCCGGCTGCTTGACCCTGAGCCGATTCCATAGCTGCCTCAGGAGGCTGATCCTGGCAAGCCGCCAGTAAAAGGATTGTCAGAACGGCAGCTGCTGCTTTTCTCATCTCGACATCCGTCCTTTCTAAGTCGCCATTCGTTTATCAAGCATGTGATCGACCCCATAGAAAACAATGGAAGCCGCTATTCCAATGTAGAGCATTGGATGCGTGAGCATGTCATTCCAGCCGACGTACGCGATCCACACGTGAAACGGAAGAATAAAAAATGCGCCGAACATGATGTGGAGCGCCAGTGAAGTCCGTCTCCCCGGCGCGAAAAAGTCAGCCGCAATCGAAGCAGGTATTGCATACACGAGCATGATGACGGTGATACATACCGTATAGACGACGAGCATAATGAACACTTCATTACCGGAAGCAAGATCGTCCATCCCCATTACTACGATCAGCACAGCAAAGCCGGTAACGGCCGCCGCTGAACCTTTTCGACGCAGCATCAGACTTCGTCCTTTCTGGATCAGATTAACTGGCTGAGAAAAACTGTGATATAGCCAGCGAACATAAGCAATAAAAAACTTCCTCCGACCATCGTATTGGCGATTACAAGTCCCCATGATTGGCTCACGAATGCGAGTACAATACCGACTGGACCGACAATAAGTGTAATCAGCCATAAAGCAGCAGGCTCTTGAAAGACGATGTTTGGCACCCAGGAGCCGATGCCGATAAGAAAACAGAGCCATGCCCACGTTCTCGTATTTGTCATACATGCACCTCTTTCAGGAAAATTCATTCATTCGTTTTTACCTCTCCTGCATTGGTTCTCCCACTTATTCGGTTGTTTCGCTTTTCCCTCGAAGCAGATAGTAAATCGTCAGGCCGGATAACACGACCATACTGATAACCGCCGCCGGGCTTTGCGTGATAACACCAATCAGTACGACGTTCAGGACGAGCATGAGGCTGATTAACAAAGTAGTCATATCCTATCTCCTTTTGCTGTAAATATGCATATACCTTATTTTACCATAACCAGCCACAGGTGCGTCACTGTTCCTTCGCCACACTAAACAGTTGACGATCAGGAGCAGTCGTGCGAAAATAAGGTCAAACGCTTTACTTAGGTGAAGCGTTATTGCATTGTAGTGAATTGGAAACGATTGCAATTTTGAAGGAGGCACCTTTTATGGTAAAACGCATTCCGGCGCATTTGCGTCAATATACGGTAAAGCAAAACTACGAGAGCTATACGCCGATCAACCATGCCGTGTGGCGCTATGTGATGCGGCAGAATCACGAGACGCTGAAAGATCTCGCTCACGAAGCGTATACGGACGGGCTAACGGCTTCCGGTATTTCCATTGAACAGATTCCGGACGTCGCGGAAATGAATGAAAAGCTCGGACGATTCGGCCTCGGAGCCGCAACGATTGACGGGTTTATCCCCGGCGTTGCGTTCTTTGATTTTCAGTCAAACGGCATTCTCCCGGTCGTTGCGGAAATCCGCAAGCTGGAAAACATTCAGTACACCCCGGCTCCAGATATGATCCACGAAGCTGCCGGGCATGCCCCGATTCTGGCGGATGAAACCTATGCAGCGTACGTAAAACGCTTTGGTGAAATCGGAAAAAAGGCAATTGCAACGAAGGAAGAGCACGATGTGTTTGAAGCCGTGCGCACCTACTCCAACCTGCTGGAAAAAGGCAGCGCTACCGAAGAGCAGCTGGAGGCGGCACAGAAAAACATCGCTGAAAAAGAAGCGCTCGTACAAGGCGAATCAGAAGCCGAACTGATCGGTCGCCTCTACTGGTGGACGGTGGAGTACGGCTTGATCGGCACGCTTGAGAATCCGAAAATTTACGGTGCCGGCCTGCTTTCCTCGGTTGAAGAGGGCGGCAACATTTTAAGTTCGGAAGTGGAGAAGGTCCGCTACGACGTGGATCTGGTGGTCGCTACCACGTTCGATATCACAAAGCCGCAGCCGCAGCTGTTCGTGACGGCTTCGTTTGAGGAGCTCATGGAAGGGCTCGAGCAGTTTGCTGACACAATGGCATTCCGCCGCGGCGGCACCGAAAGCGTCGATAAAGCCGTTGCTTCCGGCAGCACGGCGACGATTGAACTCTCATCCGGCCTGCAGATGACAAGCACGTGGGACCAGGGCGAGCGGGACGCTGACGGTGAGATTGTCTACCTGCGGGCTTCCAAACCGACAGCGCTTGCCGTCGAAAACAACGAGCTGAACGGACACGGCCGCAGCACGCACACAGACGGCTACGGCACGCCAATCGGACGACTGGAAGACGGCAGCGCGTTAGAGGAGATGTCAGAAGCACAGCTTAAAGCAGCCGGTATTCAAACTGGCAGTGAAACGACGCTTCGCTTTGCGTCTGGCGTAACGGTTTCCGGAACGGTACAAAACGTGCTGACCAATGACGGAACTCCACTGCTGATTCAGTGGCAAAATGCCAGCGTCACTCTCGGCGAAAAGCGTCTGTTTGAACCGGACTGGGGCGACTTTGACATGGCGGTTGGCGCAGAAGTGGCGTCTGTTTTCGCCGGCGCCGCCGACAGCGAAGCTTACTTTGGCGAAGAGCTGCCAGCGGAATCGACGCTTGCGCACGAGCAGGAGGAAACCGCACTGGATGAACTTTACGGCCGCGTCCGTGCTGTCCGTGAACAGTCAGCGGCTGACGGCACTCCTGAACTGCAGGCGGTGCACGACCAGCTCCGTGATTATCCGGAAGACTGGCTGCTTCGTCTGGAGATCGTGGAAATTCTGGAAGAAACCGAAGCCGATCCGGAGCTGCTCGAAGCAGTGAAAAACGAACTGCACCAGCTTCAGGAAAGCAAAAGCTCCCTCAGCAAGCTGATCCGAAACGGACTGCTTGTTGCAGAAAAAGCACCACTGAAAAAATGAGCCAAGCAGCGTCCTTAGGGGGCGCTGCTTTGTTTTTGATATTCCCAAAAGCACTTTAGAAGTATTTAATGGCACATTATGAACTCACAGCCAACCAAGACAGCTAGAGCAGATTATAGAAGTATATACGTTTATATGTTAGTGTAAATATACACTATATTATTTCTCGTGAAAGGATGATTAACTTTGTCTGAAAAATTACACCGACGTAAAGTCATCCAATTTAATAATAGCTCCGTGTTAGGAATACCGGCAGAAATTAGAAAAAGACTTAACATTCAAAAAGGAGAAAGTTTTGACGTTGAGTACGATGAAGTAAATGAAGTCATAACCTATAAGAGAGTCAAACCGCCTGCTAAACTGCCAGAAGGAGTAAGACCAGGAGTAGTATCCGCAATGGATCGTGTTATGGGACGCTATGATAATGCTCTACGAAACTTAAAAAATAGGTGACCTCTATCATTTGTTGTATTTGAGTTGAGTCCTCTTTTGTGAAGGGAGCCACTACTATCACGATCATGTATTTAACTAAAGAAGAAATTCTAACGTTACACTTTACTATGATGGAACATTATGACGATGCTGACCAATCTGGTGTGAAAGAGCCTGAAAAACTTGAATATGCACTTGAACGTCCCAGGGCGACAGTTTTCGGAGAAGAACAGTATCCAGCGATTATTGAAAAAGCCTGTTGTTACTATCATTCCATCGTAACAGGACATATCTTTCATAATGGTAACAAACGCACTGGCCTGTTAGTATTCGGTGTATTTCTTGAAATTAATGGGATGCGTCTCGTCATGGAAGAGCAGCAAGCGGAAGATTTCACGGTTTACCTAGCTGTGGACGATAAATTTAGGGGCAATGATGCGATTGCTTTGCTAACGCAGGAAATCAGTCCGTTTATTAAAGAATTGCATTGAACTAAAATACAACAGCAATTGATGAACTGCACCAGCTTCAGGAAAGCAAAACCTCCCTCAGCAAGCTTATCCGAAACGGACTGCTTGTCGCAGAAAAAGCACCGCTGAAAAAATAAGCCAAGCAGCGTCCTTAGGGGCGCTGCTTTGTTTCATTGATGGAAGGACTGGATGCTGTTCTGAAAGAGATCTCACTATCGGGCGCTGGCCCGATTTCCTTCTTGCAGTTGAAAGTTACTTTTGATGGGTTTTAAGGTAAGCGTCAAAGAAACCGTGTCCGAACAGTGTGAAGATCGAGCAGGAGAACATCAAAAAACGGGCAGCCGCGGGGATCTTCCCGGGGCTGCCCGTTTTGGGCTTACGGCGAAACAGGGCGTCGA
>NZ_JAATHJ010000046.1 GCF_012034335.1 Alkalicoccus luteus | reverse complement strand
GTCCTCCCGGTGAAACCGGTCGGTCAGAACGGAATCTGGCTAAAGATTCCTGTATTTCAAAAATTGACAGAGAATGATTCATTCTCTTTCCTTCTTCTCGTCTTTTGTTTAGTTTTCAAAGGGCCGTGTTGCTTGACGCCGCTCGTTTTGGCGACTTTATTAATATATCACGAAAGCGTTCTACTCGTCAACCGCCGATTTCAATTTTCCTTTAATCGACTGTGTGGCGTTCGTTCGCGTTTCAGCGACAAGTAATAATATATCACCTATCCTCATATTAGGTCAACGGTTTTTTCAAAGAAAATGAAAAAAGTGGACAAGCTTTTGATAAAAGCCTGTCACATCAACGATTGTACATGATTTTTTTACCTTATCATCCGTCAGGTGTTCCTGCCCGGCAGATTATGAAACGTTATGCTAAGAAAACGTTGTGTGCCGAGCCCGGGCCTCGCGCAGCAAAAACCAGTACTTTGCCTGCTCTGCCTTTACCATGCCGTACATCTCTTCCCGCGCATCCATCGAATACTGCATGTACGTATCGTGCTGGTTCACCCGCTGTTTAATTTTATCGAGATGATAGATCAGTTCATCGTCTTTCGACTGCCTCAGCTTGCGCTTCTTTTTTCGCATTATCCTCATCCGCTCCTTTACAGCTCGCGTCTTCCCTCGATTGCTTTGGACAGCGTGACTTCGTCAGCGTACTCCAGATCGCCGCCCACCGGAAGGCCGTGTGCAATTCGTGTCACACGCATACCTGTCGGCTTCACAAGTCTTGAAATATACATGGCTGTGGCTTCCCCTTCTATATTAGGGTTCGTTGCCACGATCAGTTCCTGCACTTCTTCATTTTGCAGCCGCTTTAAAAGGTCCGGTATATAAATATCCTCCGGTCCGATCCCTTCCACCGGTGAAATCGCTCCGTGAAGCACATGGTACAGTCCGCCGTATTCGCGCATTTTCTCCATAGCAATGACGTCTCTTGATTCTTCCACGACACAAATAATCGATCTGTCGCGGGACTGGTCTTCACAAATGCGGCACGGATCCGTATCAGTAATATGATGACAGACTGAACAGTACGTAAGCTCCCGTTTCACGGCGACGAGCGCCCTCGCGAAATCTAAAACGTCATCCTCTTTCATATCAAGCACGTGGAAAGCGAGTCTTGCAGCTGTTTTTGGACCGATGCCCGGAAGCCGCATGAAGCCGTCCATCAGTTTTGATATCGGCTGTGGGTACTGCATAGATGTTCCTCCATCCTCCTGATTAATAAAACCGGATCGCCTGAAGCAGTCCGGTTCGCAGCAGCGTGTGACAAAAAGCGAAAGGCGCTGCAGGTTTAGTTAAGAAGGGAAGAACTCAGTCTTGACCCTCCTCGCGCAGCAGTAAAAGCGCTGCTCCTAAAAACAGCTGTCTCCTTCCTTCAGGCAGGAGACAGCTTCTTTCCGATCGGTGAGTAATGGAGCGGGTATTACATCAGGCCTGGAATATTCATGCCTTTTGTGAACTTGCCCATGCGCTCTTCCACGAGCTCATCGACCTTTCCGAGCGCTTCGTTAGTCGCAGCAAGCACGAGATCCTCCAGCATTTCAACGTCGTCCGGGTCGACCGCTTCTTCGTTAATCTGGATATCGAGAATCTTCTTCTCCCCGCTTGCGATCACTTTCACCATTCCGCCGCCGGCTGACGCTTCAACTGTTTCTTCCTTCAGCTGCTCCTGCGCCTTTGCCATATCCTTCTGCATTTTCTGCATTTGCTTCATCATGTTGCCCATGCCTTTCATATCCATCTACTCCTTTATTGTCCTATGATTCCGCACGCGGCGGTTTATTCTTTTATCTCCAGCAAATCTCGGCCGACAAGCTTAACGGCTTCATCGATCAGCGGGTTTCCCTCATCTTCTGCTTCTGTGTCTGCCTCTTCCGGGGCTCCGTCTTCTGACGGCTGGCTTGTTCTTCTGGAAAAGGAAGCTTTGACTTCTTCCCAGTCCGCTTCCAACAGCGTGTGCAGAACAAACGCACGTCCAAACTGCTGGCTGACGGCATTTTCCACAAGCTCCCTGAACTTTTCATCGACCATGTTCCGGTGCATTTCATTGCGAAAGCTGAGCACCAGCTCACTCTCAGATGCCGCAGCCGGCTGACAGTCACTTAGCCAGGCGGAAGCCGGCACACTTTCGCGCTTTACCTGTTCGATCACGTTGCCCCACTTGGACTGCGCCTGCTGCAGTTCCTGTTTGGACGCTTTTTCCAGCATTGCCTTCACGCGTTGAACACCTGCCCGGCTCTTGTTAGAGGAAGCCGCCTGTCTCGGTTTTGGCTTCGTCTGCTGAGCCGGAGCGTTTTCTTTCGCAGCGGGCACACCTTCTGCCTGCAGCTTTTGCAGCGTCCGTTCCAAATGCTCGATTTTTTGCTCCAGCTTTTCGACAGCCGAGCTCGACGCTCCGGTATCCGCTGCCGGTGCCGGCAGGGACGCCGTCTGCTGAGAAGCCTGTACGATGAACATTTCCAGAAACACCTGCGGATGGCTGGCCCATTTCATCTGCTGCTGAAAATGATTCAGCTTCTCCAGCATATGAAAGATCCAGACCGTATCCAGCTGATCAACGGTCTGCTGGAACGCATCATCTGTTGCCATCAGCTCCCTGGACTCCTCTAATTCCGGAGCCGTTTTTGCCATGAGGGCGTCGCGGAAGAAAAAGATAAGGTCTTCAATGAAGCGGTTGGCATCTTTTCCTTCCTGCATCAGTCTGTCCACCGCCTGAAGACCGTCGCCGACGCTGCCGCTCCGGACGGATTCCACAATCTGATACATCATATCATGAGATACGGAGCCGATGACTGCGTGGATATCATCGCGGCTGATCATACCGTCTGAAAACGAGACAGCCTGGTCAAGCAGACTAAGCGCATCCCGCATCCCGCCTTCACTGACCCGAGCAATCAGGGCGAGGGCCGGCTGATCAATTTCAATACTGCTCTCCTGCACGATCTCTTCCATCCTGCCAAGCATAGCTGAGGAGGTGATTCGCTTAAAATCAAACCGCTGGCAGCGGGAAATGATCGTCAGCGGAATTTTGTGCGGTTCGGTCGTAGCCAGAATAAAAATAACGTGCGGCGGAGGCTCTTCCAGCGTTTTTAAGAGCGCGTTAAACGCTCCTGTCGTCAGCATGTGCACCTCATCGATGATGTATACTTTATAGGAAACCGCACTCGGGGCAAACTTTACTTTGTCGCGGATATCACGAATCTCATCCACGCCGTTGTTGCTTGCCGCGTCAATTTCCATAACATCGACGATGCTGCCATCCGAGATCCCCCGGCAGGCTTCACATTCGTTGCACGGCTCTGTCGTCGGAGCATTCCGGCAGTTTACTGCCTTGGAGATGATCTTGGCAGCGCTCGTTTTACCGGTGCCGCGGGGACCTGTAAACAGATAGGCGTGCGACAGCTTCTGCTGGACGAGGGCATTCTGCAGCGTTTTTGTAATGTGCTCCTGCCCTACGACGTCCTGAAGCTTCTGCGGTCTCCAGACGCGGTACAGCGCTTGATAGCTCATATCTCCGTTCAGCTCCTTCGTAGTGTTTCACCTTTACCTATTATACCGGCTTTAAGGGGTGAATTCAAAATCTATCTGGTTTCTTCGGTGTGAAATTCCCGTATGTATGCAGACAGAAAAAAAACGACGCCCACACAAAGCAGGAACGCCGTTTTCTTCTTATAGTAGATGCCGTGCACCTTTCCTCGACCGCAAAACCTCATGCGTTACCTGAGCAGTTTGCTCGATCCAGGCAACTCTGCGGCACACGGAAGGACTTGCTTACTGCTGCTTCCTTCCGGACCTGACAGGGTTCACAAGATTCCGTTGCGCAGAACCCGGATGTCAACACCACTTACTCAGGGCAGGCCATGAAATCGTACGGCCTCAGAAGAGGAATTCAGCCCCGCTATAGCGGATTGCGGGTACAGGGAACCGCTAGCTCCCCGCTTAGCACGACAAAGTGGATAACGTTTTTGGTTGTGTCAATCAGCGACACAAATCCCAGTATAACTTCTTCCAGTACGAAAATCAATGATGAACTATGATTCGTCTGTGTTCTCTTTTTCGGCTTCTGCCTGCTGCAGCTTCGCCATTAAAATGTGCGGCGGTGTATGCATGACGTGCTCAATCGGCATGTTCAGCTTTTCCGCCATCATTTTCGCTGTTTCGAGTGAAATCTGATTCGGACGCATCGGCTTTTGCCTCCTGTTTCTTTTTCTTTTTTTCGAGCCGCAGCCGCTGAAAAAAATCCGTTAACAGCGCTGCTGCCTCTTCCTTCATTATACCAGATGTCAGCGCGGCACGGTGATTAAACCGTGTGTCCTGTACAAGATTCATCAGCGTTCCGCAGCAACCCGCTTTCGGATCGTCAGCAGCAAAAACGACCCGCTCCACGCGCGACTGCACGACAGCACCGGCGCACATTGGACACGGCTCGAGCGTTACGTAAAGCGTACAGTCTTCCAGCCGCCAGCTGCCTGTTACGCGGCACGCCTCTTCCATTGCAATCAGTTCGGCATGCGTCAGCGACTGCTGGGTCGTCTCCCGCAGGTTGTGTCCGCGTGCGATGACTTCCCCGTCCTTTACAATGACGGCCCCGATCGGCACCTCTCCCATCGCCCCTGCTTTCTCTGCTTCCAGCAGCGCTTCCTGCATAAATAATATGTCCTGTTCCATGAGCCGGACCTCCTCTGCCGTTATTTTACCTTCCAGAACGCTGACGGTAAAGAACCGGACTGTCCTGTCAGCGGCAGAACGATAAAAACCGCCCTCTTCTGCAATAGAAGAGAGCGGTTGGCAGATCAGCGTGCTGATCGCGGGTTAAACGCATCCTTGATGCCTTCCCCGATGAAGTTGATCGAAAGAATCGTAAAGGTAATTGCAAGCCCCGGCGGAATCCAGATCCACCAGTACGAACGGATGACGTTCGGATCACGTGCTTCTGTCATCATATTCCCCCAGCTCGGCGTTCCGGTCGGAACCCCGAAGCCAAGGAAGCTGAGCGCCGTTTCAGCTACAATCATAACGGCAAGAAGCAGCGTCGCCTGCACGATAATCGTTGTCATCACGTTAGGAAGCAAGTGCTTCCGGATAACCTTAAACGGCGTGCTGCCGATTGAGATCGCCGCCATGACGTATTCGTTTTCCTTTTCCGCCATGACTTTACTCCGCACGACACGGGCTGCCCCGGTCCAGGAGAGGACACTTAAGACGATAATCAACGCCCAGATACCTGCTTCACGGAAAATAGAGGCGAGTACAATAACGAAAACGAGGAACGGAAAGTTCATCATGAAATCCGTAAAGCGCATGAGAATCGCATCCACCAGCCCGCCGTAGTAGCCGGCAATCGAGCCGATGACCGTTGCAATCATGATCACGGCTGCCGTACAGACGAGTCCGATCGTAAGCGAGGTGCGTGCCCCGTAGAGAAGCAGTGTCCAAATGTCCCGTCCGGAAGCGTCGGTTCCAAGCAGGAAGCCCTCGCCCGGCGGCTGGTTCCGGTTGATGATATCCACTCGCTGCGGGTCGTACCCGGTCAACAGCGGTGCCATGTAGGCCATCGTGATAACCAGTACAAGAAAGCCGAGGCTCAGCATGGCGAGCTTATTGCGGACAAGCTTGCGCCGTGCAATCGACCAGGGGGACTGCTTCTTTGCTTTTTTCTCCAGCTGTATTTCTTCTGCTGCTTCCATGACAGTTCCCCCCTTATTCCACCCTGATCCGCGGATCGATGATGCCGTACAGTAAGTCAGCAAGCAGGTTGCCGACAAGCGTTGCTACAGAAAGCATCAGCGTAACGGACAGCACGACAGCTGAGTCGCGCCGTTCAATAGAGGAGATAAGAAGCTCTCCAATTCCACGGTAGGAAAAGATAGTTTCAATGATAACCGCTCCGCCGATGATACTCGCAATGTCAAAGCCAAACAGCGTGACGATCGGAATAATCGAGTTGCGGAGAATGTGCTTGTTGTAAATTTCAGACTCCGGCGTTCCTTTTGCCCGTGCGGTCCGGACGTAGTCCTTCTGCGCACTTTCAATGATATCGTTACGCAGAAACTGCGTGTAGCTCGCTGTAACGAGCGCACCAAGCACGAGGGCCGGCAGGAACGTATGATACAGTTTGCTCATCCAGAATTCGAACGTTCCCGGTGTCATGCCGGAGCCGACACTTCCTGTTGACGGAAAGAGTCCAAACTGGAATGAGAAAATGAAAATGGCGAACAGTGCAGCAACAAAACTCGGGATCGCAAGCATTAAGTAGTTGATCCCCTGAATCGTGTAGTCTCCTTTAGTATACGGGTTTCTTCCGGCATAACGCCCCATGAAGAAAGCCAGAATATACGTGATGATAAGCGACATCGCCGATAACAGTATCGTATTCGGCAGCCGCTCCCCTATGATGGCAGATACATCCATTCTGTGTACGACAGAACGACCGAAATCCCATTGAACAATGCCGGCAACCCAGCGGCCGTACTGAATGTGAACCGGATCATTTAATCCAAGTTCCTCTCTCATTTCTTCAATGTATTCCGGGCTTTGCGTCGGATCGATCTGACCGGAAAGGGCATCCCCTGGCATCGCAAATGCCAGGGAGAATACCACAATGGAGACCAGAAACAGGATTGGAATCATGATGAGGATACGCCTCAAAGTATAAAGTAGCATGATCGATTTCTCCTTGTCAGGTCAAAGTGGGATGCTCATCTTCCCGATGAACAAACGTTTTTTATTCTTCGTCGATGTACCACTCGTGCGGATTAGCTGTTGCGTCACGCACATCCACTGTTACGCCGCCGACGTTGGCATTAATGCCGTAAAGGTCCGTCGGAGAGTTAAGCGGGATAAGCGGCAGCTCTTCGTTTACGAGCTGGTGCCACTCCTGATACACTTCCTGACGATAATCGATATCGAGTGCTTCTTCACTGAGGCCTTCTGCGATCAGCTCATCAGACTCTTCGTTATCCCAGCGAGGGAAGTTCCAGAAGTCGTTGGATCTCCACAGACCGGATGGATCCGGATCTGCTGTTGCGAGTCCCCATGCGCCCATAAAGATGTCGATGTTCTCATCGTCTTCTTCAACAAGGTCGTAGAACAGGTTGAAGTCGAGCAGCTGGCCGTCCATCAGCTGAGCGTTGATGCCGACATCCTGAAGCGTCTGCAGAATGTACTGAGCACGCGGCTCTGCGATATCAGCAGGAGTATCCATCGCAGCGAGGTTTACAGTGAACTCTTCGCCGTCCGGATCTTCAACAAATCCATCTCCCGTTACGTCTTCATAGCCTGCTTCTTCAAGCAGCTCACGAGCGCGGTCCGGATCATACTCGTACTGGTTCAGCGTAGACTCATCCGGATAAGACCAGCGGATGTGGGATTCCGGTGCGTTGATAACCGTACCGTAGCCTTCGTTGAACTCATCGATGATACCTTGACGGTCAATCGCGTGTGCAAATGCCTGACGGAGTTCCTTCGACTCGAACTTTGGATTGTTCATTTCCACTACTTCGTCTTCCGCGTTCCACTCACCGAGCTTGAAGCCGAGGTAGCTGTAAGAAAGTGCTTCGATTTCTTCAACCGTTACATCTTCGTTGTCTTCCAGCGGAAGCGCCTGCGTCGGTGTCAGTTCGATGATATCGACTTCACCCTGTGCAACAAGCTCACCAGCCTGGTTGCCGTCTACGATTCGGTAAACAGCGCCGTCCAGGTTCGGTGCACCCTGCCAGTAGTCTTCAAACGCCGTGTACTCGATCTGCTCACCAGGAACGATGTTCTCTACCTGGAATGCGCCGAGGCCGACCGGATTTTGACGAACTTCTTCAGAATCTTCAATTTCTGATACTTCCAGATGCTCCAGGTGTGCTTTTGGAGTTGGATAAGCCCAGAGGTTTTCCAGGTTGTTTGCGAGTGCTTCCTGGAACGTGACTTCGAACGTGTAGTCGTCGATAACGTTTACCCCTTCGAGCGAGTCAGCGTCGCCTGCACGGTACTCGTCAAAGCCTTCAATGCGGTCAACGTTGGACAGACGCGGTCCGTCATAGTCCGGATGTGCGATTGTCTCATATGAGAATTCAAAGTCTTCTGCTGTAAGCTCTTCGCCGTTGTGCCACATAACGCCTTCTTCAAGGTGGAATGTCACCGTCAGGTTATCGTCAGACCATTCCCAGTCGTGCGCGAGGCTCGGTTCCGGCTCAAAGTCTGTGAAAGAGGAGATCGAGTAGAGTGCATCTCCGTTAAAAATGTTCAGCGCCAGGCTGTCATCCACACCGCCGTAAAAGTTCCAGTCCAGAACGCCCGCAAATGGAGCTGTGTAACCGTATGTAACGGTACCGCCCTGTGGAGCATCTCCGTCAGCCGCTTCTTCGTCGTTGTTCCCATCGTTGTCTGCGTCTGCATCGTCTGCACCATCGTTGTCGGCATCGTTTACTTCTGCGTTATTTGCATTGTTGTCTGCAGGATCTGCGTTATTGTTGCCGTCATTTCCTTCTCCGCCGCACGCTGCCAGAATCGCGACAGACATGAGTGAAGCACCTAATAGATAACGAGAACGTTTCATACATTCTTCCCCCTTAAGATTAATAAAATTAAGATAAGACCAGTTAAAAAGTGAACGCCTATTCATACAACAGGCACGACACGCGGTGCTCGCGGTTCACCTCCTTCAACTGCGGTTTTTTCTCGCTGCATTCCGGCATCGCCTTCGGACAGCGTGGGTGGAACGGACAACCGACCGGCGGATTCTGCGGACTCGGGACATCGCCCGAAAGAATCACACGCTCGCTCTTATTGCGAGGATCCGGCTGTGGAATCGCGGAAATCAGCGCCTGTGTGTACGGATGCTTCGGATCCTGATAGATGTCATCTGCGTCAGCCACTTCCACAAGGTTTCCGAGATACATGACGCCGATACGGTCGCTCATATGCTTCACGACACTCAAGTCGTGCGCGATGAAGAGGAGCGTCAGGTTAAATTCTTCCTGCAGCTCTTTCAGCAGGTTCAGCACCTGGGACTGCACGGATACGTCGAGTGCGGAAACCGGTTCATCAGCGACGATCAGCTTCGGCTTCAGCGCGAGTGCCCGGGCAATGCCGATCCGCTGGCGCTGGCCTCCGGAAAATTCATGCGGATACTTGTAGTAGGCATCTTCCGGCAGCCCTACTCGCTCGAGCAGCTGCATCACTTCATCTTTAAGTTTGCCTTCACTGCCGTGTCCGTAGTTGACAAGCGGTTCGGAAATGATGCTCCCGACCATCATCTTCGGATTGAGTGAGGCGTACGGGTCCTGGAAGACCATCTGGATATCCTGACGCAGGTTCCGCAGCTCTGAACCACGTAAGTTTGTAATATCGCGTCCTTCGAACAGGATATTTCCGGAAGTTGGTTTGAACAGCCGTGTAATCGTGCGCCCAGCCGTTGACTTGCCGCAGCCGGACTCCCCTACAAGCCCGAACGTCTCACCGCGCTTGAGTTCCAGCGAAATGTTATCGACGGCCTTTACGTCGCCGACTTTTCGGCGGAGAAACCCTCCGCGTACCGGATAGTATTTTTTCAGCTCCTGCACTTGCAGCAGGTGCTCTGATTTTTCTGTTTTGACTGTTTCTTTCGCCATGGCCTAGACCTCCGCTTTCTTTTCAGGGTGGCTTGCATCGTAGAGGATACAGCGGACGGAATGCCCTTTATCTACTTCTCCGAGTGCCGGATCTATTTTTGTGCACTCCGGCATAGCGGACGGACAGCGGTCCACAAATCGGCAGCCCTGCTTCGGCATATTTTTTAAAGAGGGAACGATTCCTCTTATCGTGTTCAGAACTTCCCGGTGGTCGTCCATTCTTGGGATGGAGTCGAGCAGCGCCTTCGTATACGGATGCTTCGGCTCATAGAACAGCCGATCCACATCGGTATCTTCCACTACCTGGCCGGCATACATGACGACTACCCGGTCTGCCATCTCCGCCACGACGCCGAGGTCGTGGGTGATGAGCAGCATGGCCATGCCGACTTCTTCCTGAATTTTCGTGATCAGCTCCAGAATCTGTGCCTGAACCGTTACGTCCAGTGCGGTCGTCGGCTCATCGGCAATGAGCAGCTGCGGCTGGCAGGCGATTGCCATCGCAATCATGACGCGCTGGCGCATTCCGCCTGACAGCTGGTGCGGGTACTCGTTCACGATTTGATCCGCGCGGGAAATCCCGACCTGCTGCAGAAGCTGTACACTTTTTTTGCGGATCTCTTCCTTACGTGTATCCGTGTGGTTGAACAGCACTTCGTCCATTTGATACCCGATTGTCAGTACCGGGTTCAACGCCGTCATCGGCTCCTGGAAGATCATGCTGATATCTTTTCCGCGGATCTGGTTCATTTCTTCCTCTGTAAGAGGCACGAGGTCGTTTCCTTTAAACAGGATATGGCCCTTATCGATCTTCCCGTTATGCTTCGGCAGAAGATCCATAATGGACAGGGACATCACGCTCTTCCCACAACCGGACTCTCCGACAATACAAACAACTTCTTTTGGATTTACCGTAAATGAAACGTCTTTCACCGCGTAATGCGTTTCTCCTTCGATGTTGAAGCCCGTATGCAGATTCTGGACTTCCAGAAGCGGTTTCTGGCTGCTCATTGGCGATCCTACCCTTCACTGTTTTCTCAATTACACTTTTCTGAATCCAATCTTCTTATGTACACAATTAGAACTATAAATTTCTTTTAATGGAAAAGACTACCGTTATTTTAATAGTCTGAATTCAGAATGTAAACCTATTTTTGAAAACGCTTCCAACGCTCATGCTGTGAGCATAGCGCAAAACGTCACAAAACGCTGAGTATTACGAAAATTTTCATTATTCCAATATAAAAGTCCTGTTTAGTCTACCACAGTCGATCTTAGTAAAACACCGACGTTCGTACTGAATTTCGAGTCTCCAAGCAATATGAATGAGCGCTCACTTAGTTTAAAAGTAGCAGAGATCGGGAATAACACGAAATTATCCGACATTTCCGCTTAACTTGTATTATAAATAAACTAATGTATAAATGTATACCGTATTAAGAGATTTTCTTACAAAGTTTCGTAACTTTCTTTTACTTTATCACAGTTATGTGTAAACGTCGTAAAGCACTGATTGACAGGCTTTTTAGCGTTTTATTTCTCTTTCATATGCTGCTTAGTTAACGTGGACAGTAGCTCCAGCGTAGACATTATACTTGCACCCTAAAGAATATTTATACTTAAAAACGTATATATTATACATATTAGATTTTATTATTTGTTCTTATTTACTTATACAAACCTGTCACATCAGGCGTTACCGGCTTTTAGTCTGTCATAGGGTCTTGCTGTTAAGACCAGACCTAACCTGCATATTTACTTGCTTTATCTTTGTGCTGCTTTTCGCAAATTGTTTTTATAAGATAAGAAAAGAACGGCTCAACATGCGAGCCGTTCTCTCGTTTACGTTGCTTGAATATGGGTGCGGCCACCCATATACGGCCGCAGCACCTCGGGAATTTCAATGCTGCCGTCCTGCTGCTGGTAGTTTTCTACAATAGCAGCCACGGTCCGTCCAACCGCAAGACCGGAACCATTCAGGGTGTGCACAAACTCCGTTTTCGCTTTCGTATCGCGCTTAAAGCGGATATTAGCACGACGTGCCTGAAAAGCTTCAAAGTTACTGCAGGAAGAAATCTCTTTATAATCGCTGTAGCTCGGGAGCCACACTTCAAGGTCGTACTTCTTGGCTGCTGTAAAGCCGAGATCGCCCGTGCACATGTGCAGCACACGGTACGGAAGCTTTAAGTTTTGCAAAATTTTCTCTGCGTGACCAGTCAGCTTCTCCAGCTCTTCATAAGAATCCTCCGGCTTTACAAAGCGGACGAGCTCTACTTTGTTAAACTGATGCTGGCGGATCAGTCCGCGCGTATCCCGTCCGGCAGATCCTGCTTCAGAGCGGAAGCAGGCACTGTAAGCGGCATAGGTTTTCGGAAGATCCTCCACGTTCATAATCTCATCCCGGTGCATGTTCGTCACCGGCACTTCAGCTGTCGGAATCAAAAAGTAATCTTCCTCGCGGATCTTAAATGCATCTTCTTCAAATTTCGGAAGCTGTCCGGTCCCTGTCATGCTGTCGCGGTTGACCATATACGGCGGCAGGACCTCTTCATAGCCGTGTTCGTCTTCATGCAGGTCCATCATATAGTTAATTAGCGCACGCTCGAGTCTGGCACCGAGTCCTTTGTAAAACACAAAGCGGCTGCCGGTCACTTTGGCTGCACGGTCAAAGTCTGCGATATCCAGATCCCGGACGAGATCCCAGTGTGCTTTCTCTTCAAAATCAAACGTACGCTTGTCACCCCAGACGCGCAGCTCCACGTTATCTGCTTCATCCTCACCGACCGGTACGTCCTCGTGCGGCACGTTTGGAATCGTCAGCATCAGGTAATCGAGCTCTGCCTCGACCTCGCGAAGCTCCTCATCCAGCTTTTTAATCGTCGCGGATACGTTTTTCATCTCCGCGATCACGTCTGTTGCATCCTGCTTTTCCTTTTTCATCTGGGAAATTTCCTGAGACACCGTATTGCGCCGGCTCTTCAGCTCTTCTGTTTCTTTAATGAGACCGCGGCGCTTTTCATCCATTTCCACAAACTTGTCGAGCGCACTGATGTCCTCGTTTCGTTTGGCAAGCTTGGCTTTTACTCCTTCAAAATCGCTGCGAAGCAGCTTCATATCCAGCATGTTCATCTCTCCTCTAAATTCATAATATATAAAAAAGCCGTCCCCGGGTGCATATGCACCCAGGGACGGCTGTAGCCGCGATACCACCCTGCTTGAAGGCCGTACGCCTTCCTGCTCGACCTGGTAACGGCAGGTGCCGTGAAGGTTCACTTCAAGCTCAGGGATGGATTCACAGCGTCTTTCACCGGTTCACAGCGGCCACCGGCTCTCTGAAGAAAGAAATACTGTTAATGGTTCCCGTCTCAGCGGTTTTTTTATCTTACTGGGCGACAGGCTCTTTAAGAGACTGCCGGACTACCTCTACGAAATACTGATGGAACCGGTCGTCGTCTGTCAGCTCCGGATGGAACGAGCAGGCAACAAAGGGACCCTGCTGCGCGGCAACAATGCTGCCGTCATATTCGGCAAGAACCGTTACGTTCTCACCGACAGAGCGGATGATCGGCGCGCGTATGAAAACAGCTTCGATGTCTTCTCCGACGTTTTTCATCGGCAAATACGCTTCAAAGCTTTCACGCTGGCGGCCGAAAGCGTTGCGTTCAACGGTCATATCCATAACCGAAAGATGCGGCTCTGCCTGGCCCGCAATTTCCTTCGCCATTAAAATCGCTCCGGCACATGTGCCGAAGACCGGCTTGCCTTCAGCCGCAAACTGCTTCAGCGGCTCATAAAATCCGTAAAGGTTAATGAGGCGGCGCATCGTAGTGCTTTCTCCACCGGGAAAAACAAGACCGTCCAGTTCATTCAGCTGCTCTACTTTCTTCACGACCGTCACCTGTACGTCCGGTGCCTCGAGGGCACGCACATGCTCACGGACAGCACCCTGCAGTGCCAATACTCCGATGTTCATCATGATACAACCACCTCTTTCTTATCCCCTAAAAACGTAAATCGATTACCAGCCGCGGTCCTGCATGCGGTCTTTTGGCTCAAGCGTGGAAATTTCAATTCCCTTCATCGCTGTCCCAAGATCTTTCGAAAGCTCTGCGATGAGCTTGAAGTCATCATAGTGAGTCGTTGCTTCCACAATCGCACGTCCGAACTTCGCCGGATTGTCAGATTTGAAAATACCGGAGCCGACGAATACACCGTCTGAACCGAGGTGCATCATCAGTGCAGCGTCTGCTGGTGTTGCGATTCCGCCTGCTGCGAAGTTCACGACCGGAAGACGGCCGGTTTCACGGATATCCTGCAGCACGTGGAACGGTGCACCTAAGTTTTTTGCCTCTGTCATCAGCTCATCATCCGACATGCTCAGCACTTTACGTACCTGTGCCTGAATCAGACGCTGGTGGCGAACTGCTTCTACGATGTTGCCTGTGCCCGGCTCGCCCTTTGTACGGAGCATGGAAGCACCTTCGCCGATACGGCGCGTTGCTTCACCGAGATCCTTCGCACCGCATACGAACGGTACCGTGTACTCGCTCTTATTCAGGTGGAACACTTCGTCCGCCGGCGTCAGCACTTCACTCTCGTCGATATAGTCGACGCCGAGTGCTTCGAGAAGACGCGCTTCCACGATGTGGCCGATACGCGCTTTTGCCATAACCGGGATGGATACCGCATCGCGTACTTCTTCTACAATTGTAGGATCTGCCATTCGTGCTACTCCGCCTGCAGCGCGGATATCAGAAGGGACGCGCTCAAGAGCCATAACTGCTACAGCTCCGGCCTCCTCTGCAATCTTTGCTTGTTCTGCGTTGATGACGTCCATAATGACGCCGCCTTTTTGCATTTCTGCCATACCGCGCTTGACGCGGTCCGTACCTGTACGTTTTTCCATGATGATCCCCTTTCAGCACCTTGCTAGTAGTAAACATCGTGTCCGTCTTATATTATAGCGAATCCGCACCCGTTCGTAACCGGATTGGCACGAAAAAGTACAAAAATTTATTCGTCGACCTTAGCTGTATATGCTAACATATCCCGTCGCACCGGGCAACTTCCCTGCTTATTAGAACCAGCCGCGTACGCTGTTGGAAACGTTTGACCAGACGCCGGAAAAGAACGAACCGACATTGTGCATCGTCAGCGCCATCCAGCCTGCGCGTTCAACGGACTCAGTCGTGACGATTTCAATCTCTCCGCCGTTTTCCCCTTCACCCGGCAGGTACGCGATTTCACGGTCCCCTTCGTACTCGACGATCATGCGTCCGACTGTCGTGCCTGCTTCTACCGGTGCTTCGATTTCGCCGTCTTCGTTCAGAAGCGACTCATCCAGTTCTACCGTGTAGCTGTAGTTCTCCTCGTCGCCTTCTTCTACCATTTCAGAGAAGGCAGCGTTTGTCGCAAGAGCAACGTTTTCTTCTTCGCCTTTTACAACCGGCAGATTTTCATAGCCGTCCACCGTCATGTTCTCCGGGTAGATCTCTTCTTCGGAAAATGCCTCAAACGCCCATTCCATAACGGCTTTTGTTTCCGTAAAACGCTCGGTTTCTGATTCAGCACCCATGACGACGCTGATAAAGCGCTGGCCGTCCTGCTCTGCTGTTCCGGTGAACGTAAAGCCTGCTGCGTTTGTGTGACCGGTTTTCAGCCCGTCAATCGGCTCGTACGTCACATCTTCCCCCGTATCCGGATTACGCGTACCGTCCAGCATCCAGTTCCAGTTTTCCATGAATACTTCATCTTCGGTGCCTTCACGGAATGTCATCGTCGGAATGCTTGCCGTATCAAGTACTTCCGGGTAATCATTTACAAGGTGGTAGGCAAGCGTTGCGGTTGCCTGAGCAGACATGAAGTTATCGTCTTCCGACCCGGTTCCTTCCGGATGATTGCCTTCGAGCAGCGAATTAGGCAAACCGGTAGAGTTTACAAACTGAAAATCACCGACTTCTTCAGAAGCGATTTCCTCCAGGTTATCCATTCCATACTCGGATCCTGCTTCCCGAAGCGTTTCTCCCATGCCGAGATCAACGCCGCGCTCGTTCATAAGCTCAACAAAATCTCCTTCCGAACCGGAAATATGTTCTGTCAGTGCCATAGTAGCAGCGTTTGCCGAATAAATGGCGACAGATTCGTACAGCTCCTGCACCGAGTACGTCTCATCGACCCGCATCGGTACGTTGGACAAGCCACGGTTATGGGAGAGCTGATTTAAAAATTCGCTGACTTCTACTTCATCGTCCCAGGAAATATCGCCGTTGTTCACGGCTTCCAAAATCAAATACTCACTCATCATCTTCGTCATGCTGGCAGGCGGGAGCGGATTATCTGCATTTTGCTCAAACAGAATCTGTCCGGTCTCTCCGTCCACGAGAATTACTGTATCAACAGACGGCTCGTATGAGGCCATTGCGGGAACGGCTCCCGCAAATACGCCTGCTGCTGTTAAAAGTGTCCCTGCTGCCGCTGCCTGTAGCTTACGTCCCATTCATCATCTCTCCTAAATATCGGTATAATCTATATGTAAATCACGCGCTTCTGCTCAATTGACATACAAGCGGTATTTTACCACATCACAGCTAAGAAAAATAGATAGGGGAGGCCCCTATCTATCGACTCAGTTCGTATAATTTGGTGCTTCTTTTGTAATCTGAACATCATGGGCGTGGCTTTCTTTTAATCCGGCATTCGTGATCCGGATAAATTGGCCCTTCTCCTGCAGATCAGGCACCGTTCCCGTGCCGCAGTAGCCCATTCCGGCGCGGAGACCGCCGACGAGCTGGTGAAGCGTATCGGCAAGCGGCCCTTTGTAAGGGATCCGGCCTTCGATACCTTCAGGAACCAGCTTTTTTTCTTCTTCCTGGAAGTAGCGGTCCTTGCTTCCTTTTTCCATTGCAGCAATGGAGCCCATGCCGCGGTAAACCTTGAACTGTCGCCCCTGATAAATTTCACGCTCACCCGGACTTTCCGTAACGCCGGCAAGAATACTGCCGAGCATCACAGCGTGACCACCGGCTGCAAGTGCCTTCGTGATCTCTCCAGAGTGCTTAATGCCGCCATCTGCAATGATCGACACACCATGCTTTCGCGCTTCTGTCGCGCAGTCGTAGATAGCTGTAATCTGCGGTACACCGATTCCGGCAACAACACGTGTAGTACAAATTGATCCCGGTCCGATACCAACTTTAATAATGTTCGCACCAGCTTCGATCAGAGCTTTCGTCGCTTTCGCCGTCGCTACGTTACCTGCCACGATATTGAGGTCCGGATATTGACTGCGTATATCCTTCACTTTATTTATCACGCCTGCAGAATGGCCATGCGCCGTATCAATGACGAGCACATCGACTTCAGACTGAACAAGTGCTTTAATACGGGAATCTGCATCGCCGCCGACGCCGACCGCTGCACCTACAACAAGGCGACCGGAGCTGTCTTTTGCAGAGTGTGGGAATTCAATCGCCTTTTCAATGTCTTTAATCGTAATAAGACCCTTCAGCTTTTTGTCGTCATCTACTAGAGGAAGCTTTTCAATCCGGTGCTTTTGGAGAATTTGCTGTGCTTCTTTCAGCGTCGTACCGACAGGAGCTGTCACGAGATTTTCACTCGTCATCACGTCTTTAATTGGAATCGAGTAGTCTTCAATGAAGCGCAGATCACGATTTGTGATAATGCCGACAAGCTTTTGATTTTCATCTGCGATCGGCACACCGGAAATACGGTATTTGCCCATCAAGTGCTCTGCATCAAATACCTGGTGATCCTCAGACAGATGAAACGGGTTCGTGATAACGCCGCTCTCAGAACGCTTCACACGGTCCACCTGCTCGGCCTGCTCTTCAATAGACATATTCTTGTGAATGATACCAAGACCGCCTGCACGGGCCATAGCAATCGCCATGGACGCTTCTGTCACCGTATCCATGCCCGCACTGATGATTGGAACGTTCAATTTCAGGTCATCCGAAAGCACCGTTTCCACGTTCACTTGGTTTGGCAGGACATTTGACTCATCCGGCAGCAGCAGCACATCATCAAACGTCAAGCCTTCTTTAGCAAACTTATCTTCCCACATAGATGTTCATTCCCCTTTCGGTCTCCTGAAAATATTATCAGTAGATTAACAATACCATGAACGGGTGTCAAGAAAACGAGGATAGTTCTACTATTCACACTATTCAGTCTGGAAAAATCGCTTATACAGCTTCAGGCAGACTTTACCTTCTTTGGAAAGTCAAAGAATCAAACTCCACGCAAAAAAAGAGGGTGCCGCCCGGGAACCAGGGTCTGGTTCCGGGAGACACCCTCTCAGGTGACCCAGCAACGTCCTACTTTCGCAGGGGGAGAGCCCCCAACTATCATCGGCGCTGGTGAGCTT
>NZ_JAATHJ010000045.1 GCF_012034335.1 Alkalicoccus luteus | reverse complement strand
CGAAGATCAAACTCATTAAGCGCCGCGCTTATGGCTATCGAAACAATGAACACTTTAAAATACGTATCAGTTTAGAAACTGGCCGAGCAAACTAGCTCGTCAACTACACTTTATGGTGAAGAGCCATAATTGCACAAAACAATCAATATTATCCAGAAAAAATGATACCGCTTACGTTATTGTTCCATCAGTCTTCCTGTGCATCTCCTCCGCCGCTCTGAACGTCTACCCGCTGTCGAAGCGTATGTTTATATTCGCGGCTCTCTGCTTCTTCGCCCATTGGCGTAACGGTAAACACCGCTTCAGCTTCAATTGTGAGTTCTCCAGGCTCAGCCTCTACTTCGACAGGCTCACCGCTGTGTTCTGTTTCGTCATCCAGCGTAACTTCCTGCATCTCACCCGTCGTGTTTTCATCTGCTTCATAAAGCAGCGTTTCTCCCTGCTCCACTCTCGTAATCGTTGCAATATGCTCTTCATAGTGAAAGAGCGCTTCATGTTCACCGGTATACATCACGACCGGTGTTACAGAAAGCGTTCCTCCAGCATACTCCGGATCCAGATACAATTCTGCCTGCTCATATGGACCAGCTTCCCCGCATCCGCGCAGTGTGATCACGGATACGATAAAGAACAGTAATCCTGCCTTCATCTGCGTTCCCTCCTGTTTTCCAGTCCCTCTCATTTTACCTAATGCTTGGGGTTGAGGTAAAGAAAACAGTTGGCCGCGCTATTGTGCTTCTACTGTTCCTGCCTGCAGCACGTGGCGTACAAGAAAATCAGCCGCTCCATCCTCTGCATTTGTACCTGTCACAAAATCGGCAGCTTTTTTTAGTTCGGGTATAGCATTGCCCATTGCAACACCAGTGCCGGCGCGGCACAGCATGTCGATATCATTCGGCCCGTCGCCAAACGCGATCGCTTCTTCTTTGGAAATACCATATTGATAAAGCAGATATTCGATCGCGGACCATTTTGATATTTCCTTTCGTACCAGTTCAAATCCGTCCTGCCAGCGAATTAAGTCCGCCGTCCGGCTGTACAGTTTTTTTGGCAGCGTAATGAAGTCCGCAGACCGAACGCTGTACTTTAATATATTCTCCGGTTTAACCGTATGAAGCGGCCCTGTGTAGACCGGATATTTTCCGCCTTCATTTACCCAGGCCTGTACAATCTCGTCCTGTTCCAGGCAGTAAAGGCCCTCTTCTGCGTGAACCATGATGTTACGGGCACCGGAACGCACGACCGCTTCATGCAGCTCCCACGGAGAATGCATGTATTTCATCTGCAGCGGATCGAGTGAAAACCAGTCGTATACAGCAGCCCCGTTCAGGCAGATCATCGGAGTTTTCAGCCCAAGACTGCGGTGGTGCGGCAGGGTAATATCCAAATGACGACCCGTAGCGAGAAATACATAAATACCGGCCCTCTTCAGCTCTTCAATGACATGTCTCATTTTAAGCGATATGGTCTCTTCATTATTTAACAGCGTTCCGTCCATATCGAGAAATACGGCTCTGATGCGCATGTATGCTTCATCCTCTCTTCGTTCTATACCTGCATCATACCCTCTGAACGTAAACACTGTGTTAAGCCACATTAAAGGTTGATGCCCTGAATATAAAGGTTTTGTAAAGTTCCTCCTTCGCCTGAAGCAAATCGCTCATCAGCCAGTTTTAGTTCATCAAACAAGTATATACGAAAAAAAAGAGAATTAATGACTAAAAAGACGATAATATAATATGACGTACGCTTACATGGCTTTTTGACTTTTTTTCATAAACTGATATACTCCTTATGTTCTCTACGGACCGAGTCTTTCCCGGAAAGACTCTATAAATTTAATAGAAAGAGGTGCACGTGTTGTCTACAATTGAAAAGTGGAAACAGGAATGGTTCAGCAACGTGAAAGGAGACGTTCTGGCAGGGCTGGTTGTAGCCCTCGCTTTGATCCCGGAAGCGATTGCTTTTTCCATCATTGCTGGTGTTGACCCGATGGTCGGCCTCTATGCCAGCTTCTGTATTGCTGTCATTATCTCGTTTGTCGGAGGACGCCCCGGCATGATATCGGCAGCGACAGGAGCAATGGCTCTGCTCATGATTACGCTTGTAGCAGACCATGGCTTGGAGTACTTGCTCGCCGCTACGATTCTGACAGGTATTCTGCAGATTTTATTCGGGGTGTTTAAGCTCGCTGCGTTGATGAAATTTGTGCCGAGATCCGTTATGATCGGCTTCGTCAATGCGCTTGCAATCTTAATTTTCACGTCCCAGCTGCAGCATTTTGTCAATGAGACGTGGGTGATGTATGCCATGGTGGCCCTCACGCTGGCGATTATTTATATTTTGCCTAAGTTTACGAAAGCCGTCCCGTCCACTCTTGTTGCGATTGTCGTCGTTACGGCGATAGCGATCATCATGAATGCCGGTGTGCGGACAGTCGGTGATATGGGGGCACTCCCCGATACACTGCCGATCTTTGCTCTGCCTAATATCCCGCTGAACATGGAAACGCTCATGATCATCTTTCCTTACTCGTTAGCGCTTGCGATGGTCGGGATATTGGAATCCCTTCTCACCGCCTCGATCGTGGATGATATGACTGATACGGACAGTGATAAAAATAAAGAAAGCCGCGGGCAAGGAATTGCCAACGTCGCCACAGGTTTCTTCGGCGGCATGGCAGGCTGTGCGATGATCGGACAATCGGTCATCAACGTCAAGTCCGGTGGTACGGGCAGACTATCCGCTTTAGTCGCCGGTACGTTTCTCATGTTCCTCATTCTTGTCGTCGGCGACTGGGTCGTCCAGATTCCGATGGCTGCTCTTGCTGGTGTTATGATCATGGTATCAATCGGTACGTTTGACTGGTCGTCGCTGACGAACATTCATAAAGTACCGCGGACAGATGCACTCGTCATGGTAACAGTCGTCGGTACAGTCGTTTATACGCATGACTTAGCGATCGGGGTATTTGCCGGTGTTATTATGAGCGCCATCTTCTTTGCCTGGAAGCTGTCTAAAATTAAGGTGGAGGAACATTTCAACGTTCGCACACGTGAGATGACGTATGAAGTCCACGGTCAGCTCTTCTTTGCTTCCGTACAGGATTTCACCGATCAGCTTGATTTTAACGCCGATGTCAGTCACGTTATTCTCGACTTATCGAATACACAGCTGTGGGACGACTCTGCAGTTGGCGCTATTGATAAAGTGAAGCACAAATATGGACTCCGTAATATTGAAGTGTCTATCACTGGATTAAATAAAGAAAGCTATAAGCTAATGGAAAAGATCGGCGGCTTAAACAAAGCCTCCGGTCATTAAGGAGGCCGTTCGATTATGAAACGTATCTTACTTGCAGTAGATGGCTCTGAACACAGCAACCGGGCCGCCGAAAAAGCAATTGGACTTGCCAGGATCACGGAAGACTCTGAAATTGAACTGCTTTATGTTGTCGACGGCAGCCGCTCTAAAACAGATATCCTGCACTACGGAGATTCCGATGCCGCTTCCGCAAAGCGCCGCCGAATGCTGGCCGCGTTCGAAGAAATGATTACTGCAGAGAACATCTCTGTAACGTCGACCGTTCTTCAAGGAAAGAACGGCGTAGCAGAGCCTATCATTTCCCATGCGAACGACGGCGCGTACGATGTGCTTGTTATTGGAAGCCGCGGACTGAACACGATGCAGACGATGGTTCTCGGAAGCGTCAGTCACAAAGTAATGAAATACGTGAAAGCACCGGTTATGATGGTTAAATAACGTGAATCAGGCGTCGGTTCTCGATGCGCATATCTGACCTGAAAGGACTCTCTCACGCGGAGAGTCTTTTTTTATTTTGACAGGAGCAGTTCTATTCAGTCTGAATGAGTGGAACCGGAACGACACGAACCGTGTTCTGTGTATTGTTTTATTCATGTGAATACGGGAAGATAGCAATATACCCCTATTCGATGAATAAAGGAGGCTTTTTATGTTTACTCATATTTTAGTCGCAGCAGATGGTTCTGATCACAGCTTCAGGGCATGTGAAAAGGCAGCCGAGCTTGCTTCTCTCGAAGAGGACGCTGTCATTGAGCTGCTTCACGTAGAACTACGAAGCCGTTCGGTACAGGATGAACTGGAAGATGAAAAACCCCATTCGCCTGCCGAAGAGCAGCAGCAGCTGTTCGAGCAGTATAAGGCAGTAGACATCGGAGCCGCTCAATGGAAAGAAACGGTGATCATGGAGCGGGAAAATGTAGCATCGTCGATTATTGACTACACGAAGGAATCGGGTGCCGACGTACTCGTGATAGGAAGTCGCGGACGCAGCTCTCTGCAGACGATGGTACTCGGCAGCGTCAGTCATAAAGTCATGAAATACGTAGAGGTACCGGTGCTGATCGTAAAATAACGATTATCTGCACCTGGCTGAACCAGATGCTTAAAAGGGATGATCAGATCAACGCATTAGAAGCCAATGTGAAAAACCACTCTCTGTCAGATGAACAGAGAGTGGTTTTTCTCGTCAGGCATGCTTTTCCTGAAGATTTTCTTTTTCCTCCGGATGGCGCTCCTCTGGAAAAAAGAGCTTCCGATCCCGCCTTAAAAAATAAAGTGACAGCAGAACAGCAAGAATATCAGCTGCCGGAAATGCAATCCAGACGCCCCATACTCCGATCACCGGCGCCAGAATCAGGACGAGCGGGATTAAAAAAAGAACCTGCCTGGCCATTGATAAAATCAAGGCCGGTCTCGATTTCCCAAGCGCCTGATACAGTCCGCCGCTGATGACCTGGATGCCAATTACAAACGCCACTGCGAAAATAATCCGCAGTGCATCGACACCTGCATCAATGACTGCCTGATCCTGCGTGAAAATACGCATCAGCCAGTCCGGTATCACCATAGCGGCACCGAATACGAGAAAGGAGAAGATCGTTACAACCTTCAGGGACAGCTTGATAGCCTCACTCATCCGCCCGAACTGCCTGGCTCCGAAGTTATAGCCGACGATCGGCTGCATCCCTTGTAATATTCCCATCATTGGCATCAGTGTGATCATCGCAATCCGCTGCACGACGCCAAACACACCGACGTAAAACTCGCCGCCGTAGCGAATCAGCATTGCATTGATCACGATCATCATGACACTGCCTGCGACCTGACGGGCGAATGCCGGCATACCAACGACAGACACTTCTTTAATAATCCGCCATGCCGGCAGCATCAGTGCCGGACGGATGTGAAGGGAGCTATTCCCGCTGATGAAATACTTCAGCACCATAAAGGTAACCGAAGCCTGGGATATGACGGTTGCAATCGCTGCACCCTGCACCCCCATATTGAGCCAGATAATAAAAATCGGATCAAGAATGATATTAAGTACTGAGGGAATAATCATGGTGATCATTGCAAATCTGGCGTTTCCTTCTGCACGTATGACCGCATTCGTTGTAAAGGCAAACGTAAAAAAGACCGTACCCATCGTAATTGGAAAAATATATGAATACGCCATCGCCATAACGGTCTCGCCTGCTCCAAACAGTGCCAGGACCGGATTTAAAAGAGTAAATGATCCAATAACACCAATGACACCGATCAGAACGACAAGCATCATCATGTTGCTGAACACATGATCCGCTTCTTTTTCCTTTCCTGCCCCAAGTCTTCTGGAAATAACAGAAGCACCGCCCATGCCTAATGCCCCTGCTACAGCCATCATGACGATCATAAGCGGAAAGGCGAGCGTCACAGCAGCCACGCCGTCGATTCCTACCGCATAAGAGATGAAGATAGTATCAACGAGATTATAAACTGACATCGCGAGCATCCCTGCAATCGCAGGGATAGACAGCCGTTTCAGCAGTGCCGGGATCGGTTCAGAACCAAGTCTTGCACTTTGTTCCTTCTGTGAACTCACTTGGTTTCCTCCTCACGAAACGTGATACGCACTTTCTTGAGAAGCCTTCGCAGCTCGTCGCCCTCTTCTTGTGATAATGCACTCGTTATTTTCGTTTCCGCCTGTTCAAGCGAGGTCCACATTTCCTCTTCTATGTGCATTCCCTTCTCTGTAAGGGAAATGACCCTGCTGCGACGATCTTCCCGGCTTTGCATTTTTCGGATCAGTTCTTTTTTTAACATCGTCTCCAGCAGGCCGTTCATCGTTGACCCCTGTACGTTCAGCCTTTGCATCAGCTCTGCCTGTGTCATACTGCCTTCTTTATAAAGAAGGAACAGAATGTTGCTTTGAGATCGTGTCAGCCCAAGGCCTGAAAACTTACGGTTGATGTCGTTTTGCAGCATGTGAGCCGTCATGCCAAGTTCATAGGAAAGCAGCTTTTCTATAGGCTGATTCATACATTGTCGTCCTCCATTGTAAATACTTCGTTCCCTAATATTACGTCATGCGAAGGATTTCGTCAATCCCATTTTAAGGAAATGCAAGCACAACAAAAAGAGCTGCCTGCACGCAGCTCTCAAAGAACGATAGAACACAGGAGAACGTTAATACCCGTTCTCCTGTTTCACTTGATTAACCGGGAGTGCTTCCCTCTTTGTGTAAGCGATTAAGTTCGGGAGCAGGATATCGCAGACGACCCGTTCGTTGTAAAATTCAGTTGATCCTGCTGTGTGCGGGGAAATAAGTACATTATCCATTTCCCAAAGCAGATTCGTTTCCGGGAGTGGTTCTTCTTGAAAAACGTCCAGTCCGGCTCCTCCGATTTCCTTTCGTGCAAGCAGCTCCGTCATGGCCGATTCATCCACCGTTCCTCCTCGCCCTACGTTGATGAAAAAGGTGCTCTCTCCCATCCTTTCCAGACGTTCACGGGAAAAGAACTGATTCGTTTCTTTCGTCAGCGGGAGTGCATTTACGATGAAATCTGCCTCGCCGAGCTGCTGATCAGCTTCCTCCGGTGTTACGATTCTATCGGCGTAGTGTGATAGTGCGCCACTTTTGCGGACTCCGGTGACATCCATACGGAAAGCTTTGGCGAGCCTTGCTGTTTCTTCACCGATTGCTCCCATTCCATAAATAATGATCGAAGCTCCATGAATTTCATGCTTCAATCCGGCATGATGCCACTTCTTTTCAGTTTGCTGTTTTGCATAAATGGACATACGCCTCGTCCAGCCCAGCATAAAGGCAAAAATCGTTTCGGAAATTGGCGCAGCGTGGACACCGTTGGCGCTTGTAATCCGGATGCCCCGGTTAAAATATGTATCCAGCGGAAGGTGGTCGACTCCGGCACTCCATGTCTGAACCCACTGGAGGTTTTCTCCGGCATGTTCCATCATATCTGCTTTCCACCCCGCAGCTGCCTCCGCTTCCGGCAGCCAAGGCTCCCACGTTTCTTTTTCTCGTCCGATAATCACATTCCAGTCAGGGACTGCTTTCCTGATCTTAGTACTAAGCTCTTCATTTAAATCCTGGGCAATCACGATCGTTCGCATCGAAAGTCCTCCTCTGTCTCATCGCTTATCATTATTACTCTTTCGACCAAAAGCGGTTGATTTCCTGCTTCTTCGCTGCGCTGTTCAGCGCCTTCTTGAAGACAAACTGTCATAAACCCTTCATAATAACCCGTCTTCTCCCGGTTCCTCCCGATTCACCTTTCGCTTATAATAGAAAGCAGGCTCTACTTAAAGTAAGCATCCATCCCTCTTCAGAAAAAGGAGTTTTTGTTTATGTCATACAGTAAAATGCTGCTTATTGCCGCTGCCGTTTTCGGACTGATCGGAACATTTATGGGCGGACACATGGCAGGTTCCGGCGGCCCTTCACTGCGGCCGATCCACGCGCACGTTCTGACAGCAGGCTGGCTTTCCCTGTTTGCCTGGTCTATCTATTATAAAGTATACCGCCCTGGCAAAACGCTCCTCACCGCGATCCATGTATGGACGGCGCTGATCGGCACCATCGGCCTGTGCCTTGGTATGTATTTGTATATGATGGAGCCTTTTCCGCTTCCGGGTCTGGTTACGCTGCTGTTTTATATTATCAGCGGCTCCGTTTTAATGGTCAGCTACTTTGTCTTTTTAATTCTCGCCATCCGGACTCCGGACACCGAAACAGCCTGACATACGGCAAAGCGAAAAAAACGTCCCGAACAGATAAAGCAATTCCGGCTCTATAGTATCTGAGAAAAACGGGCCCGCGCCCGTTTTTTCTCTTGGGCGGATCAATCAGGAACCTTGCAGCATTATCGAATAAAGTCATCTCCCTTGAAGATGACTTAAACGGAGGCAAACGCTGCTCAGCGCCGTTCAGATCTGCGAACGGCATGGCATACAAGGGTCACCCTGAGAAATAGCTGAAGGCCAGCCCACGGCAGGCTCAGTAAGCAGAGGGGAAATACAATCAAACGAATAAACAGGTAAGTTGTAAGACTTTTTCAACAGCCTGAAAAAACGAGCCCTTAAAAGGCTCGTTTTTTGGATTGGATTAACCTACATTTATTCTGCTTCGATGGCTTCGATGGCTTGCTTTACGGATCCGTACGTCTTCAGTGATGACAGATCGATGTCCAGGCCGCGGGTATGCATTGCGACTTTCGGCGTAATACCGGTGATCACCATCGTAACACCCTTCAGCTTCAGCAGATCGCCAAGCTGAAAAATTCCGACGACAGCGGCTTCATCCACTTCTCTGAAACCGGAAAGATCTAAAATCAGCGTTTCAATGGCTGACCGGTCAAGCTCTGGCAGAATGCGTTCCATAATGATATTCATTCGTTTTTCATCGATATTCCCGATAAGCGGAAGGACCGAAATAGTCTCTTTTATTGGTACAATCGGAGTTGAGAGCAGCTCGATTTCTTTGTTGTAGGAAGCGAGCTTTTCTTCGGCTTGTTTAAATTCCGTAATATCTTTTTGAATGCCGACAAAATAATACTGGTCTTCAGACTCCAGATAAATCGGATCGATATGAAGCAGATTCCAAAACGGTGTACCGTCTTTTTTATAATTGAGCAATTCTACAGACACCGGCTCTTTTTCTTTCACCGCGCTGCGAATTTTATCGACTTCCTGCTGATCGGTTTGTTCTCCTTGAAGGAATCGGCAGTTGCGGCCGATGATATCCTCCTGGGAGTAGCCGGTCAGATTCGTGAATCCTTGATTAGCATAAATAATTGGGTTATCCGGCTGCTGAGGGTCGCTGATGATAAAGACGAGCTGTGTTTTTTCGAGGATTTTATTTTTAAGTTCCTGTAAGTCCGTAACCACGTTATCGCTCCTTTGCTGCTTCCGTTGAACGTGTCTCTATTGTACCCAACTTCCAAACGGAAGAAAAGCCGGAGCTGATTATGCGTCCGGCTCTTGCAGAATATAGTCACGAAGTATGAGCGAACAGGCGCCCCGGAGTGTGCTGCTTTCCAGAGTGGAAACACGTATCTCTGTCGCTGCAGCACGTTCAGTCAAAAACCGAGGAGATGCTGCGCTGCGGGCTGTTTCCATCAGCTGCTCATTACGGCTTAAGCCGCCTCCGAAAATAACCGCTGCAGGGTTGAATGTGTGCACCGCATTAACAAGCGCATAACCGAGCCACGTACCTGTCCGCTTCAGCGCCCCGGCCGCAGCAGGGTCCATACTTCCAGCAGCAGCAACGTCTTTGCCTGATACGTACGGCGTCCGTTTCGTCATCTCATTTGCCTGACGGACAAGTGCTTCTGATGAAGCGAGCGTCTGCAGACACCCTTTCGCTCCGCATGAACATAAAACTCCTTCCGGATCTGCGAGCGTATGCCCAATCTCACCGGCTATACCGGAATCTCCTTCTGATACTTTGCCATTTTCAACATATGCTGCTCCCAGACCCCGTCCGGCATTAATGAACAGAAAGGATGCTAAGTGACGCCCTTCTCCATACCATGATTCAGCCAGTGCCATCGCTTTTACATCATTACAGATCGAAACCGGCAGCCCGGAAGCTTCTTCAAGCGCCTGCTGAAGTGGAACTTTTTTCAATCCATGGGCAGGTGCATGAACGGAAAGACCGCTGCGGCTGTCGACGATGCCGTGAACGGCCGCACCGATACCGAGGACCTGCTCGGTTTCTTCTTCCACAAACGCCTGCAATGATGACGTTATAAGTGAAAGAAAGGATCGCTCCGTCAGTTGTTCCGGGATCGGCACTGTTTCTATGCGCAGCAGAACCGTATCCAGTCCTGCCGACGCCATTCGCAATTCATTGGAGCCGATATCAACACCGACAAGCCGTTTTGCCTGGTCATTCATTTTTAGCAGTATTGGCTTCCGACCGCCGCTCGAGACGCCTGCTTTTGTCTCTCGCACAAGATCCTCCTGCAGCAGTGCAGTGACGATATTCGTGACAGAGGCGGCTGTAAGACCTGTCATCTCAGCAATACTGGCGCGGGAAATGCCGGATGTACTTTGTCTGATCGCGTGCAGAACGCGGCTTCGGTTTCTTGCTTTCATATGCTGAAAACTGCTCATCGCCTTTCCTCCTATTGCTGAATCGCCAGCAAAAACTGTTGGAAGGCACGGATTCCAGCTTCGTCACGTTTAAAGACTCCGGCGTGTTCCAATATTTCTGCAAACACAAGACCGGTTTCTTCCTGGAGCAGCTCCTCCATCTCTTCCACATCAGCCGTGCGCCTGTCTTCGGATACAGTCAGTGCCCAGTCTGCGTGCTTAGCGGTTTCGCCTTCATACAGCGTCGCTTCCGGATGATTTCCAGCCAGCTTTTCAGCTGTGTCTCGAAGCTCCTGCTTCAGCCTTCCCGGCAGTACCGCCAGACCCATCACTTCAATCAGGCCGATGTTTTCCTTTTTTATGTGATGGACGTGTGCATGCGGATGAAAAATACCGTCCGGGTGCTCGCTGGAAGTGCGATTATTACGGAGCACAAGATCCAGTTCAAATGCGTCTCCCCGGCGTCGTGCGATCGGTGTAATCGTCTGATGCGGTGTTCCATCGGTCTCCGCATAAATGCCGGCAGATTCATCGCTGTAGGTACGCCAGCTTTTCAGAACATGTTCTGCTGCTCTGCTCACTTCCTTGCGATCCTCTCCTTGCAGCCTGACGACTGACATCGGCCACTTCACTCTTCCTGCTGTGACACCGGGAAATTGCTTCATCGTTATGGCTTCTTCCACTTCCGCTCGAGCCATCGGGAACGTGTAATAGCCTGCCTGATAATGATCGTGGCTTAGAATCGAGCCTCCGACGATTGGTAAATCTGCGTTTGAGCCAATAAAATAGTGTGGAAACCGTTCGGTAAAAGCAAGCAGTCTTGTAAACGTATCGCCGGTAATTACCATTGGCTCATGCTCCTGCTTCAGCACAATAGCATGTTCGTGATAGTATACGTACGGCGAGAACTGAAAATGCCACGCTTCGCCGTTAAGCGTTACCGGGATCGTTCGTAAGTTTTGACGGGCGGGATGATTGAGCCGCCCTGCATATCCTTCGTTTTCCCGGCATAGCAGACAGAGCGGGTAAGACGATACAGGCTGATGCTTCAGCTTTTCAATTTCAGCCGGATCCTTCTCCGGTTTTGATAAATTGATTGTCATATCAAGCGCTCCGTAGGCTGTATCTGTCTTCCAGGTAACGTTTTTCTCGATTCGCTTCGTCCGGATGTAATCAATCGCTTTATTCCATTCATAAAACCAGGCCGTTGCCTGCTCCGGACTTGTTTTCTCCTCTTTTACGAAACGCTTTATAATGCGTGACGGCTTGTCTGCAAACACACCCATCAGCTTCGTATCAAACAAATCCCTTTCGGTTATCGTATTGCTCTCGATTCTGCCCTGCTCTGAAGCCCAATCCAGAATATCCTCCATAATCGAATGAAGCTCCCGCTTCTCCACGGATTCCGGCTGCTGGAAGTCATTGAGATGCAGCTTTTCCAGCAGCTGATTCCGGCAATAGACGTGATCCTCTGCTTCAATCAGCTCCTGACTGACAGCCCAGTTCGTTAACTCTTCCACTAAGCGGCTGATGCTCATTCAGCTCTCCTCCCTGTAGCCATGGGGATGCTTTTGATGCCAGTCCCATGCAGTTTGAACGATCGTGTGCAAGTCGTCATGCTTTGGCTTCCATCCTAATACAGATGTCGCTTTTTCGGAGGAAGCAACCAGCTCAGCCGGATCTCCTGCGCGCCGCGGCGCTATTTCCCGGGAAATAGCGCGTCCGGTTACGTGCTCAGCCGTATCGATCACCTGCTTTACACTGAAGCCGCTGCCGTTGCCGAGGTTAAACGTATCCGAGCTGCCGCCGCTGCGGAGATGCTGCAGCGCCTGAATGTGCGCCTGAATCAGGTCCTCGACGTGAATGTAATCGCGGATGCAGGTGCCGTCTTCTGTCGGATAGTCATCTCCGAAGATCATAATTTTTTCCCGCTGACCGAGTGCAGTCTGCAAAATAATCGGGATTAAATGCGTTTCGGGATCGTGATCTTCTCCAATATCGACGGTTGTGTGAGCACCTGCCACGTTAAAGTAGCGCAGAACAACGTAATCCATGTCATATGCCTGCCGGCACCAGTGCAGCATCTGTTCGATCGCAAGCTTTGTCTGCCCATACGTATTCCCCGGCTGAGTCACAGCTGTTTCCGTAATTGGCACCGTATCAGGTTCTCCATAAACGGCTGCTGTTGACGAAAACACGATATGCTCCACGCCGTGATGCTTCATGACTTTCAGCAGGCTGATCGCCCCGCCGACGTTGTTATCGTAATAGTCAAGCGGCTTTTCCATGCTCACTCCGACGAGCGAATCAGCGGCAAAGTGCATCACAGCATCAATCGCTTCCGACGCAAACATTGATTCAAGCGCTTTTTCATCGCGAAGATCCACCTCATAAAAGGCTGCCTGCTCCGGTACGGCTTTTCGATGCCCGGTTTGCAAATTGTCCGCCACAACGACCTCTTCACCTGCTTCAAGCAGCGCAGCTACTGCATGGCTTCCGATATATCCGGCTCCTCCACATACGAGTACACTCATGTTATGCCTCTCCCTTCCATTTTCCGGCTCCTCCGCCGATGTCCGTTACGTAAAACGCCGGTTCCCAGCCGACTTCAGTCTGATACGTCCTTCCGAGACGCTCCAGCGTTTCCTGTAAACCCTGTTTTTTCACTACGGCAATTGCACAGCCTCCAAATCCTGCTCCTGTCATTCTCGCACCAAGCACCGTGTCTTCAGCCCATGCAGCTTCAACTAAAGCATCCAAATGGTCCCCGGTCACTTCATAGTCATCGCGAAGGGAACGATGGGAGGCATCCAGGAGTTTTGCAAAGCCTGCGATGTCGCCATTCACCAGTTTGGCGTGTGCATCCTTCGTTCGCTGCTGCTCGGTTATCGCATGACGTGTCCGGGCATATTCTACAGGTGAAAGGAGCTTTGCTTTTTCTTCCAGCATTTCCAGCGGAACTTCGCACAGATATGCCGGTTTTCCTTCCTGCTGCAGGTGCCTCAGCGCAGATTCACATTCTTCTCTGCGTTGATTGTACGCAGAATCCGCAAGCTCCCGGCGTTTGTTCGTATTCATAATAACGAGGACATTGTCACCTAATTCGAGCGGAGCGTAGGAGACATCGAGCGTTCTCGTATCAAGAAGCATCGCCTGCTTTTCTCTGCCATTTGCAATCGCGAATGGATCCATGATTCCACAGTTGACCCCGAGATAATCGTTTTCTGCCTGCTGCGCCAGTTTACTGAGTGTAACCTGATCGAGTCCCAGTTCCCGCTGATCATTGAGGACGGTGCCGATCAAAACGTTAAACGAAGCCGATGAGGAAAGCCCCGCCCCGTTTGGAATTGTGCCTTCCACAACGGCCCGAAATCCCTTTACCCGACGGCCTGTCTCTCTTTCAATTACTGCCGTCATCGCTCTTACGAAATCAGTCCAGCCCCCCTCCAGCGTTTTGTTCTTCTCCAGATCGATCGTCTGAATGCCGTCTTCCGGGAAATTAACCGAGTATATCTCCACCTTTCGCTCTTCAAGCGGCGAAACGGCTGCATACGTTCCGATTGTTAGCGCAGCCGGGAAAACGAGGCCACCGTTATAATCAATGTGCTCGCCAATAAGGTTGACCCGCCCTGGTGAAAAATAGAGCGCTTCTGCTTTCCCGCGAAATAATTCCTCAAATTTCTGTTCTACTGAAGACATTCTGACACCTCTTTATTAATTAATTTAATTAAGTAAGTTCATCGTATCATGCTTGCTGCATTTCTTCAACCTGAATGGAAATCAGCCAGTCAGTCAATTTCATTCAAAACCATTCAACACTCTGATGACCTTTTGCAAGATTTCACCGATTATTGCGTTATGCGAAAGAAAAATTAGCTCATTTACCCCTTGCTATAACTAACTCCACCCATGTAATTGAAGGAATTTGATTGTTTTTGAAAGAAAGTGATTGATTTTGATTGTTTTCTGTTTTATACTCAATGTAATCCCTTACATGGAGGCGGAATCAATGCTGACATACGAACGGCACGACATCATTTTAGAGCTTCTTCGACAGAAGCGCACGGTAAAGCTGACGGATCTGACAGAAGCGACCGGAGCTTCTGAATCAACGATCCGGCGTGACTTAATAGAGCTTGAGGATGCGCAGAAATTAAAGCGCATACACGGCGGCGCTTCCCTACCCTCCCGGAAATCGGATGAGCCGACGATGCTCGATAAAAAAACGGTCTTCGCAGAAGAAAAGCAGCGCATCGGCAAGCTGGCTGCCTCTTTTATCGAGGACGGCGATTCGATCTACCTGGATGCCGGAACGTCAACGGAGGCGATGCTGCCCTTCATTGAAGCGAAAGACATCGTGATTGTCACGAACGGACTCAACATCGTAGAGCCGGCCCTGCAGCGCGGTTTCCGCACTTACGTTCTAGGCGGTTACGTAAAGTCAGGCACGCTTGCATTCATCGGGAGAACAGCCGCGGAATCATTAAAGCAGTACCGGTTCGACAAAGCATTTCTGGGAACAAACGGGGTCGATCCCGAGTTTGGCTTTTCGACTCCCGACCCGGAGGAGGCAGCAATCAAGCAGCTTGCTATCCAGGCCGCACAGCAGGCTTTCGTTCTGGCGGACGCCTCGAAACTGCAGCAGACGTCTTTTTCCCGCTTTGCTTCTATTCACGATGCCGCACTTATAACAGAAATCAAATCCGAGACAGAGCTGTTTCTGGAACAGCTGAGTGAACATACTACGATTGAAGGGGTGAAGCCATGATATACACCGTTACGATGAACCCGTCGATTGACTGTTTTATGGAACTGTCCGAGCTGGTTGAAGGAGCGACAAACCGGGCATCCGAACAGCGGATGGTTCCCGGTGGAAAAGGAATTAACGTCTCGCGCGTGCTGCACCGGTTTGACATCGGCTCTATTCTGCTCGGCTTTACTGCCGGGTTCACCGGAGCCTTTCTAAAAGAGGAGCTGACGGCTGAAGGGCTGCAGGCACACTTTACAGATACTCCCGGAATGACGCGCATCAACATGAAGCTGAAAACGGCAAAAGAAACGGAAGTGAACGGTCCTTCTCCGGAAATCAGCCAGGACTATGTGAGTGAGCTCCTCCGAAAACTGGAGCTAGCTGATAAAGACGATCTGCTCGTCTTATCCGGAAGCCTCCCTCCGTCACTTCCGGCTGATACGTATCGGACGATTGCAGAAAAGACACCGCTGAAAACGGTTGTGGATACGAGCGGCATACCGCTGCAAAAAGCCCTTTCAGCCAGGCCTTATCTGATCAAGCCGAATATCGATGAACTGACCGCTCTATACGGCCAGGAATCGGCGGATACATCAGGTGCTGTCCTTCTAGCGAGAAAAGCTGTAGCCGACGGAGCGAAAAACGTACTCGTCTCCCGGGGCGCTGAATCCGCCCTGCTCGTTTCTGCTGATCGCGTGCTCGAGGCAGCCGTCCCGTCCGGCACGATCCACTCAACTGTTGGAGCAGGCGATTCCATGGTTGCCGGTTTTCTCGCCGGCTTAGCAAACGGCCATCCGCCTGAAGAGGCGTTTCGCTGGAGCATCGCGGCCGGATCGGCTACTGCATTTTCAGAATCCCTCTGCTCGAAAAAATTGGTTGAAGAACTGCTGCCGTCCGTCTCTGTTAACGAATATAAGGAGGAATCGGTATGAAAATCACAGAGTTGCTCACAGTTGAAACAATTGTACTGGATTTGACAGCTGACTCAAAAGACGGCGTCATCGATGAGCTTACTGCAAAGTTAGATAAGGCTGGAAACTTGAACGATCCTGCCTCATTTAAAGCAGCTATTCACGAACGTGAATCACAAAGCTCAACCGGCATTGGTGAAGGGGTTGCGATCCCGCACGCGAAAACGAAAGCTGTGACCCGTCCTGCGATCGTTTTCGGCCGCTCCAAAACGGGTATCGACTATGATTCACTCGATGCTCAGCCGGCTCACTTATTTTTCATGATTGCCGCTAGCGAAGGAGCGAACCAAACCCACCTTCAGGCATTGTCCCGCCTTTCGACGCTGCTTATGGACGAGTCCTTCCGCGAAGAGCTGATGACCGTATCTTCGGAAGAAGATCTGCTTGCAGCAGTTGACCGGAAAGAAACAGAAAAGCTTGCTGAAGAGGATCCAAAGGAAGCATCCGGAGACCGCCCGTATTTTCTCGCTGTCACAGGCTGCCCGACCGGAATTGCACATACGTACATGGCGGCTGACGGCTTAAAAGCTGCTGCTGAAAAGCTTGGCTACGACATTAAAGTGGAAACAAACGGCTCAGACGGTGTAAGAAACGCGCTGACAGCAGAAGATATTGAAAAAGCAGACGCGGTGATCATCGCTGCGGACACACGGGTGGAAACAGACCGTTTCGATGGCAAGCCTCTGCTGAAAGCACCGGTAGCCGCAGGCATCCGCAAGCCTGAGAAGCTTCTCCAGGAAGCACCTGATGCACCTCTGCACCAGGCAGCCGGAAGCGGAGAGCGCCAGGCCGCTTCTGCATCGGGTCTCGGATCTGCAAAATCGGCAGGTGCCGCGTTTTACAAGCACTTGATGAGCGGTGTATCAAACATGCTGCCATTTATTGTCGGCGGCGGTATCCTGATCGCTCTTTCCTTCTTCTTCGAAGATCCGGTCACTGGAGAAATGGGCTGGTTTGGTGAGATTCTGTCCACAATCGGCGGAGCGAACGCCTTCTTCTTCATCGTACCGGTACTGGCAGGCTTCATCGCTTACAGCATCGCGGATCGTCCTGGTTTTGCTGCCGGTATGGTCGGCGGTCTCATGGCACACAACGGCGACGCCGGTTTCCTCGGCGGGATTGTAGCCGGATTCCTTGCAGGTTATCTTGTACTTGGCATCCGCCGTTTGTTCAGCTTTATGCCTGCTTCACTTGAAGGCATCAAAACGATTTTGATTCTCCCGCTGTTTGGTATCTTTACAACCGGGTTCATTATGTACTTCCTCGTCGTACCGATGGCAGCCGTACAAAGCGGTCTCGTCAGCTGGCTCGGCGATATGCAGACAGGCAACTTCGTCATTCTCGGAATCATTCTCGGCGGGATGATGGCAGTCGACATGGGCGGACCGATCAACAAATCCGCTTACGCATTCGGACTGGCTATGATCGACGCAGGGCTGTATGCTCCGATTGCCGCTATCATGGCTGGCGGAATGGTACCGCCGCTCGGTATTGCGCTTGCTACGACGTTCTTCAAACGGAAGTTCACGAAGGAGCAGCGTGACTCCGGACGCACTAACTATATTCTTGGAGCTTCGTTTATTACAGAAGGCGCCATTCCTTTCGCAGCAGCTGATCCACTGCGGGTGATCCCTTCCCTCATTGCCGGATCTGCCGTAGCAGGAGGACTGTCCATGTTTTTCGGTGCCGCTTCTGAAGCACCGCACGGAGGCGTGTTCGTTATCCCGATCATGACACAGCCGGTGCTGTACGTCATCGCGATTCTGATCGGATCTGTCGTTACAGCAGGCCTGCTGTTTATCCTGAAAAAAGATATCGATCAGGCCCCTGTATCCGGAACGCCAGCACCACAGAAAAAGACAGCTTAAAAAAGGAGACGAGCCGCCCGGGTTGGGCGGCTCGTCAGAGTGTTGATAACGTCATTTCAGGTGAATCACCTTGCATCTGCCTGCATCTGCGGACACTCGCTTTCCGGAGGGAACGGCCTCAGCTAACCGCTTCTTCCTTTCATCAGAAGCGCTGGATCTTCGCCTCGTTCTGATCCTCTCGGAGTCGAGTTCCTCCGATTTGGCAGCTGACAGTCCGGTTGAAACCCTGGTGAGGATTCTCACGAGCTTGTTCCATATGGATGGACCTTTCGTTAGGCAATGCTTCGATGTCGAATAGGGATGCCAGTTCGTCAACGTATCCACCACAAAAAGCGGCAGCGTCAGCGATCGGGACGTTTTTTATCCATCAAACAAATCCATTTCCCCTTCGTGTCCGTCGTGCCCGTTGAAGCCGCGCTCTTCTTGCAGACGGCGTCACCCTGAGAAAAAGCGGAAGGCAAGCCCACAGCAGGCTCGGCAATCAGAGGGGAAATACAATCAATCGAATAAACATGTAAACAAATTGACTTTATCAACAGACTGACGAGCCGCCCGGGTTGGGCGGCTCGTTTGTTTATTTCACGTTCCTCGCATGTATTTGTCCATTCGTTTGTCGTCTTTGTTTTCCTTTACGACAAGGATCGCATGGATCATGCCTGGTATATAGAAAAACAGGGTTAACACCAGGTTAATCAGTGCCTGAATCGGTTTCCCTGCGAGAAGAACTGCTACTGGCGGCAGTAAGATGGCAAGCAGCCACATCATAAGACGTCATCCTTTCTAATTTCAATATCCCGGACTAGTTTTCTTCACCGGGAGGTCTGCCTCGTAAACGATTACGGGGAGGCTGCTGTCGCGGAACATCGTCGTCCGTGATGCCCACTTTGGCACGGAAAATAGATTCTTTTTTCAGGACCGGCCGGCCTTTTCCAAGTCCGACCTGTTTTTCCTCAGATCGGATCACGGTTGAGCGGTCCTGGGTTTTTAAGTCGGATACAAGCTGCTTCATATCACGGAACAAGTCGCGCTTCCTCACTGTACCCCTCCTTTTTTCACGAATCGTATAGCTGTTCTTTACCCGTTTTTGAGCGGATTAAAGCGGTAGAAAAGGCAGTGCCGGTTTTTTCACACGATGCATCAGGATACGTTGGGAAATTCTCTGTACACCGGTGTGGAGCACTCTTTATGATGGTTTCAGGGGCATTGTTACGTTTGAACAGCGTTAAGTAACGTTTGCGAAGGCTTAAGTTGTTTTATTCGTTATAACGGCCTGTTAAGTTGCCTGAGTCGTTATTGCACGGACTTGAGTTCTTTTTGGACACGCTTAAGTTCCTTTCAGGTGACGTTAAGTTGTTTTCGAGGTAAGCGTCAAAGAAACCGTGTCCGAACAGTGTGAAGATCGAGCAGGAGAACATCAAAAAACGGGCAGCCGCGGGGATCTTCCCGGGGCTGCCCGTTTTGGGCTTACGGCGAAACAGGGCGTCGACC
>NZ_JAATHJ010000044.1 GCF_012034335.1 Alkalicoccus luteus | reverse complement strand
GCGAGCTCGTCCCATCTGTCAGCTTGAAAACCGGATGAAGGAGGTGAGCGCCGTCAGACGGGGAAAAGGAACGGATGACAGGAGCAAAACGTGATAGCGATTTGTCTACTTTATTGACAGAACCACACTGTTGAAGGCGGTCGTTCTGATAGACATCCAGACAGAGTGTTCCGGCGGCTTCTTCTTTGAATTCCATCACGCGCCACTTCAGCTTGAGCTGCCTGCTTTGTTCATAGACATACTCATGAAATTGATGGGTATACATGCTTCACCTCGAGGGTACGTATTACGTATTACTATAGCGAATAGCAGGGACTTCGTGAAAGGGCTTTCGAATCATTTTTCCAAAAATGGAAATAAGCATGTGCTACACTGTCGGAAAGACGCCAGGTTATAAATGCACAAATAGGAGGATCCGATGAATGTACAGCGAATTTTAGCATTTGTCATGATAGCTGCTGCGATCGTTTTTTTCCTGCTGGTCATCGTCGTACCGGCAGAGTTCAGTCTAGGTGCAGGGGTCGTATCCCTGCTGCTGGCCGCGTACTTTTATAATTCGTCCAAACGAGATTATCACTAACGGAAAAGGGGCACGACTTATGAAGGTCAAATCATTTTACACACTAAGCAGCAGACAGCTGGATAAACGAATCAATGTATTTCTCGAAGATAGCCAGATCGATGTGGAGGACATCAAGTTTTCAGCGACGCTGTTTTACATAGCAGCGATGGTCGTGTACCGCGACCGCTGATTACTCATCTCCACCATACATCTCCATAAAGCGGTACATGCCGTATTGGATCATAAACATGTCTTTTTCTAATTTTTCGGGCGGAGCGAAGTCGATCATTTCCAGGACGAGATGCGTAAATGCCACCGGAGCCGTCCCGTTTGCTGTCACGACACGTCCGTCCTGAACGGCCTGCTCGTGAAGAAAAGAACCGGACGGCTCATAGTTCCGGTAGTCCGCCCAATTAGACACGTCATTCCCCGTATGATCCACGTCGTTCAAGAACCCTTTTCTCGCTAAATAATCGCATGCTCCGCAAATCGCGCCGACTGGAATGCCGTCGTAAAACGCCTGCTTCACGAATTGTGTCAGCTCCGGCCAGTCCTCGTGCCAGCTGTCGCCACCTACCATGACAAGCAGGTGGTACTCCTCCGGTTCAGCGCCGGCAAGGTAGTCAACAAGCGTTGTAAATCCGCCAATGGATGTTACTGAATGCTTAACAGATACCGTCTTCACCTGCCACTCTGCATCCTCATTCAGCATCGAAGCCAAATAAGCACCTTCCCAATCTGCGTACTGATCCAATATGAGAAACAACGCTGTTTTCATCATGCACGCCTCCTTGTATAGGATGAACATAATTACATTACCCACTGAAAACACGGATGCCGTAGCTTATTGTAAAAATAAACAATAGCAGACCGATCAGCATATATACCCGGTCACGGGCCTGATTCTTTTCATAATCAGAGCGGCTGTTTTTGTCGATATGAGTAAAAATCGTAATATTTGCGACAAGAATACCCATAATGACTAAAGCAGAGCTGATTAAAATAACCGCGAGGATCTCCATTGCCTGTTCCTCCTAAGAAGCACTCTCATGATGTCAGTTGAAATGGAAGCTGACTTTCGTTACTACGTTCATTCCCGTTATTAGTGATTCCAATCCTGTATAAGGTGTTTCGAGTAGTAGAGGATTGACTGGCAAATTAAGTACAAATGAAGGATCAAAAACAAATTGTGCGAGGATGATGAGGATGTTACATTCAACACATATTAGACTGCGAAAAATGGAGGAAGGAGATATTGAAAAAAATCATCAGTGGAAAAATGATGAAGAGCACAAACACTCATTCATGGGGACTTCACCATAGATAACGTCCTTATCCATGGTGGTAGGATTACAGGAATCATTGATTGGGCAGGTGCCGCTTATGGAGATCCAAGATATGACGTGGCATTAGCTGTCAGACCGAAACCATCTGTCTTTACACAAGAGGATGCCGCAGCTTTTTATAAAGGATATGGAAAGACTGCCCTATCCAACAATGAATTTCACTATTTTGCAGAAGGATTATACGAGTTTTTCTAATAAACGGGTCTTCCACATCTGGAAGACCCGTTTCGTGTCGCTATAGTTCAAGCTCTGAATCTTTATCTTCCGGAGAATAAATAAGACAAAAACGTTAAACAACAATATCTGAAACAGAAACATATATGTTGCAGCGAGGATTTCCGATGTGCACAATTATCTCGTTATTTTATCGTTTGTATCAGACGATGCCCCGATAGAAAAGGTCGTTTGTAAGACGCTAGCAATCGCTAATAACGTGGATAGTTGCGGGACGGTAATACCTGCTTCGATGCGCCCGATCGTCGATTTTGGTTTTCCGATCGCATCGGCGAGGGCTTGCTGTGATAACCCTTGCTGCTGACGCTTGGTTTTGATAGCTGCTGCTATCGCTGCTTCTTGTTTTAACCGGTCTATGTGCGCTTTGCCTACGGTTTGTTCATAGTTATGAAATGCATCACTCATTACCATTATCTCCTTTCTTTTTTCGCCTGGAATAATCGGTATAACATTGTTCCGCAGGTATAATATCCGGTCTGCGTATTGCTCCGTTGTATGTCTTATTAAAATAATGGAGTAAAAGCACGTCTTGATTTTCATGAATGACAAACAGCAATCGGTGATTACCTGTTTTTGCGCCATCAAATCCCCAGCGATACAAGTTTTCGATCTCCGTATGTCGATGCACATGTTTAATGGAGGGTGGGACGGTGTCTCTGTTCACTACCTCTTTTTCCGGTGGAAATGGATTGATTTTAAGAATCTCTTTTTGTCGAATATACTGATCGGCTGTTTTACTTACTGGACCTTCACGTCCACGTTGCTGCCATTCCTGGGCAGCCGTATAAAAGAGCCAATCTTCAAATCGGGGAACATTTCCTAATTCGTGTATGGTATATGCCATTTTTATTTCGTCCATTTCTGTAATAGTATATGTCTATGATAGCATAAGTGCTATCAATTACAAAGCTGTCAGGGATTGACGCCTTTACAAGAAATCGCTCTATAAATCACCTTTTTATCATGCAATTGCTCAGCACGGTCGCAACCCGAGTCGGTATGGAGGCAGATAGCTCTTTCTAACGAAATAATCCTCTATGTTGCATAAGTACTATACAAGTTGTTCTAAAAAAACGAACCTTCCACATTTGGAAGACCCGTTCCGTGTCGCTATACTTCAAGCTCTGGTTCCTTCTCTTCCTCCAAGCGGTACACGTTTCGAAATAGGACTGCGTATCCCGTCATCAAAACAAGTGAAAGGAACGAAAGGAAGATAATGGACAGTATTTCCGCCAGGATGCTGTAACCGAAGATGGAGAGAATAATCAGCTCGCTTCCGAAGAATATCACGTAACCTGGCACGCCTAAGACGATGAAAAACAGTAACGCTTTACCGGTGTGGCCGGACATTAAATGGTAAGCCGGATTAAACTGCGGAGCGGAACCCGTAAGCACGATAAAAATAAAATAGAGGCTGTACCGGACGAATCCGATTAACGCGAAGAGAAACGTTACAGTGAGCAGGATGAGTGCGATCACGGGACCGGCTGCGAGACTAAAAATACAGGCACTATGATGAAGGCCCCCAGCGCAAGTCCAAATAAGACGTTGGCAAAAAGAAGCAGGGGAATACGTTTCACGGCTGTTTTCAACAGCTGCTTCGTCTCTTGTTCAGGGAATAGCAGTTTTAATAAAAGGAAGGCATAAATCCCTGGTATGACTGCGAAATAGAAGATTTGTTCCAGAAGGACCAGCCGTATCACCGCCGCCGCGGAAAGGATGATCGTTCGCCCCGCCGGTTTGATTCAATTCACCTAAGGACAGTTCGCGCCCTTCACCATAGAGAAACGGCTGATCCGAAATTAGAAGAAAGATCCATACAGGCAGCGATACCGCAATCAGCGCCAAAAAAGTGGGAGCCCACCATCCCGGCTGTTTGATGTAGCCGAACGTTTCGGTAATTAATTCACTGACAGATAGCAGCTTAGGCATGCTGGTCACTCCTCCCCATGTAATTTGTGGTTGTACTGAACTCAAAGAAACCGGGCTTCTGTTTGAAAAGCCCGGTTTTTATTAGGTTGCAAGCTCTGGTTCTTTTTCTTCCTCCCACGTATAGATGTTGCGGAAAAGCATGGTGTAGCCTGTTAAAAGCACAATCCAGAACAGGAAATTGAGCAGCGTAGCGATGATTTCTGCTGCCACGCTGTATCCGAGGATCGAGAGAATAACGAGTTCGATGCCGAATACGAGTGCAAATCCTGGCACACCCAGTGCAAGCAGGAAAAGAAAGGCTTTCCCGGTATGTCCGGTCATCAGGTGCCAGGCCGGACTAAAGTGCGGCGTTTCTCCGCTCACAGTAATCAGCGCAAAGAAAAAGCTGAGCCTGATCAACAGTGCGGCTAAAAGAATCAGAGCGAACACCAGCATCATTAGCGAAACAAACGGACCGCCGGCCATCCCAAGAACGAGTGGTACCATCAGTACGACAAAGGCCACGATTCCGAGGATAAGGTTCGCAATCAATAGCGGCAGAATGCGTTTGCCTGACGTTTTCCACAGCTGTTTCGATTCCTTTGCAGGAAACAGAAGCCTTAATATGAGAAAGGCATAAATACCCGGGAGAAGCACAAAGTGGATAATCTGCTCCAGCAACGTTAACGCTCCGCCGCCTGCACGGTAAGGGTGCTCATTTGCGCCCCCTGTCTGCATCAGTTCCCCAAAAGAAAATTGCCGTCCTTCTCCAAGAAAGATCGGCTGATTGGATACGAGGAGAAAAATCCATACCGGCAGCGTTACGACGATAAGAGCGACAAATGCCGGCAGCCATGTGCCGGGCTGTTCCATTTGTTGAAAGGTTTCTTTTACTAATGTTTTGACTGACTTCGGTTTCGTCTCCATCATGCCTCCTAGAAAAATGCGTCTGTTTTTCCTTTCTCTCATTTACACTATTTAACCATTATTTACTATAAATAAAGTCAAAAGCAGGGGGGCATCCTACAGCGAAAAGCTCTATCCGAAAATCAGATAGAGCCTTTTTTTAGCATGCCTGATTACTTGCGGGTAAGCCGGCGCTTGTGGGATTTCGTTAATCCGTTCTTAATCGAAAGAATGGTCTCATCCCGGCGCAGGTAATCCCACGGGGAAGGCGCTTCGTGACGGGGCGCATAGCCTGGCAGCGACGTTAATTCTTCTGGTGAAAATAAGATTCGGCAGCCAAGATCGGCCCGCATCGCTCCGGCCCACATGAGCATGCCGATTTCAATCTCGCTGAAGGCATCGAGATCGGTCCGTACGTTTGCGAGCATGTGCTCAATTTGTTCGAATTCCGTCTGATAGTTCGGTAGCTCTAAACGGCGATCGAGCCCTTTTTTCTCCCAGTGAGCATTCCAATACGTTGTTTGAAATGCGAGGTTCTGCTGCATCGTTTCAACGTTCACGAGCTGCACGCCAAGGGAATCGTGACCGCGGATCAGCTTTTTTCGAAGCTCGGCGACCTGATCCATGCTGACGCTCAAAATGCGCCACTGCCGCTTCCCCCACCAGCGCCGCTCTTTTGGGCTCCAGGCAGCTTTTCTGGCGGACGCATCGAGAATGAGGTAAGGGACCGGCTCATCCTTTTCGTTGGATGCCTCGTACAGAAACGCCTCAGATCCGAGATTGTCGTAAACCCCGCCGTCTGACAGCAGGAAAAACGAATACGGCTGATCCATGCTCGAAAACGACCGCTTTGATACATCAAGGCGAACTGGCTCAAACATGAATGGAAACGCAGCAGACGCAGCGACGGCAGCCGCTACCGAAATATCTGCAACATCCGGACTGTACCCAAATACTTCATCCGTGATGCCTTGTTTACTGAATGAAAGCCGCTTCAATGTATGCAGGTTGGTGGCATTGCATTCCCATTCCGGCGAATCCGGCAGCTGGTTAAGCGTGATTCCGGAAACGATGTCTTCGTCGCGCATCAGGGAACGAAACAGCTCGTTGTCCAATGTGATCAGGGACAGACTGCTGAACCTGGCACGCGGCAGCACAGGGCGGAGCGGTCTTCTTGGCGGAAGCAGAGCGTTTCGAATCACGTGATTGCGAAACCCGCGTCTGCCAAATTCCTTCAGCGGAACCTCCACCCGTTCTTTAAAATCATCCAGGTTTGAAAACGATCCGTGTCGGAGTTCCTTCATAATCACTGCCGCTGTGATGCTGCCGCCGGAAACCGAACTGATTTTCGAAACAAATTCGTGCACGCCGAGCTCGACAAAGCGACTGTACGCACCTAAACAAAAGAAAGCTGCACGAAACCCACCGCCGGAGAACGCCAAATTGAACCGTTTCATCATCGCATCTCCTCTGCTCGTTTTTAGAGAATGAGCGCAGCGATAACCGTTAAAGCTCTATACCCGAATCCATTTAATGCCAACCGGTTAGCTGGAACCGATATGAATCAGGACGATGGCAGAAAGGTGTGCATGATCACGGAGCGAACGTCAGCTGGCGAAAGATGATCGGTATCAATGATAACATCAGCGCTTTTCTCCAAAAGGGGTAAAACGTGCTCCCAGTTATGAAGGATTTCCTCGCGCTCCTCCGGCGTTTTGCCGTACGGATTGGTGTTTCGTTCGGAAACGCGTTTCAACATCACGTCAGGCTTCGCTCTCAGCAGAACGACAGCATCTACCTGATCCGCAAATTTCCCTTGATTGCGGCAGCATCCTGCCATGATCAAAGGGGTCCTGCGCTTAGCAGCTAACAGCGCTGTTACTTTTTCCTCGATGAGAAGCCATTCGTATCCGCCCCCAGCTACCGGCACCTGCTCTGTAAAGCCTTCATCTAAATCAACGGTTTCCATGCCCACGTGTTTCAACTCTTCCAATAATGTCGTTGTACCCGAACCGGAAAGACCGGTGATGTATAAAACGGTCAAATCTGCCGCCTCCATTTGGTTCAAATCAGGTTGATACCTCATTTTATCATGTCTGGATGATTCTCTATGAGAGATAAGGACGAATAACTATTTCTTCTTTTGATGTTTACTGTGCTCGTATAAAAGGAAAAAATTAGTGACACGAATGAATGATCTGCCTGCCAATGAGCAGATTGTTAAAAGCAATCAATGAACGCTGAAAAAACACGTGAAGAGCGGATTGTTTCCCGGTTTGTCAGCAAAGGAGGAACCCACATCATGACGTACACACATGACGAATTAACGAACAGACTGCAAGAAAAAATCACTCATACGAGCAAGGGAGAATTAAATATTCTCCATAAAGGAATTCCATTTGAAGAGGAGAGGCGCGGGCTTGATCCGCGAGTGAAGCGATTTCTAACGGAGAATGTTCATCCCGGGGCACGCCGCCCTCTTGAAATTGATGATCTGGATGTAACCAGAAGCAAGGTGGAAGTAAACAACCGTGATTTAAGCTCCGGTATCCGTGCCACTAAGACCTCTGTACACGCCTATAGGCGCGAGATTAACGTGACGATCTACAATCAGCAAAAAAAGCCGCAGCCCGTTCTGATCTATTTGCATGGAGGTGGCTTTTTTGAGCGCGACGTGGACGTGATGGAAAATGTTTGCAAACTGCTTGCCCAGGAGACCGAAGCGCTCGTCGTTGGCGTGGAGTATCGACTGGCGCCGGAGCATCCTTATCAGGATGGCTTAGAGGACTGTCTGGAAGCAGTAAAATATATGTACGAACATGCAGACGATTATGGCATACGAACGAATCAGATCGGGATCGTAGGAGACAGTGTAGGTGCCAATCTGGCACTTGCCGTGCAGCACTTGAGCACAGACGAGCCCTGGCAGATCTGCTACATCGGAATGCTTTGCCCGCTGGTGGACTTTTCAGATGTATCGAGAGAATCCTGGAATATTTCGCATTACGATCTGGATACCGATTATGACCTTATCTACGAGGAGCTTGTTACGTTAAAAGAGTCGCTTATCTTTATTCAGACGCTCTATTTGACCAATTTGGAAGACGTCCACCTGCCGCTTGTTTCGCCGCTGCTTCGAAAGGATAAATCGAGCCTGCCGCCGATCACCCTTATCACGGCAGAATTTGATTTTTTACGCATTCAAGGAGAAGCATTTTCACTGCAGCTCCAGAAAGCAGGAGTCCCTGTCCGGCATTTTGAATATAAAGGCATGGACCACGCCTTCGTGCGTAAGCTGGGCTACTACCCGCAGGCAGCAGATGCTATCAGAGAAATTGCCGCCCATTTTAAGCAGGTGCTCAAAAAATCGAACGCCGGCATGTAATGTGGGGGACAGCCATGAGGGCAAGCTGTTTTTTTACGAAAGGGGTTCCTTTCTTCCTGCCATTCGTAAATGCGTGAACTAACAATGACCTATTTTTTGGTGAACAGGTTTAGTTCGTCAGATCATGTGGAAAATATCCCACAAAAACGTGCCCGCTTTTACAGTCTTGATGCGGCTTGGGCACCGCTGTGGTAAATCGATCACGTAACACATTCGTTTTGGCTAAAAGGAGGAAGGTACTTGTGGCACATACACATGAAGCCCTCGTTCGCAGGCTGGAAGGGAATATCGCTCATTCAACAGAGGATAACATCAGCATTATGCATAAAGAAATTCCATTCGAGGAAGGCAGACGAGGGCTGGATCCGCGCGTTAAACACTACTTACAAACAGAAACAAATCCGCTCAGAAGGCGTCCGATGGAAATGGAAGATTTAGAAGCGGCAAGACGGCGCGTCGAGCTGAACAATCAGGATCTGAGTAAAGGTGTTACGAAGCACATGGCGACCATCCATGCAGAAAACCGAAGCCTTTCATTACCGGTATTTCGTCACGGCGAGGGTCAAAAGCCTGTGCTGCTGTACTTACACGGCGGAGGCTTCTTTGAACGTGATGTCGATGCGATAGAGAATGTATGCAAACTGCTTGCAGAAAAAGCAGATGCAGTAGTAGCAGCGGTTCACTATCGTCTGGCACCTGAACACCCGTATCAGGACGGACTGAACGACTGTCTGGAAGCGGCCCGCTATCTTTATGATCATGCAGAGGAATGGAACATGGACAGGAGCAAATTTGGTTTAATCGGTGACAGCGTAGGCGGCAACCTTGCGCTCGGCCTGCACCAGCTCAGCGCGAGAGAACCGTGGGAGATCACATATATCGGTATGTTCTGCCCGCTCGTCGATTTATCCGAGCTCTCGAGAGACGCTTGGAGCATTAGTCAGTATGATATGAAAGAAGACGCAGATTTAATATACCAGGAGCTCGTGACGATGAAGGAATCGCTCATGTTTGTGCAGAGCCTGTACTTGGAAAACCTCGAAGACGTCTACAGACCGCTTGTATCGCCGCTCTTGCGAAAAGACAAATCAACGTTTCCACCGATAACGATCATCACTGCTGAGTACGATTACCTTCGTATGCAGGCAGAGGCGTTCTCTAAGCAGCTGGCTGAAGTGCAGGTGCCGGTTCGGCATTTCCGCTACAAGGGCATGGATCACGCATTTGTCCGCAAGCTCGGGTATTATCCGCAGGCAGCGGACGCGATCAACGAAATCTCCAAACACTTTCAGCACGAAGTAAACAAGTCTGCCCGCCTTTAAGGCGAAGGCAGACTTTTTTAGGTTGAATCACTGGCACGCGTCACAAATCGTATTCGTTTCCTCGGCCCGATACGTTTCGTTCAGTACCTTCCCACAGGAAGAACAAATCGTCGTTTCCTGAAGTGCATTCGTATAAGATCCATATTTCTCATCCTTCACATGGAGCGGCTTTCGCAGCAACAAAAAGAAAACGTACAAACTAGCAGCAACAATCAGCAGTTCAACGATTATTATCGACTCTTTCTAAAGTATGGCGTAACAAATGGAACGCATGTTAATCAGTTCTTATGAGATAAGCGCCTTAACCACAGTGAGCGACTTAGTATGTACATATACGAGATGTTTTTTTTAATGGCTACCTTGAAAATAGCTCATTAAAAGAACGTACAGCGAGCTGTTCCACTCTCGGCGAAGGCTTACCCAAGGGCTTGTGCTCGACTACTATTGGCGGAAGAGCGTGTTGCCAACATGGATTCTAACACTGCGCTGATCCTTTGGGTGTCCTCGCCTTCGTTTCACAGCGTTTGATGTTCATCTTTCATCGTGGAGGTTGTCATTGCATAAGTGTCACTGTTGATGACTAATGTTGATAGAAACGCAATACGCCTGCCGCTGCTTTTTCGCTTACAGCATTGAAGTCCTTTGTTATTCTTCTTTTAAGTAAGGGATGATTTTAAATCTGTCTCTTACCGCAGACATTTTGAAATTCTCTTTCTCTCTTTTTTACGGAGCGGAAAGGGAGAGAACGAAGTGATTTTTCTTTTGTAAGATCGAATAGAAGCGAATCGAAAACCGGCGGACGTCTGTACGCCGGGAAGAACCTGCAGCGCAGCGAGGAAGCGGGGGAGCTCGTCCACGGCAAGCTTGCCGCGTTGTCGTGAGGTGTCCTTCTGTCAGCAATACACCGTAACAAAGCTCTTTGTATAAAGCCTGTCCTGCGACGATTTTCCTATGAATACCAGTGAAAGGAAAATAAATGGTGAAATCAACCTTGTGTTTGAAGGCCTCCTCCTGTAACGTACGGGTCAGCACCTTTATAAAGGGGACTTTCTTATGAAAAAAGCACTGGCTGTTTCCATCATTGGCGTAATCGGAATTTCGGCGACGGTCGCATTAGCATCAGACATCGAGCTGTCCGAATCGTCCTCGGCACAGGATGAATCGAATCAAGCGAATGAGGACCTTTCACACGATGCAGAGCAGGACAACGATACAGAAGCAGAAGAGACGGAGATGGAGGAAGGACAAGAGACAGACTCGATTTCCTTGGATCGTTCAGAGGCTGCGGAAGATATTGCTTACCAGGAAGGAAAACAGGAGGAAGCAGAACAGCTGATATACGAGGTTCACGAAGCCTTTAATAACATCACCGGGTACGGCGCAATTGACGAGTTTCGATTTGCGGACTTCGTGCATGAAACGAGAGAGTTTGAAGGTGAAAGCTACGTGCCGATGGGATCGGACTTAAGCTATTTACTCTCGTATCTGCTCGACGACTCGAAGCTGCGGGATGACGTGGAAAACGCACGGGAGCTGTTTTATTACGGCGTTAACAACGAAGACACCTCCGTTCTGCGATACGCCCATCGCATCATGCATGACTTGGACGTGTATATTAACGAGGAAGGTCGTCAATCCGATAAAGATATTTTCGGCGTCACGGAAACGTTCGGTCTGGAAAAGTCCATTGAACGCATGCACAACAGAGTAAATACAGAATAAGATAAGGCAGGTTCAAGAAGCATAAAACGGCAGGCGAGGTTGTGGTTAGAATCGTTGGTACAAGTATAAAGGACGCTTTTCAGTTATTAAGAGGCAGCTGGTTAAAGATAATCGGCGTCGTCGTGCTCGCATATGTCATTAAGCTCGTATTCGAAACGCTGCCCGTGCAGGGGACGGTGCAAGTTCGAATGGAGCCGCTGACAATAGCAAATACAAACAATTTACTGTCGCTAGCCTTAGCGGCAGCAGTGAACAGCATCCTCTTCTTTATCATGATTGATTACATCACAAAAACGGCTCATACGATGCGCAGGCGATTTTGGAGCGCTTGTGCGTATCCATTTAAGCAGTGGCGCCTCTTGTATAAAGGAACCGCCGTGTTTTTCATGACGTATCTGCTGCTTGATGTAGTGGGAACACTGTTTATGTATGGCGGGATCCTCGGGCTGTTCGGTAATATGATGGCGCTGCAGGCAGGAGGAGCTATGCTGCTCGCGTTTTATGCAGGCATCTTTACGCTGTTGATCTGGATTCTATTGGGCATCTCCCAGTCCGGGTATATTCTCTATGAGTACCCGGAGAAAAGCCTGCTGAAAAGCATCCGGGAGAGCTTCACGATGATGAAAGGCTATCGCTTTTTCACTGCTCGGCCTGTTCGTGCTCGCAGGCATCAGCATCCTTGCAGGCGCTCTGCTGTTTATAATCGGAGCAGTCATCATGATCGTGGTGTACGAAGTCGTACGGCTCGCTTTTTATCAGGAGCTGAAACGCAGAAAACGGCGGGAGGAGTGGCACAGTAAAGTAAACGCAGGAGCATAGAGGTTTATTCAAAAAGCAGCCGTACGCTGCTTTTTATTTTCGTTATAATTGTCATTATTTTACTAAAAGTCACCTTTACTTTACATAAAGACTAGTGTACTATACTATGTATAAAAATGGAAAAGGGGAGTTTGCTCATGGATCAATTTGTCGTGCCTATATTAGTACTTACTTTTATCGTTTCCACGTTTTATTCGCTCGTGATCTTCAATCAAATAAATGATGAACGGGCGCATAAGATCAAAGGCAAGGTGAGCAGGATCTCTTATTTTTGGTTGTTTCTGGTGGTGATGGCCATTGGCCTCATGTATGAAATGAATGTGATGGCTTTCTTGTTCCACAACTTGTTTTACACGCTGCTTGTGACTGCGACGCTTAGCGCAGCGGTCCATTCCATGCTGCTTTGGTTTGCTTCAAGAAGAGCGATGTAGGGGGGTCCACAGTGAAGAACCGAATCAAGGTATACCGCGCGATGCATGACATCACCCAGGCAGAACTCGCAAAACAAGTAAACGTCAGCAGACAGACGATTGTATCGATCGAAAAAGAGCGCCACAGCCTCTCATTAGAGCTTGCGTACCGCATCGCGAATTACTTTCAGGCAGATATTACTGACGTCTTTCCTAACCCGGGAAATGACGATCTTGAGGATAAAAATGGATCATTTTTTTCTGCTTTTTAAAAGCAGGTTCGACCCTTTTAATTAAGCGCCAGTACTAATTTAATCGAAAAGAATCCGTAGATTGGTATTTCATTTTGCAATATATATATTGCAAAATGGAAGTTTCTCCTATAAGATAAAGGTAATTCAAGTCGAAGGAGTGATGGTCAATGGTCTCTTTGACCCGTCAGAAGGATGAGCGAGTAGTAGGACTGGAAAACAAGGTGTACCGGGAGCTGATGTACATCGTATACGCACTGCTGCTGGCCTCGCTGATCTATAACTACGTGCAATTTGGTGCGCAGGAAGCGTTTCTAAGCATCGAGGTCGCGCTGCTGCTGTTGCTGAGTCTGTATAGCGGCATCCGTTATCAGATGATGGGGCTCTATACGGATAAAGCGGAGGAGTACCTCGTCAAAAAGAAGAAGAAATATTCCACGTTTTACTTTGTTGCAGGAGGCCTGCTGGGGCTGGGGTTCTCGTTCAGCTTCGCCTTTAACAGCGCGATAAACTATGCAGAAACGACCGCGCAAAGTATCACCTATTTCGCCACCGTCTTTTTTGTCTGTGCGATCATCTATATCGTCCCGCTCGCTCTGCTGACCGGATTTATGCCGTGGATCTCGGAGCGCAAGGCGAAAAAGCGGCTTCAGGAGGATGAAGGTGAATCATAATCGCGTCAAACAAGCACGCCAGGAAGCAAATCTTTCCCAGCAGAAGCTTGCCGCACAAGTGCAGGTGACGAGACAGACGATCAGCTTAATCGAAGTCGGCAAATACAATCCGACGATCAATCTCTGCATCGCCATCTGTAAAGCTTTAAACAAACGGCTCGACGATTTGTTTTGGCCGGAGAAAGAGTGAAGGTGCGCCGCTGCGAAATAATAAAAAAAACAACCTGTTTCCTCATGAAGCGCAGTATGTTACGGTCTGACTAATGGGAAAAACATCACCAGTCAGCGTAAAGGGGAGTTTTATGAGGATCAGAGAAGCAAAGCCACGAGATGCACGAGCGGTTGCCAAAGTGCAGGTCGATACGTGGAAAAGTACATACAGCGACATCGTTCCGGACAAAGTATTGAATAAAATGACGTACGAAAGCCGCGCGAAGCAGTGGCGCAGCATCATTTCCAATCAGATGGTCTACGTTGCCGAAGATGAGTTTGGATCGATCATTGGATTTGCGAACGCGAGTGAGCAGCGCCTAAGTGAATACAGCGACTACGAAGCAGAGCTTTACGCAATGTACATACTCGACGAATATCAGCGAATGGGCGTCGGCAAACAACTGCTAGAGCCCATTGTTGACGAATTAGTGAGAAAAGAGATGCACTCCATGACAGTGCTTGTATTAGAAGAAAATGAGTCGCGGGAGTTTTACGAATTACTCGGCGGCAAAGAAATCGACCGCGTCGAAATCGAACTGCTGGATCAAAAGCTGAACGAAATCGTGTACGGCTGGGAGGATATCCGCGAGATCGAGCTGGGTCACTAAGAAGACACATTTTACTGATGGAAAAGCAACAAAACAGCAGGAGGGCAGAGCCCTTCTGCTGTTTTATTTATCTCCATTGTAAAGATATTCTAATACGTGCTGAATCTGGTGATTTTCTGCAGGCTGTAGAGCATGTATTTAAACGCAGGATTAGAAGGGGCATGCTCCTCGTATGCTGCTGTAAACACGGCGTCCTCATTATGCCAAATACGGTGAAAATAGTCATCAACGTCCGTGATGATTTCCGTATCTGATGGAGCAGTGACACTGATGTTGCTTTCCAGATTAAAATCGTCCAGATTCCGTTTCGTGAAGTTTGCAGCTCCGGCAATGATATTACCTGTGTCGCCGCGGTCTGCGTACAAAATCTTAGAATGATACTGTTCATCCTGCGTATCGTACCAGCGTACGTTCATATGTTCACCGCCACGTCTGTTTAGTTCGCTTGCGACTGGCAGATTTGGGATGCCAATTTTGTCCTGGCCGAACGCATCCTGGTTCGGATCTAAAATGATATTTACCGTCACCCCGCGGGAGGCAGCGTCTAACAGGCTCTCAATAATATGCCGCTCGGATAAGTAAAACAGGCCGCACCAAATCGTATCGCCTTCTTCCGCAGCAGCTATGACGCTTAGCAAAGCCTGCTTCGTTTTCCCTTCGGTAACTAGCTGGGTCTGCACCGGTCTTGCTTCCTCTTCGCTCGTCACGAGCCACTCATCAAGCTCTTCCTCTGTTGGAAAGTAGCTGAGATCACCGTCAGAAAAGGCGGCGACTGCTTTTTCTGATTCTACAACATCCCGAAGCGTTTCCCCCTGCACCCGTATGCCAATGTTGGAATGATACGCACTCGCGTCATGCGGGTTAGCAGATGTTATGATGCCGGCATTTTCACTTACGATCGTTTTGCGATGGTTTGCTTTTGTATTGGCGAGCTTTAAGTAGGAACGAAGTGTTGCGTCAGGCGCGTCTTCACCAAATACGTTTGGAAGCCAGCCGCTGCCGCTCTGGCCAAACCACTGCAGACCAATGCGCCATAAACCGGTATACAGAAAATTGGAGTCTCGTAGTCGGGTTAAATCGGTATACACGACTTCTGCACCAGCTGCGTCCAGAGGATCAATATGCTCTGATTCGTGAGAAAAATAAGTAGTATTGATCGGATCGGTGATAAAGACGACGTTCAGCTCCTGGTTTTCTTCCATCCTTGCTGCAATACGGTCGGTAAATTCCCGGCTAAGCTCCGGAAAATCGCCGTCCTCTGTCGAAAAATCATTCACTAAAAACATATCGATAATGAGAAAGTGCTCCGCTTCATCGATTATGGTAAAGGCTTCATCAAAAATTTCCTGTTCATACACTTCTTCGCCCTCTTCATCTACATAGGTGAGATCATAGAGAAACGATATCTCTTCTTCAGCAATCATGCGTGATTCTCCAAGGTAGCTTACATTTTCCGGAAGCGGCTTCAGCTGGTGGTAGAGAATGACCCCAATGTATAAGACCGCGAAAGCAGCGGCAGCAATCCACAACGGTTTTTTCATTCATAACGGCTCCTTTCATGCAGGTGCTGTTACTCAGACGATAGCCGAATGGAGCGTCAGTAATAGAAAGTACAGCGATTCTTTCAGAACTGATCATGAACGATAACTAACAATCTGGAAGGGAAGCGCTAGGCTCGTCTACTATTCTCATACCTTAACTGAGTACAAATTAAGCTTATTATTAGCTTATACTGGATAATAAATCTCCTGCGTTTACGTGAAAACAGGAGACTATTCCTTATTAATCGAACAGAGAACGAGTGACATCCTATGCTTTAGTTATGCTGATCGTGAGGTGGGCATGAACGAACGCTAGAGGCTTGGTGATTGACGAACAATATCCGACGTGCTATATTTCAGGCAGCTGAATAATAAAATGTTTTCTAGGGTTCCGCAGCTACTGCTGGTCTGGACCGAGAGAAAACTCACAGATGTTCTGTGCCACGGAAGGATAAAAGCCTGGGAGAAGTTTACTTCTCCCAGGCTTTTTTTATTTGCTCAACAGCAGTTAGTCCATGTTTGTAAAACGATTGGAAAGGTGGTTTCCGATATGCCAAGCAGTATGATGACGATGCGTACGATAGGGAAAGTTGTGTCGCCGATTATGATGATCTTCTCCATTTACCTGTTGCAGGCAGGGCACAACAGCTCTGGCGGAGAGTTTCCAGCAGCGCTGATGTTTGCTTTATCCATTATTAGCATAGCATTAACTCAAAGCCAGCCTTCAGCCTTGTTAAGCATAGATACGTCCATTTCCATGATTGTGATCGGAATGAGTATCGCAATAATTAATGGATTTATCGGACCGTTATTGGGAAACCCTATGTTCACCCAGTACCACGGTTATGTCGATACGCTCATCGGAGAGATTCATTTGTCAACACAATACATGTTTGCATACAGCCTGACGTTAAGCATAAGCTTTACCGTTATCTTAATCATTCGTGTAATCAGCAGCGTAGCTGAAACGAATAATTAAACGTACCATATGCAAAAGCTGTAACGCGCTCATTCAGCATTATTTTAAACGGAGGGAAATAAAATGGTACTCGTATATGGACTGTTAACTGCAGTGTTTTTAGGTGTAGGTGATTTTTTGGCTGGTCAGACGACTAAAAAAGTATCGGCTATTTTGGTGGTGTTTTATGCTCAATTGATTGGTGCTTTGTTCATGATGATAATCGTCAGTGCCGGTAGCTATGAGTTTACCCTTGCTGCGACAGGCTGGGGATTGGCAGCTGGTATAGCGTTAGGAGTAGGCTTCATGCAATATTTTAAAGCATTATCGTTAGGAAAAATGGGAATCGTTGCGTCGATTACAGGGATCTTATCCGCATTAATTCCAGTCGTAACAGGTATCGTAACAGGGGAGCGGCCCGGCGCCTTATCGATGCTCGCGATCGTACTCATCGTATTAGCCGTCATTCCAATCGCGAAAAAAGATTCAGAAGACGTTTCCCGATCAGAAAATCTGGCTATTTTTACTCGAGCTATCGCAGCAGGCATGTTGATCGGCTTATTCTTCGTCCTACTTCACATACCGGAAGCGTCATCTGCCATGTTCAGCGTTACCTTTACTATGATCGGGTCGTTCGCAGCCGTGGCAATACTGCTTCTAGTTAATCGGCAGCCAATGAAGGTGAAGGGTAGCATGTGGATTTACATTGCAGGTACAGGGATACTGCAAACGTTAGCCACTATCACCTATGTTAACGGAGTACAAATAGGAATGATGTCCATTGTAGCCCTTGGAGGTGCGCTCTCAGCTCTGTTCACCGTTATCTGCGCCAGAATCATCATTAAAGAATCGTTAAACCGCACCCAATTAAAAGGAGTAGGCTTAGCGTTAGTAGGGTTAACGATATTAGTGCTGAGTGTTTAATGGATTCGTTGACACTTGTGCCATAGTAGGTGGGGGGAGCTTCTATATATAGGGCGCAATCAGGCGTTCTATTCTGATGATGCTAACGTGCACCAAATCGAATATTACTTTTATTGCCGGCTTATAGGAAATGATGCTGAACCTTCCACTCGGGACAGTCACCAAGTGGGAGTCGAGCGGACGATATAGATAAACTTAGCAATACGAGGGTGTACCCGAAGGGGCTTGGCAAGCAAGTAGGACGGTTTCAGCAGAACAAAACAACCTCAGTTTATATGGGTGACATCAATTAAATACAGCAGTTGCTCCATCCGTCGTCTGATAGAAAAGTCGTGTGTATTCCAACTAAAGGAAAAATAATGGGTTCATGAACCTTGATATGTTGAGTGTCCTCCTGTAAGGTACGGGTCAACCCCGTCCGAAACAGGAGGACTTTTTCATGCAGCGAAGCGTTGTGACTTTCCTTCCATCGAATTGTTGGAACACTGGAGCATACATACTTAAGAAAGACCAGTGGATAAGCATCCAATCAAAAGGAGTTTTAACGTTGCGTATATTTCTCATGAAAGTAGCTATGTTGGTTTTCCTGACAGGGTGCGGATTAGGAGAATCTGTACAGGACGTACAAGGAAGTGTATACGACATACAAGAAGACATTGAAATTGGGGTGGAATATGAAGTTAGTGACGGCGATCTGGACGCTCATTTATACGTCACGAATCATCACACGGAGGCAATATCCTTTTCAGGTGCACAACATATATACTGGATAGAGCTTTATGAAAATGGTGAGACGATGGACGTAGATGAACAGCTGATAGAAGGTCCCGGGGTTGGATTTACAATGGATAGTGGAGAAACGATAAAGGGCCATGAGCTGACGAACGTGTCACTAGGCGGTGGAAATGAGTATGAAATCGGTGTACATTTTGACAGTCTTTTTCGGATCGGAGACAACGGGGAGGAGCTGGAATTACAGTTTGATGTGATGGAAGAAATCCCGTTGGAATCAGAGGAATAACATGAATAAGGCGGGCCGTATTATTTATTATCAGAGCCAGTAGAAATTCAGCGTCGCACGATTTTTCAGAGGAGGGTGTTTCATAATTGTCATCCTCTTATAATCGATTGTCTGACTTCGTTCCATTCTGTCAGTTTATAAAAGGAGTTCTCCTACATGATGCTTAAATTACTAGCCGGACTAGTTTCCGCAGTCCTCTTTGCTGCAGGCTACAGTCTGATAAACATTGGAAATGATGCTGTACTTATCTTCGTCCTCTTTTTTGCTTACAGCGTTCCGGTATTTATCGTGGCAGGCACGCTTGTTTCAACTGTAGTTGACAAGCTTGTGACAGGGTATGTCCCAAAACTAGCGGCCTACAGCATGGCCGGTGTTCTATTTAATGTGTATATGTATATTGCACTCGTAAACGCACAAACGTTTTTCGACGTATCTCCTATTGTGATAACCGGTATCCTTGCATCTGTTCTCTACTACCACGTCTTCCTGCTGCTATCCGTGTTTCGTCGGAAGTAATAGGCCAACAATTTAAGAAGTCACGACTTCTTCAAACGAGCTTTTGAATGTAAAGGAAACCTATCTTTTACACCGATCGCGATTACTATCCTGTCACAAATCCGCAAGTATCAAAATGGAATATATTTGAATATAAAGAATTATTTGGCTCTTCACCATAAAGTGTAGTTGACGAGCTAGTTTGCTCGGCCAGTTTCTAAACTGATACGTATTTTAAAGTGTTCATTGTTTCGATAGCCATAAGCGCGGCGCTTAATGAGTTTGATCTTCG
>NZ_JAATHJ010000043.1 GCF_012034335.1 Alkalicoccus luteus | reverse complement strand
GAAGATCCAGCGCTTCCGACAGCAGGAGGAATCGGTTAGCTGAGGCCGTTCCCTCCGGAAAGCGAGCGTCCGCAGATACAGGCAGATGCAACGTTATTCACTTAAAATGACTTTATCCACACTCTGGCAGCTCCGGCCTGATATGGCCGGAGCTGCTTTTTTCTGTTCTACTGTACGGGACATTAGCGGCGTGAATGAGGCTCTGTGTTGCTTTTGGTGATTCCTGTGTTTCGTTTCAGTATTGTTCCAGCGGCGTTAAACCTGATGTGCAGCTTGAATCCGGAGAATAGCTTGCAGCAGGGAGTCTGTACATTTATTCTCATAAGAAAAAACGGGCAGGGGACCCGTTTTTCAGGAAAGTGTGCATACGATTATCCATTTGCAGAAGGGTGAAGAACGTGCTGCTTTTCCGGGCAGGCGAGCTGGTAGCTCATGCACATCGGTGTTCCCGTTACGGGATCTTTTCCGATCACAGCCTCAATGGAAAAGACGTCGCGCAGCACGTGCGGCTGCATAATGTCCTGAGCGCTCCCGTGTGAACGGACATCGCCGTCTTTCATCGCAATTAAGTAGTCCGAAAAGCGGGCGGCCTGATTCAGGTCATGCAGCACCATGACGATCGTACGATTTTCAAGCCGGTTCAGGCGCTGCAGAAGTTCGAGCACCTCAAGCTGATGCGCCATATCCAGGTAGGTCGTCGGTTCATCAAGAAAAATGAGCTCCGTATTCTGGGCGAGCGCCATTGCGATCCAGACCCGCTGCCGCTGCCCGCCGGACAATCCGTCGACCGGCTTGTCTGCGAAAGCACTTGTGCCGGTCATCTCCATTGCTTCCTCAATCATGCGGCGGTCTTCCCGGCTCAGGCGTCCGAAGCCGCGCTGATATGGGAAGCGGCCGTAGGAAACGAGTTCATAAACGGTGAGGCCAGCCGCGCTGTTCTGCGTCTGCGGCAGGATCGCCATGCTGCGGGCAAGCTCCTTCGTCGGAATTTTCGACACCGCGGCTCCGTCCAGATACACCGACCCGGAAGACGCTGCCAGAAGGCGCGTACACGTTTTCAGAAACGTCGATTTTCCACAGCCGTTCGGTCCGATGATCGTCGTTACCTTGCCGGCTGGAATCGACACCGTCAAATCGTTGATGATCGGCTTGTCGCCGTAGCCAACCCGTATATGTTCTGCATGCATGGAAGGCATGAGCATGTCAATCCTTTCTATTGTCTGTTTATTTGAGAATGATTATCAGTGTCACAATAGCTTTATCATAGTATGCGCGATTGGAAAAGTCAATTGCCTTCCCGAAAAAATAAATTCAGGAACGGCGGGAGCAGGTAACAGAAGCGGATTCAGGTGCTCTGTTTGCCAACAAAACATCGAAAGCCCGTCTTGTCAGGTTTCCGTTAGTCATGCTATGGTAATGGGAACATATATTCTCATGTGCGAGGGTGAGCTGCGATGAAAGCACTCATGGACGATTACGAAAAGATCTTATTTTTCCGCTATGTCGACAGCGTCTGGGCAAAGCGGTCGCTTGAACACGACCGGGAGTACATCCGGACCTCCAAGCTGAAGTTTGCAGATGTGTATGAAGACTGGTTTTTTAAGCTGGAAAGCCGCAACGGCGTCTTTTTGAATGAACTGCGAAAAGAGCTGCGCGGAGCAGATATGAAAATCTGGGAAAGTGCAAAGCCGACGAAAAAAGAGGTACGCTACAAAAGCAGGTGCCGGGGCTATGAATTCAGCCACTGCATCATGGCCCCGATTTTGAAGCGCCGCGTCGAAGCACATTTGCGCCGGCTTGCCTTCGATCCGGAGCAGGATTTTAAAACACTGCTGCACGCCGAAGCACCGTGGAAAAGTCAGCCAATGTGATGGATTCAAGCATGTCTCGTACGTAGTTTGTTTAAGAAAAGAACATATTAATTTACAACCTCTTCAACTGGCTTCCGCCCCCTTGATCGGAAGCTTCTTTTTAATTTATGGATGTCTTTGTAAAAGTAATCGTGAACTTATCAAGAGCCTCCAGCGTTTGTGGTACTAATATAAAACTTAACCGGACATTCTCAACGTTACGCAAGAAGGATTGGCAGAGACCATAAAGTTTAAAAGATTATAGAGATCTAAAAAATGTAAAATATTCTGTTGTTTTGGTTCTTCATAAAAGACTCTATGAAAAAAACAAAGTAAAATTCGTTATTTTATCGGTAAAAATAAAGGTAAAATAAAAGCATAATTTTATTAAAAAACATAAATTTTACCGATGTTTTACCGGAATTACACTTTTGAAAGCGAATACACGGTGCTAATCTACATATATCGAAAATAAGATTTTAGTGAAAGAGGAGGTGTTTTTACTTGGCGACAATAAAAGAAGTAGCAAAAGAAGCACACGTGTCTATTGCTACCGTTTCTCGTATATTAAATAATGATCAGTCTATTGTGGTACTGGATGAAACAAGGCAGCGAGTACTGGAGGTAGCAAAAAAGCTGGACTATAAACCTCTTCGTCAGCGCAGTCGAAAACAGTATGTGAAAAAAACAATCCGAACGTGGAAGATTGGAATTCTTACGTGGAATAACACAGAGGATGACAAGGAAGATCCATATTTCAAAGAAATCATTGACGGTATTGAAGAGCAGGCATACGAGCTGGATATGCGCATTGTCCAGACTATCAGATTGCGGAGAAGAACGGGTGAGGAGAAGCTGCATGAGCTGGATGGAATTATTGTTATCGGGAAATCTGTAGCAGATGATATCGCTTCCTTATATCCCGGTAAAAATATTGTGTTTGTTGATCAGAATCCGGACAAATCCAGATTTGATTCTGTTACCTCTGATCTTGCGCAGGCATCAGAGAATGTATTAAATCATTTATTGACACTTGGTCATCGAAGAATTGGATTCATTGGAGGAAGAGAATTTACACAACGCACGAATGGCACAGAAAAGCAGGCAGTAGACGAAAGGCTTGCTCATTATATTCGTTACATGAAGGATCGACAGCTTTATGAGGAGGATCTTGTTTATTTAGGTAATGATGAGATAGGTGATTGGAACTCCTATGCAGGCTATCAACTTATGCGTGAAGCGCTACGGCAGGAAACTCTTCCAGAAGCATTTTTCATTGCCAGTGATCCAATGGCACTAGGAGCAATAAGAGCGCTTCATGAGAAAGGTCTAAAAGTTCCAAGAGATACAGCAATTGTCAGTGTAGACGATATTGAGTATGCGAGTTATGTCACACCGCCGCTTACAACGACAAAATTGCATAGTACACAAATGGGAAGAACAGCAGCACACCTGCTTCGAAATCGGATCGAGGGGCGGGACGTTCCGCTACAAGTTATTGTTCCGACAGAAATGGTGATTCGTGATTCGTGCGGCTGGCGCAAAAAACATTCCGAAGGGGAGGAAATATCATGAAAAAAACAGTATTAGTAAGCAGCCTGGCAAGTGTAATAGCGATTTTAGCTGCATGCGGAGGCAATGCTGACGGAAGCGGTGATACAGTAGAGCTGGAGTTTTTCCAATTTAAAGGTGAGGCTGTCGGGGAGTTTGATCAGCTGATTGCCAGGTTTGAAGAAGAGAATCCGGGGATTACGATTGAACAAAATAACGTACCGGATGCCGATACAGTCCTGCTTTCACGCCTTACGCAAAATGATATTCCCGATGTGTTGACGATTAATGGCGGTGCAACGTTCGGAGACATTGGCGACTCGGGAATGTTTAAGGATATGACCGGTGATGCGAATACAGAGGGAATATTGGATGAATACGAAGAGATGCTGAAGCGACTGACAGGTACTGACGAGCTTTATGCCCTCCCGCATACGGTAAATGCAAATGGAGTCATCTATAACAAAGAAAAATTTGATGAACTAGGACTGGAGGTTCCGGAAACGTGGGACGAATTTATTGCACTGGCAGAAGAGATTGAGTCTGCGGGAGAAACGCCGTTTTACTCTACTTACGGAGAATCCTGGACAATCCTGCCACCATTGAATGCACTTGCATCTAATATACATGGAGAAGAGTTTTTTGAAAGACTTGAAGCGGGAGAGACATCTTTCAGTGAAGAATACGGGGAAATCGCAGAAAAACTAGAAGAACTTCTTCAGTATGCAGATAATGATGTATTTGGTCACGACTATAACATTGGTAACACGGCTTTCGCTAATGGAGAATCTGTGATGTATATGCAGGGAGTCTGGGCTATTGGTGAAATTCTTGAAGCAAATCCGGATATGGAGCTCGGTGTGTTTGGACTTCCGGCTGCAGATGAGGAAGGAAGCAATGATGTTGTATCGGGGGTAGATGTGGCACTGATGATTGGAGAAGATACCGAACATCCTGAGGAAGCTCAGCAGTTTGTAGATTTTCTGCTTGATCCAGAAAATATTGAGCTGTATTTGGATGGCCAGCGTATGTTCTCAGCTGTAGAAGGAGCAGAGCAGCAAGATGAATCGCTTCAGGAATTGCAAATTTATTTTGATAACGAACAAATTACCTCTTTTGCTGATCATTATTATCCGCAAGGCTTTGAAATAGATGTAATGTTCCAAGATTATTTGCTTGATGGCACGCTGGAGGACCTGCTGTCTGAATTGGATGAAGAATATGAACGGCTTTCAGACAACTAAAAGAAGAGGGGGAGTACCTTCCCCCTCTTCTTCCAACCGATTAACGATGCGCAAGCCATCTGCCTATGCTGTAATGATCCTGCCGGCACTGATTTTATTTTTCAGCTTTCATACGCTGCCGGTCCTCCAAGGGATTTTTTACAGCTTCACCGATTATCGCGGCTTCGGCGACTGGAACTTTGTCGGATTTCAAAATTACATCAGCATCTTTAATGACAGCAGAGCATACAATGCATATTTCTTTACGTTTCAGTTTGCAATCGTATCTACTGTTCTTGTAAATATAATCAGTCTGATTATCGCACTCGGGCTCAATGCAAAAATAAAGTTTCATAAAACGCTGCGAGCTGTTTACTTCATGCCGAATATTTTAAGCATATTAATTGTCGGCTTTATTTTTAATTTCATTTTTGCGGTGTATATTCCGGGAATTGCGGACAGTCTTGGTATCACTGCCCTCACGACAAGCATTCTAGGAAGCCGTGACTATGCCTGGATTGCGATTGTTATTGTAGCTGTATGGCAGGCTGCTGCATTTAATACTATTCTGTATTTGGCAGGGCTCTCTACTATTTCACAAGATTTGTATGAAGCCTCCAGTCTTGATGGAGCTAATAAATGGCAGGAATTCTGGAAAATCACTTTTCCGCTTATTGCACCTTTTTTTACGATCAACATGGTGCTTGCTATGAAGAATTTTCTGATGGTGTTTGACCACATTGTCGCCATGACAGGCGGTGGCCCAGGAAGAGCAACGCAGTCAATTTCCCTGCTTATTTATCAAGATGGATTTGCTGGTGGTCAGTTCGCTCTTCAATCGGCTAATGCGGTTATTTATTTCGTAATCATTGTAACGGTTTCTATCTTTCAAATTCGGATTTTGCAGAAGCGGGAGGTGCAGATGTAATGGAATCGAAGCGCTACAACTGGCCTGTCACCATTCTGTTAATTTTCGGCACGATCTTTATCCTGTTTCCTTTATACATTACAGTTGTCAATGCGTTTAAGACCCCGCAGGAAACAGCCCAATCTATCTTAGCTCTTCCATCATCATTTAACATTGATAACTTTTTACGTGCCATCGAAATGACAAACTTTTTCAATGCGCTTGGAAACAGTCTGTATGTTACCTTGTTAACAGTCGTTCTGACTGTATTATCTAACTCATTGGTCGCTTATGCGATTGCACGAAATATGCATAAAAAAACGTACAGAGTGCTGTTTTATTATTTTGTGAGCGCAATGTTTGTACCATTTCCGATTATTATGCTGCCGATTGTTAACCAAATGAGTGCAATAGGGCTCATGAATTTAAACGGTCTTGTACTTCTTTATATCGTTTATGGTCTGGCATTTAATGTTTTCCTGTATACTGGCTATATTAAAACGATTCCGAAAGAGCTGGAAGAGGCCGCTATTGTGGATGGTTGTTCTCGCTGGGGCGTATTCTGGCGAATTATTTTCCCGATTTTGGCACCGATCAACGCTACGGTGGCAATATTAACAGCCTTATGGGCCTGGAATGACTTTCTGCTTCCGCTCGTTATTCTTGGAGACCGTGCAGATCATACGCTGCCGCTTGTCCAGTATGTATTTCAATCTCAATTCGGAACAAATTATAACCTTGCCTTTTCTTCCTATCTTATGGCATTACTGCCAATGCTGCTTCTGTACATTTTCTTGCAGCGATGGATTATCAGTGGGGTTACACAAGGAGCGATTAAATCATAATGACATTTGACGCAAATGACAAGCAAACAGCTATCTTTGTAGATGAGGAAAACCATCACTTTCACTTAAAAACGCCTTCTACAAGCTACGTGATGGGGGTTGTCAACGGCGGCTGGCTGGCACACTTGTACTGGGGAAAGGCGGTGCGCCGCTGGAATGAAAGTGCACCAGTGCGCTATGCGGACCGCGGCTTTTCGGGAAATACGGATAAGAATGATCGGACGTTTTCACTGGATACAGCCCCGCTAGAGTACCCTTCCTACGGGAGTACAGATTTCCGCGATCCGGCCTTTCATTTCCGCTGGGAAGACGGGGCGTCGGTATCGGAGTTTCGTTACAAAAGCTATGAGGTAAAGCAGGGACGCCGCAAGCTGGAAGGGCTGCCGCATGTGTATACTGAACAGGAAGTAGAAGCGGAAACGCTCACGATTCAGCTGTACGATGAGCTGAAGCAGGTAAGCCTTTACCTCGATTACGTCGTGTTTCCCGACTACGACGTACTGACACGATCGGTGCGGGTCGTCAACGAGGGCGACGAAGCGTTTACCGTGGAAAAGCTGACGTCGGCCAACGTCGATTTCCGTTCGGCGGACTGGGAGCTGATTTCCCTTTACGGAGCTCATAACCGGGAGCGTGACGTGGAGCGCGGACCCGTCCGGCACGGCAGCACGGTGCTGGAAAGCCGCCGTGGGGCCAGCAGCCATCAGCTCAATCCGTTCTTTGCGCTCGTATCTCCGGACGCGACGGAGACGAACGGGGACGTATACGGATTCAGCTTCGTTTACAGCGGCAGCTGGCGCGGGGCAGTAGAGGTTGATCAGTTTTCCACCAGCCGCGTCCAGCTCGGACTTGGAACGCTCGATTTCTCCTGGGAGGTCACCCCGGGAAACTCTTTTCAAACCCCGGAAGTCGTTATGGTCTACTCCAGTGCGGGTCTTGGACCGATGTCGCGCACGTACCACCGTCTTTACAACGAGCGGCTGATCCGCGGCCGTTGGAAAAGCGAAGAGCGGCCGATTCTGATCAACAACTGGGAAGCGACGTACTTTGATTTCGACGAACAGAAGCTCCTGGCAATCGCAGACGAGGCGGCGGAGGCAGGCATTGAGCTGTTCGTACTTGATGACGGCTGGTTCGGCAGGCGAAATGATGATACGACGTCGCTCGGGGACTGGTATCCGGATACGAAGAAGCTGCCGAACGGCTTAAAAGGAGCCGCAGAAAAGATCACCTCGAAAGGCCTTCGCTTCGGACTATGGATGGAGCCGGAGATGGTGTCGGCTGACAGTGAGCTGTATCGCAGCCACCCGGACTGGTGCCTGCACGTGCCCGGACGGCGCCGCTCCGAATCACGCAACCAGCTCGTACTGGATTACGGCAACCCGGACGTCCGCAGCTATATTGTGGAACGATTGACGAAAGTGCTGGAGGAAAGTCCCGTCAGCTACGTCAAATGGGACATGAACCGCAACATGACCGAGGCTTCCTCCAGGCTGCTTCCGGCTCACCGGCAAAAAGAAACCGCGCACCGCTATATGCTCGGGGTGTACGAAGTGATGGAAACGATCACGTCCCGGTTTCCGGAGATTCTGTTTGAAAGCTGTGCTGGCGGCGGTGGACGCTTTGATCCGGGCATGCTCTACTACATGCCGCAGGCGTGGACGAGTGACAATACCGATGCAGTAAGCCGCACACGCATTCATTACGGCACAAGTCTCGTCTATCCGCCGTCTGCGATGGGCTCTCACGTCTCTGCCGTTCCGAATCATCAGGTCGGCCGCACGACGCCGCTTCAGACGCGCGGGCATATGGCGATGGACATGAACCTCGGCTATGAGCTCGATCCGACGACATTCACCGCGGAGGAAAAAGCAGAAGTGAGCCGCCAGACGGCCCGCTACAAGGAACTGCGCCCGCTGATGCAGTTCGGGGAGCTCTACCGGCTTGAGAGTCCGTATGACGGAGAAAGCTACGCTGTACTCCGGACCAATGCGGATAAGTCGGAAGCGGTATTTCTTTACATGCACCGGCTCGCAGACGCCAATGCCCCTTTCATCCGCGTCCGCCTGGACGGCCTTGACCCGGATGCCGACTACCGTGTCGTCGATCTGGATCAGACGTTCGGCGGGGATGAGCTCATGTATACCGGGCTCGATATCCCGATGATCACAAGCGACTTTCAGAGCTTTCTCTGGAAGCTGGAAAAAGTAACGTAAGCTGCAGCAGACCGCACCCGTACAACAGGGTGCGGTTCTTTTTTAATCGTGGAAAAACAGAAAGGACTTTTATCGTGAAACGGCGAAGGTTGTTTAAATGGAACCGGAAGGGGGACACGTTGTGATTTCATTTCTGTTAACACTTCGCCGCATGGTGATGGCCACCTTGAGGGGACTAAAAGAGCCGGAGTTTCAGGTCCTGCTGTCGCTTACGGTCGCGGTGTTGATTTCCGGCACGATGTTTTACAGCAATGTGGAAGGGCTGTCGATACTCGATGCGCTTTATTTCAGTGTGATCACGCTCGCGACGGTCGGCTATGGAGACTTCACCCCGCAGACCGACTTTGGAAAGATCTTTACGATTATTTACATCCTGACAGGGGTTGGTTTAATCGTCGCGTTTGCTGCAAAAATTTTATACTACATGGAGCTTCCAAGGCTGCGGCACAAGGCTGAGAGAAAAGCAAGGCGGCTTGCAAAAGAGGAGGAAGACGATGAGTGACGTGTGGAAAAAACTACAGGTAAAGGAACGGAAAAGCTGGTTCATCATAAACGCACCGGAGGCGTTTCGCGATGTGCTGCAGGAGGCACCGGCAGATACGCTGGATGAGATGCCGGAAAAGCAGGCGTATGAAGTGATTCTGAGCTTCGTAAAGACAGAAGAAGAGATTGAGGAAGCAGCAGTGCTTGCAGAAGAAAAACTGGCCGAAGACGGTATATTCTGGGTGATGTATCCGAAAAAATCGTCGAAGACATACAAGACAGACATCAGCCGCGATCAAGGCTGGAGCAGCATGGAGGAAAAGGAGTTTAAAGTAGTCCGGCAAATTGCTATCGATGAGGACTGGTCTGCACTCCGCTTCCGGCCGGCGCGCGAATGGAAATGAGCTTGAACGGCGGAGGATGAGGGTAAAGAAGCAGCAGAAGGAGATGGTACTGTGACAGTTTCGAGACCAGCAGGATTTTTGTCGAGACTCGGAGCCAATATCGTTGACGGCTTGCTAATTACCGTAGTCTGGGTGATGATCAGCTTTATTGTCTATCAGGAATTCACGGCGGGTGATCTGATCCAGAACATATTGCAGGCGGTTTATGCTGTAGTCGTGCCGGCACTATGGTACGGCTATTCTGTCGGCAAATATGCCCTTGGCATCCGCATTGCCAGAGTAGACGGCAGGAAAGTCGGCTTCGGTACAATGCTGATGCGCGTCTTCGGAGCTGGCATTGTGTACGCCTTGACGCTCGGTATCGCGCTGCTTGCAAGTATCATTATGGTACTCGTGCGTAAAGACCGGCGCGCGGTACACGATTTCATCGCAGGAACGTACGTGACGCACGATTCGCCGGCGATGAAAAAAAGCGCGGAATAGCCGATAAAAGCATGAGAGGTTCGAGAGAGGATGAAAACGCATGCTGGTGCACGCAGATCCACACTACTTGTTTCAATTTTTCAGCAGGCTTTACCGAATGGTATTTCTGATGAAAGTGGAGGGAGCTGACTATGTCTATGAAGCAGTGACACCGGACGGCATCACGCTCGGCTCCCTGCCGGACAATTACCGCGGACGTACGATTAGGGACATGTACCCGTCCGATATTGCCGAATCACTGCAAAGCCAGTACGACCGTGCACGGGAGCAGAAGGAGCCGGTCTTTTATTCGGACAAGATGAACAACGTAACGAACGTGGCTTCCTATGCAACGTCTATTTTGATGCCAATCGAGGACGATGAAGGGAACGTCTGCTACGTGCTGAGCATGACGAGTGATATGTCGGAACATTCCCGCACGGAGCTTTTGTCCTCAATGGAGAATATCGATTACTTGACGAAGCTGCCGAGTTTAATCCGGGTAAAGGGCGAGCTGCATCAGCGGATGGAGCGTCTGGAGCGCGGGGAAGTCGTGGTCGTGTACATAAACCTGGACCGCTTCCGCCTTTTAAACGAGCTGCTCGGAATGGAAAAAGGAAACGAGATGCTCCAGAAGCTTGCTGCCGGCATCGGACAGGTTCTGCCTGAGGGAAGCGTGTTTGGAAGAGTCGACGGCGATGAATTTATTGCTGTTCTGGCACCGTCCAGTCATGAAGAAGCGGAGACGGCGGCCAAAGACGTGCTGCAGGTGATTGAATCCCATACGTATGAAGTCGACGGAATGGAAATTTCGCTTTCAGCGTGTATTGGAGCCGCTTTGATGTCGGAGAACGCGAGCATGATGATTGCCAATGCCTGTACGGCGATGATGGACGCCAAACAGGCGGGGCCCGGAGAGATTTGTTTTTACGGCGGAAATGCAACGACAGAAAAGCGTCTGGACGAGCTGTATGTGGAAGTAGAACTGATTCGCGCCGTTCGGCATAAGGAGCTTGAGGTGTACTACCAGCCCAAGCTGCAGCCGGAAACGGGAATGGTGCAGTTCGAAGCGCTTGCCCGCTGGCACTCGCCAAAGCTTGGCACCGTGCCTCCCTCTGTCTTTATTCCTGTCGCGGAAAAAAGCGCGCTCATCGAAGAAGTAACAAGCTTTGTTCTGGAGCGTGTCTGCCGTGATATGCAGACGTATCCGGAGCTGTTTTCCGAAGGGCGTACGGCTGTCAATATTTCCACGAAGCTGTTTAACCGTCCGGCTGTACTGCGATCGGTCATCGCCGTGCTTGAACGGTGCGGGGAGTCTCCGAATAAATTCGAACTGGAAATGACAGAGCAGACGCTGGTCGATGATGCGGAGAATGGCCGTAATATCGTCCGCTACCTCCGCGATCTCGGCTTTCGTGTCGTGATCGATGACTTTGGCGTCAGCTATTCCTCGCTTAATTATTTAAAGGAGCTTGATCTGGACGGGATAAAAATCGATCAGTCGTTCGTACAGGAGATTGATGAACAGATGGACCGGCGCGGCTATGACATCGTGATGTTTATCCTGTCTCTGGCTGAGCGGCTTCATCTGGATGTGACAGCCGAAGGAGTGGAAACCGAGATTCAGCTGCGCACGCTGGAGCGCCTGGGCTGCGGTGAAATGCAGGGCTACTACTTATCACGTCCTGTCCCTGCAGCAGAGCTAGCCGTGGCAGTCGAACGAAGCCGCGAGCGCCTGCAGCAGCCCCCGGAACCGGTTCCCGGAACAGCAGAAGCAGAAACGGCCCGGCTGGAGGCTTACCGGGCGCTGCAGGTCAGTACGACAACCTTTGAGGAAAAGTATGACCGGATCGTACGCGCCGTGCAGCGGACGTTTCAGATGCCGATCAGCTTCATCGCCCTCATTGATGAAAACAGGCAGTATGTCAAAGCGATCGAAGGCGTGCCTCACGAGGATCCTGCTGTACGGTTTGGAACTCCTAGAGAAGAAACGCTCTGCACGTTCGTCGTCGACCGGAAGCAGCCGCTCGTTATTCCGGACACGCGCGAGGATGCTGCGTATGCCAATCATCCGAACGTCGTGAACTACGGCGTACGGTTTTATGCCGGGGTTCCGCTGCTTACAGAGGGAGGTCAGGCTGTCGGAACACTCTGTGTCGTCGATGCCAGGCCGCACACGTTTACCGACAAGGATCTGCAGCTGCTGGAGGACTACAGCTGCTGGGTGATGGCTGAAATGGAAAGAATGGCGTAGTCACGCCGAATACAAGGAAGGCCCGTCAGGCAGCTGGCGGGCTGTTTATCGATCAGCTGCATGGAAAAAGCCGGAAGCGGGAATAAAGAGAGCAGTACAAGGTGAGGGAGGAATGAGGCATGTTTGCACTGACGCGGGAAGAAATGCGCCGCATTGATCAGTACGCGATTAACACGATTGGCATTCCAGGACTCGTTTTAATGGAAAACGCCGGCAGAAGCGCCGCCAGCCTGCTGCTTGAGCAGGATAAAACACCAAAACGGTGGCTGATTATAGCGGGAAAAGGCAACAACGGCGGGGATGGAGTCGTGATGGCGAGGCACCTCGCCGAAGCGGGACACGAAGCGGATGTCGTCTATCCGGAAGGGGAAGGCGCCTTGAACGGAGACGGACAGACGCAGCGCACGATTGCAGAAGCCTATCCGATCCGCTTTCTCGATGAAGAAGAACGAGTAAACTGGCAGGCGTATGACGGGATCGTGGACGCCATGCTCGGCACCGGGGCCTCCGGTGATCCGAGAGAACCGTATGCTTCCTGGATTGAGGCAGCGAACGGCTCAGGTCTCCCGATCACCGCACTTGATATTCCGAGCGGTCTGGATGCAGATACCGGGAGCGTCGGCACTCCTTGTATCGAAGCCGTGCAGACGGCTGCCCTTGCCTACACGAAGCGGGGACTGGAGCAATATCCGGGAAAAGGCTGCGCCGGAAAGGTGAGCGTCTGTACGATCGGACTTCCGGAAGATGAGGCCGCGCGCCACGACGTGCGCACGTTCATTGGAACAAAAGCGGCAATTGAAGCTCTGTATGGCCGAAACCGTCTTTACCCGGCGCGGGATGCGGAGGCGAACAAAGGCAACTACGGTCATGCGCTGATTGCAGCCGGCACATGGCGGATGAACGGGGCCGGCCTGCTGACGGCAGCGGCGTGCCTGCGAATGGGCGCAGGACTGACGACATGGGCGATGCCGGATGCCCTGCTGCCGATTGCAGCGGGGAAGCAGCCGGAGCTCATGTATGCGCCGCTTGCAGACAACGGAACTGGAGACTGGACGAGCATCACAGCGGATGACGTCATCAGTCAGGCAGAAGGAAAAGCGGTGCTGGCCATCGGTCCGGGACTCGGGCGCTGGGATGGGGATACCGCATGGCTCGAGCAGATCTGGAAGGAAACCGACTGTCCGCTCGTCGTCGATGCCGATGCGCTGAATATGCTCGCAGAGGGAAGCGGAGAACAGTTCCCGAAGCGGAACCGTCCTGTGATTCTCACGCCGCATCCGGGTGAAATGGCGCGGCTTACGGGGCAATCGATCAAGAGCGTCCAGGCAGACCGGGTGGAAGCTGCAAAGCGCCTGGCCCGGGATCGCCACGCTACGATCGTTTTAAAAGGAGCGGCGACGGTGACGGCGACGCCGGACGGCACGGCCGTGATCAATACGACCGGCAACCCGGGTATGGCGACCGGTGGAACCGGTGATGTACTCGCCGGCATGACGGCGTCGCTCGTCGCTCAGGGCTATGAACCGGAAGCAGCAGCGGTATGCGCCGTCTGGCTTCACGGAGAAGCAGGCGATCGTGCCGCTTATGCTCATTCACATCCCCGTTCGCTGACAGCCGGGGACATCATACAGGCATTGTAAGGAGGGAGAAACCATGTGCGGCAGGTTTACATTTTTGATTGATGAAGACGAGCTGATGCGTCTCTATGGACTGGAGTACGTTCCCGAGCTCGAACAAAGCTACAATACGGCCCCGTCCCAGCAGATTACGGCGATCGTACACGACGGGGAAAAGAACCGGGCAGGCAAGCTTCGCTGGGGGCTGGTTCCGTCTTTTGCCAAGGATGAGAAAATCGGTTGGAAGATGATCAATGCCCGTTCAGAAACGGTGCACGAGAAACCGTCCTTTAAAAAGCTGTTTTACAAGCGGCGCTGTATCATTCCGGCAGACAGCTTTTACGAATGGAAGCGGGAGAAAAACGAAAAGCTCCCGTACCGGATCCGCCTGTCCGAAGAGCCGGTGATGTCGCTTGCCGGTCTTTGGGACAGATGGGAGGCTCCGGACGGGAGCATCGTGCAGTCATGCACAATTTTAACGACAGAAGCAAACAGCCTGATGGCGGACATTCACGACCGGATGCCGGTCATTCTGGATGAAGCCGCCCGCAGCGTCTGGCTCGACCGCTCGGTCCAGGACACAGAACAGCTGCGCGGGCTGTTCATGCCTTATCCGGCAGAGAAAATGGAAGCCTACCGGGTGCCGCAGATCGTGAATTCCCCTAAACATAACGGTCCGGAATGCATCGAGCCCGCCGGTTAATCAATCAGGCAGCGCGCTTTCGGAAGGCTGCACCACCCGCTCCGGCGAGGAGCAGGAAGAGAAGCATCGAAACGATAGAAGAAGAAGCTGTGTTTGGAAGCCGGTCCCCTTCAGCGGGTTCGGCTTCTTTTTCTTTGACGTGAGAAGGAGGTGCCTCCTCAAGGACCGGTGCTGCCGGCGCTGCTTCGCGCACCTCCTGCAGGTCCTGCAGTCCGTTTAGCGTGCCGCCGGCCTGGCTGCCGAGCTCTTCATGAAACAGATCGGCCTTGAGCAGCAGGTCGGCGAGAAAAACGCCGTCAAGGTTGTACAGCTCAATCAGCAGATCCGCTCCGCCGGTGGACGTCATTGAAAATAAGTCAGCCAGCGAATAGGATACTTTTTCGCCATCCTTCACGAGGTAGAAGGATGTGTCCAGCTCAAACAGCTGCAGTGCCCGCTGAAATAAATCGAACAGCTCCAGCAGGTCTGACGCGGTAAAGTCAGCCGGATCGTCGCTCATCGGAAACCGCTCCAGCGCAGCTGCAATGGCATCAAGCTCTTCCCAGAATGCCTCGTCCTCAAGCGGGAGCGTCCAGAAATGATCAAGAAGCGCATCGATTTCATCAAGCGTTAAGCCGACTGCTTCAAACAGTGCGAGTGATTCGGCGTCCCAGAAATCTTCTGATTCGTCCCAATCCTCCCAGCCCTCATAGAAGTCCACCGCCCATTCCAGGTCTTCGATGAACTCGTAATAGGAAAGGGAATCGTCGTTTGCTTCCAGCAGCTCTTTTAATTCCTCATACGTCATGCCGCGAGCCTCCAGAAACGCCTGCAGAGAGGCATCTGTGATAGGGGTAAGCGTCGCTTCATAAAGAGCGTTGTATACATCGTCTGTAAAACGGTATGTGCCGAGCAGACTCTCCACGCCGAGCAGCTCCAGCGCCTCTGCTTCGGTCAGTTCAAAATCAGCCAGCACCATCTCCAGCTCGCTTTCGGTTAAAACCGGGCCAAGAAAAGACCGGAGCTCCTCCGCGTCCTCAAAGTCCTCCAGCTCAAGCCCCCATGTCGGCAAATACTCGCGCATCTCCGACTCTGTCATCGAGACGTCCTGCAACAGCTTGTCAAAAGCAGGGCCGGATGGAGCAGCAAAAGCAACAGCAGGCAGCAGCAGTAAGCAAAACAGAAAGGCTATTCCTAGTTTCATCGTTCGTTCCTCCTGGCTATGTAATAAGAAGATCATATGCTTCTTTCTGGAAAAAAGGAAGCTTTTTCTTTTTTTTATTTTTACGGTCCGGCAGCAGGGTTTTCAGACGGAGCTGCAGAAACAGGTAAGTCAGGAAAAAAGAGGGGGAGACCGATGAAGTGCAAGCTCGAACCACAGACAGGCTGCGATAGGAAAATAGGGAGCTCATGACGTTTATGGAAACGATGCGGGGCTTGATGCTTGCCGGTCTGGAAGGCATTACACACGAGGAGCTGGACCGGCGCCCGCCGGCAGGAAACGCTTCACGGTAAATCGCTGCACGTTTACCTGCAGCAGCTTGAAGACATATGGTCCGTGGCGCTGCAGCAAAAATGTGACAGCTGACTGAATACAGAAGGAGAATGGGAGGGCGGCCTCCCGTTTCAGGACGCACGTCGCAGAGGACGAAATCAATCACGCGGCCAGATCCGCATGATGCGGAGGGAACTGGCGCAGCGGTAGAAACGGGGAGGCGGGGCGATGGCAGAGAAGCTGGAACAGACGCATAAAGCAACGCTTGCCGGCATGAGTCTACTGCTGACGGCGGCCTTGTATATACCGCTTCTTATGAGCTATTTGAGCGGGGCGGTTGGTGCGTTCTTTTTGAACGGCGGGCTGCTGGCCGGCACCATCGTTTGGCTTTTCGTCCTGATCGCTTTCAGGCAGCATACGTCCGTCGTGTTTCTGGCTGGGTTTGCGATCGGCTGGACCGCGCTCCTGCTCGTGTATGAGATGCCGCTCGTACAATACGAAAGCCACACGCACATGGTGACGACCTACCGGGAGCCGGAAGACGTGACCGGCAGCTCTAATATTTACGTGATGGCGGTCGGCACGACAGACGTGTTCATTCTGGATGAAGAGGCTGCGGTAGAGAGCGTGGAGGCCTCGGGAAGCGATGTGTTCGATACGTACGAAACGACAAACATGACCCGCTACGGAAGCAAAAACCGGAACCTGATGGAGCTGTTTGGTCCCGGACCGGGGAGCCAGTTTGCCGACATGCAGGAAGCTGTCGCCACTTTTCCGGAGGCGGATGTCCCGGAGGTGAACGCCTTCTTTGAGCGGGATTTCTACGTCGGCAACAGCGCCGGACTTGCCCTCGTACTCACGGGGATGAGTGAGCAGGGACTGCTGCAGGCAGATAAGCCCGTCAGCGTCACCGGCGCGATCGAACCAGACGGTACCGTCGTCCCCGTCAGCATGATCGAAGAAAAGCTGCTCATCGCAGAACGGGACCAAATCCCGCTCTTTATCGTACCTGAAGAAAACAAAGCAGAAGCACAGTACGTAAAAGAAAAGCACGGCGCGAGCGTAACGATCGAAGGCGTCCAGGCACTGGAAGAGGCGGTGAACGTGATCAATGGAAACGGAAAAAACGGACAGACGAACGGATCACCGTAGGGGCGGCTTGACGCTGAGACCGCTTTTGCAGCGGGATTTCTCTGCCTGGTACAAAAGCTACAGCAGCCGGCACCTGTCACAGCACCGGCACGACGAGGGCCAGCTTGATATGTCCGTCTGCACGGACGAATGGTTTGCGGGCATTCTCGCCCGGCACCGGCAGCTTGCGGAAGAGGACCGCAGCTACGTGTACGGCGTCTTTCATGAGAACGGCCGGCACCTGGGAGCCGTCGATTTTTCGACGCTGGACCGGGACTACCAGTGGGGGCGGATCGGATACCAGATTCACAACCAGTACTGGGGCAGAGGCTTCGGCTTCCAGGCGCTGCAGAATGCCCTGCACATCGGTTTCACCGAGCTTGACTACCACCGGATTGAAGCGCATATTAACGTGGACAACGTAGCCTCGATCCGAACGGCGGAGAGAGTCGGAATGCAGTACGAATGTACGCGTGAACGTTTCATTTACGAGTTTGGAGAATGGACCGACAACCTGGTTTACTATTTGAACCGGATTTATTAGCAAAAAGGAGGCAGACATGATGGTGAAGGTGCAAGGGGAGCGCTGGTTCCCGTCCGAAAAGACGTTTGCAGAGGAAATGAAGGAGCTTTGGGGAGACTGGTACTGTGATTCGGAGGTTGGCAAGCTGCGGGCTGTGCTGATGCACCGGCCGGGCCCGGAAATCGACGGCATTACCGATGAAACTGCGGCAGACGTACGCTTTCGCGGAGCGATCAATGCGGAAAAAGCCCGTGCGGAGCATGATGCGATGGCGGACGTGTACCGGGATCACGGTGTGGAAGTACACTACGTCTGCCATCAGCGGCAGGACAGACCGAATGCAATGTTTATGCGCGACCTGATGCTGATGACGCCGGAGGGAGCGATTCTTTCCCGGCCTGCCGTTCCGTCGCGTCGCGGAGAAGAACGGGCTGTAGCACGAACGCTTGCAGAGCTGGGCGTGCCGATCATCAAAACGATCAACGGCAGCGGGTTTTTTGAAGGGGCGTGTGCGATGTGGATCGACCGGAAAACGGTCTTACTCGGCAGCGGCAGCCGTGCGAACAAAGAGGGGATCCGTCAGGTGGAATCGGAACTGAGAACGATTGGCGTAGAGACGATTCTGCACACTCAGATCCCGTACGGCTCGATTCATCTGGACGGGTACATGAATATGGTTGATCGTAACAAGCTGGCCGTCTTTCCGTGGCATCTCGCCTACGATACCGCCCAAAAGCTGCAGGAGCTCGGCATCGAACTGATTGAAGTCACAGACATCGACGAAATTAAGCAGGGAATGGCTTTAAACGTCGTGGCGCTGGAGCCGGGCCATATCCTCATGCCGGCAGGCTGTCCGAACACGAGACAAGTATATGAGAACGCCGGTATCACCGTTACAGAAGTCGAGCTGGGAGAGCTGATGCAGGGGTGGGGAGCCGTCCACTGTACGACTGCTTTTCTGAAAAGGGATCCGCTATGATTGATCAGCGGCAGGCAGTTCGCGATCAGCTTTGCCGGGCGCTTGAGGTCGATTTGATGCAGGAGGCAGCTGTCCGCGGTGTCTTTTACGGCGGCTCGGTTGCCACCGGGGAAACCGATACGTGGTCTGATATTGACGTACGAATCGTAGTGGATGATGCGTCTTTTTCAGCATTTATTGCCGAAAAACAAGTACGTCCGGAGCGGTGGGGAAATGTCTTATTTTATGAAGATCCGGGAAAGCATCTGCCCTATACAATTATTCATTACCGCTCCTTCGTGAAAATCGACTGCTTTTACTACCGGCAGTCCGAGCTGAAGCCGGATCCGTTCTTCCGGTCGATCTGGGTTGTATATGATCCGGGCGAAACACTTGCAGCGCTCAAGGAGCAGTCGGCCGGAACGATGCGGGAGCCCTCGGCAGAAGACGTGGAGCGTTGGCGCGGGAAGGTGTTTGCCTACCTGCATGAAATCCGCCGCCGGACAGAACGGGACGAGCAGTATTATGCCCGGCAGTGTGCAGACATGCTGAGCTGGTCACTAGCAGCTGGATGGCTCATGGGTCGCGGAGACATGCCGGATGGATTTGGAAATTGGAGCAAGCTGGAAGGTCCAAGATCACGCCTTACGGAGATGGAACAAAAGCAGCTGCAGGCTCTCGGCCGATTGACAGAACCGATGGAGCGGGCGAGATTGTTTATTCCAATGTTTCTAAGCGTCCACAGCCGGGTCTGCACTGCTCTGGATATGCCGGAAAAGCGAGACTGGGCAGAGGAAATTTGCAGCATGATTGACCGGTCAATTGAATCATAACTACTAAAGCTGGAACATCCGATTAAGAAGGGGCAGGTGCTGCAAGATTGGAGTTGATCGGCTGTAGGCGAGCAGGAGTATGCAAATGATGCACAGGAAAAAGAGACGGAAATTAATCCGTCTCTTTCAGTGAGTTCTGGCGTTTTTTTACCGGGGGCTCGCTGCGTTCCCTGTCGATTTTGACGATTAAGAGCCGGCCGACTGTTACGGCTACTAGGGTGAGTATGAATAAGTCGAACAGCGTCTGCACGAATCCGCCGAACGGGTAGTCACGGACGAACAGGTGCAGAATCGCTGCTGTGCCGACCAGAATTGCCATTAATTTTGCGCTCATATCTGGTCACCGCCTTTCGCAAGAGCGTGTAATCAGTCTATTCCCGATTCACAGAACGGCAACCTTGTATAATGATTTTTTAGTAAATGGTCATGTTTTGTACAGGTCATCGGATACCTGTTCCGGCTCGTGAAGGAAGATATCCTCGAGGGAGGGCTGCTCCACGCTGACGCCGTAAATCGGTACATGGAGCTGAACGAGCTGCTGCACGAGCAGGGGAATGGCATCCTCGGACGCTGTTTCCACGTGAAGGAGTCCGTCTTCCCAAGCCCCGCCCCGCTTTTTCTCAGCGAGCCCGCGGCTGATACGTGCTTTATCTTCTTCCCCGAGCGTTGTGCCTGTATCAATCGTGACCATGAAGGTCGCCTGGAACTGCTGCTGAAGCTCCTTCAGCGAGCCTTCAAGCGCAATCGTCCCTTCCTTCATGATAGCAATGCGCGAACAGATTTTTTCCACTTCCGGCAGGTTATGCGACGTCATGAATATCGTTTTTCCTTCTCGGTTGAGCTCCTGTACGAGCTTTTGCATATGAATCACGGACTCGGCATCGAGCCCGGACGTCGGTTCATCGAGAATAAGAAGCTCCGGGTCATGAATCAGCGCCTGGGCCACGCCGAGCTTCTTTTTCATCCCGAAGGAATAGGTGCCGACCTTCCAGCGGGCAGCCTCCTCCAGTCCTACCTGCTCCAGTACTTCAAGCGATCGCTTTTTGGTAGCAGGCTTTCCGCTCAGCCGGCTGAAAAACTGCAGGTGCTTTAATCCGGTGAGCTGGTCATAAAACGAGGAGTAATCCGGGAGCACTCCGATGCGGTCTTTTACGGCATCAATACCGAAATTCTCTTCAAACAAGTAAACGTCTCCGCTGTCCGGCTTCATGATGTCGGTGATGAGGTTGATAAAGGTCGATTTCCCGGCACCGTTCCGGCCGAGGAAGCCGAAGAGCTCCCCCTGATACACGTCGAGCGAAATGCCGTCCACGACGCGCTCGCGGCCAAATGATTTTATCAGATTTTCTGTCCGGATAATCCGCATCATACGTCCCTCCTCTGAAACAGCCGGTCTGCAGCGGAATAAAATAAGAGTCCAATCACAAATGGTACTGCCATATAAAACAAGTCAAACTGGAAGTAGTAGTAAGGCGTCACAAATTTCACCCACGCAATGTACCATTCCTCACTGAGCATCGACCAGAAAGAAAGCGCTGGAAGAGCGAAAGCTGCAAGCACGCCGAAAAACATCGTATAGGCCGACCGCGGAATGAGGATGGAAAGCAGCACGGCTGCGGTCACGCCGTAAAAGATGAACACGAGAAATTCTAAATAATCGATCAGGTAAAACGTTCCGGCCGTGTAGCTGATCAAAATCGTGTTTAGCAGCAGCAGCAGCGCCCAGAACAAAAAGGTGCCGAGCGTTTTCCCGTAAATAATAGCCGAGCGCGATGCTTTCGTCACAAGAAAGCGGATCGTGCGTGCTTCGAGCTCTTTATTAACGACGTTGTGCGAGAGTGTAAAAACGAACAAATACCCGAATACATAGAGCGCAGCGCGCATGCCGGCCACATACGCCTCCTCCTGGGACAAGTTGCCCATCCCATCCGGAATCAGTTCAGCAGCCTGCGCCGTATAATAGGACACGACGAACAGCACGGCCGCAATCAAAAGCGGCCGGAAACCGGACATCAGCTCTCTAAACTCTCGGAAACAAATCGTCCACATGCAAACCTCTCCTGTCTAAAGCTGGTATTGCCTATGATAGCAGACTAGGGGAGGCATGTCTTTTTAGATGAGGAAAGCTGCGGGTGCTTTGCTAAAATTCGCGCATAAAAGTCGTAGGCATATAGAATTATAATGAGGTATAATAAAAGAGACAGCACGAGCAGACACCTTGGATTTCATATAAGGGGTGGTAGCATACGTTTCATTCATTCCAAAGGGTTTAAGCGATTTGCAGCCGCAGTGCTTTTGGTGTTGGTCTGGATTGGGGGCAACATGAATGGAGCGATGACAGCTGAAGAAAATTTTGGCACGCAAAGGATCGCCTACATGAACATCACCGATTTCATTCAGGAAATGGAAGGCGAAGCTGCCGCGGCGGAGGGTCAGACGCTGTCACTTCAGGAACAAGTGAAAGAACAAGAAGCGCTGCTGGAGGAACTGGGAGAGGAAACGACGGTTTCAGAGGAAAAGCTGGAAGCCATGCAGGAGGACATTGATCGGGCAGAAGAGCTGCTGGATCGGGAAGAAGAGCTTCAGGCAGATATTGAAGCATTGGAAGAGGACTACGATGCTCAAAAAGCAGATCAGGAAGAAGCGTTGGCTGAAGATCTTGCCGAACTCGAACAGGAGCTGGAAGCGAAATCGGATGAATTAGAGAAGCTTCTGGCAGATATTGAAACGAAAGAAGAAGAACTTGAAGCCATCGGGAGCTCGATTACAGCGAAGCAGGCAGAGCCGGTCAGCTATCCGGCAGGAACAGCGATCGTAGGCATCGATATGGAACCAGGAAGGTATCTGGCGGAACCAATAGGCAGCGGAAGTAATTTTGCAGTTTACAGCGGCTCCGGATCACTTGAATATAACCTGATTTTAAGTACGCGGCCAGACCACGGAGTCGAAGAAGTATCTATTTTCCTGTTTGATGATTATATGATTGACGCTCGAACTCCTTACACCCTTACGCCGATCGATGAATAAAACAGCGTATGGCCGGCCGCCCCCACAGCGGTCGTTTTTATTTATTAAACAAAAAATACCTGCTCTTTTTTTCTGGAAAACTCCTTTGAATAATAAAGGATTCTGACCTTTTCTGTCGTATATGTTGCAGTGGAGGTGAGGCGGATGTATGGAACGCTGTCATCGCGGGTGTACGTGCTGGACAAGCCGGCCGGGCATTCGTTTGGAGATGTGGAGTATTATAAAGAGCGGCTTCGGGATGCAGCTGGACCGGTACTGGAACCGGCCTGCGGAAGCGGGCGGATGATGATTCCATTATTGGAAGCGGGAATAGAAGTAGAGGGATTCGATCCGTCTGCTCCGATGCTGGAGCTGTGCCGGAAAGAGGCGAAGGCGAGAGGACTGGATCCGGTGCTGTTCGAAGGCACGATGGAATCGGCAGAGCTAACGTGTAAATACCAGGCGGCAATCATTCCGGCTGGCACGCTGCAGCTGCTCCACGAACCGGGTATGATTCAGCGCGCCTTTCAGCAGCTTTCCGGCTGTCTGCTGCCGGGCGGAAAGCTGATTGCGGACTTGTATCTTTTTACGGGTGCGGAGCCCGGTCTCGTCCGCTTTCGGGAGTGGGAAGATGGAGAAGAACGCATTACGCTCGAGTCTGTGACGGTCGAAGTCGATTACCTGAATCAAAAAACAATCGACCGCAACCGCTACGAACGCTGGAAAGAGGGCAAGCTCATCGAAACAGAACTGGAGCTGTTTCCGCTGCGGTGGCTCGGACTTGAAGAAGCGGCACTGATGCTGCGCGAAGCCGGCTTTTCAGAGATTATCTTTTCAGGAGGATATGAATACGGCAAAAAGCCAGTCGATGCTTCAGAGGTCATCACCGTCGAAGCGGTAAAGGCATAAGAGCAACAGCAGCCGGTCATCTTTATTGGATGAGCGGCTTTTTTTGGTGTAGGGGAGAGGCTGATTGTTGCTTTTACGGCGGTGAAAGTTACTTTCTGGTCTTCAGTCAAGAAAAGAGACGGTGAGAAAAGTGACAGTTGATTTTGGAGCCGGCTCCCTTCGGGGTTCTGGAGAGCGGTGTCTCATTTTGCTTCTCGTGGACCCGTTTCAAACGCGCTTATGA
>NZ_JAATHJ010000042.1 GCF_012034335.1 Alkalicoccus luteus | reverse complement strand
GTGGTGTTGGTTTTGTCGCTTACACACAGGTTCGGCGATTTTTTTCTGTTTCCTTCTATAAATTTTTTCTACACATAAAAAAGGGGCTGTCCCGTCGATAATATCGACTTATGGGACAGCCCCTTTTTTTGAGAGAAGCGGGAAAGTTGTTTTTGAACGTCCTTAAGTTTCATTTGCGGCTGCTTAAGTTGCTTTGTTCGTTATAACGGTCTGTTGAGTAGCGTGAGTTACACTCGAACGATGCAGTGTTGCTTTCAGCCGGTCTTGTGTTACGTTTGCGCTCGGTTGTGTAAGCTTTTTTTCTCGTTAAGCAGCTTTTCAAGTCTATCATCCTCAAAAAGGAAGAAAACGGCTGTACCCTCTAAGCCTCCAAAATAAAAAAGGATTATCATTTCCTTAATTGGAAAAAAGAAGTTTATCATTTCCATGTGAAAGGAAGTGGAAAAGGGATGCCAGTTGTGCCACGGTTATTATACATAAAAGGCGGGATTTGATGAAAAAAAGCAGTTATTTGCATGAGCGCAGCCGTGCTGTTCGCAGCGCCGGCAGCCGTGTCAGCCAATGGAGATGCAGCAGATATTCTGGCACAGTCCAACGACGCGATGGACAGCCTCGAGAGCTATTCCAGCACGATTGAGCTGGAACAGACGATCTCGGAAAATGGGGAAGACTTTACGACAGAGTCGGTAATTGAGCAGGATATTATCGTCGATCCGTTTAAACTGCGTCAGGAAACGACTACCATCATACCGGAGCTTGGAGAAGAGGAAACGCTGCTATCCTACTGGACGGATGAAGGCTTCTTCCAGGAAGATGGGGAAGGCGGATGGATCCGCCTTGATGACGGGATGGATGATGCCATGATGGCACAGGATTCACTCGGAGATACGGAAGCATGGGCGGATGATTTCGATGTCTCCGAAGAAGATGGTTACTATGTACTGACATACACAGGGGATGCCGATGATTTCGAAGATCTTGCGGAGGCGTTTGACGACATGGACGACATGAACGGGGATATGGAAGGTATGCACGAAGAGATGGAAGCGATGATGGAGATCGAGGACTTCTTCTATGAGCTTCATATCGATTCTGAAACCTATTATGTGACAGAAGCCTTGATCGACTTATCGCTGGAGATGGACGTCGACGGCATGACGGCGTCGATCGAACAGCTGATGACGATTTCCTTCCATAACTTCAATGGCGTCGAGGATTTTGACGTTCCGGAAGAAGCGCTTGCCGCTGATGATCTGGAAGATGTTTTAGAAGACGAACTCGGCGATGAATTGCCAGCGACGGCAACCTCCTATCCGCTTTGGATAGGCATTGGTATTGCACTTGCAGCAGCAGGGACCTTCCTGGTCACTGGAAGACGGAAAACGACGGTTTAATAGTGAAAGGAGCGCTCCATTTCGGGGCGCTTTTTTATGGTTGAAGACACTTTATGCTGAAGCAAGGACTTTGCAAAGGGAACGATCGGCAAGTAGTCGAAGACCTGCAGAACAAAACCCATTGAACAGAACACATAAAAAGCCCACCAAATTCAGCACTATGCTTTATGACTGCTTCCGCCGGTACGTCAATTCAATGAAATCATCAAACTGGCGGGTGCCTTCCAATACGAGGTCATGCTCGTAATCGCCTTCCGAAAACAGCCGCACGCCGCGGCCGATAAGTACGGGTGCGATGGCTATTTGAAAACGGTCAATCAGATAGGCTTCGAGCAGCTCGCGGATGACCTCACCGCCGCCAACGATCCAGATCGGCTTTTCTGCCGACTTTTTCAGGTCCATCACGAGATCGGTCGGTGACTGCCGGGACACTTTCGCATCCGATACGGCCTGGACCGTTCTGGAAAGGACCCAGCACGGCTTATCAGCGTAAGGAAACCCTTCTGTCATCTCCTGCTTGATCCATTCATAGGTGCGGCGGCCCATCACAACCGTTCCAATCGTTTCGTAAAACGTCTCATATCCCGTATCGCCGCCCTGCTCCTGACGAAACAGCCACTCGATTGAATCTTCTTCTGATGCGATATAGCCGTCTAGGCTGACTGCAATAAATACATGGATCTCTGCATGCATGGAATCGCCTCCTTTTTCCTTCTATTATACGTGCTCTCAGCAGGAAAGTTGCCAGCGAATCTCGAAACAGTTCAGCAGACAGTGGAAGCGTACAGACACGGAAAAACGATGAGGAGGTACAAACATGCATCAATTAAAACACGAAGACTGGAAGGACACAAAAATGACGCTGCATCTGCTGTCGCAGATTCTCGGGAAAGTCCGTCTGGAAATGGCAGAGCAGCAGCCGCAGTGGGCGCACGTAACGCTTCCGCTGACGCCAGGCGGCTTTTCGACGGGCAGGCTATATCATAACGAAAGCTGTTTTTCGATTGAACTCAATGTTCTGCAGCACAAAATCATCGTGACCTGCGAAGGGGAGCGCGCGATCATTCCGCTGAAGGATGGGACGACCATTCAGTCCTATTACCGGCAGCTTGCTGCTGCGCTGGAACAGTTCGGCTGCCCTGTATCCATCTTCACAAAGCCGCAGGAAATGACCTATGTCACCCCGTTCGAATCTTGTACCGACGTGTTTACGTATGATCCGGAGCTCGCTGTTGCCGGCTTTCGGCTGTTTCAGCATGCAGAGCGGGAGCTGACTGCGTTTTTGGCCCCTCTTCGCACGAGAAAAGTCATGCCAGCGCTTTTCTGGGGTACGTTTGATGTGTCGGGCCTGATCGTCAGCGACCAGTACGAACCATTCCCTGAAGACAAAGTTATTGAAAAAGGCGCCTTCGATGAGCAGTTTGTTGAATTCGGGTTCTGGACAGGCGATGAGCAGGTGAACGAGCCAACCTATTTCGTGCTTCCATATCCGTTTTTATTTCAGGAGTTGACATCCGGCACGCTGGAGCCGGAGGACGCCTGGTATGATGCCTCCTTGAGTGAAGCCTTTTACAGAGGCAGCGATGTCCAGACTTTTTTAACAAGCTCCTTTAAGCTGATGGCAGAGGAGCTTGGCTGGGAGAAAACCGATCACATTTTCCGTCCGCTATCGATGCCGCCCCAGAAAAACCGGCGCTGATGCCTGATGCCGGCGGAGCTTCCGCAGGATAGCAGGGTAATACGGACGCAGGACGAGCACAGCAAGTCCGACGGTAACAAGGAAGAGCCCGGCCCAGGAAAGCGCCTGCAGCTGTTCCCCGATAAAAAAGATGCCGAGCAGGGCAGCTGTCACCGGCTCTGCAAGTGAGAGCGTCACGGCGTTGGATGACGTGGTATGCAGTAAGCCGGTAACGAATAATGCGTAGGCGATGCCGGTAGCTGCGATGCCTAAATGAAGAGCCGTCAAGGATCCGGCAGCTGAAAGAATCCAGCTCGTATCGGTAAAGATAAGAAGCGGTGCGAGCATCAGGCCGCTGAGGCTGAATACGACTGCCGCGGACGCAAGCGGCGGCTGTTCGTGCACGAGGCGTTCGCTCGCAATCGTATAGAGTGCAAAGGAGCAGCCGGCTCCGAGTGCAGTGAAGATGCCGGCAGGGTGAACGGTGATCGCGGACTGATTGATCATGAGCAGCGTGCATCCGCCTGCAGAAAGGATGGTAGAAATCCACCAGACCGCTGTTGGACGGCGCTTGCGCCACTGCCACTCCATGAATCCGGCAAATATCGGGGCGCTGCCGATGGCAATGACCGAACCAACCGCAATACCGGTCAGAGATACAGCGGAGAAGAAGAACGGCTGATAGCATGCCATGGCGACGGCTGCAGTTAACACAGAAGGCATATGCCAGCCGGAAAGCCGGAATCGGCCTGCTGCGACTGCGATTGTGATAAGAAACAATCCGCCGATCAACAGCCTGACGGCGCCGATCGAAAGAGGGGACGTGTTGTCCGGTCCTAAAAACTGAGCGGTTCCGGTCGTTCCCCATAGCAGGGCCGCGCTCAGAATGAGAAATGGTGCCAGTTTGACAAACATAAAACTCCCTCCTTTTCCTGTATACGTTCATCGTAGGAAAAAAAGGGAGCAGAAGTTTATCTATTAGTCGGGTGATCTTTATCTATTGTCAGGCTTCGCCTGAACTGACGAGGAGAAACGCCGGCGTTTGCCGTGAACCAGCGCGAAAACGAGGACAGGTTTTCAAAGCCGAGCTCAACGGCGATCGTCGTTGCTGAATAGGGACTCCACGTTAGCAGCCGCCTTGCTTCTTCCACCCGTAGACCGGTGATATAGGCATACGGGGTCGTGCCGGTACGACGGCGGAACCATTCAATGTAATGACTTGGATGATAGTGCTCCAGCTGCGCGAGTTTTTCGACGGGAATCTTTTCCCGGAAATGCTCGTGAATGTACTGGAGAGAAGGGGACGGCGCCGTCTGCAGCTGGGCCAAAATATATTTCGTCAATTCCGTAATCGTCCGGTTGTCCTGGCGGATCTCTTCCAGCAGCAGAAAACGCAGCGCCTTCCACTTTTCATCCAGCCATTCGTATGTGACTGCATCATAGCTCGGAGGCAGATAGCCGGGCGGAATGTCCAACGCCAGAAATTCGTTGTATGAAGGAGAAAAATACGTATGCTTCCACTGCGGAGGAATATAAAAATACGATTCCTCACGCACAATTGATTCCTGGTTGTTAATGTCAATATGAAGGGACCCCTCCAGCGGAAACAGCAGCTGCCCGTATGCATGCTCGTGCGTCTGCACCCACGAAGAATATGTCCTCTTTTCACAAACGATTCGCTCCTGCATCTGCTCACCTCCCCATGATCCGTTAATTTGTAAAAAGATTACCACGTTCTGCGAAAAGAAGCTACTGTTTCATGGTTGACCTTGACGCAGCGTTATACGACAAACTGAAGAAAGAAGGGAGGGATACGACATGAGCTGGACGATTCAGCAGCTGGCGGAGCTCTCGGGAGCCAGTCCGCGTGCACTGCGGTTTTATGAACAGAAAGGGCTTCTGACTCCGAAGCGGGGAGATAATGGATACCGTCAGTACGAGGAACCCGATCTGGCGCGGCTGCAGCGTATTTTATTTTTTCGCGAGCTGGATCTGTCTTTAGCAGAGATCAGGCGTATTCTTGATCAGACAGAAGCCCTGCAGCGGCAGGTTTTAACCGATCACATGAAGCGCCTGGAGGATGAAAAAGAGCGTCTGGAAAACATACTCTATACGATGAGGAACGAACTGGAGGGGAATGCTATGCGCGCAGAAGAACGGTTTGAAGGATTTAAACGAAGGAAAATGGCGGAGAACGAAGCGATGTACGGCGATGAGGTACGGGAAAAATATGGGGAAGCGGCAGTTGAGCAGGCGAACGAAGCATGGAAACAAATGAGTAAAGCAGATTACGAACAGATGCAGCAAACAGAGGAGGAGCTGTTCGCCATTTTAGCGAGAGAATCAGCGAGCGGAAACCCGGACTCAGAAGCCGGGAGGCAGGCTGCTATGCTGCACCGGAAGTGGCTGACGTTCAGCTGGGAAACGTATTCGCTCGAAGCGCATGCCGGTATCGTGCGCATGTACACCGATGATGAGCGGTTTCAAGCCTATTATGATGCCTGTGCAGAAGGAGCAGCTGTTTATTTGCGAGATGCCGTCTTAGCCTGGATTAATCAGCAGAAGAACAGAACCGAATAAGCGGAAAAGCCGGTTAAATGCCGGCTTTTTTGCTGGAGAAATTGATTACGGCGGCCGGAGGATAATAAGTTGAGGGTTGAGAATGAAAAGATTAAGGGGAAGAATGATAAAATATTCGCTATGACGAACGGAGAATGATAGCAAACATAAGTTTCAGCCTGAGAATAATAAGTTTGGGACGAAGGATGATAAAGTTTAGCCTCAGGATGAAAAGTTGGAAGCTTCGGGCAATAACTTTTCATCAGAGGCAGCAGGAGGGCCAGGCTGCAGGCTCAAAAGTAAATGCTGCAACGAAAAAACTGCCCGGCGGCGACATCGCTGGACAGCTGTAAGTATGATTTCTGTTGGGCAGTAAGCAGGAAGTCAGATACGTTTTATTCCGGACGGGTGAAGGCGATCCAACAGTGTCCGCTGGAGAGACTGCTTTTCGCGGATAACCTGATTGAGCCGTGACTCGTTCTGGCGTACCTGAAGCCGGAGATCGGACACTTCATTTACGGCGCGCTGGGCGAGATCCCGGGAACGATGAGCGCTGCTTGTCATCATAACAGCGGAAATCTGACCTTTATACTCTCGAATTCGGTCTTGAAGCTTCGTTGCTTCTTTTTCCAGCGTCTGCAGCTTTTGTTCCATGTTCATCCCTCCTAGTAAGATAATGTGGCGTTTGACCACATTTTTTCATATTTTAGTTTCTTTACCCCTTCAGGCGGAAAGAAAAACCAAATAACCGGAAATAGGTATGAAGCCAGCCCCCAGTATTCGATGAAATACCTATACGAAACAAGGGCTATAGAATCTATTTTCAAAATAGTTAGTTTATTCAGTGTACGAACAATGTAAGCGCTGTTATAATGAAAATAGTTAGAAAAGTATTTCTTTTCTACAAAAATACGGAATAAAGGGAGGAAATGGAATGCAGTCATTTTGGAAACGTACGGCAGCTGCCGGTCTGGCGGTGTCACTGATGGCAGGAGCAGCAGCAGGTTCAGCTGCGGCACAGGGAAAAGGCCAGCAGGGACCACCGAAAGGCGGAATTTTCGGAGAAGGGGAGATGGGCAACGGTAACGTACAGCCTCACGCATGGCAGGTACAGTCAATGGCAGACAGATTCAGTGATTCCTTTCCGATCGGCGCAGCGGTGGAACCGTGGCAGCTGAATGGCAAGCAGGGGAAGATACTGAAGCACCACTACAACAGCATTGTAGCTGAAAATGCGATGAAGCCGATTTCCCTGCAGCCGGAGGAGGGCGTCTGGGATTGGGAAGGTGCCGACCGGATCGCTGACTTTGCCAGAAAGCATGACATGGAGCTCCGCTTCCATACGCTCGTCTGGCACAATCAAGTACCGGACTGGTTCTTCCTGGATGAAGACGGCAGCCCGATGGTGGATGAAACCGATGAGGCGAAGCGGGAGGCAAACAAAAAGCTGCTGCTGGAGCGTCTCGACACACATATTGAAACCGTAGTAGATCGCTATAAAGATGTTGTCACCGCCTGGGATGTCGTAAATGAAGCAATTGATGACGGCGGCGGTCTGCGTGAAACCGCCTGGTATCAGATTACCGGCACGGACTACATCAAAACAGCATTTGAATCAGCGCGTGAGCATGCTGGAGATGATGCGATGCTTTACTTAAATGACTACAACACAGAGGTTCCTTCCAAGCGGGATGATCTGTATGATCTGGTCACGGACCTGCTGGAGGACGATGTGCCGGTGGACGGCATCGGTCACCAGGCACATATTCAAATTGACTGGCCCTCGATTGAAGATACCAGGGAGTCCTTCGAGCTCTTTACGGAACTGGGGCTCGACAATCAGGTGACAGAGCTTGACGTCAGCCTGTATGGATGGCCGCCGGATAACGCCTATGCTACGTATGACGAGATTCCGGACAGCCTTTATGACGAACAGGCGGATCGATACGCTGAAATCTTCTCTCTCTATGAAGAGCTGGATGCCGACATCAGCAGCGTGACGTTCTGGGGCATCGCCGATAACCACACGTGGCTCGATGATCGTGCCGAGCAGTACAGCGGCACCGGTGTCGACGCTCCATTCGTTTTTGATGAAAATTACCGCGTCAAACCCGCCTTCTGGCGCATGATGGACGAACGGTAAACAAAACAGCTCTCTCCAGGCTGCTTCACCCCCCTTTGAGGCAGCCGGAGGAGCTGCTTTTTTGTAGATCGGACCATTTGCAAATGAGCAGCCGCTATGGTAAAAAGAAGGAAATACGTAACGCACCGCTCTGGGGGAGCTGAACGCCGGCTGAGAGAGACGAGGTCTCGACCCTTAATCACCTGATCTAGTTCGCACTAGCGGAGGGAAGACGCGGCATGTAGAGAGTTCATTCTTCTCTTTTCATATGCCGAAACGCGCTTCTTTCCTGATGGGAAGAAGCTTTTTTGTATGCACCGGATCAGGTTTATAAAGGCTCCCGGCAGCCGGTGATAAACGAATAAGGAGAGTGACTCGTATGACATTCAGCGAAAGACTGCACGAAAAGCTGCAGCCGATCTGGCGGGAAAACCACCAGCATCCGTTCGTGACAGAGATGGGAGAAGGTACGCTCGATCCAGAGAAATTCCGCTTTTTCATGGTGCAGGACTACCTGTACTTAATTGAGTATGCCAAGTTATTTGCGATTGGGGCGTCAAAGGCAACGAATGTAGAGACGATGGGACGGTTTGCAAAGCTGCTCGATGTCACGATGAATGAGGAAATGGCGCTGCACCGTGAATACGCAAAGAAGTTCGGAATCACAGAGCAGGAGCTGGAGGAGGCATCGCCTTCACCGACGACGCTCGCCTATACGCACTATATGCTGCACGTCGGTCAAAACGGCTCGCTTAGTGATCTTGTCGCCGCCCTGCTTCCGTGCGCGTGGAGCTATTGGGAAATAGGGCGCGAACTGGCGGTTATACCAGGCGCTGCCGATCATCCGCTCTATGGAGAATGGATCCGCATGTACAGCTCAGAGGAGTTTGCACAAACCGCACAGTGGTGTATCGATCTTTTGGACGAGTTAACAGCGGACAGCTCCGAAGCCGAGCTTCAGAAGCTGGAAACGATCTTTCTGAACACGACCCGGTTTGAGTATATGTTCTGGGATATGGCGTATCATCAGACGATGTGGCCGATGAAAGCCTGACGAACGAATGGTTATCCGGCGTGAGATGGACAGTCAATGGGGCGCGCGTGTATGATGTCTTCTGAAAGGAGGAATTTGATGTACCGTGTTTTCATTGCGTTGATCGTGCTGCTTTTAATGGCGGTAATGATCAACGTCATTATCCCTCACACGGCGCTGCTGTTTTACAGTCCGGGCTTTTATAACGGCATCGTGGAAGTGACGAAGCTGCTCATTCTACTGTACATTCTGAAAATTGCCCTCGACGTCCGGGAGCAGACGAGACATTCGTAAAAGGAGTACAACATACATACTGCTAGCCGCGGGATTGATCGTAGTCAGAAGCAGATGAAAAAGACCGGCTTGTTGAACTTATTCAACCGCCGGTTTCTTTATAGTAGAGGTGCACAGAGATCAATTATTCGGATTTTAACAGTTTGGCATTAATTGCAACGATTATAGTGCTGACTGACATTAACACAGCACCCACCGCTGGAGTTAACAATATACCTGCTTGATAAAGTATGCCGGCAGCGAGAGGCAGGGCGATGATATTGTATCCGGCTGCCCACCAAAGATTCTGAATCATTTTTCGGTAAGTAGAGCGGGACAGTCTGATCAGCGCTGCAACGTCTAAAGGGTTGCTGCGGACAAGTACCACATCTGCTGATTCAACCGCGACATCTGTGCCTGCTCCAATGGCGATACCTAAATCAGCAACGGCTAGCGCAGGAGCATCGTTCACCCCGTCGCCTGTCATCGCAGTTTTCTTACCAGCTCTTTGAACTTGTTCCACGATTTCTGCTTTCTCATGAGGGAGAACTTCTGCATAGATCTGATCTAGTCCAAGTTCCTTGCCGACCCATTGAGCGACGGTTCGATTATCGCCTGTAACCATCATGGCTTCGATTCCCATTTGATGCAAGATCCGGACTGCTTCTTTGGAATCCTCGCGCACTTGATCAGCAAGTGCGATCATCCCGTATAACACATCATCAACAATGAGAAAAATGACCGTTTTCCCTTCAGAGGATAATTGCTGAAAAGTAGCCTCATGGAAAGAGACCTTATTTTCATGCATATAACCGGGGCTGACTGCAAGAACTTGTTTATCTTGAATCCGGCCGCTCAATCCTTTTCCCGTTAACGAATCGACCTCTTCAGGAGGGGAGTAATTGATTCCTTCTTTCTCAGCAGAACGCACAATTCCCTGGGCAATTGGATGAGCAGAGGAGGATTCCAGTGAGGCTGCGTAATACAAAATAGTTTTTCTGTCCGCATGTTCTTCTATGACATCCGTAATTCCAAATTCACCTTTTGTTAACGTGCCGGTTTTATCAAATAGCACGGCATTCAGATATCTTGCTTCTTCAAAGCTGGTCCGATTGCGAATCAAAAGTCCTTTTTTAGCAGAGAGGGAGGTAGAAACCGCCGTTACAAGCGGGGCAGCAAGTCCCAATGCGTGCGGACATGCAATAACCATAACGGTTACCATTCGTTCTATCGCAAAGTTAGTCGAAAACCCGGCAGCAAGCCATCCAGACAAGGTTAGTACTCCGGCGATAACGGCGACATAAAAAAGAAATTTAGCCGCTCTGTTTGCCAGATCCTGTGTCCGGGACTTCGATTCCTGTGCTTCCTGGACTAATTTAATTACCTGGGACAAATAGCTTTCCTGACCGGTTTTTTCAACGACCACAGTTAACGCACCTTCACTGTTAATCGAGCCTCCGATTAAAGAATCCCCGGCCTCTTTGTAAACAGGAACCGATTCACCAGTGACTGCTGATTCATCCACGTCAGATCTGCCTTGTGCAACGGTTCCATCTACCGGAACTTTTTCTCCAGGTTTTACAAGGACACGCTGACCCGGAGTGAGAGTAGAAGCTTTCACTTCGACGGTTGTCCCGTCTTCTTGTAATAAATGGGCGCTGGAAGGCATGAAACGGACGAGTTCCTCTAAATCGCTGGAGGCGCCGGCAATCGATTTCATTTCAATCCAATGGCCAAGCAGCATGATTACGATTAAGGTAGAGAGTTCCCAGTACATTTCATGTCCCGGAACGCCAAATACAACGGCTGTGCTGTAAAAATAGGCGACAGAAATGGCCAGGGAAATCAGCGTCATCATTCCTGGATTCCGATCACGCATTTCACTTACTATTCCTTTTAAGAACGGCCAGCCCCCGTAGAAGTACACAAAACTAGATAGAAGAAAAAGAATATACATATCAAACGGGAAGCGCCAGTTTTGCCCTAAAAACTCCTGAATCATTGGAGAAAGGGCAAGGATTGGTACCATAACTGCAGCTGAGACATAAAATCGATGTTTAAAATCGTTCAGATGATTTGCGTGATTTGCTGGCTGGTGGTTATGCTCGTGTCCCTGATGATGTTCCATCTGGATCCCTCCCTCTTTTCGTTCCATAATAAGATAAAAATGTGAGGAAAGTGTGTATATTCAGAAAGTTTAGTGTTGATCGTTTTATGGAAAATAAAAATAGGAATAAAGTAATTCGCTGACTCACATAAGGAGTTTCGATCCTTGTTAACAGTAAAATCGGAATGAGAGCGATCGTGTTTAATCTGTAACCAGTAAAAAAACCGCTTTCCTGAAAAATCCGGAAGGCGGTTCATTTTTTTATTCAGTGGCTGTCGTGCGGCGTCTCATGAGCATCATGCCGCCGGCACCTGCTGCAAGCAGCGCCATCAGTGCGAGAGTCGGGTAAGAAGTAGCCGTTGCAGGCATTTCGTTCCCTTCATCGTCGTGGTTATTGTCATTATTGTTTGCGTTGTTATCCGCGTCGTTGTGGTCGTTGTTGTTGTTTTCGTTTTCTTCAGCGGCCTCTTCGTTGTTTCCGTTGTTCTCATTTTCGCCATTTCCGTTTTCTTCAACAGCTTCAGTGGTGGCATCCTCATCATAATCAAGGAAACGCTGTTCCAAACCATCAGCTACTGTCAGGCTTTCACATGGAACGCCGTCGCTGTCGCCGTCAAGGCCTTCAGGATCGTTTTCAGAACTGTAGTCATGCGACTCCCAGAACTCCCAGACCTCTTCTCCTGTACTAAATGCATCACAGTTTACTGTACCTTCTTCGTGATCGGCGTGAGCCGCAGACATACCTCCAAAACCGATGAGAGCAGCGCTGGTGAACGTTACGAACCATTTCTTCATCACACATTCATCCTCCTTGTTTTGAAATATGTACCAGAGTACAAGGCCCATTATGGCATAATCGACCTAAATTAGCAATAATATTCTAAAAATTCAATTTAAGTTCCAGTATTCCCTGGCCGCTTGAAAAACAGGGCAAACGGGTACATCACAGACAAAAGGATGTGGAGGTCTGCGGTTATGACGGTCGTTCAACAGTTGCTGGAAGAACCGCTCGTTCTTCTGTTCACGATCTTATTTATCGGCTCTGTGCTTGGGAAAGCACATATAAAAGGAATCAGCCTGGGACTGAGCGCCGTTCTCTTTACGGCAATGTTTTTCGGTCACTATGGCTATCAAGTATCGGAAACCGTCCAAAACCTTGGGCTGACGTTGTTTATCGCAGCGGTCGGACTGCAGGTAGGCCCGCGATTTTTCCGTATGATGCGAACATCCGGGATGCAGTACGGACTGATCGGGATGCTGATTATCGTAGTTGCGGCGGCTGTAACGATTGCGGTAGCGGCGCTGTTTGATCTGCCGGAAGCGCTCGCCGTCGGCATGATGAGCGGAGCGCTCACGAGTACGCCGGGACTTGCTGCAGCGATCGACGCCACGGGTGATGGGGCAGCCTCGGTCGGCTACGGGATTGCGTACCCGGTAGGGGTGCTGGCGGTTGTCTTGTTCGTGCAGCTTTTTCCGAAGCTGTTTCGTGTCAATTTGATGCAGGAACTGGAGCAAAAGTCCGGACCAAAGCGGAGCAGAGAGTCACCGGAAGTGATGATTATTGAGGTGACGAGTGAAGCGGCGCACCGCAGAACGCTGAAGGAATTAAAAGCAGGGCGCGGTACGTCGGCCGTTGTCAGCCGGGTCATCCGCGGCACCCGGAACATTATCAGCCTGAGCGACACGGTGATTATGAAGGGGGACAGACTGGTAACGGTCGGATTAAAGGAGGATCTGGAGCAGGTCAGGGATGAACTCGGAAAAGAAAGCGACGATTCCTTTATCAGCGCCGACCGGGTTGAATTAAGAAAGGTAACAGTCGGAGCAGAGGACTTAATCGGCAAAAGCCTGCGTGAGCTCGGACTTCGCAGCCGCTACGGTGTGACTGTCACGCGCGTAGAGCGGGGCGGCTTTGAATTTAATCAGCATCCGGGCTGGCGGCTGGAAGCAGGGGACGTGCTGACGGTAGTCAGCAGCGAGGACCGCGTGGAAGAAGTGGAGAAGCTGTTCAGCAGACGAAAGCTTCCTGTTACAAACGTGCACCTGCTTTCGCTCAGCTTAATTTTGTTGTTAGGCGTGCTGGCAGGCATGATCGAACTGCCGCTTCCGGGAGAGCAGTCCGTGTCGTTCGGAGCAGCCGGCGGCCCGCTTCTCATTGCGCTTATCATCGGCCATTTCGGCAGGCTCGGACCGATCCGGGCCCGCTTCTTCCAGCCTTCCAATCAGGTAATCAGAGATTTGGGGCTAGTCTTATTTTTAGCTGGGGCCGGAACGACGGCAGGGGAAGGACTGGTGGATACGGTAGCAGAGCAGGGACTGACGGTTATTGCAGCAGGGGCACTCATTACGATTGTGCCGATGCTGATCGGCTTTTTCGTCGCCTGGCAGCTGCTGCGGATGAGCTCTGTGCACGCCCTCGGCTCCTTGTGCGGCGGCATGACAAGCACGCCCGGTCTCGGTGTGCTGAACAAACTTGTCTCAACCGATGACGCCGCGGTCGCCTATGCAGCAGCCTATCCGTTTGCGCTCGTTTTCGTTACACTGACGTCCCAGCTGCTGCCGTTGTTTTTATAAATTGAATACGTCTCCCGCAAATAAAGAGCGCCTCCCGCAATGGAAGGCGCTCTTCATTCTTTATTCGTCTGTGGAAAGAACCGGGTAGGAAAGGATATCCTCGTCGTCGGCTGAAACGGTTACCGTCGTAATGGTCTCGATTCGATCTTCTTCTTCACGCTGGCTGATGGTTTCTGTTTCCACCGTCAGCTCAATCGTAATCGTGCCGGCACTGTCTAGTTCCTCAAGCGGCAGTTCCTGCACCGATACAGCGTGAGACACGCCTTCTGCGGTTACGTCGAGCACCGCATCCGGATTCGCGTCGGCAAGTGCCTGAACGCCGGCTGTATCGAATGTGACAGAAGCACCCTCTGATCCGAGGCGTGTTTCTGCAGCAAGCCGGGAAACGGCAGATCCTTCTGCGGCCTGTTCAAGCGCCCGGGCGGATACATTGCCTGCAGGCTTGTTGGACTGAATCGCTGCATCTGCGCCTTCCACTTCGACCTGAGCTGTCTGGCCGCGGCCTGGATGCGAGCGCTCGGATTCCGTCGTACCGGACTGATAAATGCTGTTCGCGAGCATGCGGTAGCTGTGCTCCGTATGAGCGCGGAAAGCAAGCGAGTTGGCAAACAGCGTAAAGGTGGTATCGTCTGTTTCCGCTGTGAAGGACATGAACTGTCCCTGGGCATTATTGTTGCCCGGCCACCAGCCGGCCTGGTAGAAATCATCTGAATCGGCGAAGGTAGCAAGCACGTCCGCTTCCTCCGGCACATCTGTAATCCAGCTTCCTGTCGTCGTATACATCAGCTCTTCTGACTCATATCCTGCGTTGACCGGATGATCAGCAAGCTCTGCTTCAAACAAGCCTTCGTGGTTGGCACGTGTGAAGTCAAAGTTGAAGCCAGGGAGTCCGGCATTGCTGCGGACGGAGTTCAGCGCCTGTACACCGATTCCGATAAAGGATTTCCCGGCTGCAAGTTCGGGATCGAAGCTGCCGGAATCACTTACAATGACATCGGCATCATCGGCATCCGTCAGCTCAAAGCCAAGCTGGCGGAGCGAGAAGTCAAGCTGATCGGAGCCCGTTGCAGCGACCTGCTGCTGGGAAAGCTCGATCATGCCGGCGTTGCGGCCGTTTCCGTAAGGTTCTGTGTTGAAATAGTACTCATCTGCAAATTCCCGCAGATCCGCTGTTTCGACAAGGTAATCTCCTTCAGAAGCATTGCCGCGGGAGTCTGTAAACATTTCAACTGTTTTGCCGTCTGCAAGCAGTTCGTTCACGATGCGCACCGCATCATTCGTATTGTTGTGCAGGATCTGACGAGGCGGGTTGCCAGTGATACTTCCGCTTGGTACGGCTACTTCTTCCACTTGCTCCGTCAGGCCGTCCAGTGCACCTTCATCACGTACTTCCGTGATGTCAAAGCCGCGCAGCGCCGGGAAGTTGATAACGATTGGATCGTACATCGCATTCCAGTCTGATACATCGTCGCCTTCATACAGCATGGCGTTGGCGAGACCGCGCTTCGCCTGGTTCATTGGTACGACAAACGAGCCTTCCGGATACGTCACGCCGTCAATCTCGGTATCTGCGGTTAGCTGTTCCACGTCAATGCTGTTACGAAGCAGATAGTCTGCCATGTTGTAGGCTTCCAGTACGTTTTTCTGAGCACTTTCATCTGCCGGAATGACGTAGTAGTCCGGGAAGAAGTTGTCGTTGCCGTCACGGACACGTCCGATTGATTCGCCGGCGGCGTTTACGAAGTGCTCGTCGACGGAGCGGTCATCTTCATTGTTCACCCCGCGCTCAAAGATGGAAAGCTGATCGGCATAAAGCTCGTCCTTATTCTCCAGTACGTAATCGATGGCGCCAAGGCTGCTTCCGACCATGGCACGGTAGGAATCCTGGCTCAGCGTCGGTGCTTCAACCGTATGGCTGTAAGCGCCGTGCAGCATCCCGTACATCGCCGTGTAGGAAGGGGTCATATCATCCCAGCCGTCTTCCCAGTCCAGCTTCGGAATAAAGTAGGAGATGAGATTTGAGTTGCTTATCCCGCCGCGCCCGAGCGCATGCGCCTGTTCGAGCATGTTATCGATTAAAAGGTCATATTCAAAGTTCGGATTGTGAGGCGGTGTAGCCGGCTCAATTAAAAATCCATTTACGTAGCCGTGAATATCAATAAAAGAGAGCGGCGTCCACTCGGAAACGAGCTCGTTGACCGCCTGTGTTTCCACTTGCGTCTGGTAAGCATTGTCCCGGTTTAAGTCAAAGCCTTCCGCATTTCCGCGGGTGTTATAGGCGCGGCCGTCCGGGTTGCTCGTAAACATATACAGCATAATCACGTCATCGAGCGCCTCATCGACGTTCATCGTTACTTCAAACTCTTCCGAATCGTCCGTATTCATAAACGTGATATCTTCTTCAAGCGCAAAGTCGCGGAACAGCTCAATCTGAGCGTCGACGCCTTCTACTTCGTCCGGATGAATATTATTGAACCAGACCGGAACTTGATAATCACCGGCTTCTCCGGACGCGATCGCGTCCTTCAGCGCGGCTGGATCGTTCAGCGCCTGCGGCAAGGTTTCGTCGAAATAGCGGTCGACTGCTGCTTCGTCTTTAGCTACAACCGCAAAGTGAATATCACGGCCTTCCACTGACTCACCGACCTTTTCGTACTGCACGTAGCGGCCGGAATCTGACGCCTGATTCAGGACATCATCAATCGCCGGCTTCAGCTCATCGTAAAACAGGAACTCATCATACACGTTGTAGCGAAGCGTTGTTTCCGCGGAAGCCCCGCTCTGTGTATCGGTCATTGCCAGCTCATAGTCGTTAATGAACTGCTGGTACTGCGTGCGGATGTTGCGGGGTGCCAGGTTGTCTGTGCCGTAAAGCAGCCCGAACTCAATTTCCGCTCGTACTAGTCCGTCATCATCCAGGTAAGGCCCTTCTTTCACCTGGATAAACGAGCTGCCGTTATACGACGTGCCGCCCGTATGCTGACGCCATTCCTCGAGCGCACGCCCACCGAATGTAAACTCCACGCTGTCGAGGTCAACGTCGCTGCCCAAATCAGCGCTGACTTCTACCGTTCTCTCTTCGGTCAGTGACACAGTATCAATGTTCGTCTGCAGTTCTGTGTCGGCACTGGCCTCATCCTGCTGCGCAAAAAAGATGGAGCCAAGCAATAAAACAGAAAGCAGTCCTGCTGTTTTCCTCATTATGTATTCCTCCCCATTTTCAGTTGAAAAACGTCTTTTTACCTTATCAAATATTTCTGCACATTAGACTGAATAGTCAAAAAAACGTTTTAATTCCTAGAACGAGATATATTTCGACAGGCGAAAAGTACCTGAGACCTATGTAAGAACCAGGATGAAAGTATGTACCCTGTCAGATGATCTTCTAAGACCTGTTCGCAAAACGAATCATGAGTCACTATAGGAAAACGTCTGCAGGACTGTTTTTTCTTTTCAAAAAGCGGGGATATGAATAAACAAACAGGAGGGATGTACCTGTGCGTATACCGGAATCACTAGCAGAACGCGTCATAGCAGACAGCAAAGACTTTGCGCTGGAAGGGTTTGTTTACGGAAGCGGACCTGAAAAGCCGGCGATGATGCTCGTCGGGGAAGCACCGGGAGAGACGGAAATTCATAACGGTGTTCCGTTTAGCGGACGAGCAGGCAAAGAGCTGATGGCCTTTCTGGAAGGCCTCGGACTTTCACGTGAAGAAGTATATATCACCAGCGCGGTCCGCAGCCGACCTTACCGCTGGGGAAAGCGGAATAACCGGGACGGAACAGTGACTGAGCGAAAGTATAACCGGCCTCCCACTCAAAAGGAAATAACCGCTCATGCACCGATTCTCGATTATGAACTCAGCCACGTTGAGGCTCCGGTGATTGTTACGCTCGGCAACATCGGCTTGCGCCGGCTGGCAGGAACGGACTATAAAGTAGGCGACTGCCACGGCCGGTTTATCCGGACGCCGGTCCGCCGCCTTCAAGAGGGCGCGTTCGTCTGGTCGGACCGTGACTATCTGCTGTTTCCGACCTTTCACCCGGCTGCCATTTTCTATAACCGCAGCCTGCAGGAGAAAATCGCTGCAGATCAGGAAAAGCTGCGCCAGTTTCTGAAAACCGGAGTACCATCGTGAAGCCGCAGGAGAGCTGCCTGTGGCTTTTTGTTTGCGGTGTGAAGCGGATATGCAGCACCGCTTTAAAGCCGAAGATTTTACATCCATTTATTGGATGTGTGCAGGTGCTTTCTTAGCTGCGTCATACGTCATCCTTACAAATACTTACAAACGAGCTTGTCTTTTTTCGAGTGGCGAATAATATAAAGAGGAGCCGACTTTTCGGAAAATTATGTGAAATGACGGCCGCTCACCGCCGCGGTGAAAAAAACTGCATAAGGAGTGTTTGGATGAAGCGTTTTATCTGGTTGTTTGCTGCTTTAATGATGATCACGGGGGGACTGTTTGCTTCCGCTGTATCAGCAGGGGAGCAGGACAAAGAAGACTATCTGGTGATGTTTTCCGGCAATGCTGAAAAAGGACTGCTGAATGCATTCGGCGTAGAGGATGAAGATGTTCTCTATGAATTTGAACTGCTGCCGGTTTATCAGCTTTCCTTAACAGAAGGACAAGCAAAAGGACTATCTAACCATCCGCATGTAGAATACGTAGAAGAAGATGCAGAAGTACAGGCGATGCAGACCGTTCCTTACGGCATATCCCAGGTACAAGCTCCGGATGTACATCGTTTCGGTTATTTCGGACAGGGCGTCCGCGTGGCGATTCTCGATACTGGTATTGACGCCAACCATCAGGATTTGAACGTGTATGGCGGGCACTCCGTCTTCTCAAGCTGGCCCGACAGCAACCCTTACATTGATAACGACGGCCACGGTACGCACGTAGCAGGTACAGTGGCAGCGCTGAATAACAGTGTTGGCGTTCTCGGCGTAGCACCTCAGGCCCGCCTCTACGCGGTCAAAGTTCTGGATCAGAACGGCAGCGGGTCTAACGCAGGCATTGCGCAAGGAATTGAATGGTCTGTTTTGAACAACATGGACATTGTGAATATGTCTCTCGGCGGTCCGACTGATTCCGCGATCCTGCGCGCTTACTCGGACTATGCCTACAATCAGGGACTGCTCCTCATCGCTGCAGCAGGTAACAGCGGCAATGCATCCGGCACAGGCGACTCTGTCGGTTACCCGGCTAAATATGATTCTGTCATGGCGGTCGGCGCTGTTGATGCAAACAACAACCGTGCGTCTTTCTCCAGCACAGGTCCGGCTGTTGAAATCGCAGCACCTGGCGTCAGCATTCAGAGCACGTATCCAAACAACGGCTACCGCAGCCTCAACGGAACGTCGATGGCAGCTCCGCACGTAGCCGGTGTTGCAGCCCTTCTGATGCACTACCGTCCAAACTACTCTGCCCAGCAGGTACGAAGCGTGCTGAACAACTCCGCACAGCCGCTTGGCAACTCCAACCACTTTGGAAACGGACTTGTCGGCGCCTACCGCGCATTTGTTTATTAGAATATAAGAAAAGCTCCCGGGATGTCTAAGCATCCGGGAGCTTTTCCAGTCTGTTGAAAAAGTCTTTATAGGTGATTCACCTTGCATCTGCCTGTATCTGCGGACACTCGCTTTCCGGAGGGAACGGGCTCAGCTAACCGCTTCCTCCTGCTGTCGGAAGCGCTGGATCTTCGCCTCGTTCTGATCCTCCCGGAGTCGAGTGTCTCCGATTTCGGCAGCTGGCGGTAAGGTTGAAGCATTTGGTTACGATGGGCACGAGCTTGTTCCATATGGATGGAACCATTATTTACGCGACATTTCTATGACAAATAGCGATGCCGGTACTTCAACGTATTCACTATGAGAGTAAAAGAGCAGTCGCGTATACCTATTGTGACGCCTTTCTCCATTTTATGCAGGCATTATACTTCTTAGCATATATTGCACGTAGAAGTATGGTAAACCATTTTATGTAAATTAAATAATTGTTGAGAAATTTTTTTGTTGAGTGTGGTAATAAGTTGGTTTTTAGATAAAGAAGAAAGCTCCCGGATCGCAGCATCCGGGAGTTTTTCATTGTTTCATGTTGAGCATGATCTGAATGGTTCGGGGCATGCATAAGTTTTGGCTGGCCTCAAACATTTCATTTGCCGGCCGCAACTTATCGAATAATGCTCGAATCTTTTCATTCGGCGACTCAAACTTATCAAGCTCGCGCTTCAACTTATTATCGTTATTAACATTCGTTCGAAATAACGAAAAAGTTATACATTCGCATGCGAAAGTTTTCATTCTGCACCTGCAACTTATCAAACGCTCTCCTCCATCAAAAGAAACCTTTCGCCGTTGACCGCTTCACCCTTACACGCCGCTCGTCTGGCCTATAAGAGTTTCCCGGACGGTTTCTGCCGCCTGCTGCATGTTGCGAAGGGCAGCTTCTGTTTCCGATTCATTGCGGGTTTTTAAGCCGCAGTCCGGATTCACCCAAAACTGGAAGGCCGGCAGGACGTTCAGGCAGCGTTCGATCATGTCGGTCATTTCCTGAACAGGCGGGATACGTGGGCTGTGAATATCATAAACACCGAGTCCGATGCCCTTGTCGTACGTGTTGTCTTCGAACGCTTGGATCAGGCCGCCGTGGCTTCTCGATGTTTCAATGGAAATGACGTCGGCGTCCATGGCACTGATCGCGTCGATCATATCGTGAAAGTCGCTGTAGCACATGTGCGTATGGATCTGGGTTTCCGGCTGGGCAACGGCTGACGCTGCGCGAAACGAGTTGACGGCCCAGTCCAGGTAATGGGCACGTTTCTCCCTTTTCAGCGGAAAGCCTTCGCGTAGAGCTGGTTCATCTATCTGAATCATGCCGATCCCTGCTTCTTCGAGTGCTTCGACCTCCTGCTGCAGCGCTTCCGCAAGCTGATAGGCGGTTACAGATTTAGGCACATCGCTCCGTTCAAATGACCACTTTAAAATAGTCACGGGTCCGGTGAGCATGCCTTTTACAGGGCGATCCGTCAGTGACTGGGCATAGGCGGTTTCAGAGACGGTCATCGAACCTGGAGCAGATACCGCGCCGTAAATGAGCGGCGGCTTGACGCAGCGGGAGCCGTACGACTGGACCCAGCCGTTTTGTGTGACGGCCATACCGTCCAGTTTTTCTCCGAAAAATTCTACCATGTCGTTGCGTTCAAATTCGCCGTGCACGAGGACATCGAGCCCGATATCTTCCTGAAGCTTGATCCAGCGCTGCATTTTTTCTTCCACCATTGCACGGTAGCGTTTAGCGGATAGTTCTCCGCGCCGATAGGCGGTTCTTGCTTTTCGCATATCGGTCGTCTGAGGCAGGCTGCCGATCGTTGTCGTCGGCAGAAGCGGGAGCTGCCAACGGGCCTGCTGCAGCTCAGCCCGGCGTGAAAAAACGGGCTCTCTCATAGCGAGCTTTTCGCTGCTGGTGTCTCCAGCTGCCGGATAACGTTTCCGGAACCTGGAAAGAGAGGCCTGGTGATCGTCCAGCGTGCTTTCCGGAGCACCGGTGCATACCTGCTTCAGCAGCTGCAGCTCCTGCAGCTTTTCGTCAGCGAAAGCCATGCCCTGCTTCAAGTCTTCAACAAAGCGCTCTTCTTGCTTAAGGGAAACCGGTACGTGCAGCAAACTGCAGCTTGGCTGCAGAATCAGCTGATTTTCCGGGCAAAGGGACTGGACGCTGTGAACGAGCTGCTGAGCTTCTCGGAGGTCGCTTTTCCAGACGTTGCGGCCATCAATCACGCCGATTGCGAGCGCCGCATTCTGGTGAGGCGGATGCTGCCGCAGCTGCTGGAGTGTGTCGCCGTCGTCATACATCAGATCGAGTCCGAAGGCGTGAAACGGAAGAGCGGCGAATAAATCCCAGTGCGTCAGCGATTCAAAATACGTCTGCAGCTGCAGCGGTGCCTTCGGGACCAAGTCAAGCAGCTGCTGGAGCCACTTAGCGGCCTGCCCGGCTTCTTCACGGGTCAGGGACGTGACGAGAGCAGGCTCATCAAGCTGAATGAGTGGAGCACCTGCTTCGTACAGCTCGACAATCACTTTTGCATACAGAGACAGCAGTACAGACATGCAGCTGTCGCGGTGCTCAGCTTCCAGTCCCTTTGCAAGCGTCATAAACGTATAGGGTCCGACGAGCACCGGCTTTGTCTTTATGCCCGCGGCTTCTGCCTCCCGATACTGTTCAAGCGGATAGTTGCGCGTAACATCAGGCACCCAGCTGTCCTCCAGCTCAGGCACAATATAGTGATAGTTCGTATCAAACCATTTCGTCATTTCCATCGCAGGCGCCTCGCTCGTCCCGCGTGCGGCTGCGAAATACTGATCAAGCTCATTTCCGGACAAGGAAGCGAAACGCTCCGGTACCAGATTAAACATAAATGCCGTATCCAGCATATGGTCGTAATACGAAAAGTCGCCTGTCGGCACCAGATCGAGTCCGCTTGCTTCCAAACGGGTGAGCCTTTCCAGCCGGATGGCTTTCATTTGTTCCTGCAGCTCCGCTGCGGTTATTTCTTCTTTCCAGTACGCTTCAAGTGCGCGCTTCCACTCCCGGTTTTCACCGATGCGCGGATAGCCTTGTACAGATGTTTTCATGCTTCATTCCTCCTTCAAATGTATGACGCCGACACAAACAAAAAGCCGTGCCAAAAGGGGGGAACCCTTCCGGCACGGCAGCAGGACAAAACAGGTGTCTTTCCAGCACGAATCAAGCTTTAGCCGCACGTGTTTTGCGGCAAAGCTGTACAAGCCTGTTTCCACCTCCCTATGACCCGTAGGGCTGATGGTAAGGAACGACAGGCAGGTCTCCTGACTTAAGGATGAACACAGCCGCTCCTTCCCGGGATAAACCCAGTGGTACAGTGGCTGCTAACCTTTTACAGTGGCGGGACCGTTCCGGATTTACACCGGATTCCCTTTTAAGATCTGGCGAAGCAGATCACCTGTTGTTCATTACGTTATCAAGTTTGTCGTCATCATACAGGAAAAGGGAGCAAGTTGTCAAAATCCTCTAAAAGAAGCGCGGATTCGGATTTATTTACATAAAAAGGATATAATGGAAGGGAGGTGAGAACACATGAGCATCCATTTTCACGATGAACGGTTAAAAGGAAGCTATAACAGCAGGGATACGGACGCTGACTGGGTAAAAACGATGCAGGAGCTGACAGCAGGAGAAGATAGCAAGCATGCCGCAGATATTGGCTGCGGCGGAGGGATCTATACGAACGAGCTGCTGAAACTTGGGGCTGATAGAGCAGTCGGCATTGATTTTTCGGAAGTAAGCCTTCGCGATGCAAAAGAACGTCATCAGCACGAGAGGCGGCTGTCATTTCAGCAGGGAACCGCAGAGCGAACCGGTCTTCCCGGGAGCAGCCAGGATCTGGTGCTTGCCCGGGCGCTGATCCATCATCTGCCGGATACCGGCGCTTTCCTGCAGGAAGCAGGGAGGGTGCTGCGTTCTAAAGGGCGGCTGATCATACAGGACCGGACCGTTTCAGACTGTCTGCTTCCCGGAAGCCACTCGCACATCCGGGGTTGGCTGCTTGATTATTTTCCGCACCTTGCCGAGGTCGAAAAAAAGAGGCGTCCGAATAAAATGGACGTCCTCGAGCAGATGAAGGCTGCCGGCTTTACCAATGCGACGGCTTTTTCTATATGGGAGAAGCGAAAGCAGTTTGCAACAAGGCAGCAGCTGCTGGGTGAGCTCCGTCAGCGAACGGGACGAAGTATTTTACACGAGCTGACAGACAGCGAGCTGGAAGCGTTTCTCGATTTTCTGCTGACGAAGCTTCCGGAAGGGACTGTGACAGAAGCCGACCGGTGGACGATCTGGACAGGACAGGCTACTTGATCAGGCCTCGTGCCTGCATCACATCAGCAAGACGCCTGCAGGCCGTGTAATAGGCAGCACGACGGTAGGAGACGCCGGACTCCTGCTTGGTCCGGTTCGTGCGGCTGAAGGCCTGGCGCATGTAGTGCTCCAGCTGACTCAGCGCATCGGCCTTGCTCCATTCTTCCTTGCGCTCGTTCATTCGCCATTCCAGGTAGGAAACGACGACACCGCCGGCATTGGCTAGGATATCCGGCAGAACATCAATGCCTCGTTCTTCCAGAACCCGATCTGCATCTGCTGTTACCGGACCGTTCGCGCCTTCTGCGATCAGGTCTGCCTGGATCAGCCGGGCGGTCTCCTCATCAATAGCGCCGCCCATGGCGGCCGGGATCAGCACGTCGCACGGCACTTCAAATACGGCCGATGACTCATGGTCTCCGCCAAGGCTGCCCGTGTCGGTCTTTGTTTTTAACACTTTCTCCACGTTAATGCCGTTCTCATCAATGACAGTGGATGAGGAGTCTGAAATCGCCGTGATGATCGCCCCTTTATCAGCGAGAATGCGGGCGCAGAATGATCCAACGTTCCCGGCTCCCTGGATCGCGACTTTCAAATTGTTCAGGCTGCGGTCCTGTTCCTTGAGCCAGCAGCGAATCGTATGAACGACGCCGGCTGCAGTTGCTTCGACCCGGCCCGGGATGCCTCCAATGACCGGATCCTTTCCAGTGAAGACGGCATTATATGGATCGTGCAGATGTTTTTCGTATTCATCCAGCATCCAGCCGATTTCCTGCTGGCCGATGTTGACGTCCGGAGCGGGAATGTCCTGGTCGCGGCCGATGTAAGGGGACAGCTTGCGGATGTAGGAGCGGATCACGCGCTCGCGTTCCTTATCAGACAGCTGTTTTGGATCTGCAGCAATTCCGCCTTTTGCGCCGCCGAAGGGCAGGTGCATTAAGGCATTTTTCATCGTCATCCAGGAGGCGAGCAGCGACGTTTCGTCGATGTTTGTTTCCGGGTGGAGCCGGATGCCGCCTTTACCGGGGCCCAGCAGGGAGGAGTGCAGTGTACGGAAACCCTCCACCACGCGCATGCTGCCTTCATCGGATTCATATGGAACCGAAAAGGCGAGCTGCCTTTCCGGAATGCGGAGCAGCTGCTGAAAATCGTCATGCAGCTCCAGGTGTTCAGATGCTTCGTTGATCATGGCATAGAGTTCTTGCGTGTTCATCCAATCAGCTCCTTCACAGTGTCTACTCCGGTACCTTCCCCGTCCGGAGAGAAGCTAAGCGCGGGAACGTCATCTTCGCAGGCTTCAGCTGCCGGACACGTTATTTTTTTAGGGAATTTCTGCAGATAAGACTTGACGGTTTTTAAAAGCTGCACTATGATAAAAGAGCACCGTTAATTGATAATCATTCTCACTTTCTCACTTCCGAAAAAAAGTATTCCCCCCTCTCTTTTTTTTCGACACCATTGAGAATGGTTATCATTTATCGGCGGTGCCGCTTAAGATGCTAACGGGGGTGCCCGTCTGATACAATAAAGGGAAAGACTGGCAATAGAAAGAGGGATAGCATATGAACGATTTATCAACTATCACGCCGCTGCAAAAGGCGATACGGGAGCGCCGCTCCATTAAAACCGGATACACCGATAAATCGGTAGAGAAAAAGCTGGTGATGGATTTGCTTCGGGATGCCGTATGGGCGCCGAACCACGGACTGCGTGAACCGTGGCGCTTCGTTTATGTAAGCGCAGAAGAAAAGGAAGCATTTGTTGAAGGGCTGCTCGGACACTATGCAAAACGGGAGCATGAAAACCGCCGCAAGTTGTTTATGGAGCCGGCTGCCTATTTAATTGTAATAATGAAAGAAGATCCGCGCCAGAAGCAGCAGGATGAAAACATGGGCGCGATCGGCTCGATGATTCAAAACTTCCAGCTGCTTGCAGCAGAACGGCAGCTTGGAACCGTATGGAAGACAAATCCTCACATTTACGAGCCGCACGTCCGTGACATGCTTGGCGTGCAGGCTGGTGAACGGATCGCAGGCTTTCTGCATCTTGGCTATTATGAGGAAAAAAACAAGCCGAAACGGAAAGAACCAACTCCGCCGGAAGAGCTTACGACCGATTTCTCGTCGCTTTAAAAGGCATCTGTAAGGGGAGGTGGCTGCCATGCTGACAGCCGAAGAAATGCAGGCGATGCGCGCCATGATGGAAAAGATGATGATGGAACGGCGGATTATGCGCTGCTTTAAGGACCGGGATGTGGAGCCGTCCGCAGTATCCGTCAGCTGGAAAAAAGCCTCCGTGGAGATGAGTCCGGAAGCCCGGGCTGAAACCAGGCTGCTTCTGTTTCACGGCATACAGAAGCGCCCGCTTGTCAAAGAAATCGTACACGGCATGTATGAGCGTGAAGATCGCTGGCATAACCGCATGATGGAGCTGTACGAGCAGGTGCCGATGCACGTGCTTGTGCTGACGAAACCTCGCTACCGGGACGAGGCGCTTCGTGCGCTTAGCCGAATGCAGCTCTACAGTGCAAATCAGGGAATCGGCATGATTTTAAAGGAACGCGAATACTCGTTTTCGAAGCAGTGGCTCGACCGCGCCGGACGGCGTTCCGGGGAAATTCCGGCAGCTGTGCTGCACGCGGGCTGGCTGCCTGAACATTTACTAGAGAGGAGCGCGATGTAACATGATCAGCACAACACTTATTGACGCATTGAACGAACAGATGAACTATGAATTTTATTCTGCTCACGTATATACAGCAACAGCGGCTTACTGCTCCGGTGAAAGCCTGGACGGATTTGCGCAGTTTTATCTGGCACAGGCGGAGGAGGAACGGTTCCATGCGATGAAGTTTTATCAGTTTATTAACGACATCGGCGGCCGCGCGGAGCTCACCGGCATGCCCGATCCGGACAATACATTCGCTTCCGTCGAGGAAACATTTACAAAATCACTCGAGCATGAAAAAGAAGTGACGAAGCGCATTTACAAGCTCGCTGACTTGGCGCTGGACGAGCGTGAGCACGCGACGATGACGTTTCTGAACTGGTTTATTGAAGAGCAGGTCGAGGAAGAGGCTTCGTTTGATACGCTCATTCACCGGCTGAAGCGCATGGATCAGGACAGTCAGGCGTTCGAGCTGCTCGATCAGGAGCTCGGCAAACGAACGTTCAAGCCAGACGAATAAGGAAATCGAAAGCAGCTCCGGCCTGATATGGCCGGAGCTGCCAGGCTGTTGACAAAGTCAATCAGCTTACATGATTATTCTATTGATTGTATTTTCCCTCTGTTTACCGAGCCTGCCGTGGGCTTGTCTTCAGCTATTTCTCGGGGTGACCCCTGTATGAAGGAAAGAAAGGCACGGCTTCACACGGACACAGGCTTCTCACGAGAAGCCTTCAAGACCCAGTCCGGCTCCGCTCGTGCGGTGATGCCGTTCGCAGATCTGAACGGCACGGAATCTTCAGACTGCGCTGATTCCACAGGCGTCCCCGCCGGACACATCGGGGAAACGGCTCTGCTTGTTGGAGAACAACGTCACAACAGACAGACACGACTGTTTTTTTAC